>PXBD01000013.1 GCA_003565625.1 Gammaproteobacteria bacterium
AGCAGCGAATTCTTCAGGGCATAGACGAAATGAATGCGGCTCCAGTGATCATGCGCTGGAAGAAGTGTGATCTTGAGCTTGCTCCTTAGTAAACGTTTTGATGAATCGTTATACTAGGCCGAGATCAAGAATGGTCTCTTCGTAGGTCGCAAGCGCATTCCCACCGATTCTCTCCTGTTACTGTGGAAAATAGTCATATTGTCTATTTTGGGTAG
The DNA here is from genome assembly GCA_003565625.1 of Gammaproteobacteria bacterium. Classification (GTDB taxonomy): domain Bacteria; phylum Pseudomonadota; class Gammaproteobacteria; order Xanthomonadales; family Wenzhouxiangellaceae; genus Wenzhouxiangella. The sequence continues at coordinate 216 of PXBD01000013.1, forward strand.
ATTATAACCCGGTTAGCTACAGAATATTCGCCAGGTTCTGTAGATAAATGCTAACATGTCCATCGTGAGTCGACATCGAAGACGAAAAATACAGCATCTCCTGGAGGCCGTGCCACCCGCCTATATCGTGGACTCAGGATGGCTGCGGGCACAAGGCATTGGGCGGCGGTCCGCTCATGCCTATGCCCAGAGCGGCTGGCTGGAACACCTTGCTCACGGCCTTTACCGCCGACCGGTTCCGTCCGGCAGCGAGTCGGACCGATTGGATTGGCAGACCTGCGTTCTCTCCATGCAGCACATCATGGGTTACCGGCTCCATGTCGGAGGGATGACGTCGCTGCGTCTGCAGGGGTTCGGGCATTTCGTCGCCACCGGGAGACAGGAGACCGTCCTGCTCTACGGGGAGAAAATGCCGGGGTGGTTATCCAAAATCCCGGTTGATGCTGTCATCGAAACCCGAAAGTCTTCCTTGTTCTCAGATTCGCAGCTTGGCCTGGTGGCAGATGAGTTTTCCACTGGTCCCGCCTGGGGCTGGCGGCTGCGGATTTCCGGGCTGGAGCGGGCCATCCTGGAAGCACTGGATGAACTGCCGGAGCAGGAAAGCTTCGAGCATCTAGACCAGGTCTTCGAGTCGCTTGGCACCCTGCGGCCAAAGCTGCTGGCTCAGCTGCTCCACGACTGCAGGAAGATCAAGGTGAGGCGCCTGTTTTTTGTATTTGCCGACCGTCATGGACATGCCTGGCGGCGCCAGCTCAGTTCCGATGCGGTTGACCTGGGCCGCGGTGACCGCGTCTTCGTCAAGGGTGGCCGGATCCACCCCCGCTACCGGATCATGGTCCCGGAAGCCTTCGCCAAACCCAGCCCAGAGAATGGACATGGTGGGTGAAGCCTATGTGCGGCAGGTGGCCCTGCTGGTTCGGATCCTTCCGATCATTGCGCGGGAGCCGGTGTTTGCCCTGAAAGGCGGAACCGCGATCAATCTCTTTCTGCGCGACCTCCCCAGGCTGTCCGTCGATATTGATCTGACCTATCTGCCGATCAAGGATCGAGCCTCAAGCCTTGGGGAGATTGACGAGGTCTTTGAGCGGATTGCTGGCGAGGTAAAGCGCCAGATTCCGGGTGTGGCTGTGCAGCGGCCTTCGCCCCAAACCGGGGTCGAAACGCGTTTGCTGATTCAGCAGGGCGGTTCGGTGGTCAAGGTGGAGACTTCTCCAGTCGCCCGCGGCGTCGTCCATGAGCCAAGCCGGCTGGAGGCCTCCGAGGCGGTCCAGGCCCAGTTTGGATTTGTGGAAGTTCAAGCGGTTTCCTTCGAGGATCTGTTCGCCGGCAAGATGGTGGCTGCTCTGGACCGCCAGCATCCGCGGGACTTGTACGACATTAAGCTGTTATTCGAGACTGAGGGGCTCACCGAGGCGCTGTTTCGGACATTCCTTGTCTACGCGGCCTCGTCGAGCCGTCCACTGCACGAGTTGCTGGCTCCAAATCTGAAAGACATGGAGCAGGTTTACGCTCGCGAATTCGTCGGCATGACGCGATCGCCGGTGGAGCTGGAGGATCTACACCGTGCGCGGACGCGGCTGCTCCGAGAGATCCATGGCCGAATGGATGAATCTGCCGCGCGGTTTCTTCTTTCGGTCCACGATGCCAAATCGGCATTTGAGCTGCTGAATCTGCCGCAGGCTGCCGCCTTGCCCGCGATTCGCTGGAAGAGCCAAAACCTCCAGCGCCTACTCTGGGAAAATCCCGAAAAGCACGCGGCCCAACGCGACCTGCTCAGCCGCTCTATTCAGGCCTAGCCCTCGAGATGAGGTTGCGTGGGCTTGCCCGGATCGGGGGGGGCGCGAGATCCGTCCGTGCGATCAGCAGTCGCTGGTTGATGAGCGATTCACCATGCCCGCTGGCTGATTTTGACCCGGGAGAGAAAATTTTCGGCTCAGATTTGGTGGTCTGGCTTACTATTCAGATTACAGACATAATAGAAGGGCTGACGCTAGGACTTCCTCAGGTTTTGGCGGCGAGAACGGCCGATTGCCACGAAAACCAGACACCATATAGATATCGGAGTACTGTAAATACAGGGCTTTATACGGCATTCTATGGCGATTCCAGACAAAAAGTGAAAATTGAGCTTATTTGCCTCACCCCGCCTTGGTAATGCGTGGGTCGGGAGTTCGAATCTCTCCAGCGGCACCTTCTGCCTGCTCTGGCAACGTCAGAGTCTGCACCGTGGTCTCCCCGATGGCCCCGGCCCTTACTCCAGCCCGAATTCGCGTCGAAGGTTCGCCTCGGCCTCGTCGATCGCGGCCAGCAGCTCTGCTCGGTGGGCTTCCCGGGACCAGAATTCTTCGAGTTTCAGGATCAGGTATTCGGCGCCGACGCCGACGAGCAAGCCACCGATGGCACCGCCAACAACCGCACCCACCGCGGTGCCAATGCCCGGCATCACTGAACCGAGGGTGCCGCCAATCACTCCGCCCAAGGCCCCGCCGCTGCCGGCCGAACCTGCCCGCACGGTGGTCAGCCGGAAGATGGCGTTGGCAGCGGTTCTGAGTGTCCCGCGGGATGCGGCCCGCAGCAGTACCTGGCGGGTTGCCGCTGCAGCCACAACACCGGAGATGCCGGTGGTGGCGGCGGTTACGCCCAGCCGCTGTTCTATGCTGGTCAGGCCTTGATGAACCGGCACGCTCAGAAGCCTCTCTGTTTCAGCGCTGCCCACGACGCTCACCGCTTCCTCGTCACGAACCTCCACGCGCCGGGCTTGCAGAAGAGCCTGGGCCTGCTCGCGAAACTGCGCCACGTCCGCGGCGCGCTGGTCCAGGGCCGAGGCGAACTCGCGCTCGAACGGCGCAAAAGGCTCTCCGGCGCTCAGTGATGCCGCAAGTCGTTCGGCCAGGAAGGCTTCAAAGTCGCCCGTCAACAGCCTGGCAAGCCGCGTCCACTCACCGGGCAGGCTGTAGTACCAGTCCAGGTAGTGGTCCACATTCGCCCGCATGCCGGAAAACCCCGCGCTTAGCGCCGCGTCAACCGGTCCAAGAACCTCGTGCTGGTCGGCCAGCAGGGTTGCTGCCAGTTGGCTGATTGCATCAATGGTCCCGACCGAGTGGTACTGATCACCAACCTTCTCCACCATCTGGACCAGGCTGGCTTCGGGTGGCGAGCGGTCAGGACGCCCCTCGAGCGAGGTCTCCAGGACACCCACGAGGGGCAGGTAAATGAAAAACCCCCCGATGGTTGCCGTGGCGCTGGTCAGGGCAATTTTCTTTGACGTCAGCGGGGCCATATTTTCCTTCGAAAGGCTGGGCTGGAGCATGCGCGAGTATTCCCGGCCGGGCAGGGCGAACGCGGCAACAGAAAAACAAACGGCCAGATACAGCGGAAAGCGAAGCAGGCCGGAAAGAGGCACGACAAGCCAGCTCATCCAGCCTGGATGGTCGATTAGTCGGCCCAGCGCATACTGCTCCAGCCCCGACCACAGGCTGCCCCAGTCCAACGCCAGGCCGACCAGGGCGCTGGTTCCCAGCCAGTCGCCTCGTTCGCGCAAGGCAGCAATTGTCTCGCCAAGTTTCGGCTCAATGGGAAACGCGCCGGCAGCGAACCGAACCACCGGATCGACCAGGCTCATCAGCAGCGCAGTGGCAAGCGCGATCACCAGCAGCGACTGCCCGTGTCGATACACCGGGTTGAACTGCTTCGACAGGCCGGCCCCGAACAGGGCGCGCAACGACACAACGACAACAACGCAGGCGGTAACCAGGGTCAGATCCAGCCATCCGGCAACCGACAGCCGGACGCACAGCAGCGCGGCGGTGACAAACGCCAGGACCAACCCGATGGCCAGACGCAGCCAGGCACCGGACAGCAAGCGCACCACCAACGAGTCGGCGGACCACATCGTCAGCCAGTGAGCGCGGCGCAGGGTTGCCAGGTAGGTGCCGAACACACCGGCAGGCAGAGCCAGCGCCAGAAAGAACGCCGCCGGCCACAGCGGGCCTTGCGAGTCTGGAAGTGCTGCACCAACCAGGGCGATCACAACCAGATAGCCGACAATGAGCCATATCCGCATCAGCGTTCTCCTGCCCAAAGCATACCGGCTCCGAAAACAATTGGATAGAGACGCCGCAGCGTCGTTTTCGGCGCCAGCAAGGTGGCATGCAAATGCGGCTCTGGCAAAGCGGGCAGGGCGCAGGCACCGTACAACTCAATACGGCGCGCTGACGAGCGGGTCGGCCTACTCCTCGGCCAGCCCGGCGTCGTTGACGGTCCAGCCGGCCTCGTCGATCAGTGCCTGGCGGGCGGAGCGCGCAGCGGCGCTGTGGGAGACGCCTTCGGCACCCAGGGTGACATCGGGATGCAGATCTCGTGCCGCCCACCCGATCAACAGCGCGTCGTAGTTGGCCGTGGAAAGCCCGGAGCCGTTGAACATTTCTTCCATTTCGAAGACACCGCTGACGTCCCAGGCGCCAAGGTCCTGGTCGAAGGAGGCGGCATTGAGGAAGGGGGCGTCCATGCGGTTGACGTTGGAAACATCCCAGCCGCTGATGTCCTGGTTGAATGCGGTGGCTTCTTCGAACGTGCCCAGCAGGCTCTCGACATTGGAGACATCCCATCCCCCGATATCCTGGTTGAACGCATCGGCCGCGGCAAACATTTCGGCCATGTTGGTGACGCTGGACACGTCCCAGTTGCCGATGTCCTCGTCGAAGTCGTTTTCGAACCAGAACAGGTGGTTCATGTCGGTGATGCCGCTGGTGCAGGTGGTGGCGGCATTGTCGGCGGTGATGTCTTCGGCGCTGCGCCGGGTATAGACCGTGCCGTTCACTTCACCGGACTCACCCACTTCCGCAGCGTCACACAACACGGTCACGCCATTGTCAGCGAGTTCGAAAGAGGGGTTGTCTTGCGCATGGGCCGGGATGGAAGCGGCCAGCGCCGACAGTGTCTCCGCACCCAGTGTGCTCCTGGGGGAAATCATCATAACCAATTGAATCGATAAGTAAATTCGGCGCGGAGTTTACTAGATAGAAAAGGCGCATGCAATGCAAGCGCCCTCTAGAGGCCTACGCGCCGCTATGTCTTCGATGCCTGGTAGATGCTCTCGATGGAGGCGTCCAGGGTGGCGTCGAAATCCTCGTCGCTTTGCTGGGCCGAGAGCCCTTCGGTGAGGGCGCGGGAGAAGCTTGCCACCATGTTGTGCTGGCGCGCCAGGCGCTCGTTGGCTTCGTCGCGCGCGTAGCCGCCCGACAGTGCCACGACCTTCAGCACCCGGGGGTGGGCAATGCAGTCGGCATACAGGTTGTCCTGTTCCGGGAGGGTCAGCTTGAGCATGACCATTTCACCCTCGGGCAGTGCGTCGAGCTCTGCCATGATCGCTGCTTTCAGCAGGTCTTCGGCCTTTGCTTTGTCCGGGCAGTGAATGTCCACCTCGGGCTCGATGATCGGCACCAGCCCGGCGGCGACGATCTGCCGGCCGATTTCGAACTGTTGCTTGACCACGGCGTTGATACCCGCGGGATCGGCCTGCTTGATGACCGAGCGCATCTTGGTGCCGTAGATGCCCTTGGACTTCGCTTTTGCCAGCAGGGCGTCGAGGTCGGGCATGGCTTTCATCAGTTGGGCGCCGTTGGCTTCGTCGGCCAGGCCTTTGTCGACCTTGAGGATCGGCACGACGTTCTTGACCTCCCACAGGTAGTCTGCGGTGGACTGGCCCTCGATCTCCCGATCCATGGTGTTTTCGAACAGGATGGCGGCGAGAATCCGGTCGCCGTTGAACGAAGGACTGGTGATGATCCGGGTCCGCATCTCGTGGATAAGGTCCATCATTTCTTCGTCGTTGCTGTAGGCGGTCTCGGGGACGCCGTACAGCCCAAGCGCCTTGGGCGTGCTGCCGCCGCTTTGGTCCAGCGCGGCGATGAAACCGGCCTCAGTCTGGAATTTTTTCTTCTGCTGTTCGGTCTTGCTCATGGTGTCACCCTCGCTGGCGATGAATTGGAAAGCCTTCATTGTCGCGGATTTTGCCCGTCAAGGCGAGCGCGGTTCGAGAAGCCTCGAGTTGGCGCCTACATGCAGTAGCATGAGGGCCCGACATTGGCCCAGGGCGCGCGCAACAGTTCATGAACCCAATTCCAGGCTCCGGTGGTGGATCCGGATTACTTTTCATTTTGGCAATGGTCGGCGTGGTGGCCGTCCATGCAGACCAGGCCCCACGCGAGTTTGACGCCTGCCTGGAGGAGTTTGCGGCGGCCGCTCGCGCGCAGGGCATTCCCGGTGAGCTGGCCGACGAGGTTCTCGCCGGGCTCAAGTTCCAGCCGCGGGTCATCGAACTCGATCGCGCCCAGCCGGAATTTCAGCAGACTTTCGCGGCCTATCTGCGCGGGCGGGTCTCCCGCCGGCGGGTTGAACAAGGCCGCAGTCTTCTGATCCGCCACCGTGAACTGCTCGATGGCCTGGCGCGCGAATACGGTGTTCCGGGACACTACCTCGTTGCCTTGTGGGGCATGGAGTCGGACTTCGGCGGTTATACCGGTCGCATGCCGACGCTGGACTCGCTCGCCACCCTGGCCTGCGACGGGCGCCGCAGCGCGTTTTTCCGGGACGAACTGATAACCGCGCTGCGCCTGATCGAGCGCGAGTCGCTGGAGCCGGCAGCCATGCGTGGTTCCTGGGCCGGCGCCATGGGGCAGACCCAGTTCATGCCTTCAACCTTCTACGCCCACGCTGTGGATGGCGACGGGGATGGCCGCATTGATCTGTGGCGGAGTCCGGCCGATGCCCTGGCTTCCGGCGCCAACCTGTTGCAAAGCCTGGGTTGGAAGCGCGGCGAGCGTTGGGGGCGTGAGGTCAGCCTCGGGGACGATTTCGCGTTCGAAAAAAGCGGCATGGGACAGCCGCGGCCGCTGGCCGAATGGGCCGAGCTGGGCGTGCGTCGGGCCGATGGAGCAGCCTTGCCCCTGGCCGACATGAGCGCCCGCCTGCTGCTGCCAATGGGCCATGCCGGTCCGGCGTTCCTGGTCTACGACAACTTCGATGTTTTGCTGGGTTGGAACCGCTCGAGCTCGTTTGCCATTGCGGTGGGGCACCTGGCCGATCGCATTGCCGGGGCCGGCACGCTGTATGCGCAGTTGCCTGAGCGGGATGTGGCGATGGCCACCGCGGAGATGGCCGATCTGCAGCGAAGGCTCGCCGATCTGGGCTATGAGCCGGGCCCGCCCGATGGCATTCTGGGTCCGGCCACCCGCGCAGCCCTGCGCGCGTTCCAGCTCGACAACAGCCTCATTGCCGACGGCTATCCCGACGAGCGCACCCGCGCTGCTCTGACCCGGTAAATTGCCTGTGCCCAAAGGCTGCTTCCACGGCGCGCACACCGGCGCCGGACTATGCTGGCACCATGATCAACGACCCTCGCATTGCTGGTCTGGCCCGGCTGTTTTCGGCATCGCTACGGCCGCCACCGGGAGCAGGCAGAATCGCGCTGGCGGTGGCTATGGGCGTGGTCACCCACGCGGTGTTTGCGGTGGCCGTGCTGGCCATGATTGGCGCGATGTTTTTTGGCATGAGCGAGAGCTTCGGCCAGGTGCCATGGCCGTGGGCGGTGCTGGCCAATGCCGTGCTGATCTTGCAGTTTCCGCTGGCCCACTCGTTTTTCTCACCGGCACCGGCGGACGCTGGCTGACCCGACTGATCCCCGGTCGGCACGGTAAAACGCTGGCCACGACAACCTATGCGCTGATTGCCTCAATCCAGCTGGCCGCGCTGTTTTTGCTGTGGACACCTTCGGGCATCGTCTGGTGGCGCGCCGAGGGGCTGTGTTCTGGTTGATCTGTTCGGCCTATGCCGCTTCCTGGCTGTTGCTGATCAAGGCCAGTTTCGACGCCGGTGCCGAAGTGCAGTCCGGGGCCCTGGGCTGGATGTCGCTGCTGGGCCGGATCAGGCCACGCTTCCCCGACATGCCCACGCTGGGGCTGTTCCGGGTTATCCGCCAGCCGATCTATGTGGCTTTTGCGCTCACTCTGTGGACGGTGCCGGTGTGGACGCCGGACCAGCTGGCCCTGGCGGTCAGCTACACCATGTACTGCCTGCTCGCTCCGCGCCTGAAAGAGCGTCGCTTTGCCGCTCGCTATGGAGAACGCTTCGAGCGCTATCGCAACACGGTGCCCTACGTCATACCCAAAGCCCGCCCTGCGCCGGGACACTCAGACACGGAGTAATCTGGGCTCCCACCGGTTGGCGCACACCTATACTGGATGAATTACCGAACCGGATTGTGACCATGACTTCGATCGATCGCTTATTGGCCGGCGTGTTGCTGTTGGTTGTTGCCGCGGCAGCTGCGGCGGATTCCTCGCGTCCTCTCTTGCCGGAGGATTACTACGATTTCCAGTTTGTCTCCGACCCGCGCATCTCGCCCAATGGGTCGCAGGTGGCCCTGGTGCGGGCCGTGGTCAGCGAAGACCGGCGCAAGCGCGAATCGGCAATCTGGATGGTGCCTTTTGATGGCTCCAGCCCGCCGCGAGCCTTCACTTCGGGTACCTCCGATCGCATGCCGCGCTTTTCTCCGGATGGCTCGCGACTGGCATTGGTCCGAACCGATCAGGGTCAGGCCCAGCTGTATTTGATGCCGGTGGACGGCGGTGAGGCACGCGCCATCACCGAATTGCGCCAGGGCAGCATCAACGACCACGCCTGGCTGGCCGATGGCCAGTCGATTCTCCTGACCCTGACGATCGACCCGGCCGTGGAAGACCCGACCGCCGAGCCGGAAGAAGAAGACCAGCCTGAACCGGATTTGCGGGTCTTTTCTCGCCAGGTCTACAAGACCGAGTCAGCCGGTTATCTGGATGAGCGCCGTCGGACCCTCTGGCGCCTGGAGGTCGATAGCGGTCGCCTCGAGCGGCTGGCAGCCGATCCGGAATGGAACGTCTACGGCGTCGCAACCTCGCCCCAGGGCACTCGCGTCGCCTTCCATGCCGACTTCAGCGGCAGCGAGCTGGACGGCGGCTTTCGCCAGGATTTGCAGCTGCTTGAACTGGAGTCCGGGAAGATCCAGACCCTCGAGACCCCAACCGGCCGAGTCGCGGCGCCGGTTTTCTCCCCCGACGGTGGGCACATTGCCTTTACCCATCAAAGCGAGCGTTATGCACCGGTGACCGTGCAGGTGATTGATCTGGCCACCGGCGAGGTCGAGAAACTGCACGATGGCATGCTTTTGAGTGCCACCAGCCTGATCTGGCCGCAAGGCTACGAGCGACCGTTGATCCGGGCTGACTTGCGTGCCAGTCGACCGGTGCTGGAACTGCAAGAAGACGGTACAACCCACGTACTGGTTGGTGCTGGCGCCAGCGTCCAGGGCATCGATTTCGCTGCCAACGGCAACCGGGTCTGGACAGAAAGCAGCGAAACCCGTCTCGATGAGGTCTGGGCCCGGCAGGCCGGCGATGACCATCGTCACCGACGCCTGAGCGCGTTCAATGACAAGTTGCTGAGCAATCGATATACGACCACGCTGACCCGTTTCGTGTTCGAAAGCGACGGCATCGAGCTCGATGGTTTCCTGGTCAAGCCGCTGGGTTTTGCCGCATCTGCCGAAGGGCAAGGCTGGCCCCTGGTCCTCAATATCAAGGGTGGTCCGGGCGGGATGTGGGGTCATCAGTGGATGCATGAGTTCCAGATGATGGCCGGCGCCGGCTACGCGGTGTTGTTCACCAACTATCGGGGTTCGACCGGCTATGGCCGTGATTTCCAGTCGGCCGTGCGGCTTGACTATGGCGGGGTCGATTACCGCGACAACATGGCCTTGCTCGATGCTGCCCTGGAGCGATTTGACTGGATAGATCCGCAGCGCCTGTTTGTGACCGGCGGCAGCCATGGCGGTTTCCTGACCAACTGGATCATCACCCGAACCGATCGCTTTGCGGCCGCGGTGACCCAGCGCAGCGTATCCAACTGGATATCAGAGGCGGGCACCCAGTCTTTCCCGCCGGCCAGCATGAACGTCGAGTTTGGCGGTTCACTATGGGACAACTTCGAGTTGTACTGGGACCGCTCGCCGCTGCAGTTTGCCGACCGGGTCACTACACCAACCCTGATCATCCACAGCACGGATGATCGCATCACCCCCATCGGTCAGGGACAAGAGTGGTTCTTTGCGTTGCTCAACAATAACGTGGACACCGAACTGGCGATGTTTGAAGGCGAGGGGCACGGTTTGTCCCGCGGCGGCACGCCGGTCAACCTGGTCAAGCGCCTGGAGTTGATCCTGGAATGGTTTGAGCGCTCCAGCCCGGAAGGTGTCGAGAACTGACTGGAACTGTGCTGAATATTTCATTGTTTTGGGTTGCATTCTTCTGAGGTTTCGGTAGTCTTCTTCACGGACTGACTGAAATTGAGATTGTGATCACAGTGCAGACCAAAGGTCTTGTTTGGTTTTTTGCCCGCTGTCTTGCCGGCGGGCTGTGCGCTGTTTTGCTGGGGTTTGGGGCTGCAGCGCTTGCCGAAGATCAGTCTTCGGGGCAGCGCGCGTCAGCAGCAGCCGGCCTTGTGGCTGCTGCCGAGGCAGATTCGCCAATATCTCGGCAGGAACTGGAGCGCCTGGTTGCGCAGGCCAGTCGCGAAGCCATTGAGCAGCGGGAACGCCGAATCCTGCTGCAGCGCTGGCTGCTGGTTGGAGCGCTGCTCGTGATCATGGGCTTTGCCCTGGCCTACTGGAGCCGTGCCCGCGTGCTGAAAGAACTGGAGCGTGCGTATTTCGAAGCCCGCAAGCTGAAAATCGCCGTTGACCAGAGCCCGGCCAGTATCGTCATCACCGACTGCGATGGCACCATTGAATACGTCAACCAGACCTGCATCCGAAAGACCGGGTACAGCCGGGAAGAACTGGTCGGGCAGAACCCCAGGACGATGCAGTCGGGCAGTACGCCCAAAGAGGTCTACACCGATCTGTGGGCGACGATCAAGGCCGGCCGGACCTGGCAGGGCCGCCTGGTCAACCGCCGCAAGGACGGCAGCGAGTTCGTGGAGTGGGTGTTGATCAACCCGGTGCTTGACGAGACCGATCAGCCCATCCGGTTCATAGCGGTCAAGGAAGACATCACCGAGCGTGAGGAGCTTGATGAGCGCCTGCAGTCGCTGGAACGCTTCGATGCCTTGACCGGTCTGGCCAATCGCTTTGCCTTTTTCGAGGTCCTGGAGGAACGACTTGGCCAGGTCTCTCCCGGCCAGAGCCGCCAGCCATTGGCGCTGATCAACATTGACCGCTTCCATGCCTTCAACACGGTTCACGGCCATGAAACCGGAGATCGTCTGCTGCGGCACATGGCGCGGCGGCTGGCCGAGCAGGCGCCGGAAGATGCTGTTGTCGCCCGGCTCGGCCCGGACGAGTTTGCGGTGTTGCCGCCCATGGAGGCTGCTGGTGACAGCACCGTGATCGGTCGCCAGGAGTTGATTTGGATTCAGCGCATCCAGCGCGCTCTGCGCGAGGGGTTTGTGCTGGACTCGCGCACGCTCGCAACCAGTGCGTCCATCGGTATTGCGTTTTGTGATCGCAGGTGCTCGGAGCTCGAGCGATGCCGCCCGGGAGAGTTCATGCGCATGGCCGACTCCGCCCTGCGCGAGGCCAAGGCCAGGGGCGGCGGGCAGATCGCCTTTTTTGACGCCGAAGCCTCGGTGCAGGCCCGCGAGGCGCTTCGCCTGGAGCAGGATCTGGCCGAGGCAATCGAGCGCGATGAGTTGCATCTGGCCCTGCAGGCCCAGGTGCGGCCCGATGGCGGGCTGGTTGGCGCCGAAGTCTTGCTGCGCTGGCGTCACGGTACCCTTGGTGATATTCCACCGGCCCGATTCATCCCGTTGGCAGAGGACAGCGGCCAGATCATTCCAGTCGGCTTCTGGGTGCTGCAGCAGGCGCTGGGCGTGCTGGAATGCCTGCAGAAAAAAAAACCGGCGCTGACGTTGAGCGTCAACATCAGCGCGATGCAAATTCGTCGTACGGATTTTGTTGCCGGCGTAGAGCGCCTGCTCAGGCAGGCCGACGTTCAGCCCTCTGGATTGATTCTGGAAATCACCGAGAGTGTGTTCATGGAAGATCCTGAGCTGGCCCGGGTCCGGCTCGAGGCGCTTCGAGCACTGGGGGTGGGTATATCCATCGATGATTTCGGAACCGGTTATTCGTCGCTGTCTTACCTCAAGCGCCTGCCGGTCACCGAGTTGAAGATCGATCAGTCGTTCATTTCAGGGCTGCCGGACGATGCGGCTGATGCGGCACTTGTCAACATCATTATCGCCGCAGCCGGGCAGCTGCGGCTGCAGGTCGTGGCCGAGGGGATCGAGACCGCCGATCAGGCTCGATATTTCGAAAGGCATGCCGATGTTGCCCTGCAAGGCTATTTCTACAACCGCCCCCAGCCCGTCGCGGAATGGCGCAAGCAGTGGCTGTAACCCGTCCGGAAAAGATCAGTTTTTCTGAAATGTAGCCATTTGGGTGGGCGAGCCGAACTCGATATCCCCCTCGCCAATCCCGCGAAAGCCCACGCGGTAGCCATGCCGTCCGGCGACGCCGCGGCACCATTTCCGAAAGCGCGCCCGCGGCCATTCGAAGCGATGGTCCGGGTCGCGCTTTTCGCCCGGGGCCATACCGAGGACGGTGTTGTACTCGCCGTTGGGTGTGGTCAGGATGACGCAGTCGAGGCGATAGGCCTTGAACACGGTCTGCTCCATGCGCGAGAGATCGCGCGGGTCGAGGTGCTCGATGGTTTCGACCAGGGCCGCGGCCTGGTAACCGCTGCAGCTCGGATGCGGTTCGGTCCACGAGCCGTGGAGCAGTTGGACGCGCCCGTTGGACCTGCCATGGGCTGAAAGCACTTCGCTGCGCACCACTTGCAGTGCCGTGGCCGAGGCATCCATGGCCAGGATGCGCTCGAATTGTGGCGCGGCCAGCAGCAGGCTCAGTAGTGCGCCGGAACCACAGCCCAGATCCATGACGCGTGATGCGCCGCTGGCAAGCAGCGCATCGCGGACCGTTTCCAGGCGCTGCTGGTGCAAGGCCGTCAGCATGGTCATGGTGCTATGCCGTTTTACCCACCGTATGTATTCAGGACGGCGATGGCGGCATTGCGCCCGGGAATGCCGCTGACTGCTCCGCCGCGTCGGGCCGACGACCCGCAGATCCACTCGTTGGCTTGTCCGGTTTCCACGCCGTAGCCGCCGACTTCGGCTTCATCTTCGGCAAAAAACCAGGACAGCCCCTTGTGGAAAATGTTGCCGCGTGGCAGCCCGAGTTCTGCTTCCAGGTCGACCGGGCTTTTTGCTTCCAGGCACGGCCCGCCCCGGCGGTCCAGGGCCAGGCAGGTTTCCAGCGGGGTGTCCAGGTAACGGTTCAGCCCCTTGAGCACGTTGGCCACCACGGTTTGCTTGGCGCCCACGTTGTCGTCGACAAACAAGCCGTACGACAGATCCAGGCCGAAATAGGTCAGCGTGTGATAGCCCTCGTGGCGCAGTCCGGCGGAGAGAATGCTCGGGTCGGTGAGGGTATGGCAGTAGATTTCGCCGGCCGGCGTGTCGGGGAGCTGGCCGCGCTGTGCACTCTGCCAGGCGGCTTCGAGCTGGGCGTAGCCTTCATCGATGTGCAGGGTGCCGGCAAAGGCCTGTTCGGGCGTGACCTGCGGGTCAAGGGGTTGTGGAAGACGCTGCAACAGCATGTTGATCTTGAACGATGTGCCTTCGTCGACGCCGGACGGGTCGGGCTGGCGGCGAGACGGCGGGGTGGCGTTCCAGAGCAGGTGCCTGGTGGTAATGTCCTGCTCGGTTTCGTCCTGCCGGAACCACACGCGATGGCCGCCGGGCTCGGCTTCGGTGTCGACCACTTCGGCGTTGAGTTGCCATTGCGCGCCGGCCTGTCGAGCGCATTCGCCCAGCTGCCGGGTCAGCTCGCCCATGCCGCCCTCGGGCACGCGCCAGTCGCCGGTCCGGTTGCCGATGACGTGGTACAGAAAGGTCCGGTTCTGGAGCAGGGAAGCGTCATGGGCACCGGCATTGGCGCCGATCTTGGCGTCGGTCAACACGATGCCGCGCAGCAGATCGCTGGCCAGGTGGGTTTCGATCAACTCGCCGATCGGCCGTTCGACAAACTCCTGCCACAACTCTGGCCGGCCGGCGTCGCGAAAGATCTGCTCCCATTCGGACCGGGATTTCAGCGGCTCGAGCAGGCTATCCCAGACGATCTCGGCAACGGCTCGCTGCTTTTCCATCAGCGCCTGGTAGCCACGCCACTCGCCGGGGGCGAGCGCGCTGATCTGGCGCCGGCTGCGTTCGGGGTCTTCGTTGCTGATCAACAAGCCCTGGCCGTTGCCGTGCGGCGTGTACGAAGCGATCTGGCGGTCGAGCAGGCGCAGGTTCAGGCCCAGTTCGCGGATCAGGCGGTCGGGAAACAGGCTGACCAGGTAGGAGTAGCGTGAAAGCCGGGCATCAAAGTCCGGGAACAGGCGCTGCGAGACGCTGGCTCCACCCAGGGCTTGGTTCTTTTCCAGAATCAGCACGCGCTTGCCGGCGCGGGCCAGGTAGCAGGCAGCAACCAGTCCGTTATGACCGCCGCCGACGATGACGGCATCGTATCGGGTGCTCATGCCCGGCAGTAGACCCGATCCTGGGTTTTCTGTCCAGTGTCTTGGCGCCACATCCGTATACTGCTCACCCGCATCGCCAGCCAGCACGCTGGCCGACGTATTCACCCAGCAGAGAAGGCAATGTCTGATACCCGTTCCGTGAACTCCGACCTGATTGAGCGCGCCCTGCGCCTGACCCCGCCTGCGATTGAGGCCCGGCCCGTAACCATCGAGCAGTTGGGACACGCGCGCGTCGACCCTTATGCCTGGCTCCGTGACGACAACTGGCAGCAGGTGATGCGCGAGCCGTCCGTGCTGCGCGCCGACATCCGCGCCGCGCTCGAGGCCGAGAACGCCCACTACAACGAAGTCATGGCGCCGCTGGCAGACCTGGAGGAGCAGATCTTTGCCGAGATGCGCGGGCGCATCAAGGAAGACGACAGCTCGGTGCCGACCCGCGATCGCGAGTGGTTCTATTACTCGCGCTTTCGCGAAGGCGGTCAGTACCCAATTTTCGCGCGCCGCCCGGCCGACGAACACGGCGAAATCTGCGGCGAGGAAATCATTTTGTTCGACGGTGATGCCGAGGCCGAGGAACACGACTATTTCCGGCTGGCGGAGTTTGAGCACAGCCCGGATCAGCGCTTCGCGGCCTGGGCGGTGGATACCCGGGGCTCGGAGTACTACACCATCCATATCCGCGACCTGGCCACCGGCAAGGATATCGCCACCCTCACCGACGAAGGCTACGGCTCGCTGGTCTGGGCCAATGACTCGCGCACCGTCTACTGGGTCTGGCGCGACGCCAGTGCCCGACCCAAGCGGGTCTATCGCCAGGCGATGGATTCCGACACGCCGGAACGGGTTTACGAGGAGGCCGACGATGGTTTTTTCTTGAGCGTCGATCGCAGCGAGGGCGATACCTGGATTCTGATCGAAAGCGGTGACCACACCACCAGCGAGATTCGCTTGTACGACGCCGGTGATCCGCACGCGCAGGCGGTGCTCGTGGCCGAGCGCGAAACCGGCGTGGAGTATGGCCTCAGCGAGACCGGCGCGGGCATGTTCGTGCTGACCAACCAGGATGGTGCGGTGGATTTCAAGGTCATGCGCGCACCGGTCGCCGACCCGCGTCGCGAGAACTGGGAGGGCTTCATTGACCACCGTCCGGGCGTGTACCTGACCGACCTGATCGGCTTCAAAAACTGGCTGGTGCGCATGGAGCGCTCGCGCGCCCTGCCGCGCATGATCGTACGCAACCTGGAAAGCGGCCAGGAGTACGCGATCGATTTTGACGAGGAGGCCTACGCGCTGGGCATGAGCGGCGGCTACGAATTTGCCACCGACCAGCTGCGCTTCAGCTACCAGAGCCCGGCCACGCCCAGCCAGACCTGGGACTTCGACATGGCCACGCGCGAGCGCAGGCTGCGCAAGGAGCAGGAGATTCCGTCCGGCCATGACCCGGCCGCCTACACCGTGCGCCGCCTCGAGATCCGCGCGCGCGACGGCGCCGGGATACCGGTGACCCTGTTGCAGCGCAAGGACACGCCCGTCGATGGCTCGGCACCCCTGATGCTGTACGGTTATGGCGCCTACGGGATTGCCATGCCGGCGACGTTTTCCATCACCAACCTGTCGCTGGTCGACCGCGGCATGATCTTTGCCATTGCCCACGTCCGCGGCGGTACCGACAACGGCTACCCGTGGTACCTGGACGGCAAGCTCGAGCACAAGCACAACACTTTCAACGACTTTGTCGACGCCGGGCGCGGCCTGGTCGACGCCGGCTATACCCGCGCCGGGCGCATCGTCGCCTTCGGTGGATCAGCCGGCGGCCTGCTGGCGGGTGCTGCCATGAACCAGGCCCCCGAATTGTTTGCCGGGGTTATTGGCGCGGTGCCGTTCGTGGACGTACTCAACACCATTTCCGATCCGGGTCTGCCGCTGACACCGCCGGAATGGAACGAGTGGGGCAACCCGATCAGCGACCCGGAGGCCTATGACTGGATCCAGTCCTATAGCCCGTATGACCAGGTCAGTGCCAAGGCCTATCCCCATCTGCTGGCCACGGCGGGGCTGACCGACCCGCGCGTGACCTACTGGGAGCCGGCCAAGTGGGTTGCGCGCGTGCGCGACCAGCGCAGCGACCGCGGCCTGACGCTGCTGCGCACCAACATGGGCGCCGGCCACGGCGGTGCGTCCGGCCGCTTCGACTCCCTGCGCGAGCGCGCCCAGGACTACACCTTCGCCTTGCTGGTGTCCGGCCTGGCCGATGCCGAGCCGGACTGAGCCGGTTCATCTTCGCGTCGGCACCCGGTCCAGAAGCATTTCGGCGCTGAATTCGCCCTCGAGCGCGAACACCTGCGTGTCTTGCCCATCGCGGCTCAGCAGGCGGCCGTACAGCTCGATTGAGCCGCGTACCTGGTCATCATCGATGAAGGTCAAGTCAATCTCGCCGCGCTCGGCCATGCCGGCGAAGCGCAGATGGACCATGCCATCAGGATCGACGTTGGCTACGACTACGTGGGCAACCATGTCGCCGGCGGCGGGCGAGTCTTCGGAGGCATCGAGGCTGTCATCGGCGACAACGGCAAGCCGGGTCGGCTCGTCCGGTCGTCCCTCTTCGACGCGCATCATGGCAATGCAGGCGACAGAATCCATTTCCTCGTCAAAAGCCTCGACGGCGACCATGAATCCCTGGCCGAAAAAGTCATCGTCCTCGAAGCCGGAAAGGGCTTGACCGCGCACGGCGCCTTCAATCGGTCCGGTCATGCTGCCCTGGAAAGGCGGGCCTTCGGCCAGCAACTGGGTCAGCCCGACCAGGTCGTCGGAATCCAGTCGCTGGCAGAGCCCGACGCGGGAATTCGTGGTCAGGGCCGTGCCGAGAAATATCGCATCACCTGCATCCAGCCTTGCCAGGCTTTTGATCTCTGATCCATCGAAAGCCTCCGCATCGATGGAGAAATCGGCCACCGCCAGCGCGATCTGAGCGCCCAGGTTCCGGGCAAGATCCTCGTCCTCGCGCATCGGGTCATTGGCGCCCTCATTGAACGCAGCTCGATGCTGCGTGCCGACAGAATACAGAGCGGTTTCGGTTGCTGCGATCATTCCTGTTGATTCGAACGCTTCGATCAGGCGTTCCTGGGCGATCCCGGCGCTGCCGCTGGGCAGTTCCGATGCGAATGCGACCAGGACGTGGCGATTGATCTGGAAAGGCACCGGTGAGAACGGACGATCTGGCCAGACCCAGACCGTTCCGTAGCGCATTGACGTGGAGTCGTGCCACTGGTCGTTGCGCCGGCTGCTGAGGTCGCTGAGAACGGCAAGGGAGTAGCCGTGGGCCAGGTGGCCGTCGATCTCGCGGGTCTCGTCGGTGGGATAGACGCGGACCTGGATATCTCTCAGGCGGTGTTCCCGGTCGCGTGCATCTGTATAGGCCAGCGGCAGTGCGGCCCTCGTTTCCTGAAATACCGGAACCAGTGCATCCAGGCGGCGGTCGACCTGGTGAGGCTGGTGATCCAGATGCGGTCCGGTGTAGACGGGCTCAAAGCCGGTCAGGCGGGTCTGCTGGTCGGGCTCGGGCGGCTCGATGACGGTCAGATCCGGCCCCTCGTGCACCGTCCAGCCAACGGCCGCGCCGCCGAGCGTGATGTCGAGGCGGTACTGGCTATGCCTGTCATCGGCGTCGGCGAAAGCGGAGCCGACGACGACGGTACACAGGCTCAATATCAGAAGGGTGAGGGTGCGGCTTGCAGGGGTCATGGGTTCGTCCTTTGATCAACGTGATGCCGGGCTGAGTTCAGGGCCGAATCTCGACCAGCTCGACCCGGCGATTGCGGGCGCGGCCCTCTTCGCTGCGGTTGGAGGCGATCGGGGCCATCATGCCGGCTCCGGCTGAATTCAGGCGGGCGCGGTCGATGCCGTGTTCGCGCACGAGGTAGTCGACCACTGCGGTGGCGCGCGCCATAGACAGGCGCAGGTTGTAGTCGAAGTCGCCGACGTCATCGGTATGACGGACCACCAGCAGGCCCAGCTCGCTGCGATCTTCCAGCAGGCTGGCGATGGTTGCCAGGCTGTCGGACGACTCGGGCAGGATGTCGTCGGAGTCGAATGCGAACAGGATGTCCTGGATGGCAACCCGCCCTTCGCTGATCAGGCCCTGTTCCATTTCGCCCGCCGTCAACGGCTGGTGATCCATGCCAACCTGCATTTCTTCTTCGGTTACCACGGTCACGGCGTATTCGACCCGGCTGGGCCGCCCGGCGAGGATGTAGGTTGCGACCGCGACATACACCGGTTCTTCGCCGTGGCGGGCCAGCAGGTAATACACCGGGTCGCGTCGGCCCAGGCTGGCGGTGCTGGTGTAGTCGCCGCGGTAGTCGGCCCCGATCATGAAGTTGCGAACCCGAACATTGCCTGGGGTGCCGCTGGACAGCAACTCGGCGCCAGCGCCGGCAAACACCATTTCGAATCCTGCCTCGGGCAGCGTCTGTTCAAAACTGCGATGCACGCGCAGCGCGCTGGTCTCCGCTTCCTCGAAGCGGTAGCGCAGCTGCAGCCACTCGCCTTCAAGCACGAGGGTATCTGTATGTTCACGTTCCGGGTGATCCCAGGGGCCGGCCGGAAGGGTGACGCTGCGAAACTCATTGGTTTCCATGGAACCAATGTATGAGCCGGCAATACGCGGAACGAGTGGGTGATCGCCCGTACCCTCGGCATCCTGGGCAAGCCCCGGCGGGCTGGCAAGAGCCAATAACAGAGCAGCGGCGACAATGACGAGGTAGAGGGGAAAGGGAGTAGGCAGAGTCATCAAATCCTCTTGTTCAGTGGTCATTCCCCCCTCATGCTACGAAAACCACGCTCGTTTTTCCGGAAATCGCCGACATTCGGGGGTTGAAGCTCCGGTTCTGGCTGAGTCGGGCCGTGGCGCGTCAGGTTTCGGCCCGGATGGCGGCAATGCGGGCATCCTTTTCCTGCCATCGTTCGGCCACCCAGTGGTGCATGAACGAACGGAAGGCCGGGTCGTTGGCATAGTCGCCTTGCCATAGCGCCGGGTCCAGCGGGCGGTGCTGGATGTCGACGATCACCCTGGCAACCTGCCCGCTGATCAACTCCCAGAATCCTGGTATGGATTGGCCCGGATACACGATGGTGACATCGAGTAGGGCATCCAGCTCTTGCCCCAACACAGCCAGAGTAAAGGCAAGACCGCCGGATTTCGGCCGCAGCAGGTGCCGATAGGGCGACTGCTGTTGCGCATGCTTTTCGGGCGTGAAGCGCGTGCCCTCCAGGTAGTTGACGATGGTCACCGGCAGATCGCGGAATTTCTCGCAGGCCCGGCGGGTGATTTCCAGATCCTTGCCTTTTTTCTCAGGATGCCGGGCCAGATAGGCCTTGCTGTAGCGTTTCATGAACGGATAATCCAGCGCCCAGAATGCCAGCCCGAGCAGCGGCACCCAGATCAGCTCTTTTTTGAGAAAAAACTTGAAATAAGGTGTTTTGCGGTTGAGCGCCTGCACCAGCGCCGGAATGTCAACCCAGCTCTGGTGGTTGCTGATGACCAGGTAGGAGGTGTCTTTCCGCAGGCCTTGAACGCCGCGAATGTCCCACTGGGTGGGCAGCAGCCACGCAAACAAGGCCTTGCTGATCTCCGCCCAGGTCTCGGCAACCCACATCACGGCCCGCGCGCACTCGGCTTTGGGCCGCTGGCCTGGCAGCAGCAGCCGGAGCAGGGCCAGCAACAGCATCGGTCCGATCAGCACCAGGGTGTTGATCAGCATCAGGAGCATCAATGCAATGGCGGTAATGGCTCTGCGCATCATGACGGTGTTGTGCAGTGAGAAACGCCTTCATCATACGAATCCCGGCCACTATTCTGCCACCGGCACGGGGCAATTCCGCCGCTACAATGAGCCCATGGACTTTGACACGCTGCGCGCTCTGCGCGACGCCCATGGCGGCTGGCGCCTGTTGCTGGCCGACCATGCGCCGATGATTGTCAGCTTTTTCCATCGCTGTTTCATCGAGTCCAACGTGCGCGCGATGGCAGAGGGGGAACTGGTCAGCCGGCTTGAAGATCATCTGGCCGGTATCCGCGAGGTGCACGGCGAAGATACCTACCCGCGTTCGGCGCTGGCTTATCTGAAGGACTGGGCCGAGGATCGCCGGGCCTGGGTTCGACGCTACTACGTGGCCGACAGCGACGAGGCCCATTACGACTTGACTCCGGCGGCCGAAGGCGCCATTCGCTGGCTGGCCGGCCTGGAGCAGCCGCGTTTTGTCGGCGCCGAGTCGCGCCTGCTGACGGTATTTGATCTGCTCCAGCAGATCGTGCGCGGCACCGAGACCGACCCGGCCGCACGCATTGCCGAGCTGGAGGGTCGGCGCGGTGCCATTGATGCTGAAATCGAGCGTATCCGGGCCGGCGAGTTGTCCTTGATGGACGACACCCGGCTCAAGGAGCGTTTCCTGCAGATGGCCGATACGGCGCGGGCGCTGCTGGCCGATTTTCGCCAGGTCGAGCATAATTTCCGTCAGCTGGATCGTCAGGTTCGCGAGCGTATTACCTGGTTCGACGGCGGCAAGGGAGAGGTGCTGGAGGAAGTGTTCGGTGAGCAGGATGCCATTTCCGATTCCGACCAGGGTCGCAGCTTCCGCGCGTTCTGGGATTTTCTGATGTCGCCGGCGCGGCAGGAAGAACTCAGTGCCCTGCTGGAGCGGATCTTCGAGCTCGAGGCGGTCATCGACCTCAAGCCCGATCGCCGCCTCAAACGCCTCCACTACGACTGGCTGGAAGCCGGCGAGGTCACCCAACGGACGGTCGCGCGCTTGTCCGAGCAGTTGCGGCGTTTTCTCGATGACCAGGCCTGGCTGGAAAACCGGCGCATCATGGAGTTGATCCGCAACCTGGAGCGCAAGGCTGTGGCTGCGCGGGCAGAGCCGCCTCGCCAGCTCGGCATGGCGCTGGATTTACCGATCCCGGAGCTGAACCTGGTCATGGATCGACCGCTGTTCAAGCCGCCGCTGCGCCCGGATATCACCGCGAATGTCACCCTGGCCGACGACCAGCTAATTGATGCCGACGCGCTGTTCGAGCAGGTCCATGTCGATCGCCTGGCCCTGGAATCCGGTATCCGGCGGGCGCTGCAGGAACGCGACCAGATCAGTCTGGCCGAGCTGGTCAAGCTGCGCCCCCTTGAGCAGGGACTGGCCGAGCTGGTCACTTATCTCGCCATTGCGGCCGAGAGCGAAGGAGGTCTGATTGATGACCACCAATGCCAGACCCTGTCCTGGATCCAGGCCGGCGGTCGCCGGCGCGAAGCACGTGTGCCTCTGGTAGTCTTCTCGCGATGATCGAGCCGTCCCCTGATCCCCGTCTTTCGCTGCCGCTGATTGCGCTGTTCAAGGGTGTGATGTATGCCGATCAGGGCCGCGAAAACTGGCAGCACCTGGTCGAGAGCCAGGCCGCCATTCGCGACTACGTAGCGGTTCTCGGCCTGGAGCTGATCGTGGACGAAGCCGAGGGCTATGCTTTCCTGCGCCAGCGCCCGGCCGAGGAGGACCAGGATGAACTGCCCCGGTTGATGGCGCGTCGCCAGTTGAGTTCCCCGGTCAGCCTGTTGCTGGCGCTGCTGCGCAAAAAGCTGGCCGAGCATGATGCCGGTGGAGCCGAACTGCGCCTGGTGCTCTCGCGGGCCGACATTGCCGACCTGGTGCGCCTGTTCCTGCCGGACTCGGCCAACGAGGCCAAGTTGCTGGACCGGGTTGGCATGGACATCAACAAGGCGGTCGAGATGGGGTTCCTGCGCAAGCTCAGAGGTCAGGAGGATCAGTACGAGGTTCGGCGCATACTGAAGGCTTATGTCGACGCCCAGTGGCTGGCCGAATTCGACAAGCGCCTGGGTGACTATGCCGCCCACCAGGCCGGGGACTGACCGGATGGAGGGACTTGCGCTCGATTTCGCCCCCGACGATACCCGCGCCGGCTATCGCCTGCACCGGATCGAGTTGCTCAACTGGGGTACGTTCGACCGCCAGGCCTGGCGCCTGAATCCGGATGGCGCCAACTGCCTGGTGACCGGTGATATCGGCTCCGGCAAGTCCACCGTGGTCGATGCCATTACTACCCTGCTGGTGCCGGCGCAGCGCATCACCTACAACAAGGCTGCCGGAGCCGAGGCCCGCGAGCGCAGCCTGCGTTCCTACGTGCTGGGCCATTACAAGTCCGAGCGCGGTGAAGGCGGGCTTTCGGCCCGGCCGGTGGCTCTGCGCGACCACAACAGCTACAGCGTGATCCTCGGCCACTTCTACAACCAGGGCTTCGATCGCCATGTCACCCTGGCCCAGGTGTTCTGGATCAGCGACCATCGTGGCCAGCCCGACCGCTTCTACCTTGTGGCCGACCGGCCGCTGACCATCCACGAGCACTTCTCGGGTTTCGGTAGCGACCTGAATGATTTGCGCAAGCGATTGCGCGCACTGGATCACGTCGAGCTGCATACGGCCTTCCCGGCTTATGGCGCCAGCCTGCGGCGCAAACTGGGCATTGCCAGTGACCAGGCGCTGGAGTTGTTCAACCAGACCGTGTCGATGAAATCGGTCGGCAATCTGACCGAGTTCGTGCGCGAGCACATGCTGCAGGCGGCCGAGACCGAGCAGCGCATCAGCGAGTTGATCCGTCATTTCGACGACCTCAACCGGGCCCATGAAGCCGTTCTACAGGCGCGCGATCAGATCCAGGCGCTCACGCCGATCGTCGCCGATGCCGATGAGTACGCCGAACGCAGCCAACAGACGACAGCATTACGCGGCTGCCGCGACGCCCTGGCTGCCTGGTTTGCCAGCCTCAAGATCGAGTTGCTCGATCGCCGGCTGCAAGACCTGGCCGGTGAACAAGCTCGACTTACCGATCGCTTCGAGGCACTCAAGCGCACCCGGGTCGAGCAGCGCCGGCAGCGCGATGCACTGGGCCAGGCCATTGCCGCCAATGGCGGCGACCGGCTCGAGCGTCTGCGCGAGGAAATCGAACGCTGTCGGGCCGAAAAGGGCGAGCGCCGGCGCGAAGCCGGACGCTACCGCGAACTCGCGGCCAGCCTGGATTTGCCGGACGCGACCGATGCCGATATCTTCCGGGACAACCGCACTGCGCTGGCAGGTCTGAGCGAGCAGACTCAGGCCCGCCAGGCCGAGGCCCAAAACGAGCGCACGGATCAAACCGTGGCCATTCGGGATTTGCGCACCCAGCATGCAGAGCTTGACGCCGAACTGGATTCGCTGAAAGCCCGCCGCTCCAACCTGCCTTCAGCCATGCTGACGCTGCGCGAGAAACTCTGCCAGGCATTGAACCTGGCGCCGGAGGATCTGCCTTTTGCCGGGGAATTGATCCAGGTGCGGGATGAGGAACGCGACTGGGAAGGTGCGATCGAGCGCTTGCTGCACAATTTTGCCTTGTCGTTGCTGGTGCCGGATGCCCACTATCGGGCCGTGGCCGAATGGGTAGACAACACGAGGCTGCGCGGCAGGCTGGTGTATTACCGCGTACGCGAGGCACGCGCGGCCAGTCTGGACAGAGCCCAGCCCGATGCCTTGAGCCGCAAGCTGGCCATCCGCACCGACAGCGGCCACTATGCCTGGCTGGAGCAGGAGTTGACCCGGCGCTTTGATCATGTCTGCTGCAGCAATATGGATCGGTTTCGCCGGGAAACCCGCGCCATCACGCGGGCCGGCCAGATCAAGACCGGTGGCGTGCGCCACGAAAAAGATGACCGCCACGCCATCGACGATCGCACCCGCTATGTCCTCGGCTGGAGTAACGAAGACAAGATCCGAGCGCTGAGTGAGCAGCGCGCCCAGCTTGAAAAACGCATCCAGATCGTGGCCGATGGCATCGCCAGGCTCGATGACGAGCTCAAGGACCTGGGAGCCCGCCTCGGCGATCTCAGTCGACTCGATATGTTCGAGGAGTACCAGCGCCTGAACTGGCAGGAAATGAGCTCGCGCATCACCGAGCTGGAGGCCGAAGAACGCGCCCTGCGCGAGGATTCGGACATTCTGAAAACCCTGCGTGCCAGTCTCGATGAGCTCGAACAGGCCAGTGAGCAAACCGAGTCCGAGCTTGAGCATCGCCAGAAGTTGTTGAACACCGCCGAAGAGCGTGCCCGCAGCGCGTGCGAAGAGCGGCTCGAGGCGGAAATGGTGGTCCAGGAAATCGATGAACCCGGCCGCGCGCAGTGGTTTGCGCGCCTGGCGGAGTTGCGCGCGCAGGCGCTGGACCAGCAGCCCATCCACCTGAACGGGATCGATGCGCGCCAGCGCGAGTTCCGCGCCTGGCTGACCGCGCGAATCGATGCCGAGGACAAGGCCCTCGGCCGGCTGAATGATCGCATCATCCAGGCAATGCAGAAATTCCGGCATCGCTGGCCGCAGGCCGCGCGCGAAGCCGATGCCAGCGTGGCCGCAGCGGCCGAATACCGGCGTCTGCTCGATAGCCTCACCAGCGATGATCTGCCGCGTTTTGAAAAACGCTTCAAGGATTTGCTCAACGAGAATACGATCCGCGAGGTGGCCGGATTCCAGGCCTTGCTGCACCGCGAGCGCGAACAGATTCGCGAGCGCATCGAGACCATCAACCGCTCCCTGCACGAGATTGACTACGAGAAGGGCCGCTATATCCGGCTGCTGGCCGAAACCGCACCGGATGTCGACATCCGCGAGTTCCAGCACAAGCTGCGGGCCTGCACGGAGGGCGCCGTGACCGGCTCGGAAGACGCCCAGTACTCTGAGCAGAAGTTTTTGCAGGTACGCGACATCATCGATCGTTTCCGCGGGCGCGAAGGTGCGTCCGAGATGGACCGCCGCTGGACGCGCAAGGTTACCGACGTGCGCAACTGGTTCGTGTTCTCGGCCTCAGAGCGCTGGCGCGAAGACGATCGTGAGCACGAGCACTACGCCGATTCCGGCGGCAAGTCGGGCGGGCAGAAGGAAAAGCTGGCCTACACCGTGCTGGCCGCCAGCCTGGCCTACCAGTTTGGCCTGGAGTGGGGCGAGAAGCGCTCGCGTTCGTTTCGTTTCGTGGTCATTGATGAGGCCTTCGGGCGTGGCTCGGATGAGTCGGCCCGCTACGGGTTGGAACTGTTTGGCCGGCTCAACCTGCAATTGCTGATTGTCACCCCGCTGCAGAAAATCCACATCATCGAGCCGTTCGTGGCCAGCGTCGGCTTTGTCCACAATCCCGACGGTATGCAGTCGATGCTGCGCAATCTCTCGATCGAGGACTACCGCGCCGAGCGCGACGCGCGCCAGGGGCTGCACGCCGCCCCAACCGGGTAGGCAAACCAGCCATGGTCGAAAAGCACTGGTCACGACCACAGGATTTCGTCGCCCAGTTGCGCAAGCTCTGGGACTCCGGTCGCCTGCTGGCTGATCGCCTGGATGGCGAGCAGGCCTTGTTTCCGTTTCCATTGCGCCTGCGCAAGGCCGGCTCGCGCGATCTCAGCGATCATTTCGACGCTGTGCGCGATTGGGTCGCCGAGTTGATCGAGCATTCGCGCGATCGGCGGGGCTACGGCTATAGCATTGAGTGGCGCGAGGTCAACCACCGCACGCGCGGAGCCAACCGTCTGCCGAAAGCCATTGTCGTACCAAGCGCGGAAGATGCGCTGCGGCTGATCGGCAAGACGGCCCCGGCGCGCCGCTTTGATCAGCTGGCCACTGCGTTGCTGGCTGAGTTCCCGGCCTTGCGCGCCTGGCTGGCCAGGCGTCCGCTGGAAGCACTGAACCGCGCTGACGAGTGGCCGCGATTGAGCGCCATCCTGCGCCATTTTCTTGCCTCCCCGCGCCCCGGGGTGTACCTGCGCCAGCTCGATATTCCGGGGGTGGATACCAAGTTCATCGAGACCCGGCGGGGGCTGATTGGCGAGCTGCTGGATGCGGTCTTGCCGGCCTCGGCGATTGATCCCGCGGCTGTGGGGGCGGCCGCCTTCAACCGGCGCTATGGCCTGGCCAGCCGGCCGGTCATGGTGCGGTTTCGCATTCTGGATCCGGCGCTGGCGCTTCGTGGGGTCACGGACTTGTCCGTGCCGGTCGAGGAATTCGCGCAGCTGGAATTGTCGGTTGAGCAGGTCTTTATCACCGAAAACGAGATCAACGGCCTGGCGTTTCCGAATCATCCGCGCTCCATGGTGGTCTTCGGTCTGGGTTACGGCCTGGATCGCCTGGCCAATATCGACTGGCTGGCGGCTGCGCGCTGCTGGTACTGGGGCGACATCGACACCCACGGTTTTGCCATCCTCAACCGTTTGCGGGCCTACCTGCCTGCCGTGCGGTCTTTTCTGATGGATCGCGCGACCCTTGATGCCCACCGTGAAATGTGGGGCCGAGAACCCGAGGATCGGCGCTTCCGCGGCGCGCTCGGCCGCCTCGAGGAGCCGGAGCAGGCGCTGTACCAGGCTTTGCGCGATGATGTGCTCTCGCCGTGCCTGCGCCTGGAGCAGGAACGCATTCGCTACCTCTGGCTGGAGGAGTTTCTCGGCGGCCTGCAATCCGGCGGCTGATCGTTCTCAGACCGCCTCGAGCAGAGCAGACACGGTGGCCTCGTCGATGGGTGGCTGGTCCTGAGCACGCCCCTGGCCGTGGACCTGGTCGGCCAGGCGTTGCTTGCGCTCCTGCAGCGCCAGAATCTTTTCTTCCACCGTACCTTCGGCCACCAGCTTGTAGACGAATACCGGCTTGTCCTGGCCAATGCGGTGGGCCCGGTCGGTGGCCTGATGTTCGACCGCCGGATTCCACCACGGATCGTAGTGGATCACGCTATCGGCCTCGGTCAGGTTCAGCCCGACGCCGCCGGCCTTGAGGCTGATCAGGAACAGGTTGGCTTGACCGGAACGAAAGCGCTCGATGGCCTGCTCGCGCTTGCGGGTCTGGCCGGTCAACTTGGTGTAGGTGATGCCACGCCGGCTGACTTCGCTCTCGATCAACCCCAGCATGGTGGTGAACTGGGAAAACAGCAGCACGCGGCGGCCCTCGTCGATCAGTTCGGGGAGCAGGTCGAACAGCATCTCGAACTTGGCTGATCCCGCGGCCGTGGTGCCCCGCGTGCCGGCCGGCAGCAGGCGCGGGTCGCAGCACACCTGGCGCAGCTTGAGCAGGGCTTCCAGGACGATGATGTGGCTGCGCGCCAGGCCGCGATTGGCAATGGACTGGCGGACCTTCTTTTCCATGGTCAGGCGCACGCTTTCATACAGCATGGCCTGTTTTTCGCCCAGGGCAACCGTCCGCAGCACCTCCGTTTTGGGCGGCAATTCGCTGGCGACGAGGTCTTTGGTCCGGCGCAGGAGAAACGGCGCCGTGCGGCGGGTCAGGCGCTGCAGTTTCTCGCCGTCGCCGTGTTCCTCGATGGGGGGGCGGTATTGACGCCGAAATTCCTGGTGGTCGCCGAGGAAGCCCGGCATCAGAAAATCAAACTGGGCCCACAACTCGCTCAGGTGATTTTCCATCGGCGTGCCGGTCAGGCACAGGCGATGCGCGGCCCGCAGGCGGCGCGCCACGTGGGCTGCCTGCGCCTTTGGGTTCTTGATTTGCTGGGCTTCATCAAGGATCAGGTAGTGCCATTGCTGTTTGAGCAGCACATGGCGGTCGCGCGGCAGCAACGGGTAGGTGGTCAGCACCAGGTCGGCCTGGCCAATCTGCTCGAAGCGTTCGAAGCGCTCCGGGCCCTGCAGTACCAGCACCTTCAGTCGGGGAGTGAACTTTTCGGCCTCGCGCTGCCAGTTGCTCATCAGACTGGTCGGCGCCACGAGCAGACAGGGCTGGCGCATGCGCCCGGCGCGTTTTTCCACCGCCAGATGGGCCAACGCCTGGATGGTCTTGCCCAGCCCCATGTCGTCGGCGAGGATGCCGCCAAAGTCATGACTGCGCAGGAACTGCAGCCAGTTCACGCCATGTTGCTGATAGTCGCGCAGTTGTCCCTTGAAGGTGGTGGGCAGCTTGACGACAGGCAGTCCGGAAAAATCCCGCAGACGGGCGGCCAGTTTGCGCAACGAGGTGGCCCCCTGGATGGGAATCCCGTCCAGATCGTTCAGGCGGCCGAGATCAGGTCGCGGCAGCTCCAGGCTATCACCGTTGATCTGGTCGAATAATTCGATAATGGTGGTCAGGATCGGCTCGATGCGTTCACGGGGAACGGCCACGAAGTGACCCTGGCCGGCGTTGAGGTACAGCGTGGGCGGCAGTTCCCCGGGCTGGTAGTGATGCAGCAGCTCGCTGACCAGCGGCAACAACGGCATGATCCAGCCCTCAAACTCCAAATCAAAGCGCAGGCTGAACCAGTTGTTGTCGGACTCTTCGACTTCGCCCTGGATGCCGCTGGCCCGGCTGACTGTCACGCCCTGGGCCTCGAGACGTTCGATCTGCCAGCCTGCCTGCTCCAGCTGTGGGGCCTGCTCGTCGAGCCACTGGAACCAGGCATCGCGCAGGGCGACATCCTGCAGCCAGCCCGGCTGGATGTACTGGTCGGTGCGTCCGTGCAGCGGTACCAGACCATGGGCCTGGAGCTGTTGCAGGGCGGCCGTCTCGGCCGCCGGGTCGCGCTGAATACGGACCACGCCGGCCTCGTCTTCGCGCACCACGACCATTTCTCCACCCGGATCGAAGCGTTCTTCACCGTAGACAAAGCCGGGGTTGGCCGTTGCCAGCTGCGGCACGCGCGGATCAAAATCAATCCGGAGCAGCGGCACCGGCGGCGTTGCAATCTCGCGCTGCTCGATCGGGATCGGGCCCGGCAGGCCGGGCAGTTTCAGGGCCAGGGCGCGCGCCACGGCCGGCGCCCGGGCCACCGGGATGGCCGGTGCCGTCCGCAGCGCACGCACGCTGGCCGGATCCATCGCGTCCGGACACTCGACCGAACCGACCAGGCGCTGATCCACATCCAGGTAGGTCGGCGGGTCAAGATCGAGCAGCTGACCGCCTTGTTCGATCGACAGGTCGCATCGGAAAACCTTCTCGCTGCGTACCCAGTTCACCCGCAGCTGGCGGGAAGGGCCGAGGCCAAGCGCCTGATCGCGATGGCCGGACCAAAAGCAACGGCCGGTTGCGACCATGCGCGCAAGCGCCAGGCCACCGCTGGCGCCGCTCAGTTGGTGGCCGCCGTAGACCCCGGGCATGCGGGCCCGGATCAGGGCCAGGATCTCTTCGTCTTCGCTGGTCTGGTAGGCGGGTCGAATGCGCGGATTGGTCAGGTTGGCCGGGATGGTTGGCCGGCCCGAGTTCCAGCCGCCGTCCGATCGCGGTTTGGCAACGACGAACTCCGCTTCCAGCACGCCGGGATTGCGCGAACTGGCTGAGAGCAGGTAGAGCAGGGCTTCTTTCCCGTCTCCACCCGGCTCGCCTGTCGGCGCTGACAGTTCGCCCAACCAGCGATCGACAGGGTCGCGACCGGTTGCCGGCCGACCCGCAACCAGGCGCTGCCATTCCAGCGTCACCGCCACAACATGCTTGCAGTTGAACCCGACCGGGCAGTCACAGCCGCCCAGCAGCATCGGGCCTTGGTAGCCACTGCCAAAAGTGATTTCCTGTTCGTAGGGTTCGGGGTCGCTGCCCTGGCAGCGCCCGAGAATGGTCAGATCGCCTTTTTCATCGATGATGTCGACAATCTCGGCCCGGCCTTCGCGAAAGTAGGCTGAGCCCCGCTGCCAGGCGCCGGAGTCGACTTCCCGTTCCAGCCACTGCGGTGACCACTGTTTTGTTCGGCGACGATGGCGAGCTTTTTTTGCCACGATGGCGAGACAAGTGCAGTAGGGTAGTGCCTTATTGTCGCAGCCCAAGGGGGTGGATCAAGTCCATGGACAACAACGATTCGACGAAGCCAGAAGAATACCTCGAGAATTTCACCTTTGATGAGTTGAAAATCGGCCAGCAGGCCGGTCTTTCGCGCACCCTGTCGAAGGAAGACATCGATCTTTTCGGAGTCATGTCGGGCGACGTCAACCCGGCCCATTTCGATGCCGTCTACGCCAACAGCACGGTGTTTGAGGGCATCATCGGCCACGGCATGTGGCCCGGCGCCCTGATTTCGGCCGTGCTTGGCACCGCTTTGCCGGGCCCGGGCACCATTTATCTTAGCCAGGATCTGCGCTTCCGCGGGCCGGTGCGGATTGGCGATACCGTTGATGTGCGCGTCACCGTGCGTGAAAAGCGCTCCGACAAGCCGATCGTGACCCTGGGGTGCGAGTGTCGCAACGACTTGGGTGAGCTGTTGGTCAGCGGCACGGCGGTGGTGCTGGCCCCGACCGAAAAAGTCCGTCAGAAACGAGCCGAACTGCCCGAGGTGCACTTTCGCTACCACGACCGCTACCGCGAACTGATCGACTCCTGCGCCGGCATGGAGCCGCTGCGCACCGGGATTGTGCACCCGGTCAAGCCCCAGAGCATCCGCGCCATTTTCCAGGCGGTGGACGAAAACATCATCATTCCGGTGCTGGTGGGCCCGGCCGCGCGCATTCAGGCCGCTGCCGAGCAAGCCGAGGTGGATATCTCGGGCTATGAAGTGATCGATACCGAGCACTCGCATGCGGCGGCCGCCGAGGCCGTTCGCCTGGCCGCCAGCGGCCGCCTGCAGGCGCTGATGAAAGGGGCGCTGCACACCGATGAATTGCTTTCTGCCCTGGTCTCCTCGGCCGGCGGGCTGCGCACCGAGCGCCGGATCAGCCATGCCTACGTCATGGACGTGCCCAACTATCACAAACCGCTGATCATCACTGATGCGGCGATGAATATCCCCCCCAGCCTGGACGTCAAGGCCGATATCTGCCGCAACGCGATCGACCTGTGGCACACCGCCTGCGGGGACGGCGAGCAGCGTCCGAAAGTGGCCTTGCTGTCGGCGGTCGAGACGGTCAACGGACGGATGCAGTCGACCCTTGATGCAGCAGCCCTGTGCAAGATGGCCGACCGCGGCCAGATCGAGCATGCCGTGCTCGACGGCCCGCTCGGTCTGGATGCCGCGATCAGCCGCCAGTCGGCCGACAACAAGGGGATCGACTCCAAGGTGGCCGGTGATGCCGATATTCTGGTTGCCCCCGATATCGAGGCCGGCAACATGATCGCCAAGCAGCTGACCTTTCTCGGCAACAGCGACGCGGCCGGGCTGGTCCTGGGTGCGCGCGTGCCGGTCATTCTGACCAGTCGCTCGGACAACTTGCGGACCCGGCTGATGTCGTGTGCCCTGGCACTGCGCGTGGCTACCGCACGCACGACCGGTTCCCCGCCGTGAGCGCGGTCCCGGCCGTGGTGGTGCTCAATGTGGGCTCCTCCAGCGTCAAGTTTCGCGTCCTCGGCGCCGAAACTGCCCTGCCGGTGCTGCTGGATGGTCGGGTCACCGGGATCGGCTCCCGGCCTGAGCTGAAGCTGGACGATCAAAAGCCGCGCGCCCTGGATGAGTCGACGGATCAGACCGCGGCGATTGAGCTGGTGCTGGACCAGGTCCAGTCCGAGGATCGGCGCTGGAGGCTGGTGGCGGCGGGTCATCGCATTGTTCATGGCGGTGAAGAGTTTCGCCAGCCGGTGAGACTGGATGCTGGCTGCCTCGAGCGGCTGGAGCGCTATACGCCCCTGGCGCCGCTGCACCAGCGCCACAACCTGGCCGCGGTTCGAGTCCTGGCCGGCCGCGAACCCGATTTGCCGCAGGTAGGCTGTTTCGATACCGCTTTTCACGCCGACCATGACGCTGTGACCCACAGCTATGCCCTGCCGGATCAGCTCCGTGCGGCGGGGATTCGCCGTTATGGTTTTCATGGTCTTTCCTACGAGTGGATTGCGCAGTTGCTGGCGCGCGAGCCCGGCGGCGGCCCGCGGCGGGTGGTGGCGGCACACCTGGGCAACGGGGCCAGCCTGTGCGCAATGCAGCGCGGGCAAAGCGTGGACACCACCATGGGCATGACGGCACTGGAGGGGCTGCCGATGGGCACGCGCTGCGGCGCGCTGGATCCGGGCGCAGTGATCTACATGCTGCGCAATTGCGGCCTGTCGGTCGACGAGGCAGAGCAAGTGCTGCACGACGAGTCGGGTCTGAAGGGTCTGTCGGGTGGTGTTTCGGAGATGTCCGCGCTGCTTGCCAGCGACAGTTCCCGGGCGGAGCTGGCGGTGCGCTACTTCGTGCTGCGCACGGCCCAGAAGATTGCCGAGATGATGGTGTCGATCGGTGGCATGGATTGTCTGGTCTTTACCGGCGGCATTGGTGAACATGCCGGGCCGGTGCGCGAGCGTATCGTCGAACGTCTGGCGTTTTTGCCGGATTTCGACGTGCGCGTGATTCCCGCTGACGAGGAACGCATGATTGCCGCCCATACGCTGCGATTTGTGCAAACGGCAGGCAACCGGGGGCGTGCAATTTGATATTCTGAAACTTGGACAAACTGGAACCGGGCATGATGACTTCTCGCTGGATGTACTCGTTTGAAGAGGGTGACGGCCATAACAAGGCGCTGTTGGGGGGCAAGGGTGCAAATCTGTGCGAAATGACCCAGATCGGGATCAATGTGCCGCCCGGCTTTGTGGTAACCACCGAGGCCTGCACCGCCTACCTCGAAGATCCTGAAAAAAAACTCCCCGACGGGTTGATGGAACAGGCACGCGCCGAGATGGCGGCGCTGGAAAAACGCACCGGCAAAGGCTTTGGCGATGCGGAACACCCGCTGCTGGTTTCGGTGCGCTCCGGCTCGGCGCTGTCGATGCCGGGCATGATGGACACCATTCTCAACCTCGGTCTCAATGCGCAAACCCTGGAGGGATTGATTCGCCAGACCGGTAACGCTCGCTTTGCCTACGACGCCTATCGTCGCTTCATCCAGCTGTTCGGCAAGGTTGCGCTGGGGGTATCCGATGAGTTGTTCGACCATGAATTCGACCAGATCAAGGAACGGTTCGGGGTGCGGGCTGATCTGGATTTGACCGCCGAGGCCCTGTCCGAAATCAGCCAGCGCTTCCTGGAGGTGGTGGCCAGTCAGACCGGACGCGCGTTCCCGTCGGATCCCTACGAGCAGTTGGAGTTGGCGATCCGGGCCGTGTTCCAGTCCTGGACGGGACGACGGGCAGTCGATTACCGGCGCGAATTCGGGATTCGGCCGGAGCAGGCCAGCGGCACTGCCGCCAATATCTGCACCATGGTGTTCGGCAACATGGGCAACGACAGCGCCACCGGGGTGGGCTTTACCCGGAATCCGGGCGACGGCGAAAACCAGCTCTACGGGGAATACCTGGTCAACGCCCAGGGCGAAGACGTGGTCGCCGGTATTCGCACCCCGCGACCCATCGTTGAGCTCGAACGGGAAATGCCCGACAACTACGCCGAACTGCTCGCCTTGCGCGAGCGCCTGGAACAGCATTACAAGGAAGTGCAGGATTTCGAGTTCACCATCGAACGCGGCACCTTGTATTGCCTGCAAACTCGCAACGGCAAGATGAATGCTGCCGCCATGGTGCGCACGTCGGTGGAAATGCACGAAGAAGGACTGATTACCCGTGACCAGGCCCTGGCTCGTGTTCAGCCCGCGCAGCTCGAACAGATGCTGTTTCCCGGCCTCGACCCGACCCATACAGCCAAGCCGGTCGCTACTGGTCTGCCCGCCTCGCCGGGCGCTGCCAGTGGCCAGGTTGTTTTTGACGCCGACCGGGCCGTGGAACTGGGTCAGCAAGGCTTGCCGATCCTGTTGTTGCGCGAAGAAACCAAGCCTGAAGACATTCACGGTTTTTTTGCCGCGCGCGGCATTCTTACCAGCCGCGGCGGCAAGACTTCGCATGCGGCCGTGGTGGCCCGCGGCATGGGCAAACCCTGCGTTGCCGGAGCCGAAGGCATCAGCGTCAATGTCGTCACCCGAACGGCGATGGTCGGACCCCACTCCATCAGCGAGGGCGATATTCTGACGATTGACGGCAGCAATGGGGACGTCTACCTCGGCGAGGTGCCGACCGTAGAACCGGAATTCACCGATAGCCTCACGACCCTGCTGGAATGGGCCGACGCGCGTGCCCGACTCAAGGTGCGCGCCAACGCCGATACCCCCGACGACGCTGAACGGGCGCTGCGCTATGGCGCCACCGGCATCGGGCTGTGCCGGACCGAGCGCATGTTCAACGCCGCCGATCGCCTGCCGATCGTGGTCGACATGATCGTGGCCGAAACCTCGGAAGAACGGGCCGAGGCACTGGAACGGCTGCTGCCCATTCAGCGCGCGGATTTCGCCGGCCTGTTCCGGGCCATGGCACCGCGTCCGGTCACCATTCGGCTGCTCGATCCACCCATCCATGAGTTTCTTCCCGAGGAGCGCCAGCTCGAAGAAGAAATCAACCGCCTGCATGACCTGCGTGGTGCCGTGCGCGGCATGGAAATACTGGCCGAGACCAGTCGTCTGGGGGCCGAGGCTTCCGTTTCGTCCGGTCTTCAGGAACTGGGCAGTACGCGGCTTCTGGACGCCGCGTTGGCTCGCAAGGAACTGGTGCTGGCCAAGGTGCGTGCCCTGCATGAGGTCAATCCCATGCTCGGCCACCGCGGCGTGAGGTTGGGCATCACTTTTCCGGAGATCTACCGCATGCAGGTTCGGGCGGTGCTGGAGGCGGTCGTGGAGTGCCTCAAGGATGGCGTGGAAATCGACCCCGAGATCATGGTGCCGCAGGTCTGCACGGTCCAGGAGCTGATGCTGGTTCGGACCCAGCTCGAAGAGGTACGGGCCGAGGTGGAAGCCGAGCACGGCATCGAAGTGCCGTGCCGCTTCGGGTCGATGATCGAGGTCGTTCGGGCCTGCCTGCGCGCCGAGAGCATGGCCGAGGTGGCCGAGTTCTTCTCGTTTGGCACCAACGATCTGACCCAGGCGGTGTTTTCGTTCTCGCGCGAGGATGCCGAGAACAAGTTTCTGCCGATGTACAACGAGCGCGGCATCCTCCGGGACAACCCGTTCGAGGTGCTCGATATCAAGGGCGCCGGTCGACTGATGTCGCTTTCGGTGGAATGGGGCCGGTCTACCCGGCCTGACCTGCACGTCGGCATCTGCGGCGAGCACGGCGGTCACCCGGAGTCCATCCGCTTCTGCCACAGCATCGGGCTGGATTACGTGTCCTGCTCGGCACCGCGGGTACCGATCGCCCGCCTGGCCGCGGCCCAGGCGGCGCTGGAGGACTGAAAAACGGTCAGTTGACGAGGCCGGTCTCGCGCAGCACCCGCTCCAGACGCTGCTGGCTGGCCGGGCTCAGGGGCGCCAGTGGGCTGCGCACGCCGCCCACCGGTATGCTGCACAGGTTCATGGCCGCCTTGATCGGCACCGGGTTGGTTTCGATGAACGTCGCCTGGAAGACCGGCAGCAGCTCGAAGTAGATTTCGCGGGCGGCGGCAAAGTCGCCGGAGCGAGCGGCGTTGACCATCGCCACCATTCGTTCCGGCACCAGGTTGGACGCCACCGAGACCACCCCATGGCCGCCGATGGCCATCAGCGGCAGGGTCAGGGCATCGTCGCCGGAAACCACGTAGAAGGGCTGGTCAGCAGCGCGGGCGATGCGCTGCAGCACTTCGGCCATCTGGCCGAGATCGCCGGAGGCTTCCTTGACCGCGACCACGGAGGGGATGTTGGCGATTTCGGCCAGGGTTTCGTTCTCGACGTTGACTGCGGTGCGGCCCTTGATGTTGTAGACCATGATCGGCAGATCGCAGGCCTGGCTGATGTCGGTGAAATAACGCACCAGCCCGGTCTGGCTGGGCTTGTTGTAGTAGGGCGTGACGATCAGGGCGCCGTCGGCGCCGGATTTCTGCGCCTCTAGCGTGGTCCGGATGGCCTGCTGGGTGTTGTTCGACCCGGTCCCGGCCCAGACCTGTATCCGCCCGGCCGCTTTTTCTACCGTGTAGCGAATGACCCCGTCATGCTCGGCGTTGAACATGGTCGGTGATTCGCCGGTGGTCCCCATCGGCATCACCCCGGTGACCCCGGCAGCCACCTGGCGCTCGATGATCTCACCAAGGACTTCGTAATTGATCTCGCCGGCCTCGTCCAGGGGCGTGACCAGGGCAGTGTAGACGCCTTGAACCTGCAGCATTCCTGTTCCATCGTTTTTGGGATTCAACCCGTAACGATACTCGCCGTGGCGATCTCCGGGAAGAAAATCGGCAATCTTTTTTTCCGGCCTACCAACCTGGTGCCCGATGTCTTCTGATAGGCCCAATCCGCGTACTACTCGATCAGGAGACCGCGTCGCGGACCTGCGTTCCTTCCGGAACGCTTCAAACGCCACAGCATGGAGACGGCCAATGAACGAAACGGGCAAGTTGATAACACGATTGCTTGCACCCATCGCGCTGCTTGCGCTGGTCGCCTGTGGCGGCCCGGCCGACCCCGATGATCCCGACCGCATGGCCCGCCAGGCGCCACCCGAGCACAATCCCGAAGCGACGTTCCGGGGTCGGACCGCGCTGGAATACGCCCAGCGCCTGGAAGATCGCAGCCTGCAGCAACAGTTGTCCGCGCTCGACGCCCTCGGGGGCATGGGCGTGGACGGCCTGCCCGCGCGCGCGGCGGTTCGTGCCCTCATCGAGGACATCGACTCACTCAACCTGGAACCGGTAGCGGCCGATACCCTGGCACTGCGCGCGCTGGCCGCGCTGGCGGCCATGCAGGCACCGGAGGCCGCCGCGCTCATCCGTCAGCGCATGGTCGACCCCGACTTCAGCGCGCGCGAGCGCAATTACGGCCGGCTCATCGAACTGGCCCTGGACATCGGCGTTACCGATGAAACCCTCACCGGCGATGTCCTGCCGCTGGCCGAAACGGCACCCGCTCACGGCGGGGTGCTGCTCCGGACCGGCAATCTGCCGGTCTCTGCCAGGGAGGCGCTGGCCGAGCGACTTTTTGCGATCGACCACGACCAGGCAACGGCGCGCTATTTTCTCGAGCACCTGGCCGGGTTCGATTTCCTCGATGAACCAGGGGCGCTGGAGTACCTGCGCGAACACATCGAGCTGGCACGCGAGAACCAACGCGCTACGCATGCCACCCTGGTCGCGATCGGTTCGGAGGCGGCCCTGGACCTGGCCCTGGAGATCAACGAGTCCCGCTTTGTTGACGATCCCAACCTGGTCGGGCGTTTCGCGGCCGCGCAAATGGGCGCTGACCGGGCGATGGAGCGCATGCTGGATGCCATCCGGCAGGCCGACAGCCCGGAAACCATCGACGCAAGGATCAACGCGCTGGCGATCATTTCCCGCAACCTGATCCACGCGGCCAACAGCGACGAAGGCGGCGCGTTGACTCTGGATGCGGTCCATCAACTGCACATCGAAAGCCTGCAAACGCTGGTCGAGCACGGGCCGAGCGCCGACCACCGGATTGCCGGATCGCAGCGCCTGCTGCGCTTCGTGCAGACCAGCCGCGACCTGGATCTTTCCCCGGCACTGGATCCGGTATTCGACCTGGCCGGCAGCCCGGAGCAGACCTTCGAGACCCGGATGGCGGTTCAGCAGTTCATGAGCCGGACGTTTTCGACCCTGGCCTCGCGCGACCCGGACTACCTGTACGGGCGGGCCGTTGAGCTGTTATGGGCGGGCACCGACCCCGAAACCACCGATATTCCGGCTGCCATGCTGGCCCACGCCCGGCGCTCGCCGGAGCAGGCCACAATCGTGATCGGGCACGTCCATGCCTCCATGGATGCACACCTGGACCAATGGACGGTCAACCCGGCGGCTGCCGCCGTGCTCAATGTCGCCGGCATTCGCCAACTCGACCGTCGTCCGGCCCGCGAACAGGGCTCGATCGTCATCGGCCAGCTGATTGCCAGCCCGGCCGCCGAACTGGAATACCTCGAGCCCCACCTCAGACGCAACATCAATGCCATCTCCGAGTTCAACAACAACACCGTTGCCGGCATGGCCGGGCTGATCGGGCCGACCATCTTTGCCGAACATGAAGCCATGCATCGGCAATTCGAGGCCGAGGCTTTTGCGGGCATCCTGCAGGAGCGGCCCGGCTGGTTCCGGGACGAGCCCGAATCCGTCGCGGAATGGCAACGCTTCCTGGGCGAGGTGGTAGTCGCGGAGCAGGCCCATTTCAGCGCTTCGGCACGGATCGGGCTGGAGGCCCTGTAGGCATGGCAACGCCGCTCGGTGAAACCATCGGGGGCCGGGCAGGGCCTGTGTCTTCGCCATTGGCCCGATTGCGTAGTTCTTGACCAGGAATTCAGCAATTTGCGCTTTCTTTCACTTCCACGATGGAGAACAGGCCATGAAAATTCACGGAATCGTTTTGTCCCTGGCAGCCGGGGTGCTGCTCAGCACCGCGGCCCTTGCCCAGCAAACCAGCGATCGCGGCGATCCCCTGCGCACTCCGGGTGCTGCCCAGCGCATGGCGCCGATGGAGCTGCAGCCGCAGACCTCGCTGCGGGAGTTTCCGAGCGGTATTTTTTTTCCGACCGACACGTTCAACGGGGGCCAGATTCAGAACCTGGAACGGGCCGGCATCGGCAACGTCGGCCAGTTGGTTCAGGCTGATCCGCCCCGGCTGGGCCGAATGCTCGGAATGAATCCGCGTGAGGTCGAAGCGGCCCAGCAAGACTTGAAGGCGAGCCTGCGATGATCTGGGATCTTGCGCGCCGTTGCTTGCTGCCCGCTTTCGTCAGCGCCGTCCTCGCGGTCTTTGTGCTGACCGCCTGCGGCGGCCCTGGCGGCGATGATCCGGATGCCGAGCAGGGGGTGGCTGCCCGGATCACGACAACGGCAAACACCGGGTCGAGCCCGAGTTTGCCGGAGTACTTCCCGGAATCCATCCCGCTGCCTGATGAATACATCGTGTTGCGCAACGATTCACGCCAGTCCGGAGCCCATGGCACCGAGATCGGCCTGAATGTCGCGCTGCCGGGCAGTATCGATGAATGGCTGGAGACCTATGGTGAAGCGCTCGAGCAGAGCTTCGAAGACGTGGAGCTGACCGAAGACCCCAGCAGCCGCTCGTGGCGCTTCAGCTTCCACGGCCAGGGTTTTGAAGTCGGCAATCTCTACCTGAACCGCAACCGCGGCTACCTGGACCGCGGCGACATCGATTCCAGCCACCTCCCGGTCATCCTGACCCTGGGGCTGACCGAGAAGCGGTGAACGAAGTGATTGCCACAACCATCGGCGATCGTCCGCGCTGCGGGCGATTGACCGGGTGCTGCGGTTTGCCTGTCGGGCTGGTCTTGTGGCCTGCTTAGCAGCTGATGTCCATTTCTATGACGTACATGCCTGCCAGTTCGCCATAGAGCTGGAATTGATAATATCCCGCGATGTCGCCATTGTGCGCCAGTGCCACCGTGGTCTCTTCTTCTTCGGGATACAGGGACTGAACCCAATATGCTGCTGACGATTCTCGGAGTACCGCTGGCTCTTTTCGGGCTGATCTTTGCCCTGGTGCATCTCTCGCACCGCCAGCGTGCCGTTGGTCGCGAGGTGATCACGCCGGCCACGGCGGTTGAAGCAAAGGATGTCTCGGTGGTCGGGATAGTCCGGCAGCTGGAAGAAACGGACACCTCACCGGTCACCGGCGACCCTGTGGTCTGGCTACGTGCTTTCAAGACGTTTCGGGGGTTCTTCCGTTCCAGCGGCGGCAACGCTTCCCACGTGCGACGGATTGGCAAGCACAACAGCCGTTTCGCGCTGGTCGACGAGCTCAACCCGGCTCAGTCTCTGGTCATTGACAGCAAGCGCATTTCCGAGATCTGGATCCTGGTGGAAAACCGGCGCTATCGACCCGACGGGACGCCCCTGGCGTCCTCTGAGGACAAGCCCGGCGCACTGCAGGCCATCGGCAGATGGCTGCGATTTCACGTGATGGAAAAAGAGGGCGTCGAAGAACGTGCGATTCGGCCCGGTGACCGGCT
Organism: Gammaproteobacteria bacterium; assembly: GCA_003565625.1. Taxonomy (GTDB): domain Bacteria; phylum Pseudomonadota; class Gammaproteobacteria; order Xanthomonadales; family Wenzhouxiangellaceae; genus Wenzhouxiangella. The sequence continues at coordinate 40,685 of PXBD01000013.1, forward strand.
CTGGGCCCATGGCCGCATTCGTCAGCGCGACGGCGGGCTGGTGTTGTATGGTTTTTCTGCCTGGCTGGATGATCGTCCGCCAACCGACCGCGCTACCCACGCCGCCGATTTCGCCCGCTTTGGTGGTCTGGTTGGCGGTGCGGGTGCAATCATGACCTTGGTCGGCTGGCTGGTCTCCTGAGTCCGTGGGCAGCGGACGTCCAGTTCCCTGGTTCGCATTTCCCAGTAGCTGGCTCTGGGCGGTGAAAATGGTGTCCACAGCGGCCATGGCGGTGGCCAATAACAATGGTAAGCGGTGGTGCAGCGCATCGGAGTTCACGGCCATTTCGATAGCGGCGGGTGAAAACGTAGACATGCGTCTCATGGCCTCTTTAAAAAGTTTTCATCGGTTGGACAGGCGCACCTCCAGTGCTTGCCCCGGTGCAATATCCACCGCTTGGCGGTGCTCGCCTTCGCTGG
>PXBD01000082.1 GCA_003565625.1 Gammaproteobacteria bacterium
ACTCATCAAGTCGGGCGGCGACCCGGTGGCCTTCGAGAGCGATTGCCGCGAGGGCATTTGCGGGCAGTGCGGTTTTGTGATCAACGGCGACATTCACAGCCCCGAGCGGCGCACCACCTCCTGCCAAACCCACTTGCGGAGTTTTCGCGACGGAGACCGCCTCTACCTCGAACCCTTCCGTGCGGGTTCCTTTCCGGTAAAAAAGGACCTCGTGATCGACCGCTCTGCTTTCGATCGCATCATAGCGGCGGGAGGCTATATCGGCGTGAATACGGGCCAGGCATCGGAGGCCAACAGCACCTTGATCAAGCACGACCTCGCCGAGCAGGCCTTTGATGCCGCTGCCTGCATCGGGTGCGGCGCCTGCGTGGCCGCGTGCAAGAATGCGAGCGCATCCCTCTTTACCGCCGCCAAGATCAGCCATCTCTCCATGTTGCCTCAAGGTCTCCCCGAAGCGGAGCAAAGGGTGAAAAACATGGTGGCCCAAATGGATGCCGAAGGTTTTGGCGCCTGCTCATTTACCGGTGCTTGTGAAGTCGTGTGCCCGCAGGCCATCTCGATTCAAAACATCGTAGACATGAACCTCCGCTGGCGAAAAGCGCTCTGAGAATCTTTTCCTTGCGCCCGCTTCGAAAGTGTTGGATTTGAAGGTGATTTGGTAGGGACGTTTAATTTTATGACCTTCATGGCCTTAAAAATTCGGATAAAAATCAATATCCGTGCGAAAAAACCTATAGCCATGATCACACCTCTACTCAAATCAACCGGAATTTTACTAAAAGTTAGAACCAAGAATAGAGCGGACGGAGCCTCAATGATACCGCTGCGATTTGCCCTGATGCTCGGAATTGGCGCACTGTTCGCGCAGCAAGCGATCGGGCAAAATTTCATCACAGAATGGACCTTCGATGAACCTGCGACGGAAATTGCTTTCAATGCACTTACCGATGGGTCGGTGGCATATACATGGAATGCCGCACAATCCGGAAACAGCGGCAGCGGCAGTTTCGAGCTTTCATCGGCGCAGACTGCGGTGATATCCGATTTAGAAATCGAGGCGGGTGATGTGGTCACAATTGAAATGGCCCCGGGGAACCTCCATCGCTTTTTTATGGCCTTTGATTCAGACAGCGATCAACTTACGGATGTGGTGCAGTGGGGTGCCGTGGCATGGACAAATATGCACAATACTTTCTGGGGGTGCAGCAACGTGAACATATCCGCGAATGACGCTCCCAACCTGTCGAACGTCACCGATATGACAGGCATGTTTAGCAATGCATCTTCTTTCAATTCAGATATCAACAGCTGGGACGTTTCAAATGTGACTGAGATGAACTTTGTGTTTTCCAACGCCAACAGTTTTAATCAGGATTTGGGAGACTGGGATGTATCGGCAGTCACGACGATGCAAGCCATGTTCAGAAACGCGTTTGATTTCAACGGCGACATCACCGGTTGGAACGTGGGGAATGTCACCGAAATGAGCGACATGTTTTACAGGGCTGAATCATTTGACCGCGATATCGGAGGTTGGGATGTGTCAAGTGTCCAAGACATGTCCTCGATGTTTCGGGAAGCTTTGGTGTTTAACCAAGACATCTCCGGTTGGGTTTTGTCGAGTTTGACGGACATGGACAGGCTGTTCATGGCAACTGAGGCTTTTAATCAGGACATTGGCGGTTGGGACATGTCGAATGTCACCGATATGCGACACGCATTCAGGTTGACGGTTGCTTTTAATCAGGACATCGGGAATTGGGATGTTTCCTCCGTAGTGAGAATGACCGACATGTTTAACAATGCCCAATCATTCAACCAGGACATCGGCGGTTGGGATGTATCTGCGGTGACCGACATGGAAGACATGTTCGGAAATAACGATGTCTTCAATCAGGACATCGGGGGCTGGAATGTATCAAGCGTAGAAATCTTTAAAGACATGTTTGACAATGCCACGGCTTTTAACCAAGACATCGGCGATTGGAATGTGTCGAGCGCCGTTGACATGGAATCCATGTTTGAAGGTGCCACAGCATTTAACCACGATATCGGAAACTGGGATGTGTCGAACGTGCAGTATATGAATGATATGTTCAGGGAAGCCGCAGTCTTCAATCAGGATCTCGGAAGTTGGGACGTGTCAAGCGTAGAAGAAATGTGGGATATGTTCAGAGATGCTACCGCTTTCAATCAGAATCTCGGAAGCTGGATGCTTCACCCTGAGGTGGTTTTGACCCGCGCCCTGCAGCAGTCGGGGTTGGATTGTGACAACTACTCCGCGACGCTGATCGGCTGGCTCGAGAACAACCCCGATGTGACGGGAAGAACTTTGGGCGCTGAAGGATTGGAGTACGGCACCAATGCCGCCGATGCCAGAGAATCCCTCATTACAGAGCAGGGATGGACCATCGCCGGCGACGCGCCGAGTGAAGCCGTTTGCGACGGTGCCCTTTCAGCCGACTTTACTACGACTGGTCCACAAGAAATTGCGTTTTATCCCAATCCGACCCGCGACAGGGTGGTGGTCAGCGGCGCTCCCGCCGAACTTGAATTTGTAGCCGTGATCAACGCACAGGGAAGAGACATCACATCAAAATCAAGGATCCGCACAAATGCGGCGGACGAAAAGGAAATAGACCTCTCGGGATTGGCAGCGGGCTTTTATGTGGTGAGAACGGCAACCGCCTCGGGAATTGTGGTAAAGAAATAGAAATACATTTACGTCCCTCGGGTCGGATTTTCCGAAGTGAGATGTCGGCATATTTGTAATAGCTGATCATAGAAAGCCATAATTAGAGTCTGTCAATAAACTCAAGTGTCTGAACCAGAAAGTTCATTATCAAGGCACGCAGGTTTGAAAAGCAAGGAGTCCCGCCGCGGCGGGATGACTCACAATAGAACAAGTGCAACGCCGAGAATGGACTTTAAGGACAGACACTAACTAGAGCTTGTCAATACAGTCAAGTGGCTGGATCATACTGTTCGATAGCAAGGCGCAC
>PXBD01000041.1 GCA_003565625.1 Gammaproteobacteria bacterium
CTGGCAGCGGCCGTGCGCGCCGGCGACATGGCGGAAGTCGCCAACCAGATCGAGGTCATCCGCGCGCACGATGCGGCCGCGGCCACGCGCATCGAAGCGCTGGCGGCCCGGTTCGAATATCAGGCCCTGCTTGAACTGCTGGCATCGGATCGCAAGACCGGTGACTGAAGCGCTTGCCACGGCCCCGACCATCATGGTGGTCGACGACACGGTGGCGAACCTGACGCTGCTGGGCGACTTGCTCCGCGGTGAGGGCTACCGGGTGGTGCAGTTCCCGCGCGGCCCAATGGCCCTGGAAGCAGCCCGCGCGCAAGCGCCGGACCTGATCCTGCTCGACATCATGATGCCCGAAATGGACGGCTTCGAAGTCTGCCGCGAACTCAAGGCAGACCCCCACCTGGCCCATATTCCGGTGCTTTTCATCAGCGCGCTCGGCGAGGTCGACCCCAAGGTGGAAGCCTTCGCTGCCGGCGGTGTCGACTACATCACCAAGCCATTCGAGCGCGCCGAAATCCTGGCCCGAACCCGGACTCAACTGGAGTTGCTGGATGCCCGGCGCCGGCTGGAACAGCAGCGCAGCAATCTCGAGACCCAGGTCCGCGAACGCACGGCCCACCTGACCCGGGCTCAGCGCATGGCCCGCGTAGGCAGCTGGACCATCGACCTGGACTCCAACGAACTGCACTGGTTCGATGATAGCTGGCGCCTGATGGGCCTCACCCAGGGCGGCCCGGTGACGCTGGAGCGGCTGCTCCAGCAGGTCCATCCCGATGACCGCAAGCGGCTGATGGCGGCCTGGGAACAGGCGCTGGCCAGCGGGCGCGGCGACGACTACAACCTCAGCTACCGGGTGCTGGCCGGCGACGAAGTGTGCTGGGTCAAGGAGTGGATCGAGTTCGAACATGACGACCATGGTGCCGTCGTCGCCGCCACCGGCTCGATTCAGGATATTACCGACCAGGTGCGCGTCGAGCAGGCCCTGCGAACCGAACGGCGGCGCCTGCGCAACGCGCTGGATGCCGCCCGCGCCGGCTCCTGGGAATGGAATGCCGAACACCGCACCCTCAATGCCGACCGGGCCTGGGCGGAACTACTGGGTTACCGGCCTGAAGAACTGGATCCGGTCGGTATCGAGACCTGGGAAGGGCTGGTTCACCCCGACGACCTGGAACGGGTGCGCGACTCGCTGCGCCGGCACGTGCAGGGCCAGCAGCCAGTCCACCAGGTCGAGTATCGCATCCGGCATCGCGACGGACACTGGGTCTGGTTGCGCACCAGTGGACGAACCATCGAATACGATGACCAGGGTGGACCGCGCCTGGTGGCCGGCATCGACGTCGACGTCAGCGCCCAGAAAACAAGGCAGCTCGAGCGCGAGCGCCTGGCCCGGCTCGATCCGCTGACCGGACTGCCCAACCGGATCGGTCTGGCCGAACAGCTGACCGAAGCGATCCGGAACGCCGGGAACGCCGATCAGACCGACTCGCGACTGGCGGTGGCCTATATCGATCTGGATGGACTGGGCGTGGCCAACCTGCGCTTCGGGCGCGAAGGCGGCGACCAGATCATCCTTGAAACAGCGCGCCGCATCAGCGACATGGCGGCGCCGGACACCATCGTGACCCGCATCGGCGGAGATGAATTCGTGCTGGTTCTGTCCATCTCCGGCGCCGAAAACGCAGGTGACCGCATCCGCCGCCTGATTCGGCAACTGGGCCGGCCGATCGTGCTCGATAGCGGTCGGGTCCGGCTGACCGCCAGCGCCGGGCTGACGCTGCTGTCGACCACTGAACGCGAAGACGAGGAACAACTGGTCCGCCAGGCCTTCCAGGCCTTGTACGAAGCCAAGCTGAAGGGCAAAAACCGGCTGGAGTTGTTCGACAAGGACCGCGAGCAGAACCTGCGCCAGCGCTACGAGCGACTGGATGCGATTCGGGCCGGACTGGATCGCGACCAGTTCATACTGCATTACCAGCCCAAGGTGCACCTGCGCAGCGGCGATGTGCTGGGATTCGAAGCCCTGATTCGCTGGCAGCACCCTGAACAGGGCCTGGTCCCGCCGGGCGAGTTCATTCCGGCACTGACCAACCAGCCGCTGGCGGTCGATGTCGGAGACTGGGTCATCGAGAGAGCATTGAAACAGCTGGCGCAATGGAACGACGACGGGTTCGAAACCTGCATCAGCGTCAATGTCGATGGCCAGCAGCTGCTTGACCCGGACTTTGCCGAACGCCTGGCCGGTCAGCTGGCGGCCCACCCCGGGGTCCGGCCACACCAGCTGGAACTGGAAATGCTCGAGACCAGCGCCATGGAAGACATCGAGCAGGTGGCTGACCTGATCGGCCGATTCCAGCAAATGGGTATATCGGTCTCGCTCGACGACTACGGTACCGGGTACTCTTCGCTGACCTTTGTCAAACGTTTGCCGGTCAGCACGATCAAAATCGACCAGAGTTTCGTGCGTGATCTACTGATCGATTCCGAGCACGAAGCCATTATCGGCGGGATCGTCACCCTGGCTGAAAAGCTACAGCGAAAGGTAATCGCCGAGGGCGTCGAGACCGAGCAACACGGCCGGCGTCTGATCGAACTGGGCTGCCAGACCGGACAGGGTTACGGCATCGCCCGGCCCATGCCGGCCGGCGACGTCCGCGCCTGGCTGGCGCAATGGCAGGTACCGGCAAGCTGGCGCGAGGCGCCTTGAACACCCCTATGCGGCCAGCTCAGCGGCTTGCCCGACGCGCGTACAGATCACCCGAGGCCAGCCCGCCGGCACCGGCGATGAGCCAGGCCCGAATCGCCTCGGCGCCCATCCAGTCGGGCAGAAAAAACCGGCGCTGTTCACCGGCCACAACCTGGTAGCGATAGGGCGCAAGCTGTTCAAGCCGGTCCACACAGGCCCGCGCCTGGCCGAGCGCGCCCTGCACGAATTCGACTGACAGCGCTGCCAGCGGCCGCGTCAGACCGGCCAGTACGTCCGGCTCGAAACCCTCGAC
>PXBD01000017.1 GCA_003565625.1 Gammaproteobacteria bacterium
CATGGCAGCCAAAAGTCCGAAGATATACCTTCGGACTTTTGGCTGCCAGATGGATAAATTGCTACACTCGGATTATACACTGCTTAGGGTATGGTATGATAGAGATTAACTATTTGTTTTATAATGAGTTAGAGAAATTATTTTAAAGGGAGCCGAACGTAAGTGAAGAAAGAGAAATCTAATAATTTAGAATCCACAGGTTTTGTAAATAATATTGAAATTCGTTTTTATGGAATAATGAGAAGCGGAAATCATGCCTTGATCAATTGGATAATGGAGCAATATGGTGGTAAAAAAATATGTTTTCTTAACAATATTTCACCGCTAGCTGATGATCCTTATATAAACAGTTGCCGCAGAGAAATAGTAAACATAAAAGATGTTACTGACATTGAAGCCCTTCGAAATACCCACAAGCATCTGTTATTTTTTTCATTCGAAGATAGAAAGTTATTACAGGAAAACGACATTAGCTTGCTTCACGCTGTTTTTGATAGCAAATTGCAAGCTAATAGGCGATGTTTTACCTTACCATGCAGGTCATCCTTTGACATAGGAGTAATTCGCGATCCTTACAACTGTTTTGCTAGTCGCATGAAACTGTTGGATGCCAGGGGTGCGTGTGGCGGTGCAGATGACATGAATTTTATCAAAGAAAACTGGAAGGAAATTGCCAGAAAGGCAGTAAAGCTCTCCACCAAGCCCGATAACCATGATTTTATTATTTCTTTCAACCGGTGGTTAATTTCCAAAACCTACAGACAAGAGATTTCAAAACGTCTTATGGGTGTTTGGAAAGATTTTGATTTATTCTCCGTGTCTGATTATGGTGGCGGAAGTTCGTTTGAAACCACAAAAAGTTTTTCTGTTGTTAGGCCAATACGTAAGCATTGGAAAAAGGTTTTTAATTTTAAATATATCCGGAAGCTCCCATTGTTTTTCAAGCAACTCAAACAACCAATGCTTACAGTGCCTGAGCTTATGAGCCGATGGAAAATAATGGCTGATAACAAAGAATTCCAAGATTTATTTAAGGACCAGGAGGTAGTTGAATTATCAAATATTTTATTTGGTCAACTTGAAGGTATCTCCGAATTTCTTGAGGCTATAAAATAATGGGAGGTTTTATTATGAAAATACCTGCAACAGCAAAGAAGTTCGAGATATGAAAATGTAAGATTTATGCGGGCGCGATAGTTGATTCAAAGATAAGGAGAGATATTGTCAAATGTTGTGGACTGAATATTTTCAAGAGCATCCTTCCAGCCACTTTATACCGTCACTAGTTTCCTGTTTTTCGTATCGGCCATAATGCCATTTTCAAAAATTACACCTTCCCATACCTGCCTGATTTTTTTCTTGCCGCGCAGTTTCGTCCATCGTTTTTCCGCTGATTTGCTAAGCTTATAAACCATAGTCAGGGTAGCCATGCGGCTCCCACAGCCTTTCGTTCTGACAGTTCTTAGCCTGACTGTAGCGAAGGTTGATTCTATTACATTCGTACTTCTGATATGTACCCATTGTTCCGCAGGATAATTATAAAACTCCATAAGTCTATCCCGATTTTTACGCAAACTCTCTACTGCTTTAGGGTACTTGGCTTCATAGTCTTCAATGAATATATCAAACGCGATGTTCGCGTCTTGCTTTGTAGGCGCAAGATATATTTCGTGAATTTGTTTCTTTGCCCGGGTTTGCAGGCTTTTAGGCAGCTTATCCAGGACATTCGCCGTTTTATGTACCCAGCAAATCTGCTGTTTTGTTAGCGGGTATTCTTCGTCTATTGCCGACCAGAATCCTAAAGCTCCGTCACCTATCGCCAGCTTAGGACCATTCTTAAGCCCCCGACGCTTCAGATCCCGCAACAATGATTGCCAGCTCTCCTTGGATTCCCGGAATCCGTCTATTACCGCCACCACTTCCTTTTTGCCATCCGGCTTAGCACCCACTATTACCAGCATGCACTGCCGGTCACTGTCAAGGCGGACATTAAAATGTATGCCGTCCGCCCACCAGTAAACGTATTCTTCTCCGGATAAATCCCGTTTCATCCATCCGGTATATTCTTCTTCCCATACTTTTTTAAGGCGTACTACATTCTGAGCGGATAACCCTACGACCTCTTTGCCAAGTATGCTTTCCAGGGCTTCGCTGAAATCACCGGTTGAGATGCCCTTGAGATAAAGCACCGGAATCAGTTCATCAATATTTCTCGTGCGCCGTAAATATCTCGGGACTATAGCGCTTGAAAATCGTTTCTCACCATGTCTTTCCAGGACTCTATCATCAACCCGCGGTGACCTTATCCTAACCTTCCCGGCGCCTGTGATAATATCCCGGCCATTGGCATGGCCGTTACGTACTACCTTCCTGTTGCCATTTTCGTCGAGTATGTACTGGAATTTTTCCAAGTGAAGCTCCACCTCTACCTCAAGCGCTTGCTGGATCAATTTGCGTGCTCCCTGGCGGGCTATCTCGTCCAAGGGCGTTTCAATCAATTTTTCTGGTAATGTCCATGGATCTGGGGTATGATTCTTCATAAGGGTATCCTTTCTTTTGCGAGAGTCCCGTACGGGACTCTGATCTTCCCCCGAAAAAGTGGACATAACGAAGAGTTAGTATTAGGATAATACTAGCTCTAAACTCGGAGGTGTCCAATGGAAGGGCAAAGAGGTAAAAAGAAGAGGTTTGATCGGGATTTTAAGTTGTCGGCGGTGAAGATGATCACAGAAGGAGGACACAAGGCGTCAGAAGTAGCAAGAGGCCTTTGCATCCACCCCAACCAGCTTTACAATTGGAAAAGGAAGTATAGTAATGATGGAGATAAAGCTTTTCCGGGTAAAGGGCACTTGACGGAGCTTTCAGCTTTGCGAAGGAAGCTGCGCGAGGTGGAGACGGAGCGTGATATCTTAAAAAAAGCAGTCGGCATATTTTCAAAAACAACC
>PXBD01000064.1 GCA_003565625.1 Gammaproteobacteria bacterium
CGTGTTGCCGCGACAGCTAAGCTTCAAACATACCCTCCGGGTTTGGGTGGCCTGGAGTCAACGGCAGTTCGTCTCTGATGCACCGGAAGACACAACAGGCCTGCTCGGTCTGATCGCGCAGATCCGGGTTGGTAACAGACCTGGCCGAGTTGAGCCCCGGCATGTCAAGCGAAGACCGAAGCCTTTTCCACGGTTACAGACCACGCGAGAAAAAGCAGACGAAAACATAAAGATGTACGGTCGACCTCGAAGGGCTGCGGCTTAAATCAGTGCCATTCGATTATCATTGAGGTGCCCCATGCTTATGCACAATCCACCACATCCCGGTGAGATCATTCGAGAGCTTTGTCTCGAGCCGCTAGATCTATCTGTCACCGAGGCTGCCAAGGCCTTGGGCGTCAGCCGGAAAACCTTGAGCGCCATCGTCAATGGACGAGCTGGAATCAGTCCCGAAATGGCTGTTCGGTTGTCGATTGCTTTTGATACTACGTCAGAGAGTTGGCTAAACCAACAAACCCAGTATGATCTTTGGAATGCTGAGCAGCACCGTAAAGAACTGCAGGTCAAACGTCTTGTGGCAGCCTAGCCAACGCCGATCACATAACAACCGGTTCAACTAGGACGCGGGCTTCGCCCGCGCCGGTCAACCAAAACGTTGGGCTTCAAAGTTGTCGCGTTGACAGGCTGTAGCCACAGGGCTACACTAAGTTTGTGGTGAGGGTACGGAAAACTGAGGTTTTTGCCAAGTGGCTGGACGGGCTGCGAGATGCTCGAGCCAAAGCCCGAATCCTTCTGCGGCTCCGGCGGCTTTCTCTCCGGAACTTTGGCGACTGGAAGCCTGTTGGCGATAGTGTTTCTGAGCTGAGAATTGATTATGGTCCTGGCTACCGGGTTTACCTCACTCGCCGGGGAAATTCTGTAGTCATTCTTCTGGCTGGTGGCACCAAAAAATCTCAGAGTCGTGATATCAAACGGGCCATTGCATTGGCTCAGGAGTTGTAACCAACAATGAGCAAGACTCGAACCTCTGAATTTGATGTAGCTGAGTATCTTCGCACGGACGAAGAAATAGAGGCCTATCTGGAGGCCTGTTTCGAGGATCCTGAAGCAGATGCTGCCTTTATTGCCAAAGCACTTGGCGATATTGCCCGAGCCAAAGGCATGACCCAGGTTGCCCGAGATGCGGGCCTTTCCCGGGAAAGTTTGTATAAAGCTTTATCCGGTGAACGATCTCCTGAGTTCGACACAATCTTGAAGGTCACTCGAGCCCTGGGCATCCAGTTACATGCGGGCATCGCAGCCCAACAAAATGCTCAAGCGGACGTGGGGTAACTTCCGGGCCGGATAAGCCGGGCTGGGTCTGTGTCCGCGCCGCTTAGCATAGATGTTATACGCTCAAAAACACAGTATGCATGTCGTATGTTTTGACATAGACGGGACGCTTGTACAGTCAGCGAGCTTCGACGGAGAGCTATACGAGGAGGCGATCCGGGCCGCTTTGGGAGTGGAGCTTCACACCGATATCTCTCGGTACAATAATGTGTCGGATAGTGGGATTCTCGCTGAGCTCCTTGGGGATTTTCCAGATACCGAGAGAGTTCGTTTGGCTCGAGAGGTCCGAATTGACTTTCTCAACCGCACCACGCGGTACGTCGCGGAGAATCCGCAACTGATACGGGAAGTGCCGGGGGCCGTCGCGTTAGTAGAGGTACTGCAAAACACGCCGATGATAGGGGTTTGCGTTGCGACAGGCGGCTGGGCTGAAACCGCTGCATTGAAACTCCGCTCTATCGGTCTCGAGCCCAGCAGCCTGGCTATTGCGACTAGCTCTGATGCTATGAGTCGTACCGAAATCATGCGTCTAGCGGAGTCACGAGTAACATACGGACCGGTGACGCGACGAACATACTTCGGTGATGCGATCTGGGACAAAAGGGCTGCGGCAGAACTTGGCTACGATTTTATAGCGATTGGGGGCGGTGTGAGCCACCACGTGGCCTTTCCGGACCTTCGAGACGTTGAGGGTATTCTTAGGGAGTTGGGCGTATAACAAATCGCTCAAGTTCGCTCCGGCCCTTCGGCCCTCCGCCGGACGCGGCTAACGCCGAGCCGCTTGGCTCAAACGTTATGTAACAACACTTTCAAACCCAAGGAGCATCATAATGAAAAGAGAAAAAACCAGTGATACCGTCCAGCAGATTCCACAGGAATGTATCGTTCGCATCCCTCCATGGGTATGGTTTCTGCTGTCACTTTTGGCCGGGCTAGGGCTGCATCGAATTGTGCCACTGGGGTTCATGCCACCAGAGGCAGGGTCAATATTTGGGTGGGTTATCGTTGGCTTGGGAATGGCCATTCTTGCATTGTCGGAGCGACAGTTCGCTCGTCACAGAACTTCTCATGACAATCGAGGGATCACGTCCGCTCTTATCACTACAGGTCCGTTCCGGCTCTCAAGGAATCCTGTGTACCTTGGGCTCATGATAATGCTCGTCGGACTCGCGGTGACTTTCAACGTGCTGTGGCTTCTGATATCAATGCCATTGGCTTTTCTTGTCATTCAGTTTCATGTTGTGCCGAAGGAAGAGGCATGTCTACAACAGCTGTTTCCCAACACCTATACGGGCTATCAGAGTTCGGTACGGCGCTGGCTATGAAAGTCTGACTAATCGCATAACAAATCGCTCAAGTTCGTTCCGCGCTTCGCGCTCCACCGGACAGGGCGAACCTGCTCCGCGTGGTCCAAACGTCACGGGCTAGAACGAACTCGGCAATAGCCAGGTTTTCGGGACTGATAGGCAAAAGCTACCATGATTCGTTTCCGGCGAAGCATGACGCTTGTTCGTTGGCTAGTGGAGATTCCCGGCATGGGTGAAACGTGCTATCAGATTTGAATCCCGGCAGGGTCTCAAGATCGTGCTGGTCGCGTACGCCAAGTTCCGTTTCTTGGATTGACGGTTTGCCCGGATGGAAATCGTCGTGCAGGAACCGGTAGGTTACCTGGCCCGGGTAGAAGATGTCGATCTCCGTCGACTGCAGTTCAGCGTCATCAATGTCGCCCTCGACCCGACGGGCGACGATGTCTGCCTCTTCAACCGCAAGCCCCAGGGTCTGCGGCAGCGCGGATGGCCCCGCGGCTGCCGCTGGGTGTGCGCAGGAACCGTTGCGGTAGGCGGATTTGCTACTGATGTCCAATCAACTTGCCATGCCGCTGGCGGTTGATTTCGCCTGCCGTAGAATTCCTCAGGGCGCATACTGTAAGGCAGTAATCAAGGACGAATGATCCATGCGCGTATTTACCAATCCGGTCGGCCCAGGCACGCTCTGGTTCGACAACCTGGCCACGGCCGACGGCACGCCGGTGGGCTACGATCCGCAGGCGCGAACCTTCGTTGCCTCGCCACCCTACTGCGCCAACCGCGAGGTCATCGGCTGCAACTGGATCGCGCCGGAGCCTGGTGCATTTTGCCGGTCTTGTGCGATGACGGCGCTGGCGCCGGACCGCTCGATATTCAATGCCATGCCGAACTGGGCGCTGACCGAGGCGGCCAAACGCTGGGTGCTGGACAATCTGGGCCGCTGGAGTTGGTTCCGGCCGGAAGACCGCGGCACCCGCCCGGTTTTCCACATGCTCGCTGAAGGTCCGACCCCGGTGTCCATGGGGCATATCGAGGGCGTGGTGACGATCAGCGTGGCCGAGGCCGACGAGGTGGTCAGGACCACCCGGCGGCAAGCGCTGGACGAGCCCTACCGCACCATGATCGGCCACATGCGCCACGAAATAGCCCACATGCTGTGGTGGCGCCTGAGCCTGCGTGCCGATTTTCTCGAAGCATTTCGCGCCCTGTTCGGTGATGAACGGACCGACTATCAGGCGGCATTGCAACGCCACTACAATGACGGCCCGCCGCCAAACTGGCGCGATCATTACCTGACCAGCTATGCCTCGGCCCATCCGCACGAAGACTGGGCCGAGACAGCGGCCAACCTGTTGCACCTGACCGATATTGCCGACAGCTTTGCTGCTGCTGACCTGCACGCACCGGTCTTGCCTGAATCCGGCTGGGACGCCTACGCAGAAACGGATGCCGCACGGTTGATTCACGTTTCCGCTACGCTGGCTATCGGTATCAATCATGTCAACCGCTCTATGGGGTTGTCGGATCTTTATCCATTCGTGGTCACTAGCGCGGCCTACCGCAAGCTGGCCTTCGTCCACGAGTGGTTGCGCCGAGGTGCACTGGGGAGGTAATCGAGTGACAACGCTATTCAACAACCAGACAGTCATTGCCGAACCCGTCCTTGCGGTGATTGCGCACATGCCGACTGCAAGCCTGCCGGTGCTGATGGGCGATGACTTCAGTCGGCGCTTGAGTGATGCCGACTTCATGCGAATTGCCGCGTTGTTGGCGCAAAAAAGTTATGACGAAGGCGGTTGCCCGATCGGCGCGGTCATCGTCGATAACGAAAGCGGCCGAATAGTTGGCAAAGGCCACAACACTCTGGTGCAGGAGAATCATCCCTACAACCACGGCGAAACGGCCGCCATTCGCGATGCCGGGCGAATCGACTTTGGCCGGACTACCTTGTTCACCTCTCTGAGCCCCTGCGAGATCTGTGCCGCGCTGGTTCACATGCGCGGGTTCGCGCGCGTGGTGGTGGGTGATGTCACCAACGCTTCGGGCACGGAACCGCTGCTGCGCGCCAGGGGAGTTCGGGTGGATATCCTCGAAGACAAGCGCGCTATCGAACTCTACGCGCGCTTCCGTACGGAAAAGCCTGATCTGGATCGTGAGGACTGGATAGGCGCCGGTGCTGTAGGTCGTCCGGTGGGCTCGAGTCAGTCATGACAACCATCGGTTTGATGGGCGAGGTGAGCCGGGTAACGATGGCGCTGGCGCTGGAGTGATGATGAAACGGCTGTTTCTGATTCGGCACGCCAAGTCCAGCTGGAAGCACCGTGGCCTGCGCGACCACGATCGTCCGCTCAACGGCCGCGGGCGGGGACAGCTCGAACTCATGCGGGATGTGGTTCAGGCCCAGGGTGCCCTCGACGGGCCGGTGTTCTGCAGCACCGCCCGGCGTGCCCGCCTGACCGTGGAGGGTTTGCTGGCCGGTGCGGTGCAGCCGCGCGTCGAGTTTGATTCGCGCCTGTACACCTTCGACTACCGCGACCTGCTGGATTGGCTTGGGCAACGTGACGAGGACCGCATCACCCTGGTCGGCCACAACCCCGCCTTCGAAGATCTGGTCGACCACCTGTTGCCCGACGCGCCGGGTCACCTGCCAACCTGCGCCTTTGTGCACCTTGAGCTACCGGCCGACAACTGGAACGATGGGGATAAGAAGCCGGGCCGTCTGCTGTGTTTTACAACCCCGAAGGATCTGTTGGGCAAATGCAGGAATCAGGTAATACTGTCTTGAAGGTCGGCCGTGGCGGCTGCTGTCCAGCGCGCCTCGGCCCAGCTGGATTTCATGTGTTCGGCCACACGCTCTAGCTCCTCGGCGCTGACGCTTGCCAGCTCGCCGTGCTCCAGCGGATCGTAATGAAAGATGTACAAGCGCGAGGCGAACTGCTCGAACGGCAGTGACGACTCTCCATAGCGCTCACCATTGCCGGCGGTGCTCACCACGACGTTGTTGCCCCAGTCCTGGCCGCTGTCATTGTTCGGGTTGTAGAAGAACACCCGCATCAACTGCTGTGGGTCCAGCGTCACGCGCAGAATGGTGATTGCATGCCAGCCGATAAAGCGCGCCGAACTGTCGGTGATTGCAATCCCGGCCGGCTGGGGGTGGATCAGAGGCTGGTTGCCGTTGTAGTAGGGATGGTAGCTGGCGTAGAAGTGACGCAGGAATTCACCGAGATCGGCGACCTGTCCGGACGCAACATCGACATTGATGCGAAAGCCCCGACCTGCCCACCAGCCGTGAAATTCCGGATTGACCCAGCGATGCGGATCGCCGCTGCGGCCAATACACAATCGCCCCATTTCGGCATAGATTCGGTCAAGGTGTGGAACCACCAGGGTAGAAACCGGGTCGAGATCCAGTGGCGCGGCAGGAGCCAGCCCCGCCCCGCTCTCACGCGATGACACCGGTTTGCCCTCGAAATGCATGATGATTTCATGATCTCGCGCGGCCCAGGCCACCATCTGCAAGAGGTAGTCTGGATCGTTATAGGCCCACATCGACAGGGCCCGGGCAGACTGGCAGGTGGGGTTGTTCCCCTGGCCAACGCCCAGCGGCTGGCCCAGTATGCACAACACGCCCTGCAGCAAGCGCACGTCGGGATCCACGCTTTCGCCGAAACTGATGCTCAGCCGTTGCCGGGCTTCCGCGCACAAACGCAGGTTCAGCTGTCGCCACAGCGCCGGGGCCAGTGGTTGCTGGTACAGAATCCCCCGTTCCAGCATCAGCGCCAGGCCATAGACGGCTTGGGGCGTATGCGGGGTCACTGCGGCCTGAATCAGGCTGTGAACGAGGTCACGATAGCAGAGCAGACAGTCACGCCCGGTCGAAGACAGCCCCAGCGCTTCTGCCAGCAGATGGTCGCCGTGGTCCAGCAGGTGCCGGATCAATTCCGCGTGGTAGGCCGAGACCAGCCCGGTGTCATGCATGGCGCGCGCGCAGCCGCCGGCTTCGAGCTGCAGCGCACCGGTGTCCATGCTCCCCAGTCGCTGCAGGTAGATTTCCAGCCCAGGGTCTTCGCGGCTGGCCTGGGTGGGGCCGAACAGGCTGCTGATGAGACGATCGGCCCCCTGCCCGCTGCCGGCCAGGTCGATGGAAGGGTTGGCCTGGCAAATGGCGATTTGGGTGATCATCTGCCGTACCGGTTCGGTCTGGATGGGACGCTGCTGCACGATCCGCCAGATCTCTTCGATCAACTGGTCGACGATGTCCTCGAAGCCGATTCTGGCGGCCATGTGCCCAAGCAGGCCTTGAGCCAGTCCAGCCAGACGGCCTTGCGTTTCACGCTGCGCCTCCCCGGGAGGTGTGAACAGCAGGGTCAGGTTTGTGGCAAGGACCTGGGACAGGTAGTGATGAGCCTGTTCTGCCGAGATGACGGGATGTCGGTACTGTCCCCCGGCTACCGCCAGCAGGCGCAGTTCGCTGATCGCCTCAATCACCACGATGTTGGGGTCCGGGCTGGTCAGCGAAGTGCTGGTCAGGGACGGCACCAGCGTGTTCGGCTGCGCCCAGTCTGAGCCGGCGAACAAGCCTGCCTGCTCGATGGCCTCGGCGCGTTCCTCCACTGCGGCGAACCCGCCTTCGCTCAGCAGTACCTTCCGGCCCGCATCCAGCACGCGCTGGATGCGGGCCGGCTTGGCAAAGTCCAGGGCATCGTCGAGAACGGCAATGGCCGTATCCAGGCGCGCCAGCGCAGCCGCCGAAGCGGCCGATGGTTCAAACGTAGAAATCGAGTTCCTCCTGGCGCTTGAGCAGCTGGTGCATTTCCTTGGCTTCATCGCCGACGAAATACACCAGCCCCCAGTGGGTTCCAAACGCGGTGCGCTTGGTCACCGTTTCTTCTATTGGCGGCGTCAGTTCATGCGACTCGAAGTAAGGGTGGTTCTCCGTCTCTTCGGGAATTTCCAGTTTGCTGACCACCCGCCTGCGCGGATAGACACCGAAGCATCCGGCGTGGGTCTTGGCATCGACCACCTCGCGCGGAAAAAAGGCTTCGATTTCTTCATCCGTGGTTTTGGGATCGAAAGCCAGGATCAGCCCCTGATAGGCGTTGAAGCCATAGGCTCGTTCGAGCAGTTCGAACACCTTGAAACCAGGCGGCCGATAGGCCACTTCACCAAAATACATCTCGCCGTCGCTGGTCACGAAGTATTCCGGATGGATGAAGCCGAACTCGATATCAAAAGTCCGGATCAGTTTTTCCACCTGGCGGGTAATCTGCTCGCGGTAGGCTTCCAGCTCTGGCGAGGCCGGGACATACACCGAATATCCCAGAGTGACATATTCCGAGATGTTCAGGAACCGGACCTTGCCGTTATGAATCCACGCCTCGACGGCAAACTCCCAGCCGTCCAGGTGTGATTCCATCAGCGCGGGAAATTCTTCCTCGGGAATGGTGTCGACGTCGTCCGGGGTGCGGATCACGCGATGTCCCAGGCAGCCGGCCTTATCAAAAGCCTTGAAGTGAATCGGGTCGTTCGGGTCGCCATCAAGCTTGAGCAGAGTCTGGTTGACCCGGCGCAAAAACCGGATCACGTCTTCCTTGTCATGGGCTTCTTCGAAGATCCCAACACGAATCCCGCCGAGTTGGGCGCGTCGCTTCATCAGCGACTTGTCGCGCATCAGCATCGACTGTCCGAGCAGACGCGGATTGTTCATCAGCACTGAATTGATGGCCCCGGCCCATTCCACGGTTTCTTCAAACAACGGGATAGCCACATCTACGCCCATTTCCTTGAGTTGCTCGGCAATCTCCATGGAACGGTCGTTAAGCCGTTCGAAGTTCCATGCCACATACGGAATATCGTGCTCGCTGCAATACTCTTCTGCCCAGTCGGGCGCAACCACTACGTAGCGGCGATCAAACTTCGCGGCCGCCTCTATGGCGTTCAAGCTCCAGCCAAGCAGGGCGATATAGCCTTTATCCGGATCGTAATCCATGATCGGGGCTCCTTGTTTGAGTGTTCTGAATGGTTTGATTCGTGGCGCGAATCAATTGACAGAAAAGCATACACTACGCCCCGAACGCTCGCTGTTGATGCGTTGAAATCGGTCTGGTGGCCGGAATTGATGGAGTAGAAAAAATGCGTCTGATCCTGCTGTTTCCGATCCTGCTGCTCGCTGGTTGTGCCGCTCTTTCGCCCTACCCTGAGCGCCCGTCGGTGAGCGTGACTTCGTTCGCGCTGGCGCCGGAGTCGACAGGCCTGGTCCCTCGCTTCCGGGTTGGATTGAACGTGTCCAACCCCAACCGCCGTGATCTGCCGCTGGTGGGCATGAGTTATTCAGTGGAGCTGGAAGGCACCCGCATTCTGAGCGGGGCGACCGCGGATCTGCCGACGGTGCCGGCCTACGGTTCGGCTGATTTCAGCATCGACGTAACCCCCGATCTGCTGGGTAGTGCACGCCTTGCCACCGACCTCATGTCCCGTCAGCGCGATCACCTGTCCTACAGTTTCAACGCCCGGCTTGACGTCGGCGGTTGGGTGCCCGATATCCGGGTCGATCAGGCCGGCCGCCTTGAATTAACGCCGCCAGGTCGCTGAACGCGGTCTGCGGGGGGCTGCATGGGCACGCGCGACCCAGTGTCGATCCGGTCGGCCGGGCCGGGCGATGCGGCGGCCATCACCGAGATTTATCGCCACTACGTGCTGGCGAGTGCGGCCACCTTCGAGGAATCCGCGCCCCGCGAGGTTGATATGGGCCGGCGTCTGGAGGCTGTGATCGGCCGCCAACTGCCCTGGTTGGTGGCTGAGCAGCAAGGCCGGGTCAATGGATATGCCTACGCCACGCCCTGGCGGGAACGCAGTGCCTACCGCTATTCAGTCGAAGTCAGTGGCTATGTCGATCCGGAGTTCGTGCGTGCGCGGACCGGTACGTTGCTGTACCAAGCATTGATCGACCGCCTGGTCGAGCTCGGAACGCACAGCGCGATTGCGGTGGTCACCCTGCCCAACCCGGCCAGCGTGGCGTTCCATGAGAAACTCGGGTTTGTGAAGGTGGCTCACCTGGAACAGATCGGGTTCAAGTTCGGACGCTGGCTGGATGCAGGCTACTGGCAGCGCTTGCTCGATGAACGGCCGGGGAATCGGGTGCTGGCT
Organism: Gammaproteobacteria bacterium; assembly: GCA_003565625.1. GTDB lineage: Bacteria > Pseudomonadota > Gammaproteobacteria > Xanthomonadales > Wenzhouxiangellaceae > Wenzhouxiangella. The sequence continues at coordinate 9,786 of PXBD01000064.1, forward strand.
TATACAAGTAAAGCCTAATATAATGACGGTATGACTAGACAAAAGAATTTGCGTTTCTTCCTGGCCGGCATCGGTTTGCTGCTGGCCACCAGCCTGCAGGCGACAGACTGGATTACCGTCGAGCGCGGCCCGCTGGTCGAGCAGTTGCGCCTCGACGGCGTGATCGAGGCGGTGCAGCAAAGCACGGTCTCGGCCCAGACCAGCGGCGCCGTGGTCGAGCTGCCTTTCGACGTCGACGATGTTGTCGACGCCGGGGTTCTGATCGCCCGCCTGGATGACAGCGAGCAACGCGCGCGCTTCAACCAGGCCGGCGCAGACCAGGCGGAGGCGGAATCCGGTCTGGACGATGCCCGGCGCCAGTTCGAGCGCATCGAGTCGCTGCATGAGCGCGGCGTGGCCACCCAGGCCGAGTTTGACAATGCCCGCAACGCCCTGGTTTCTGCTCGTGCCCGTTTGTCGCGGGCTGAAGCTGCAGTCGCCGAAGCCACTGAGCAGCTCGAATACACCCGAATCAATGCGCCGTATAGCGGTATCGTCACTGCACGCCATGTGGAGATGGGCGAGGCGGTGGCGCCCGGCACGCCACTGCTCAGTGGTTTCTCGCTGGAGGAATTGCGCGTGGTGGTATCCATTCCGCAGCAGTTTGCCGAGCTCGCCCGTCGCGAGCGTCGTGCCGAAGTGTCTCTGGACGACGGCCGGGTGCTGCCGACCGGGCGCATGACTTTCTTTCCCTACGCCGATCCAGCCACCCATACCTTTCGCCTGCGCATGGAGCTGGAGGAGCCCGACGGCACCTTGTTTCCCGGCATGCTGGTTCGGGTCGGTGTGCCGGTCAGCGAACGTTCTGCCTTGTTGATCCCCGAGTCGGCCCTGTTCCGGCGCGGCGAGCTGCGCGCGGTCTACGTGCTCGATGCCAAAGAGCAGCCCCGCCTGCGCCAGGTCCGCATCGGCAGCCGGGTCGACGGACACCTGGAGGTGCTGGCCGGTCTGGAGGAGGGCGAGCGGATCGCCGCTGATCCCCGGCGGGTGTTTGCCCAGGCTGCCGGGGGCCGGGACTCTTGAGCGAGCGTTCTCCGGGCCTGGGTATTTCCGGGCGTATTGCGCGAGCGTTCCAGGACGCCCACGTCACCCCACTGCTGGCTTTTGTCGGTCTGCTGGCCGGGCTGATCGTCGTCATCATCACGCCCAAGGAGGAAGAGCCCCAGATCGACGTCACCATGGCCGATGTCATCGTCGCCTTCCCCGGCGCCAGCGCCCTGCAGGTTGAAAACCTCATTGCAACGCCGGGCGAGCGCATCCTCGACGAAATCGAGGGCGTGGAATACATCTACTCGATGTCGACCCACGGTCGGGCCGTGATCACGGTGCAGTTTGAAGTCGGCATCCCGCGCCAGGAGGCGCTGCTGCGTCTGTATAACCAGGTCTGGTCCAACCAGGACTGGTTCCCGGCGGATTTGGGTGCCGGCCCGCCGGTCGTCAAACCGCTGGGCATTGACGATGTCCCGATTCTCAGCCTGATCCTGTACGACCCGGTCGGGCGCCAGAGCAGCGAAGACCTGACCCGCCTGGCCCGGGCGCTGGAGGTCGAACTCAAGCGCGTTGCCGGCACCCGCGATGTCTACACCATCGGGGCAGTCCCGGACCGGGTCGACATTCACTTCGACCCGGCCCTGCTGGCCGGGTACGGGCTGAGCGTGGCTGATCTGGGCGAGTCCATCCGGGCGGCCAACGGCGGCGGCTCGGAAACGCGGATTACCCGCGATGGTGTCTCCATCCCGATCGAGCCGGGTACGCCGTTGACTGAAGTCGATGCCATTGCTCGCCTGGTCGTGGGCATGCGCGACGGGGCCGCGGTGTACCTGGATGATGTCGCCAGCATCCGGCGCGGCGAGACCGTGCCAGATGCCCTGGTCCAGGTCGGTTTCGGCCCCGGCGCACAAGCCCATCACGGGCAGGCGTTCCCTGCCGTCACCGTGGCCATCGCCAAAAAGCCTGGTGAAAACGCGGTGGTGATTGCCGATGCCATCCAGGAACGGGTCGAGATGTTGCGCGGCCGGGTCATTCCGGACGACACGGGTGTTCTGGTCACGCGCGACTACGGCAAGACCGCCGGCGAAAAGTCGCGCAAGCTGATTACCGACCTGGTCATGGCCACGCTGTCGGTGGTGTTGCTGGTGCTGGCGGCCATGGGCTGGCGCCAGGCGCTCATCGTCGGGCTGTCGGTCATCGTCACCCTGCTGTTGACCCTGGTGTTTTCCTGGGCCTGGGGCTTCACCCTGAACCGGGTTTCGCTGTTTGCGCTGATTTTTTCGATCGGCATCCTGGTCGACGATGCCATCGTCATCGTCGAAAACATCAGCCGACGGCTGCGGGTCAGCGGGCGGGGCCTGCGCGAAGTCATCCCGGCCGCCGTCGACGAGGTCGGCACGCCAACCATCATGGCAACCCTGACCGTGACGGCGGCGCTGCTGCCCATGGCGTTTGTTACCGGGCTGATGGGGCCGTACATGAGCCCGATTCCGATCAATGCCTCGGCCGGGATGGTGATCTCGCAAATCGTTGCCTTTGCCCTGGCGCCGTGGCTGGCGGTGCGCCTGCTGCGCCACGAGAAAGGCCAGGATCGCGGCAGCGACGGCGGTGGCGGCAGTTCGGCGGCGCGCGGGGTCAACGTGCACGTCCAGCGGCTGTTTCGCCGCCTGCTCAGCCCGTTTCTCGGCGACCATGCCTGGCGCCGGCGCGGCCTGGCCGCGGGGGTGGTCGGCCTGACCCTGCTGGCGGCTTCTTTGCCGGTGTTCATGGCCGTTATCCTCAAGATGCTGCCATTTGACGACAAATCGGAGCTTCAGGTTGTCATCGACATGCCCGAGCACACGCCCGTGGAGCAGACCCTGCGCGTGCTCACCGAGATGGGGTATCTCCTGGAAGGGGTCGACGAGGTGTCGGATTGGCAGGCCTATGCCGGCACGGCTGCGCCGATCAATTTCAACGGTCTGGTGCGCCAGTACTACCTGCGTTCCGAGCCCTGGCAGGGGGATCTGCAGATCAACCTGGTCGATGATCGCGACCGCCAGTCGCACGACATCGCCCTGGATCTGCGCGCCCCGCTGACCGAAATTGGACAACGACACGGTGCGGCGGTCAAGATCGTCGAAGTGCCGCCGGGACCGCCGGTGCTCTCCCCGGTGGTGGCCGAGGTCTACGGGCCCGACCACGAAACCCGTACCCGGCTGGCCCTGGAGCTGGCCGAGCGCATGCACGACATCGACGGCCTGGTCGATATCGACACCACGGTCACGGCGCCGACCGAACGCTGGCAGGTGGTGGTGGACCGCGACCGGGCGGCTCGCCTGGGGGTTCACCAGGCCCAGGTTGTTGAACTGCTCGAAACCGCGCTGGGCAACCGCAGCGTAAGCTACCTGCACGACCCGTACGCCAAGCATGCCGTGCCGATCCGGGGGATTCTGGAAGAAGGCTTGAAAGCCCAGTTGCCGGCGCTGAAATCGCTGAGCGTGCGCAACCACGACGGCGAACTCATCCGGTTGGCGGAAATCGTGCGCTTCGAACCATCCGACTGGCCGGGCGTGATTCATCACAAGAACCTGCTGCCGGTGACCTACGTGACTGCCGACATGGCCGGCGCCGTGGATTCACCCCTGTACGGCATGTTCCGGCTGGCCGCCGAGCTGCGCGACGACCCCGATGGTCCCGACCAGTATTACATTCGCCAGCCCGACTGGCCTGATCAGCCGGCGCTGAAATGGGACGGTGAATGGCAGATCACCTATGAGACCTTCCGCGACATGGGCATTGCCTACGCCGTTGGCGTCTTCGCAATTTTCCTGCTGCTGGTTGCCCAGTTCCGGGCCTACGGCATGCCGCTGATCGTCATGGCGCCGATCGCCCTGACCCTGATCGGCATCATGCCCGGCCATGCCCTTCTCGGCAAGGAGTTTACTGCCACCAGCATGATCGGCATGATTGCCCTGGCGGGCATCATCGTGCGCAACTCCATTTTGCTGGTGGTGTTCATTCGCCAGCTGCTGGAGGAGGGCAAATCGCTGGAAGAGGCGGTGATTCTGGCTGGCGCGGTGCGGATCAAACCGATTGCGCTGACCGCCATTTCGGCCATGGTCGGGGCTGCCTTCATTCTGACTGACCCGATTTTCAGCGGCCTGGCGATTTCGCTGATCTTCGGGCTGGCGGTGTCGACCCTGCTGACCGTGCTGGTCATCCCGCTGTTGTACTATGCCTTCATTGGCGAGCGTGAGGTAGCCCACCTGCGTCGCAGTTGATTTGATAATGCCGATGAACCGGATCTCCCACCCCGTTCGGCAACGTGCGGGGTTTTTTTCTTCTTCGCCCTGGTATTTGGCGGCTTCGCGGCGTCCACTGCACAGGCCGGGGACAGCTCGTGGCACCTGGCCGTGTACGGGGGCAAGGCCGGCGAAGAGCGCATGCTCGACATCATGACCCGTTTCAACACCGGTTTTCGAGACGCCTGGCTGGTGGCCCTGGCGCCCGGGTACCTCCATCGCGAAACCGAGCGCTGGCGGCTGGAGTGGGAAGCGCAGCTTGTCAGGCATTTCGGTGACCAGGATCACTGGGAGTTCAACGCCGCCTGGCTGGCGCGCTGGATGAACTTTCTCTGGGATCATCATGTCGATACCCGCGCTGCCCTCGGTCTGGGCTTGTCGTGGGCGAGCGAGATTCCGGACATCGAGCCACGCGCCAAACTTGACGAAGGGGTGAGTACGCGTCTGCTCGGTTACGTGGCCATCGAGATCGAGCTGGCGCCGCCCGGCAACGACAGCTGGTCGGGTTTCGTTCGTCTGCACCACCGTTCGGATGCCTTTGGTCTGTTCCACGACCAGCGCGGCGGCTCCAATTTCATCACGCTGGGCCTGCGGCGCCGACTGTAGCAGTCCGGATTCAACGACCGGTCATGGCCTCGGCCGGCACCAACCGGCATGAGTCCAGCGTGCGTCCGTCGATTTCGGCACGAGCACCATCGCCCGAGGTTTCAAAGAGCAGATCCATTTCCTCGAAGCGCTCGCCGTTGCCGCTCTCGACCCGGTCGAGAACATGGACGAACTGATCCCAGTGCAAGGCGGCGTGAGCCGGGCCGATCCGCACCGTCAGCGAATCACCGCCGCAGTCATATTCGCGCTGTTCCACGGTAATCGCCCGCCCGGCGTGCAGGTAGGGGGTAAAAGACGCCAGGGTGCCCTCATGGTCGGCGGGCTCGAGTTCAAGCAGGTGGGTCATGAGCGCGTACAGATCGACCGCCCGAACCGCGGGGCTGCGACTGCCGGCGGCAAATGCGGGGCCATGGGCAACGAAGCCACCGTGCATTTCGTGCAGGGCCGGATCCCAGCCGTGCATGCCATACAGGGAAAACTGGCGCCGACCGGCCATGTGGGGACGGTTCGAAATCATCCACTCCAGGTCGGCTTCGGCCACCACGTCGGGCACGCGGTGGTGGCTGCCGAACCGGTAGCGGGCCGGCACATCCTCACGCGCCCAGACCCGCATGTGCGGATGGGCACCGTCGAGTGCCTCCACGATTTCTTCGGCTGGCATGTCGGTGGCCCAGATCTGGGCCGCCGGCCCCCAGTCCGAGACCCGCACCTTGCCCAGATCCAGGTATTCATCCAGCATGATGTAGCGGTCGAAGTCGACCCAGCTCATGCCGTGATCGGAGACCACGATGATGTGCATGTTGTCAAACAGGTCACGCTCTTGAAGCTCGTCGAACAGGATTTCCAGATGCTCATCGATGTCGATCAGCGCATCCCGCACCGGCTCGGCCCTCGGCCCGTGGCGATGGCCCATCGAATCGACCGCGCTGAAATACAGGGTCAGCAGCGTCGGCCGCTCGGCAGCCGGTTTGTCCAGCCACTCGAGGATAGTGTCTACCCGCTCGCGATGCGGCACATCGTTGGAGTAGGGTTTCCAGTAGCTGGGGCGTACGCCGTGAATCCGGGCCTCCGAGCCTGGCCAGAAAAAAGTGCCGGCCCGCAGGCCCTGGTTTTCTGCGGTAACCCAGATCGGCTCACCACCGGAGTACCAATAGCCGTCGCCGACCGCGTCGCGATCGCGCAGCGAAAAGCGCGCGTCGCGGGGCGGGTCCCACATGCTGTTGGCGACGACCCCGTGGGTGCCGGGGTACCGTCCGGTGACCAGCGTGTAATGGGTTGGAAAGGTCTTGGTCGGGAAACCATGCAGCAGGCTGTCGGCCTTGAGGCCACCGTCAACCAGGCGGTTCAGAGCCGGGATCTCCGCCAGATCCCAGTAGTCGTGGCGGAAGCCGTCGATGGAAATCAGCAGCAGCGGCGGTGGCCGGTCTTCGGCGGGGACAGATGGTGTGCCCTGGCAACCACTCAGGGTCAGCAGGCCAATCGAAAGCAGCAGCAGGAGGAGCGGAACTCGGAGCATGGCAGGACGTGAGCGGGCGATGATGCTGAATTATAGTCGGCGCCGGCCGCCGTGGCGGTGACCGATTCGTGAATCCACCGGACATCCATTCCATCAGGAGTGGCGGGTTGGATCAATGGATTCCGTAATAAGCTGAGAGTGAAATTGAGGAGTACAGGTCTGATGCCCAAGTTTTTGCTGGGTTGTTTGGTAGTGCTGGCCGTGCTGGCTGTGGGTGGTGGAACGGCCGGGTATTTCATGGTCATCAAGCCGGCCTACGAATTTGCCACCGACGTGGGCGGTTTCGCGACCGAGTTTGCCGAGCTCAACGAGCAGATTCAGCGCCAGCCTCGCTATCAGCCCCCGGCCGACGGGGCGGTCAGCGACGATCAGTTCGAGCGTTTTCTGGCGGCGCAGCGCGACATCCGAATCGGCATGGCCGGCCGTTTGACCGAGCTGAAGGAAAAATGGGAAGAGATGCAGGCCGAGATCGACCAGGCCGATCGCGATGCCAACATCGTTGAGTTGGTGACCGCCTACCGGGATCTGGGTGAATTGATCCTCGACGCCAAGCGCAACCAGGTGCAGGCCCTGAATGCGCACGATTTCTCGCTCCAGGAATATCTCTACGTGCGCAACCAGACCTTCCGCGCGCTGGGTGAGGATGTGGCCGTGGCGAGCTTTGGAGACCAGGGCGGTCCGCAGCGGGTTCGCCAGGTGCCCGACGAGGTCCTCGAGATGGTCCGCCCGCACCGTGAGGAGTTGATGGAAGGCTACGCCCTGGCCTGGTTCGGCATGTAAGCGGGAACACCTTCGGCACCTTGCGCGCCGTCGGCGGTCGAATGGTTTTTATTCCGGAGGCCCCGACTGGTGCGCAACGTTCTGATTTTCGCCGGCTTGGTTCTGGCGCTGGCGGCAGCGCTGGCGGCGGCCCTGTTTTTGCTGGTCGACCCCGACGACTATCGCGAAGAAATCGCTCAGCGCGTCAGCGCTACTCTGGGCCGCGAGGTGCAGCTGCAGGGCCCCTTGCGCCTGCGGCTTTTTCCCGCGCTTGCGTTGGACCTGAGCGACGTGGTGGTCGGCAATCCGCCCGGTTTTCCGGAAGCGCCCGACCTGGCCCGCGTGGGCACCGCCTCGGCCTCGGTGGCGCTGTGGCCGCTGATCCGCGGCAACCTGGAAGTCGGAACCGTGACTTTGCGCGATGCAAGCCTGGCGCTGGTCACCAGCGCGGACGGGGTCCATAACCTTGACGGCCTGCTGGCCGATCCTGACGAGCCATCGGCCAGGGAGGCAGCGCCGGATCTGGCGCGCGTGTCGCTGGCCGGTCTGCGCTTTGAAAACGTCTCGCTGCACGTGTCCGACCTGGGTTCCGAGCACCGCCTGCAGATCCGGATCGACTCACTCCAGATGGACGCGTTTCGACCGGATATTCCCATCCCGCTGCGCTTTCGCGCCAGCCTCGGGAACGGGCACCAGGACTGGCTGCGCGACTTCAGCTTCGAGGGCACGCTGGACATCGCCGCCGACCTCGGCCGGGTCCGGCTCGATGGCTGGCGGGCCGAGTTCGAGCTGCCGCTTGCCGCCGCCCGTGGCGAGGCCCAAGGCAGTCTGGAGGTGGACTTGTCCGCCGCTCCACCGACCCTGCGGTTCAGCGCGCTGTCCAGCGCGTTGCACACCGACCAGCAGTCCCTGAGCTTCGAGCTGGGCCAGCCGATGGCGCTGCGCCTGGGCGAGGCGCTGGCCGGGCAGATCGATGCCGCCGAGTTGGGCCTCAATGGTCAGCCGCTGTCGATTTCCGGCGACTTCGCCCTGGCGGATTCGCCACGGGCCAGCCTGGCCGTTGCCGGATCGGTGCTGGATTTGCGCCCGTTCCTGGCAGCCGATGGTGACATCCGCGCCGGCCAGCTATCGGACGCTTCGCCGGAGATGGATTTTTCCGCCCTGGTCGGCCCGGTCTTGCGGCTGAGCCTCGATCTGGATCGGGTCATTGTCGACGAGAACCTGGTGCTTACCGAGGTGGCCGCCCGCGCCGGTCTCGAGGGTGGGGTTCTGACCCTGGCTCCGCTGAACGCAAGGCTCCTCGGCGGGGCCTTTGCCGGTGAGGTCGAGACCGATTTCACCGTTGTCCCGCCGCGGACCCGGATCGCACCGCGCCTGACCGGCGTCCAGACCAGCGAACTCGTTGGGCTGCTCAGTCCGGCCGCGCCGCTGCGCGGTCTGGGCGAGCTGGAGCTGGATTTCCAGTTCAGCGGCCTGGGCCGGGAAGCCATCCTGGCCAGCCTCGACGGCAGCGGCCGTTTTGCTCTGGACGAAGGGGCGCTGCTGGGGGTGGATCTGAACCGCTTGATCGAGGAAAAGCTGACCGTCAGCACGCTGTCCAGCGTCCAGGAGGTATTTTCCGGCGAGACGCCGTTTCGCAGTTTGTCCGGTTCGATCCAGGCCGAGAATGGAGTTTTTTCCCTGCCCGACCTGCAGCTGCAAGCAGAGCGCTTTGTTGCCTCCGGTCGCGGTGAGCTGGACCTTGCTGCCGGCCAGCTGGCTTACCGCCTCTACCTGCAACTGGGTGAGGCGCTCATCGAGCGTCTCCCGCGCCAGCTGGCCCGGGCAACGCAGGGGCTGATTCCGCTGACGATCGCCGGGCCGCTGCATCGGCCCGTGGTCCGGGTGGATCTGGTGGGTATCGCTGAAGGTGCGTTGCAGCGCGAACTCCAGGACCGCCTGTTCGAGCGTCACCGCCCGGCCAACGACGATGCCGAAGACGCCGATGCGGACGATGGGCAGGAACAGCGCCGAGCCCGAACCAGCGATCTACTCCTGCAGGGCTTGCGCGATCGGCGCGAACGCGAGCCCCCGCCGGATGATCCTTCCGATCCCTGATGGCTCACTGGCGTTCGATTTGGCGACGCATGGGCTGGCGCTGCAGGTAGGTCAGGCTGCGCCACAACCATTCGGCCGGTCCAAAGCGAAAGTGGTGAAGCCAGAAATGGCTGAACATGACCTGCACGGCAAAGAACAGCAGTACGGCCAGCGGATGCCAGGCGCGCGGCAGCTGTCCCCACAGTCCAAGGCCGTGTCCATAGAAGGTCCAGGTCCAGAAAAGGGACTGGCACAGGTAGTTGGTCAGCGCCATCTGGCCGGCCGGAGCCAGAAACCGCAGGCGCTCCGCGCCCAGCGTGACCAGCGACAGGTAGGCCAGGCTCAGCAACAGCGCCCCGATCGTGGCGGCGGTCATGCCCAGGGCTACCTGGGGTGCGGGAATGCTCCAGTTGGCTCCGTAGAGCAAGCTGGCGCCGATCAAGGCCAACGGCAATCCGAGGATCAGCCCGCGCGAACGCCAGCGTCGGAAAAACAGGCGGTGTTGCTGGGGCCGAAGCAGCCGGTCGGTGGCAATCAACCAGCGCCCGATCAGGAAATAGCCGAGGACCGGCGGCACCCAGAAGGCAAAGTTGGCCAGCGTGAAGCGGGCATCTTCCAGGCGCTGGCCGACGTTGGCAATCCAGCTTCCGGTGGCGTGGGTCTCGGCGGCGGCGAGCACGCGACCGTGCAGCGCGCTGGCATCGGCCTCGAACCCGGCCATGATGTCTGCCTGCAGGTCCGGGTCACCCTGGGTGCTCCAGATCGCCAGCGTCCCCATCCACATCAACAGCATGGGCGTGGCAATGAAAGCCAGACCCCATTTCCACAGGCGTTGGATGGGGGTGCGACGAAACAGCAGCACCATCACGAAGGCGCTGAGGGCGTAGACCACGAGGATATCGCCGGCCCAGACCAGCAGCATGTGCGCGGCCCCGAAGACCAGCAAAATCAGCAGGCGACGCAGGTACAGCAACCAGAACGGGGCCTGCCGCGCCTCGGCCCGCTCCAGCATGAGCGCAAAGCCGGCGCCAAAGAGCATGGAAAACAGTGGGTAGAACTTGCCTTCGGCCAGGGCCCGGATCAGCCAGTCAGTTCCGGCATCAAGGCCGCTCAGTCCCGGCTCGACGCCCAGGACAATGGCCTGGATCGGTCGCGTGAACCACTCGAAGTTGACCAGCAGGATGCCGAGCAGGGCAAAGCTGCGCAATACATCGAAATGTTCCAGGCGTTGCTGGGTGGGCGCGAGCCGGTTTGAGTCCACTCTCTTGCGGCTTCCGGATATCAACATTCGGTTCGCTCAATCATAGCGGAAGCGGCCGTGCGCGGTTGCGGCCTTCTTGGCATGGGTCGGGGTAGAATGACGATATGCCCCAAGCATCTCAGCCCTTGCCTGATCCCGAAGGCCACCACGTCCTGAAACTGGCGGCTTCAGGCAGTGTCCAGCAATCATTGGCGAACTTCGTTTTCGGTGCCGCCAGCGCGGTCTGGCCGACCACCGGTATTGGTCTGGAGTGGCTGGGCGGGGATCTGCGCTGCGAGCAGTGGGTGGCAGATTCGCCGGTGCGGTTTGGTCACGGTGAGCGCTGGCACTGGTCGCGCAACGATGATCTGTTGATGGTGGCCATGCAGGCCGAAGACTTCGGCGATCCGGCAGAGACCACGGCGCGCTTTTACCGTGAGTTGATCGCAACGGTGCGCTCGGCCGGGTACCCGCACTTGCTGCGAATCTGGAATTACCTGCCCGACATCAACGGCGGCAGCGGGGACAACGAGCGCTACCGGCGATTCTGCATCGGCCGTGGGCAGGCCCTGGCCGAAGCGGGGCTGGAAGACCAGCGCATGTGTGCCGCTACCGCCATCGGCACGCTGGATGACCGGTTTCGGCTGTTTGCCCTGGCGGGCCGCTCACCGGGTCAGTCGGTCGAAAATCCGCGTCAGGTCAGCTCCTGGGACTACCCGCCAGCCTACGGTCCGCGCAGCCCGGCCTTTGCTCGTGCCACCGGCATGACCCTGCCGGATGGCCGGGTGGCGCTTCTGGTATCCGGAACCGCCAGCGTGGTCGGTCATGCCACCGCACACCCCGGTGATGTGCTGGCCCAGACCGACGAGGCGGTCAGCAATCTGGCGGCCTTGCTGCAAGAGGCTGCCGACGACCTTGAGCGCGCCGGTCTCGCCAGCTTTGGGTCCGAGTCGGCGGCGCGCGTGTATGTTCGCCATGCCGAGCACTGGCCTGTGGTGTATGAGCGCTTGCGCGAGCACTGGCCCGGCCTGCCGCTGGCCGGGTTCCATGGTGATATCTGCCGGCGTGATCTGCTGATGGAGATCGAAGCCTGGCACTGTGCCTGATGATGGAGTGACAACGTGAAACTGCAATTGGCCACCTGGCCCGAAATCGAAACCTACCTGGAACGCTCCCGCAGCATCATCGTGCCGATCGGTTCTACCGAGCAGCACGGGCCTACCGGCATGATCGGCACCGATGCGCTGTGTCCGGAAATCGTGGCCGACGGCATGGCCGAAGAAAAAGAACTGCTGATCGGCCCTACGCTGAGCATTGGCATGGCCCAGCATCACCTCGCGTTTCCCGGCTCGGTCAGCCTCAGGCCCAGCACCCTGATCCGGGTCGTCTCGGACGTGGTGGAATCGCTGGCCGGTCACGGGTTCGAGCATTTTTTCTTTCTCAACGGCCACGGCGGCAACATCGCCACGGTGCAGGCGGCGTTTTCCGAGATCTGGGCCTCGGCCAGCTTCGCCGGCCGCGACAGCGGCCTGCGTCTGCAGTTGCACAATTGGTTTCAGGGCCCGCGCGTGGTCCGACTGTCGCGCGAGCTGTATGGCGACGGCGACGGCAGCCACGCCACGCCGTCAGAGATTTCGCTGGTGCTGTCGGGCTATCCGCAGGCTGAGCGTGATGTTGCCCTGGAGCCGAAAATGCCGCCCAGCGGCTCGATCCGCGATGCGCGCGATTTCCGCCGCCAGCACCCCGACGGGCGCATGGGCGCACGCTCCGACCTGGCCACCGCCGAACACGGCCGGCGCCTGCGCGATGCGGCCGTGGCAGATGCGCTCGAGGTTTTCGGGTAACCAATCAAGGGGGCGGCAGCACCTGCCCCGCCCCTGCGCGCCTTTATCCTCGCCGCCGCTGCAGTTCCGCCACAACTTCGTCCAGTGAACTCCCGGCCGCGGTCAGGCAGACCAGCAGATGGTAGAGCAGATCGGCCGCTTCCTCGTTGAGCTTGTTGCCGGTGACCGCAGCCAGCGCGGTTTCCACGCCCTCTTCGCCGACTTTCTGCGCGCACCTTGCCAGGTCACCTTGCAGGAGGCGGGTGGTATAGCTTTTCTCCGGATCGCCGTCGCGGCGCGATTCGATCAGTGCCTGCAGGCGCGGCAGCAGGCCCACCGGCGGCCAGGCAGTATCGCCGAAGCAGGTAGCGCTGCCGAGGTGACAGGTCGGTCCGCGCGGGATGGCCTGGACCAGCAGCGTGTCGTGGTCGCAGTCGCCGGCCACATCGACCAATTCAAGCACGTTGCCCGAGGTTTCGCCCTTGGTCCACAGGCGTTTCTTGCTGCGCGAGAAAAACGTTACCTTGCGCTCAGTCAGGGTCTGCTCCAGGGCCTCGGCATTCATGTAGCCGAGCATCAGGACGCGCCCGTCGCGCGCGTCCTGGATCACCGCCGGCAACAGCCCGTCGCCCTTGCTCCAGTCCAGACGTTTTACTTCTTCGGCAGTCAACATGCTTTTATCCATTTTTACCTGCGTCCATCTGCGTCCATCCGCGGTGAAGTCAAAACCGTGTCACGACCCGCCGCTCGGCCAGCCAGGCCTTCAGCTCCGGAATCGCGATCTGGCCGGAATGAAACACCGTGGCCGCCAGCGCCCCGTCGACGTCGGCCTGCTGGAAGACTTCCAGGAAATGGGCTTCTTCGCCGGCCCCGCCCGAGGCGATCAGCGGCACTTTGCACAGGGCGCGGATGTGGGCCAGCTGGTCAATGTCGTAACCGGAGCGCACGCCGTCTGAGTCCATGCAGTTGAGCACGATTTCGCCGGCGCCCAGGCGCTGGACCTCCTCGACCCAGTGCTCGGTGTCGCGGCGCGGGTCGACCATGTTGTCCGGGTCGCCGGTGTACTGGCGTACGCGCAGATGGCTGCCTTCCCGGATCGAGTCGATGCCCACAACGACGCACTGCGACCCGAACGCTTCGGCCAGTTCCGAGATCAGGGCCGGTCGCTCCAGGGCTGGCGAGTTGACCGAAACCTTGTCGGCGCCAGCGTGGAGTACCGCCCGTGCGGTGTCGACGTCGCGGATGCCGCCGGCCACGCAAAACGGGATGTCGATGGCCGCGGCCACTTTTTCCACCCAGCCGACGTCGACGCTGCGCCGCTGCGGCGAGGCGGTGATGTCATAGAACACCAGTTCATCGGCGCCCTCGTCGCGGTAGCGCGCGGCCAGCTCGACGATGTCACCCATTTCGCGGTGGTTGCGAAAGCGGACGCCCTTGACCACGCGGCCGTCGCGCACGTCCAGGCAGGGGATGAGTCTTACCGCGACCATCGCCGAATCGCCGTCATGGAAACCCGGCCTTCGAGCAGCGCGCGCCCGACGATGCAGGCCGACACCCCGGTGCGCGCGGCACTGTCGAGGTCGTCTTCGCTGCCGATGCCGCCGGACGCCTGGGTGCGGATGGCCGGGAAGCGGCTGACCAGGGCCCGGTACAGCTCCACGCTCGGGCCGCTGAACATGCCGTCGCGTTCGATATCGGTGCACAGCAGGTGTTCGAGGCCGGCCTGCTGGAGCTTTTCAACCAGGGCGAACAGTTCCATCGAGCCGGATTCGGTCCAGCCGGCCGCTTTCGGCATCCAGCCGCCGGCGGCGTCCGGGCTCACGTCCAGGCCGGCGACGATGGGATCCGGGCCCAGATCGGCCAGCCACTGCGCGACCAGCTCCGGCTCGCGGACGCACAGGCTGCCCAGGACCACGCGCTGAGCGCCGGCTTGCAGGCGCGCTTCCAGGTCGGCCAGCGAGCGCACGCCGCCGCCGGTCTGGACCGCGATGTCGACCTCGCTGCAGATCCGGCGAATGATGTCGAGGTTGGCCTGGCCGCCATCGCGGGCGCTGTCGAGGTCGACGATGTGGATCAGGCTGGCGCCGGCGGTCTGGTAGTTTTCGGCCAGCCGGACCGGGTCGTTGTCGTAATGGGTTTCGCGCGCGTAGTCGCCCTGCTCCAGGCGCACCACCCGGCCGCCGCGCAGGTCGATGGCGGGAATCAGCTGCACGTTGCCGCCTCCGGGTTGGGTCGTGGCCGGGGATTTGTGTTCATTGCGCTCGCTTTGCTCATGAGGACAGGAAGTTGGCCAGCAGCCGGGCGCCGGCGGCGGCGGACTTCTCCGGGTGAAACTGGCAGGCGGCAAAATTGCCCCGGCGGACCACGGCAGCGAAGCGCTGACCATGCTCGCTGGTTGCGACCGCGTGGTCGACCGGCGCGGCGAAGCTGTGAACGAAGTAAAACCATTCGTCACCCGACAGGCCCCGGGCCAGCGGGTCGCCGGCATCGCTCCAGGCCAGCTGGTTCCAGCCCATGTGCGGCAGGCGCAAGCTGGCATCGACCGCAAGTTTGCCCACCGTGCCGGGGATTTGGCCCAGGCATTCGGCATCGCCCTCGTCGGAGCGCTCGAACAACAGCTGCAGACCGAGACAGATGCCGAGTACCGGCTGGGTCAGTCCGCGCACCACCTCGACCAGGCCAGCCTCGCGCAGCGCGTTCATCGCCCAGGCGGCCGCACCCACGCCGGGCAGAATGACCCGTTCGGCGGCGCGGATTTCGGCCGCATCGCGGGTCAGCACGCTCTCGGCACCGAGGCGGTTGAGGGCGTGGACCACCGAGCCGAGGTTCGCCCCGCCGGAGTTGATCACCGCAATTGTCACAGCAGCCCCTTGGTCGAAGGCACGCCGGCATGGTCGCCCCTGGCCAGGGCCGGACGCAGGGCACGCCCCACACCCTTGAAGCAGGCCTCGACCATGTGATGGGTGTTTTCGCCCGACAGTTCGATGTGGATGGCACAGCGCAGGGTCTGGGCCAGCGAGGCAAAGAAATGGCCAACCATCTCGGTGTGCAGCCCGCCGACCGATGCGCGCGGAAACTCGCCGTGGAGCACGAACGCGGGGCGTCCGGACAGATCGACGGTGACCTTGGCCAGGGATTCATCCATGGGCAGGACGAAGCCGTAGCGGCCC
This sequence comes from Gammaproteobacteria bacterium, assembly GCA_003565625.1. Taxonomy (GTDB): domain Bacteria; phylum Pseudomonadota; class Gammaproteobacteria; order Xanthomonadales; family Wenzhouxiangellaceae; genus Wenzhouxiangella. The sequence goes on from PXBD01000064.1 coordinate 25,289, forward strand.
ACGCCGACGCGGTCGCCCAGGGCCTGGTCAAGGGCCTGGCCCAGCGCCAGCGCGCAGTCTTCGACGGTGTGGTGTTCGTCTACATGCAAATCCCCCTGGCAGTCCAGTTCCAGGCTGAAACCGCCGTGGGCGGCCACCTGTTCGAGCATGTGGTCGAAAAAGCCGATCCCGGTTTCGATCCGGACCGGTTTGGGCGCATCCAGGTTGACCGCGACACGGATGCCGGTCTCGGCGGTCCGACGGTCGACGGCGCCGGTGCGAGGCTGCTCTAAAAGAGCGGCGGCGATGCTTGGCCAGTCCTGCCCCTCCGGCCCGACCCGGTACCCGGTCAGCCCCATGTTGGCAGCCAGCTCCAAGTCGGTCTCGCGGTCGCCAATCACCGCCGACTGGGTCCGGTCCAGGGTCGGGTCGCGCAGGTAATTGAGCAGCATGCCGATGCCGGGCTTGCGGTTGGGCGAGTGGTCCTCGGGCAGGCTGGGGTCGATGTGGACGGCGTCGAACTCGATGCCCTGCGAGGCCAGGATCTGCAGCAGCAGCTGGTGAGGGCCGTCGAACTGCGCTTGCGGAAACGAGTCGGTGCCCAGGCCGTCCTGGTTGGAGACCATGACAAAGCGGAACCCGGCGCGCTTGAGGCGCAGCAGGGCCGGAATCACGCCGGGCATGAGGCGGAACTTGTCGAAGCTGTCGACCTGCTCGTCGGCCGGCTCTTCGATCAGGCAGCCGTCGCGGTCGATGAACAGGATCTTGCGTGTGCTCATGGCTGCCATTCTCTCAGGAACGATAAGAAAGGTTGCATTTCCTCCTCGCTGCCGATGGTGATGCGAACACAGCCGGGCAGGGTCGGCTGGGCGGACTGATCCCGCAAGCGGATGCCGTTGGCCAGGGCGTCGGCCACCAGCCCTGGCGCATCCGCCACCCGCACCAGGACGAAATTCGCCCGGCCCGGCCAGAGCGCCTGAATGGCTGCATGTTCGCTCAGTTCGGCCACCAGCTTCGCCTTGAGCTGGGCCAACCGTTGGCGCTGCTGGTGCTGGCGCGCCAGTGCGTCCGGTTGCAGGGCTGCCAAAGCGGCCATCACCGAGGGCGTGGGCAGTGGGTAGGGGGCAATGATACGGCGCAGCAGGTCGACCACGCTGGGGTCGGCGATGACGGCACCGATGCGGCAACCGGCCAGGGCGCAGGCCTTGGACAGGGTGCGCAGCACGACCAGGTTGGGCTGACTGCCGACCCACTCGGCCAGCGAAGGCCGGTCGCAGAACTCGATGTAGGCCTCATCGATCATGACCAGCCCGTGGTCGGCAACCCGGCGGGCAAGCTCGAGCACGGTCCCGGCTTCGATCAGGTTGCCGGTCGGGTTGTTGGGCGAGCACAGAAAATACAGCCGGCACGGTGGTGCCTGCTCGATGGCCGCCGTATCAAGGTACCAGTCGTCCTTGTCCTCGATCAGCGGTACCTCGACCACCTCGGCGTTCTGGACTTTCGCGCTCAAGGCATACATGCCGAAACAGGGCGGGCAGACCAGGACCCGGTCCTGGCCGGCGCGGCAGAACACCCGGACGAGCAGATCGATGCCCTCGTCGCTGCCGCGCGTGATCAGCAACTGTGCCGGTTCAACTCCGTAGACCTCGGCAAGGCGTTCTTTCAGCTCGGCCGGCTGGGGGTCGGGGTAGCGGTTCAGCTGCAGGCCGTCGTCGCCTTCCGGGGGCCACGGGTTTTCGTTGGCGTTGAGCAAGACTCCTGCGCTGTCGCCCAGGGAGCGAGCCGAGGCATACGGTTGCAGGGCCCGGATTTCCGGGCGCGCGAGGTCAACCGGGTTCATGCCGGAGAATGGCCTTCCAGTTTGGCCAGGCGCAGGGTGATGGCCAGGCGATGAGCCTCGAGACCTTCATGCGCGGCCAGGCGGGCGCCCGGCGGGCCGAGCTGCCGGAGGCCGTCGGGGGTGGCTTCCTGCACCGTCATGCGGCGCATGAAGTCGGTGATCGACAGACCGCCGATCGAGCGCGCCCAGCCGGCGGTCGGCAGCACGTGGTTGGTGCCGGAGATGTAGTCACCCAGGGATTCGGGCGTGTAGTGGCCGAGGAACACCGAACCGGCAGACCGGATTGTGTCGCAGAGGGCGTGCGGGTTGCGGGTGCTGATGATCAGGTGCTCCGGCGCGTACTCGTTGCTGATCGCTACTGCTTCTTCGAGGTCAGCGGCAACGATGATGGCCCCGTGACCCAGCGCGACGCGCGCGGTTTCCGCGCGCGGCAGGCCCGGAGTCAGGCGCTCCAGTGACTGGTTTACGGCCCCGGCGAAATCCGCGCTGTCGGTGATCAGAAAGGCCTGCGAATCGGGCCCGTGCTCGGACTGCGAGAGCAGATCCATGGCGACGAAATCCGGATCGGCCGAGTCATCGGCAATCACCATCACCTCGGACGGCCCGGCCGGCAGGTCCTGGGCGGCACCGGCGGCAGTTTCGGCCACCTGGCGCTTGGCCTCGGTAACAAAACGGTTGCCGGGACCAAAAATCTTGGCCACCCGGGGCACCGATTCGGTGCCGAAGGCCATGGCCGCGATGGCCTGGGCGCCGCCGGAAACCAGCACGGTGTCGATGTTCAGTCGGTGGGCGATGGCGAGTACGGCGTCATCCGCGCGGCCCTGGGCGTTCGGTGGTGTGGCCAGCACGATGTTGCTGCAGCCGGCCAGGCGAGCGGGGACGGCCAGCATGATGGCGGTCGACGGCAGCGGGGCGGAGCCTGCAGGCACGTACAGGCCAACCGGATCGAGCGCCTGCCAGCGCGCCTGGCAGGTCACGCCGGGTGCGGTTTCCACGCTCAGGTTGTCGGGCTTGCCGGCGGCATGAAAACGGCCGACGGTGTCGATGGCGGTGTCGATGGCTGCCATCAGTTCCGGGTCCAGCGCCGCGGCCGCCGCGGCCATTTCCTCCGGCTTGACCAGCAGGCTGGCCGGTGCCCGGCCGTCGAACTTGCGCCCGAAATCCAGCAGCGCGGCATCCCCCCGGGCGCGCACCTCGGCGATAATGCCGGCCACGGCCTGGCGCAGTTCGGCGTTGCTTTCCATGGCCGGGCGGGCCAGCAACTCGGCGAGAGCCTCGCGACCCAGGTCGCGGGCAGTGACGATGTTCATCATGCGAGCATTTTCTCCACGGGTAGAACCAGCACCGCCGAGGCGCCGGCACGTTTGAGTTCTTCCAGATGCTCCCAGAATACCTGCTCGGTGCAAACGGCATGCACGGCGACCTTGTCACCCTGGCCTTCCAGGGTGAGCACCGTGGGTGATTCGGCCCCGGGCAGGATGGCAGAGATTTCGGCCAGGCGTGCGCGCGGCGCGTGCAGCATCACGTACTTGCTTTCAGCGGCCCGTCGTACTCCTTCAATGCGGGTCAGCAGGGTGGCCAGCAGCTGTTCGGCCGGTGCGTCCAGAACCCGCGGGCTACGGTAGACGGCTGCCTGGCTGCTCAACACCTCGTCAGTGGCTTTCAGGTGATTGGCGCGCAGCGTTGTTCCGGTCGAAACCAGGTCGACAATTGCCTCGGCGGTGCCGAGGCTGGGCGCGATCTCGACGGCGCCGTTGAGCGTGACGATGTCGGCGTCTACGCCCTGCTCTTGCAGCCAGCGGCGGGTCAGCTGCGGGTAGCTGGTGGCGAGTCGTTTGCCGTCCAGATCGGCAGGGGCGTTGTAGGGCATATCCTCCGGCACGGCCAGCATCAGGCGGCAGTGGCCGAAATCCAGCCGGGCCAGCGCTTCCAGGTCGGCCGCAGGCTTGCGTTCGCGGGCCTCGAGGATTTTTTCCTGGGCGACATTTTCACCAACGATGCCAAGTTGGCAGACGCCTTCGAGCAGCAGCCGCGGGATATCGTCGTCGCGTACCAGCAGAAGGTCTACGGGCAGGTTGCGGCCGTACCAGAACAGCTTGTCCTTGGACTTGGCAAACGCCAGGCCCGAGCGCTCGAGCAACTGCAGGGACTGCTCCGACAGGCGGCCGGATTTCTGGATGGCGATCTTCAGTCGAGTCATGTTGGGCTCTTTTGCTTGATTCGTTCGAGTGCGAGGCGGTAGCCGCCGTTGCCGTCTTCAAGAAAGCGGGCCACGCGGCCAATGGTGGTCACGCTTACCCCCGTGCGGTCATGAATCTCGCGATAGGGCATGCCCTGGTCGAGATACTTCACCACCCGCCAGCGATCGACCAGTGCCTCTAGTTCGGCCGGCGTGGTCAGGTCGCGCAGCAGTGCCCGGCATTCCTCGGCTGTTTCCATGGCCAGAAAGGCCTCGGCCAGGCTGGAACGGGCGGCACGGTTGGCCTGCAGATGTTGAGGCGGTAGTTGCTTCATTTCAATAATGTACTAGCACGTTAATACATTAACGCACTATGCAGCCACCGTCAAGGTTTTCCTGTTTTCGTATGGTTCGGTGGCTATACTCCGTTGGAAAGAGAGCATCCAAGAGGGTACTGCGATCACCGTTCCTGTCGTGCCAGACTGGATCATCCGGCTCGGCCTGCTGATCCTGCTCGCTGCTCCCGCCACGGGAGCCGTCGGCGATGTGGTGGTGCTGGATCCGGATCAGCCTCGGATCAATCCGACCGAGGCCGTTGAGTTCCTGGCAGAGGGCCAGCAGGTGTTGAGTCTGGAGCGGGTTCTGGCCGACGACCTGGCCGGCGCCTGGGGGCCCGTGTCTGGCGAAATCAACTTCGGCTACCGCGAAGATTTCATCTGGTATCGCTTTCGGGTGGCCAATCCTGGGCCAGACGAGGCCCGGCACTATCTCGAGATTTCCTACCCGTTGCTGGACGATGTCGAGTTCCTTCAGGTTCACGACGGCAAGCTGCTGTTCGACGCCCTGACCGGCGATGCGCTGCCGCATGCCGCCCGCCCTCTGGCCTACCGGACCTTCGTGTTCCCGTTCGAGGTGCCGGCCGGAGAAGAGCACAAACTGTTGCTGCGCGTCGGAACCAGTGGCTCCCACCAGGTTCCACTGACCATCTGGCAGGCTGAGGCCTTCGCCGTCTCCAACAGTCGGGACATGATGATCCGCGGGATCCTGTACGGGATGCTCGCGATCATGGGTTTGTTTACCCTGCTGTTGTTTGTCGCGATTCGCGAACGCAGCCTGCTGTTCATTTCCGGCGTGCAGTTCGTGTTGCTGGTGGCGATGTCGAGCCTCCACGGGACGTTCTTTCAGTACGTGATCCCGACCCGGCCGTGGTTGCACGAATTGTTGATCCTGGTCACGGTCCCGCTTTCGACCTTCTTCTTTGCCGCTTTTTCGATCGAGTTCCTGCGGGCAAAGGCCCGGGCGCCGGGCGTTTTCCGGGTTCTTGTCGCCTGCGCGATGGTCAGCCTGCTGGCCGCAATCGGTGGTTTGTTCCTGCCTTACGCCCTGTCGACCCGCCTGTCGGTCAGCATTGTGGCCCTGGGATGCCTGGTGATCCTGATCAGCGGCCTGGTGCTGGCCTGGCGCGGCGAGCGCGACGCCAAGCTGTTCGTGATTGCCTGGTTCGCGCTGCTCGGCGGAACCGTAGGCCACATTCTGAGTTTGTCCGGTGCCCTGCCCACCGCCCTGAACATGGGGTTTGCCATGGAAACCGGGGCGGTGCTGGCATCGCTGGTTCTGAGCTTTGCTCTGGGAGATCGCTTTCACAAGGAGCAGCGCGAACGAATCGAGCTGTTACGGGCCCGCGAAGAAGCCGAGCGCGCCGTGCTGGAGTCGGCGCGCAGGCATCATGTCACCGGACTGCCAAACCGGGTGGCCCTGGAAGAGGCCCTGCACCAACTGCTTGATGAAAGTGCCGAGGCGGCGCCGCGACTGGCGCTGGTTGTTCTTCATCTGCAGGAATTCAAGGACATCAACAATACCCTTGGTCATGAACAGGCCGACGTCGTGCTGGCCGGGCTGGCCGAGCGCCTGAACCGCCAGGTACTGAGCCTGCCTGACCACTTGCCCTTGCAGCACGCAAATGGCGGTGTCTGCGGCCTGGCTCATGTCGAGGGCGTGACCTTTGCCTGTTTGTTCCAGCAGACGCATGCGGCCACCTTGACCGGTCTGATGCAGGTGCTGATCCGCAACCTGCAGCAGCCGATCGAGTATCGGGAGCTGCGCCTGACGGTCTCGGCGCTGGCCGGATGCGCCCTGTATCCGGACGACAGCCAGGATGTACCGACCTTGCTGCGGCACGCCTTCATCGCGTTTGGAAAAGCTGCAGGCCAACCCGACAACATTGCGCTGTACGTGGAAGAGGGTTCGGAGTTCACCGAACGTCGTTTGCGGCTGGTAACCGACCTGTCCGAAGCCATTCGCCGGGATCAGCTGGAGCTGTATTTTCAACCCCAGATCAGGATCGACAATGGCTCCCTGTACGGGTTCGAGGCATTGCTGCGCTGGCAGCATCCCGAATTTGGCTGGGTTCGGCCGGATGAGGCGGTGGCCCTGGCCGAAAAGACCGGGCTGATCCAGGTCCTCACTGAGTGGGTCTTTACCCAGGTTCTGGTGTTTCTTCAGCGCATGGAGGACGCCGGCCACCTGGTCAGCTGCTCGATCAACGTCAGCTCCCTGAACCTGCGCGAACCGCAGCTCGTGGCCCGGTTTCGGCAGATGCTGGCGCGTTCAGGTGTTGCCCCGCATCGGGTGGTGCTGGAGCTGACCGAGACCGCAGCGATGGCCGACCCGGAAACGTCCCTGGCGGTTTTGCAGGCGCTCAATGATGCCGGGATGCGCCTGGCGATTGATGATTTCGGAACCGGTCATTCGTCGCTGGCCTATATTCGACGCCTGCCGGTACACGAAATCAAGATCGACCGCTCGTTCGTGATGGAGATGGATCGTTCACCGGAGGATGTCACCATCGTCGAAACGACAGTAAAGATGTGCCACAACCTCGGCTACATGGTGGTAGCAGAAGGCGTCGAATCCGAGGCGTCCATGAAGTTGCTGGCCGATATGGGCTGCGATGTGGCGCAGGGGTACGGTATTCTGCGCCCGGCTCCGCTGGATGCCGTCATGGACTGGCTGGCCCGGCGCAGTTGAGCGAAATTGACCACGAAAAGCACTTGGAGCGACATGAGATCACTGTTTGCAGGGTTGTTGTTGGTACTGCTGAGTGGCTGCGCGATCTTTCAGAGCGGGCCGCCGTTGCCAACCGTTGATCATGTCGACCTCGACCGCTACATGGGCGAGTGGTATGTCATCGCCAACATTCCCTACTTCGGCGAGCGCGGCAATGTGGCCGGGCGGGCTATTTATCGCCCGCGTGAAGATGGCCGCATGGACGACATCTACCTGTACCGAAAAGGCGATTTCGACAGCCGCGAGCGCACCATGGAAGGCGTGGCCTGGGTGGTGGATGAGGAAACCAATGCGCGCTGGAAAGTCCGCTTCTACTGGCCGTTTACCTTCGCTTACTACATTGTCGATCTGGATCCGGATTACCAATGGAGCCTGGTCGGGCATCCGTCGCGCAACTACGCCTGGATCATGGCGCGCGAGCCGCGCATGGATGCCGAACTTTACCAGCGCCTGCTGGCCCGCTTCGACGACCTCGGCTTCGATTCAACCGAGCTGAAAAAAGTGCCGCAGTTTCCCGAACAGCTCGGCCGGCCGGGCTTCCAGTAGCCCGCGGCCGGATCAGGAGGCCGGCGGCTGGGCTGGCGGTGGGCGCCGCCGGAAGCGCATTCTGAGCGTGATCCACAACACCCCGGCCAGGACCATGCCGCCGCCGAGCATCAGGCGCGGTCCCGGACGGTCGCCCCAGAACACGATCCCCAGCACCACCGCGAGCACAGGCACCAGCAACAGGTAGGGCGTGACCGTGTTGACTTCGTGCCGCTGGATCAGCCAGTAAAAGCCGCCGTGGCCGACAATGGATGCACCAATCGCGGAGTAGGCGATGGCGCTCCAGACCGAAGGCCTGGCCAGTGCTTCGGCGGAGGGCAGCATCGACTCACCCAGTACCAGGGTCAGCCCGATCAGCAGCGGCAGCGACAGCAGCGCGTTCCAGGCCTGAAAATTGAGCACGCTGATGCCCTGCAGGCGGCGCATCAGCATGGTCCCAATGGCCAGGGATAACGCAGCCAGCAGCACCAGCACCACCACATCCATCTGGGCCAGGACGAGCGGATCCAGGCCCATTACCAGCACTCCGGCAAACGCGACCAGGATGCCGGCCGTGGTCCGCCAGCCGATGCGCTCGCCCAGTACCATGACCGCCAGCAGCGTCGACATCGGTACATACACCTGCATCAGCAGGGCGATGGAGGAAATGTCGCTGGATCGGCCCAGGGCAACGAACAGCAGGGCGAAATGGATGCCGCCCATGAACCAGCAGGTCAGCACCAGTCCACCCCACTGGCTGCGCGCCGGCAGCTTGAGCAACGGCGCCAGCAGCACCAGCACCATGGCGAAACGAATCACCGTAAAACTGAGTGGCTCGACCTGGCCGACAACCCAGGCTGCAGCAATGAAATTGCCGGCCCAGGTCAGGCAGATCAGGCCCAGCAGCAGGAAATGAGATGCCGGCACCAGGAAAAGGCTTCGAAGTCAATTCGCCATTGTGCATCAGACCAGGCCCAACGAGGGTGTTGCCTGGCGATCATTGCGGTCTCACGACAAGGCTGCCAAACTTCGTGCCATGTTATTCCTCTCATTGCTGTCGGTCGCCGCGGTCATGGCGCTGCTCTGGGTCTGGCAGACCCGTTCGGGTCGCGCCGACTGGGTGGATGTGTTCTGGGCCGGAAGCATCGGAGTACTTGCGCTGGCCTATGCGATATTCGGCGACGGGGCGCTGGAGAAACGCATCCTGGTGGTGCTGGTGGCCGGCACCTGGTCGTTTCGGCTGACCCATCACCTGGCCGTTCGGCTGGCCGGGCATGATCACGAAGATGGCCGCTACCAGGCGATGCGCGAGCACTGGGGCCGGCGCGCGCCGTTCTGGTTGTTCGTTTTTTTCATGGGTCAGGCGCTGATCGCCTGGCTGTTTTCGCTGCCGGCCTGGGTGGTGGCCAATGACCCTTCGGGCCAGCTGACATTCTGGGTAGGGCTGGGCGTGATGGTGTGGTTTGTCAGCCTGGCCGGAGAGTCTCTGGCCGACCGCCAGCTGGCGGCATTCCGGCGTGATCCGGACAACCGCGGTCAGGTCTGCCAGGTCGGCTTGTGGCGCTACTCGCGCCACCCCAACTACTTTTTCGAGTGGCTGCACTGGTTCAGCTACCCGCTGATCGCGATGGGCGCCCCGCACCAGTGGATCGCCTGGCTGGGGCCGGTCCTGATGCTGCTGTTCCTGTACCGGGTGACCGGAATTCCCTACACCGAAAAGCAGTCGCTGAAATCGCGCGGCGAGGCCTACCGCGAATACCAGCGCACCACTTCGGCGTTCTTTCCGTGGCCTCCCAAGCAATAGGTCCGGCGCTTCCTCACCGGTCAAGCGTGTGGGCAAGGCGAGTACGCTGAGCGCTCGTGCGACTTGTCCTGACGCCAAGCTGCGCTTGCCGCCAGGATTCCCTGTGCTACTCGGCGCGGGCGGGGCTCGCCTCAACTCACTCCGGGCCTGACGGCCCTGCGCTCAGACACACGGCGAGCCTTTCTCCGCCCGCGCCTGCGTTGCTCGGCGGCGTCGAAGTCGCACTCAGCGCACTCACCTCGCCCACCCCCTCGTCTTAATCCGACGTAAAAATCAGCTTCGGCCGGTTGTACAGGGTCCCGGCAATCGCAGCCAGAACCAGGGCCAGGGCGGTGGTCGAGGCAATCGACAGCAGCATCCAGCCGGCGTTGAGCGGCTCCCCGCGGACCAGCTCCAGGATCAGCACGTTCTGACTCAGCAGCGGAACCAGCGTCATCCAGGTCTCGGTTCGGGTCGGGTCGATCATGATCCAGAAGCTCGGGATCATCGGAATCAGGATGACCATGCCCATGTAGCTCTGGGCCTCACGGTAGCTTTTGGCGAACGAGGCCAGAATGATCAGCAGGGCCGCAGCCAGCAGTGCCGCCGGTGCCACCAGCACAAACGCCCAGGCGGCGACGCGGAAATCCAGGTTCAGCGTCATGTCCATGTCGGCGGTCGGCAGAAAGCTCATGGCATAGACAAAGGCGACCAGCCCCAGCGCCAGGGTCAGCAGGGCAAAAAAAGTGGTCGCCAGCAACTTGCCGGCCATGATTTGCCAGCGCGGCAGCGGGTTGATCAACAGGGGCTCGAGTGATTTCCGTTCGCGTTCCCCGGCGGTGGTGTCGGTGGCCATATGCATCGAGCCCATGAACACCGTGATCATGATGAAGTAAGGCAGAAAGGCGAGCAGCATGCCGCCGCGCGATTCCGGCGTCGACAAATCGACCACGGAGATCTGCAGCGGGCGGGTCAGGTCCGGGTGCACGCCGCGCAACTGCAGTCGGTTCTGGCTGATCTGCGCCGAGTAGGCATTGAGATAACCGCGGACGCGCGCGATGCTGGCCCCGGTGTAGCGCAGCGACTGATCGGCAATCAGCTCTAGCGGCGCCGGTCGTCCGGCAGTCCAGGCGTCCCCGAATTCCGGCGGAATGCGCAGGATGATTTCCTCTTCCTCGCGTCGGACGGCGCCTTCCGGGTCGCTTGGTGGATCCTTGATGATCACTCCCTCGCGCTCCAGAAACCCCGTCAGCGATGCGGCGTGTTCGGCCCCGATCACCGGCAACTCCAGCGCTGCCTCCATGCGCTCGGTTGCCTGTCGGGTCATGAAAGAAATCATGACGGCAAAAATCACCGGGCCGAGCAGTGGCCCGAGAATGAGGGTGCTGACGATGACCCGGCGATCGCGCAGGTTGTCCAGCACTTCCTTGAAAAACACCTGGATCATGCCAGCAGCCCCTCGTCGGAACCGATCAGGTGGACAAACGCGTCCTCGAGGTTGTCGCGCCCGGATCGGCGGAGCAGCTCAGCGGCCGTGCCCTCCGCGGCCACTCGCCCCCTGGCGATGATGACGATGCGATCGCACAAGGCCGCGACCTCCTGCATGATGTGGGTCGAGAGCACCACGCAACGACCCTCGGTCTTGAGCTGGCGCAGGAAGCCGCGCAGCGCGCGCGTGGTCATGACATCGAGGCCATTGGTAGGTTCGTCGAGCAGGACCGTGCGCGGGTCATGGATCAGGGCACGTGCAATGGCCACCTTGACCCGCTGGCCCTGGGAGAATCCGGTGGTGCGCCGGTCGATGAATTCATGCATGTCCATCACGCCGGCCAGGTAGTCGATCCGCCTGGCGATCGTGGCCTTGTCCAGGCCCTGCAGACGACCGTAGTAGGCGATGTTCTCGCGCGCGCTCAGGCGGTCGTAGAGGCCGCGCGAATCCGGCACCACGCCGAGCGCACGCTTGACCTGCAGCGGCTCTGCTTCGGGGTCGATCCCATCAATGCGCATACTGCCCGCATCTGGTTTGAGGAGCGTGTAGAGCATGCGCAGCGTGGTGGTCTTGCCGGCGCCATTGGGGCCCAGCAGGCCGGTGATCTGGCCATCGGGTGCACGAAAACTGACCTCGTCAACAGCCACGACGCGACCCTTGTCGAAGGTCTTGCGTAATCGGGTCGCTTCAATCATGGTGCCGGCCCCAGCAGGTTCAGGAAAAACGGCTCCGGACCGAGCCGGACCATGCAGCTGGTGTCGAGTTCATCGAAACTGGCAGTCGTCATGAACTCGGTGCCGATCCGGCTGATGCAGGGTTGGGTCAGCACAATGTGGCCGCGCCCGCGTGCCACCAGGTGCAGACTGTTGGAGAACTGGGCATGAGCTTCGTCGCCGTATTCCGGAGGTGTCACCGGATCCAGTTCTCCGGACAGGATCAGGATCGGAACGTCGCTATCAAACGCTTGATGGAAGTCGTCCGGCCGGTCGCCCAGCGGCCAGTCGCTGCAGACCGCGTCGTAGACTTCCTTCATGGAATTGCCCAGCAGGGTGTCTTCCTGCTCGGGCATTGCCGGCCAGCCCGGCCAGTCTTCGCTGCAGCCGACCGCAAAATTCAGGCCGATCGCAATCAGCTCGGTCATTTGGTCGGTCACGATCAGCGCCTGGCTGGCCAGGCGGGCGGGGTCCCCGCTGGTGGCGGCTTCATGCACCAGCTTGGGGATCAGCGTCTGCGTTTGCGGAGCATAGGCCAGGAAGCGCAGCGCTCCGGCCAGTGTGGGGCGGGTGAACGGCAACTCCATGACCTCGCCGGTGCGCGGGTGCGTCAGCTCGATGAGCGGGCCGTTATCGGATGCGTGGTAGCGCTCCTTCAGCAAGCGAAACGACTCCGGCAAGTCGGGGAACGTCTCAGCACAGCGGGGCTGTTCGGCGCAGGCTGTGAACAGGCCTTGCAGCGCTCGATCCAGCATCAGACCGTGTTCGGCGCCCAGGTGCAGCCGGGTCGGGACCACGCCGTCCAGAATCACGCTGCGTACCCGATCCGGATACTGGCGCAGGTAGACCTGGGCCATGCGCGTGCCGTACGAGCCGCCGATCAGGTTGATCTGTTCGAATCCATAGCGCTCGCGCAGCGCCTCGAGATCGCCGGCGCCGTCGCTGGTGGTGTAGAAGCGCAGGTCGGCATCCCACCGGCGTCGACATTCGGCCAGCTGATCGGTGAGCTGGTCCGGGCTCGGGTCCAGCCAGGCGGCCTCGTCGTCGTCAAAAGCGCAGTCCAGCCGGTTCGAGCCGCCGGTGCCGCGCTGGTCAAGAAAAACCAGGTCGCGCTCTCGGTTGATGTCGCGCAGGGCGTGGCGCATGATCGGCAGGGTTTCGCGCGCCGACTGGCCCGGCCCGCCGGCGAGGAAAAACACCGGGTCGGGTTGGGCGCGCGGAGCGCGCGCCGGCAGCACGGCGTAGGCCAGTTCCAGCTGTCGGCCGTCGGGGTCGGATCGGTTTTCGGGCACCTCGAAGGTGCCGCAGCGCGCGCTGGCGGTAATTCGGCCACCGCCAGCCGCCAGTTCGCAGTCGGTCAGGCCAGCGTAGCGATCCTCTGCCGACGCCAGAACCGGCACCAGCAACAAGCCCAGCCAGAAAAAAGAAATTCGAATGTGCACGCTCCTCAGATCATCTTGCGGTAGTGACGATACACTGCCAGACTACTTTAGCGATTCGCCCTGACGACAATATGTGCCATCGGTCATGAATGCCCTGGAAGTCCGCCAGCTCAAAAAAACCTACAAAAACGGTGTCGAAGCCCTGAAGGGGATCGATCTGGAAGTCGAAGAGGGCGACTTCTTCGCCCTGCTCGGTCCCAACGGTGCCGGCAAATCGACCCTGATCGGCATTATCTCTTCGCTGGTCAACGCCACTTCGGGGGAGACCCGGGTGTTCGACATCAGCGTGCAGAACGACCGTTCACGGGCGATGGCCGAAATCGGCCTGGTGCCGCAGGAAATCAACTTCAACCAGTTCGAGAAACCGTTTGACATCGTCGTCAACCAGGGCGGCTACTACGGCGTGCCGCGCAAGCTGGCCAAGGAGCGCGCCGAGCGTTACCTGAACCAGCTGTCGCTCTGGGACAAGGCTTTCGGCCCGTCGCGCCAGCTTTCCGGCGGCATGAAGCGTCGTCTGATGATTGCCCGGGCGATGGTTCACCAGCCCAGGCTGCTGATTCTCGATGAGCCGACCGCCGGCGTCGACATTGAAATCCGGCGCTCGATGTGGAGCTTCATTCGCGAGATCAACGCCGCCGGCACCACCGTGATCCTGACCACCCACTACCTGGAAGAGGCCGAAAGCCTGTGCCGCAACATCGCCATCATCGATCATGGCGATATTGTCGAAAACACCACGGTCAAGACCCTGCTGGGCAAGCTCGACGTCGAAACCTTCATTCTTGACTTGCGCGAACCGGTCGAGCGCCCGCCGCAGGTCGACGGCATGGACATCATTCTGGCCGACTCCACCACCCTGGAGGCCAGTATCCCGAAGTCGCGCAGCCTCAACCGCCTGTTCAAGGCGCTGGAAGAAGAAGGCATGGAAGTCAAGTCCATGCGCAACAAGGTCAATCGGCTCGAGGAGCTGTTCGTGCGCCTGGTTCACCCGTCAGGCAACCCGGCGGCCGGCGCAAAAGTCGATTCAGCGGAGGATGCGGCATGACCGAGAAAGTATCGGCACGCTCGTACTGGATCGGCTATCAGACCATCCTGATCAAGGAAACCACCCGGATCGTGCGGATCTGGCCGCAGACCCTGCTGCCGCCGGTGATTACCATGAGCCTGTACTTCGTCATCTTCGGCGCCATCATCGGCCGTCGGGTCGGTGAAATGGGCGGCATGCCCTACATGGACTTCATCGTCCCCGGTCTGATCATGCTGACCGTGATTACCAACTCCTACGGCAACATCACCAGTTCGTTCTTCGGGGCGAAGTTTGGCAAGCACGTCGAGGAGCTGCTGGTCTCGCCGCTGCCGCCGTGGATCATCCTGGCCGGTTACGTGTCCGGGGCGGTGTTCCGGGCCATCATCGTCGGCATCCTGATCTGGATCGTGGCCGCCGTTATGGGCGCCGGGACGGTGGCCTATCCGCTTTTCACCATCGTTTTCATGATCCTCACCGCAGTGGGCTTCGCCCTGTTCGGGATGATCGTCGCCATCTACTCCGAGACCTTTGACCAAATCAATGTTTTGCCGAGCTTTTTTCTCATGCCCCTGACCTTTCTGGGTGGGGTTTTCTTATTGCTCATCCGCCCGGAAGGAGGCCCCGGTGACTTCAAACACCTCTTCCAAATTGATGGGCGGTGGCTTGCCTTCTTCAATGGCGGAGATGAATGCGGCAATTTCATCTCCATGCCCTTTGTC
>PXBD01000068.1 GCA_003565625.1 Gammaproteobacteria bacterium
AACTTTTAATCGTACCTGAGAGGAATTGAAATATATTCAGGTAATCGACCAGATGAAGTCGAACCTGCCCTTTTAATCGTACCTGAGAGGAATTGAAATAAGGTCCCTAAGTGAAAAAGAAGAAAAGGAAAAAGCTTTTAATCGTACCTGAGAGGAATTGAAATAAGCCATCGCCATGCCGGTTTAACCCCCCGGCTTAATCTTTTAATCGTACCTGAGAGGAATTGAAATTTATTTTACGCTCTCTTGTCCATGATGCGGATTTCTCCTTTTAATCGTACCTGAGAGGAATTGAAATAAGGGATAAGCACAAATGTTTAGGGTATTTGCCCGGCTTTTAATCGTACCTGAGAGGAATTGAAATAAGGTAAATTTATGCACGATATTAACGACAAAAACTTTTAATCGTACCTGAGAGGAATTGAAATATAACTCCTGTAGCTGCTAAGAAAAACCCGCCTACGCTTTTAATCGTACCTGAGAGGAATTGAAATACGTGACCAACGCCACGCAGGAGGCGGTTATTCAGCCTTTTAATCGTACCTGAGAGGAATTGAAATTTAACCCACGGCCCGGCAGTTGGCACCCCTTCGAATCCCTTTTAATCGTACCTGAGAGGAATTGAAATCGGGTTACGGCCGTCTTTACCACGCGGGAATCGGCTTTTAATCGTACCTGAGAGGAATTGAAATATCAACAGGTAACAGTTATGAGAAATCAAAAAAAGCTTTTAATCGTACCTGAGAGGAATTGAAATTTTTTAACTTATACGGCAAGTATGGCGCCAAGTGCTTTTAATCGTACCTGAGAGGAATTGAAATACGGGGCGGTTACTGCTAAGGCAATGCGGATGTATTCTTTTAATCGTACCTGAGAGGAATTGAAATCGCTAAAAATCGGTTGGATGAAGCGATTGAAGGCGCTTTTAATCGTACCTGAGAGGAATTGAAATCTGGTATTGGTAAAGTGGTCGATCCGAATCAGGTTAACTTTTAATCGTACCTGAGAGGAATTGAAATATCATAACGATTTGGCCATTAACCTGCCGGATGCGACTTTTAATCGTACCTGAGAGGAATTGAAATA
The DNA here is from genome assembly GCA_003565625.1 of Gammaproteobacteria bacterium. Classification (GTDB taxonomy): domain Bacteria; phylum Pseudomonadota; class Gammaproteobacteria; order Xanthomonadales; family Wenzhouxiangellaceae; genus Wenzhouxiangella. Next base: position 1,087 of record PXBD01000068.1, read on the forward strand.
GTTGAATTGATTATTGCACAGGTTCCGCTTGACGAATTCTTTTAATCGTACCTGAGAGGAATTGAAATACCAAGCCCCCGCCCGCTCCGGCAGCCCCTAAGACTTTTAATCGTACCTGAGAGGAATTGAAATTCACCAATACCACAACAGCGCTTCCGGTTATTAATGCTTTTAATCGTACCTGAGAGGAATTGAAATATTCATAACCTACCTCGGTGGCATGGACAAAATGCTTTTAATCGTACCTGAGAGGAATTGAAATGGGAATCGTTGATATTACCCAGGCAAATTGTTGAGCCTTTTAATCGTACCTGAGAGGAATTGAAATAAATATCAACAGAATCAACCGCCCGAATGCTGTCATCCTTTTAATCGTACCTGAGAGGAATTGAAATGGTCTTCAGCGTCCCATTCATTTGCAAGTTGTTCCCAGCTTTTAATCGTACCTGAGAGGAATTGAAATAAGCAGACGCTTTCGCGAATCCGCGTGCCGGCTGCCTTTTAATCGTGCCTGAGAGGAATTGAAATTAGATCGTGCATTAAGAATGAAGGTACCGGAAGGATACTTTTAATCGTACCTGAAAGTAATTGCCCCCATAAAGAAAGCGTATACTAACATCATGCAGCCGTACTACCGAAAAAAAAACTCGCCTTCCACACCTCCCAGCAATCATCACACTCAATAGCAATACCACCCAAATCATCAAATCATCAAATCGTTAAATCGTTAAATCGTTAAATCCTCAAATATTCAAATCTCCAAATTCCCCCCCCCAAGGTGAATGTTTTTCTGCCGGAATGAATTAACTTAGCAAGAGTGTTTCGTTTCATTGCTTTGGCAAATGTGCGAAGCCGACAAAAATCAAACCAATTTTCATCAAAAATTATTGAAATTATGCCAGTCAGATCAGCAAATGCCGTATGGAAGGGCGACCTGAAGCAGGGTAGCGGAAATGTGAAAGTGGAAAGCGGAGCCTTCGATTCGCAGTATTCGTTTGTATCCCGCTTCGATACAGGAAAGGGCACCAATCCCGAGGAGTTGATTGCCGCCGCGCATGCGGGGTGTTACTCCATGGCGCTTTCAAATGAACTCGATAAAGCCGGACACAAACCAACCTCGGTTTCAACCAAAGCAGAGGTGACGCTCGATATGTCCGACGGGCCGAATATCACCACTATCAAGCTGATTTCAGAGGCCGTTGTGCCCGGAATCGACAAGGATAAATTTATGCAAATTGCCAACGGCGCCAAGGACGGATGCCCGATTTCCAAAGTCCTGGCCGGAGCCGAAATCAAGCTGGATATCAAGCTTACATCCTGATATCTGATATTTTCTTCGTGGAATTAACCCGGATTATTCGCCGTTTTATAGCACACCCAAATATGGGGCAACGTGTTTTTTGCATATACACATATTAATCAATTATTTGAAGCGTGTATTTTATCATTACGTGAATAATTCGGGTTAAAAAAGCTGTACCTGCCCGGGTACGGCTTTTTTTATGGAAGAGGCCTGGCCATCACATCAAAAAATAAAGCCCGGAAGAATCACCTTCCGGGCTTTGGTTAGCGTAATATGAAGCTGTTTCAGCCTTCATGTATGTGTGAATGAGGACACCGGAACCGAGGTCTTGATTCCGGCGTCCTGCTCCGGTTGGTATTCATTCAT
>PXBD01000008.1 GCA_003565625.1 Gammaproteobacteria bacterium
CTCAGGCTCAGGCTCAGGCTCAGGCTCAGGCTCAGGCTCAGGCTCAGGCTCAGGCGTTACCCGGTCGTCGATCTGGAAAAACGGATCCTGCTCGAAATCGATGTCCAGGGCCGCGGCCGGGTCCAGTGAGGTGCCGAACAGGGGTGCGCCGGGTTCCGGGTCGTCCGGTGGGTCGGTTGGCTGCTCAGCCTCGGGCGGTTCGGCGACCGGTTCGGCGGCCGCATCCGCAGCTGGCGTCGACGGGGCGGGGGGTGCTGGCGTTTCTCCGACGTGCTTGCGGTGCGCCTGTTCATGCAGTTGCTGAAGTCGCCGTGACAGCGATGCCGTCTGGAAATGATCGTCGGCGATCGGCTGGCGCTCGAGCCGATCGAGGCGCAGCGTGAACAGATTCAGAGCCTCTTCAATCGCCTGCCGGCCCTCATCCGATGGGGCCGCGCGGCACAGGTGGAGCTCGTCCAGGTAGTCTTCGAGAATCTGTGCGGTTACGCATTCGTCACCGATCGGGGCCAGACGCATGGTGCCCTTCATGGTGTGCACCGCCCGCACAAGTGCTTCCGGTATGGGTCCCGTTACATCACGCGAGCGCGCCTGATCGACCCAGTCAGCCAGCGTTTCCAGATGGTCCGACATTTCCCTGATCATCAGCCCGATGAGGGTTTCATCCAGGTCTTCCATCTCTGCCGGGGACGGTTCAGCCGGCGCTGCGGGCCGCTCTTGCGCAAGCGCCTCGGCCTGGTCGGCCAGCTCCCTGCAGGCCGCTGTTCCCAGCGTTTCCTCGCCGGTTCCGGTCAGCCGGCTGCGCAGGCTGGGCAGCGCGTTTACGCCCTGACGCACCAGCGAAAGCAAGGCTTCATTACGGTCGAGTCTGCCTTCCAGTGCCTGGTTGAGCAGGTTTTCGAACGCCCAGCTGAATTCGCCGATTTCCTCAGCGCCGGCCATGCGGCCGGATCCTTTCAGCGAGTGAAAAGACCGTCGCAATGTGGTCAAGGGCTCATCGGCTGCCGGCTGCCGGGTCCACTCTGGCAGGGTCGCTTGCAGAGACTCCAGTTCTTCGTCGAATTCTTCGAGAAAAATCGCGACGATGTCGAAGCCGTCGTCGTCTGCCGTTGTCGGTTCGGCCGCAGGTGGCTGCAGCAAGGCTGTGGGCTCAGGTCCGCTCAGCAGCAGTGGCTCCTCGCGTTCGTCTGGTGGTTCTTCGGTCACTGACTGTCCGGACGCTTCGGCTTCCTCTGCCGGCAAAGCGGCCGCTTCATCTGGACCAGATTCAGCCTCGGGCTCCGGCGGTTGCACGATGTCTGCCGGCGGGGCAATGGCTTCCTGGAAGTCCTCAACTTCCGGCCAGTAGCCGAGCAGGCGCAGCTGCCGGCAGACTTCGGCGAACTGGGTATCGGTACGCTCGGTGCCGGATCCCACCAGTCCTTCCAGGTGGAACTCGATAACCGTCAGGGCCTCGGCCAGAACGCCGAGGTGTTCTGGGTCGGGATCGGTCGCCTCCGACCCGAACTGCCTTTCCACCAGATGCCCGGCGGCCTCCAGAAGGCGGGCCGGTTCAGGCATGCCGGCCAGGTGCAAGGCGCCACTGGTCCGCTGCAGAATGGCCAGGGCTTCACCGCTCTCGTCGCGATCCTTTTCGCTGCCGCTGCGGGCCAGGCCGTCGAGCAGATGGCGGCCATGGGCCAGGTCTTCATTGCACTCGCGAACCAGTTGGCGCAGGATGCGCTGGAACTCTGAAGCGGGGAGCAGGCTGGCGTCGTCGGCGCTGCCGGTTTCGTCCTCGCCGGCCAGGCGGGCCGCGGCCGAAAACCCTTCGGCCAGGCTGGACTCGACCACCAGCAGCTGGCGAGCCACTTCCAGCAGGGTCTGGTCGTCGATGTTGCTGCCGACCGTGGCCAGTCGGCTGGCCTGACGACCGATGCGCCGACCGAGACCTTCGAGGCCGATCATGGTCAGGCTCTCGCCAACCGATTGCAGTAATTCGGTCTGCTGGGCGAGCACGTCGCGATCGCGATCGCTGTCCAGCTGCGAGCCCAGCACTTCCTTGATGCCTGCCAGATCCTCCCGGGCCGCTTCACTTACCGCTCGAATCAGCTCCCGGTTGCGCCCGGCCAGGTAGACACTGGGCTCGAGCTGGGTTTCAGGCAAGGCATCTGACCAGTCGAAGGCCTGTTCGAGTTCTTGCACCAGATTGGTTTGCGCGTTGCTGGTTGCCACCAGAAACAGGACGGCGCGCGCCGCACTGTCAGCACGCTCGCCGATGGAGGCTTGGTCAGCTTCTCCAGAAACCTCTTTCAGCAACGAGTCGAGGCGGGAAAAGTGGCGCGAAACGTCGGCGGAAAAGTCGCGCTGTTCGTGCTCGATCAATTCGGCCAGCCCGGCCAATGCCCAGGAGAGGCGGCGCAGGCCGTTGGGCAGCAGCGGATGATTGCGAACCCGCATCAGCGCCGCGCGCACGTCACCGAAGCGGGCCGGGGTCCGTCCCCCGGTCAGGTAATCCCGCAGCGCGAGCTGGAATTGCCGTCGCAATTCCAGAAAATTCGGTGTTCCATCGGCCTGGCTGGCGGGCGGGCGGATGCCGGCCAGCTGAACCGGGAAGAAATCCGCCCGGTCGAGCGCATCCTGGCCGGCCAGAACGCGCAGATCATTGATGACCGGAAGAATGACCCCGATCTGGTCGGTCTCACAGCTCTCCACGTAGTCGAGGTAGTCCGGCAGAATCGCGGTGGCCTCGAGCACCGTCTGTACGATCTGTTCGCGGTCGGCAGTTGCGTTGACCAGAGAGACCAGCGCGTCGCGCATGGCGCGGGCCATGAGGTCGCCGCTTTCAAAGTTGAGAACCGACAGGCTGCGGTGGACTTTTTCGCACGCCCCGGTTGCTTCTTCAAGCAGCCGGGCCCGATCCGTGTTGCTGTCGTCCGCCCAGGCTTACAGGGATTCGCGCACCTCGATACACAATTCCTCGAGCATGGGCCGGGTCCACTCCAGCGATTCGCGGCTGAGGCGATGGGTGGTCATGGCCGACCCTCCGGGACCGCTCGAGCGCCTGGTTGGCAATGATCGCCGATCACGCCGAGCCATCCTCCGGCAGGGTGAAGTCCGAGACCGATTCACGCAGCTTGCGGACCAGTTCGGCGAGGTTGGCGACCGAGGCTGCGGTCTGGCCAGTACCTTCGCTGGACTGAACCGAGATATCGCGAATGGCATTCATCATCTCGGCGATCCGGGTGGCGTTGCGCGACTCTTCCTGGGCTTGATGCGAGATATTCTGGATCAGACCGGCCAGATCGTTCGATACCCGTTCGATGGACTCCAGTGCTTCGCCGGCATCCTCGGCCAGGCCGGCCCCGGATACAACCTGCGAGGTGGTTTCTTCCATCGAGTTGACCGCTTCGGAGGTGTCGGACTGGATGGTCTTGACCAGCGCCTCGATGCGCCGGGTTGCGTCCGTTGCCCGCTCGGCCAGGCGTTGGACTTCATCGGCAACCACGGCAAAGCCGCGCCCGGCACCGCCGGCCGAGGCGGCCTGGATGGCGGCATTGAGGGCCAGTACGTTGGTCTGTTCCGACAGTCCGTTGATGAGTTCGACAATGTCGCCGATTTCCTGCGAGGACTCCCCCAGTCGTTTGATCCGTTTCGAGGTTTCCTGAATCTGATTGCGGATATTGTCCATGCCGGCGATGGTCTGACGAACCATGTCGGCGCCGCGGTTGGCGATCTCGACCGAGTTCTGCGCGACTTCGGCCGATTCGCTGGAGCGTTGGGCCATGTCGTCAAACGACTGCGCCATGGTGTTGACGTGATCGCTGGCCTTGCCGATTTCGCGCGCCTGGTGCTGACTGGCCTCGGCCAGCTGCATGGTGGTGGCGCGGGTTTCCTGGGCCTGTGCCGCCACCTGCCGGGCCGTGCTGTTGACCCCGGCCACCAGGTCGCGCAACGCCTCTACGGCATAGTTGACCGAGTCGGCAATGGCGCCGGTCACGTCTTCGGTGACCGTGGCCTGCACGGTCAGATCGCCGTCGGCCAGGGAGCTCATTTCGTCGAGCAGTCGCAGGATGGCATCCTGGTTGCGCTGATTGGCCGCCGTGGTCAGGCGGGCCGTCCGGCGCTGGGCGCGGTAAGCACTCAGGCCCAGCCAGACCAACACCAGCAGCGTGCCGGAAGCCAGCACGATGCCGGCAAGCAGCGACGGCCACAGTGTCTCCTCTCCCAGCGCGCCGTACTCGGCGGCCAGTGAGGCTGCCAGTTCAGCCAGCGTTTCGGCATTGTGGCCGACCTCGCCGGCGAGTCGCCGGGTCTCGATCAGGTCGGTGCTGGCGGCCAGGATGATGTTGATGTCGGACTGCAGGCCGGTGAAGATCTCGTTGGTCTCGTCGAGCGCTGTGCGAGCTCCGCTGTCGTCAACCGCGGTGAGCGCGCGTTCCGGATCACCTTCGATCAGCCCGGTCATGACCTGGCCGAAGCGCTCGGCGTTGCTGCGCAAGCTGTCGCCGGCCTGGAGTGCTTCGCCATCGCCGGCAAGCAGGGCATCGACTGCGCCCAGCATGCGATCGGCCAGCGCCAGCTGGCGCGTGGCCGCCTGCACCTGGACCGCATTGGCGCCGGTTTCGACCAGGCGCCCGGAGGCCTCTTCGGCGGCGTTGTGCAAGCGCGGCAGCTCGGTTTTGAACCTGCCTGCGGCAGCAATCAGGGTGTTCAGCTGGTCGGCACGGTCCAGGAGCGCGCCTGCGTCTCCATCGACTCGGCCCCAGGCTTGTTCCAGCCGAGCGAGCCAGTCCTCGGCGCTCGCCGGCGCAGGAGCCGTGGCCAGCCCGAGGTCACCATGGCGCAAGGAGGTAACGGCGCGGTCGAGGCGAGCGCGCAGCGTTTCCAGATCGCGCAGCACATCCCATTCGCCGCGGCCGAATTGCTCGACAGTCCGGGCTAGAGTCAGGCCCTCGACCTGGATGGTCGTGGTCCGGGCGAGGGTTGCGGTTTCCTGCTGGTTGCGTTCGTTGAGCAGGAAGAAGTTGTAGGCGAGCGCGGAAAGCAGCGCGGCCAGCAGGACAACCAGCAAGCCCTGCAGTGGCGACACCTTCGGTGTGGCTCCTTTGTTGGCGGTAGGGCTCATGGTGTGTTCTTGTGTCGTCCTGGCGGTTTTTCGATTCGTTGGGCGCGCCACCTTGGCGGGGCCGCATTACCTGTCATCTCGGGCACCGTTCATGAAATCGGGGCGCTGCTCCAGTCGATCGAGCAAAAAGACACCCCAGCGCCGGTCTGCCGTGGCGAAGCTCTGCTCAACCAGGCCGGCAAATGCGGTCGCCTGCCAGCTTTCATCGTCTTGCAGGTCATCGGTATGGAAATGACGCTGGCCCAGTACCTCGTCGACGATCAGGCCGGCCAGGCGGGAATGGAACCGTGTCAGAACCAGGCGGCAGCGGGGCGTGATCGTGGTCGGGCTCTGGAAGAGGAAAGCCCCCAGATCAGAGACCGGAACCAGGTTGCCGCGCACGTTGGCAAGCCCCAGCAGCCAGTCGCGCGTTCCCGGAATCGGCGTCCATGCCGGCAGGGCGATGACTTCCTCTACGCTATCGATACGACAAGCCAGCTGGTGTTCACGCACGCGCAAGGCAATGCCCGACCAGTTGCTGATTTTTTGCTGACGCTGCGCTTCGCCGGCATCGTGGGCCAGGCTGCGCTTTTCATAGGTCTGCAAACGGGCAAACAGGTGGTCTGCCGGGTTGCTCTGGCCTGTATCGCTTGCTTCGGGGTGATCCATGTCCGGTCTCCCAGGCTCTGCGCCCGACCGCGCCCGGGCGCCGGTCAGGCAGCCGCGGCCGCGTCCAGCTGGGTGCGTACGGCACCGAGTAGCTCGTCGCGGGTGAACGGTTTGGTCAGGTACTGATCCGACCCGACGATCCGGCCGCGGGCCTTGTCGAACAAGCCGTCCTTGCTGGTCAGCATGATCACCGGGACGTGCCGGAAACGGTCGTTGTTCTTGATGATGGCGCAGGTCTGGTAGCCATCCAGGCGGGGCATCATGATGTCGACAAAAATCATGTCGGGTTCATGGCGGTGGATCAGGGCGAGCGCCTCGAAGCCGTCAGTGGCCGTGATAACCTCGCAGCCCTCGCGCGTCAACATGGTCTCTGCCGAGCGACGAATCGTCCGGCTGTCATCGATCAGCACGATTTTCAGGCCGTTCAGGTCGCGCTCGTTCTGAGCGTCGTCGGCGCCGTCATGTTCGTTCATAAGCCGCTATGGTAACCATGAACCACTCGCCCTTGTACACTATCGAAAATGAAGGGTAGTCGATATCGACCGATTTTGCCAATCCGATCGAGTAATGTTCGGCAAGCGCTTCATTGAGCGCAAGTTTTGCGCCTGAACCCATGGGTTGGTTCAGGTTGGTCACGGAAGCGGGCGGAGGTACGGCGTGCAACGCAGGTACTTGATCATGGTCATGGACGATATTGCGCAGATCAATATCGTCAAGGACACCTCTTTTGCGCTGCTGCTGGAGGGCCAGCGGCGGGGCTATGAATTGCTGTATCTCAATCAGTCCGATCTGTTCCTCGAGGGCTCCCGGGCTGGCGGGATGCTGCGTCCGTTGCGGGTTCGCGATGATCTGTCGGGGTGGTTCGAGCTCGGTGACCCTTTCGCCCGCACATTTGGCCCGCTTGATCTGATCATGATGCGCGCCGACCCGCCGGTGGATTCCGATTACCTGCATGCCACCTACTTGCTCGAACAGGCCGAGGCCGGCGGTGCGCTGGTGGTCAATCGGCCGCGGGCGCTGCGTGACTTCAACGAAAAGCTGGCCATTGCCAGGTTCCCGGAATGGATACCGGCGACCCTGGTCAGCGCCAGCCACGCCCGCCTGCGCGAGTTCATCAGTTCGCACGGGCAGGCCGTACTCAAGCCACTGGACGGCATGGGTGGGCGCGGCATCTTTCTGGCCCGGCGCGATGACCCCAATCTCAACAGTATGCTCGAAGCACTGACCGGTGGCGAGCAGCGGCCGGCCATGGTGCAGGAGTTTCTGCCCGAGATCAGCGCCGGGGACAAGCGCATCCTGGTGATCGGCGGAGTGCCGGTGGAATACGTGCTGGCGCGAATTCCGGGCAAAGAGGATTTTCGCGGCAATCTGGCGCGGGGCGGGCGCGGTGAAGGGCGTGCGCTGAGCGAGGCCGACCGGGCCATTGCAGAAGACCTGGCGCCAGTGTTGCTGCAAAACGGGATCTTGCTGGCCGGCCTGGACGTGATAGGTGACCGGCTGACCGAAATCAATGTCACCAGCCCGACCTGCGTGCGCGAGCTCGACGGCCAGTTTGGTCTGAACCTGGCCGGCAGGCTGTTTGATGCCGTAGACCCGTGAGCCAGGCGGTCGCCCGACTGGAAGGGAGGGATTCGCTGGCCCTGGCGCTGGCCCTGGCCGTGGGCCTGCACGCGGCCCTGATCGGGCTGGTGCATTTCGATTTTGCCACCTTCCTGGCTGAGCGCGAGCCGCCCGCGCTGGATGTCATCCTGGTCGACTGGTCGACCGAGGAGTTGCCGGAGGACGCCGACTTCCTGGCCCAGGTCAGCCAGCTGGGCGGTGGTGAGAGTGCTGATGCCGGTCGCCCAGACGATTCGGCCTGGCCGGTCGAGCCAGTGTCCGAGCCTGATATCCCGCAGGAACGTCAGGAAGCCCGGTCGGCCGACCCGCTCCCCGATGACCTGATCCGTCTGGACGAAGGGCAGGATGCCATGCGGCTGGAACCCGATCCGAGCGAACGCCTGGAACAGCAGGCGCCGGATCCGCGTGAACTGGTGCAACAGTCGCTGGCCACCGCCCGGGTCAGTCCAGAGCGCCCCGGGCGCACCGATGATTTCCGCCAGCAGCCCCGGCGCAAGTTCATCTCGGCGAGCACGCGCGAGTATATCTATGCAAGCTACATGAGCGCCTGGATCGCCAAAGTGGAGCGGATCGGCAACATGAACTATCCGGAAGCCGCGCGTCGACGGAACGTCGAGGGCAGCCTGGTGCTGAGCGTGGACATTTTGCCCGACGGCAGCGTTGAGCACATTCGCGTGCTGAGATCTTCCGGACATGCCGTGCTGGACGAGGCCGCGGTGCGAATTGTTCGCCTGTCGGCCCCGTTTGCCCCGCTGCCCGACGAAATTACCGACCAGATCGACATCCTGACCATTACCCGAACCTGGCAATTCAGCAGTGCCGGCGGCCTGCGACGTGGTTGAGCATGCACGCCTGATAGAATCAAACCATGAGTTATCTGGAACGACAATTTCTGATCGCCATGCCCGGCATGGAAGACCCGAACTTCTTTCGCGGCGTCACGTTGCTGTGCCAGCACAACGAGGAGGGGGCGCTCGGGATCACGATCAACCGACCGTCGGAATTCACGCTGCAGGATCTGCTCTCCCAGGTCGGCTTGAAATGTGTCGACCCAAGCCTGGCCGAATTGCCCGTGTTTGACGGTGGCCCGGTGCATCGTGAACGCGGCTTTGTTCTGCACGGCCCGGATCGACACTATGAATCGAGCATGAGCGTGGGTCCCGATATCGTGATCACGACTTCGCGTGACGTGCTCGAAGACATCGCTGCCGGCACCGGGCCTGAGCGCTTTCTGGTTGCCCTCGGCTATGCGGGCTGGGGCGCCGGTCAACTCGAAGACGAGATGCGCGACAACGCCTGGCTGCACGTCATGGCTGACTTGGAACTGGTGTTTGACCTGCCGGTGGCCAAGCGCTGGGAAGGCGCGGTCGCGCGGTTGGGGATCGAGGTTGGCCGCCTGCAACCCGCCGGCGGTCATGCCTGAGGGCGGCACGCTGCTGTCGATCGACTATGGAAAACGCACCACGGGGCTGGCCATTGGCCATCGCCTGACCGCGTCGGCCCGGCCGCTTGAGCCGATCCGCTACCGTCAGCACTCCGGCTTGATGGGGGCACTGGATGCCGTCATCCGGCAGTGGCAGCCGGACTGCATTGTTGTTGGCTTGCCGCTGGCCGGCGACGGCAGTGAGACCGCAATGAGTCGGGAGGTGCGGCGCTTTGTTGTCCGGCTTGCCGAGACCGCGCCTGGATGTGACATCTGTCTGCATGACGAGCGCATGAGTTCCGAGCAGGCCGCCCGCGGTTTTGCCGAGCGTCGCAGCCAGGGCCGGGCGCGGCGGCGCGACGCCGCCCGGCTCGACAGCATGGCGGCTGCCGTGATTCTCGAGTCGTGGATGCGCGAGCATGGCAATGGCTGAGGTATCCGCTCGCCATCTCCTCGAAATCGCTGGTCTGGATGATCGCGATCTGGGCTGGCTGCTCGACCGGGCCTGCGCGCTTTCTGCTGGCGCGCAGCCGGCAGTTCTGGATCGCACCGTAGTCAACTTGTTTTTCGAGCCGAGCACCCGAACCCGGGTCTCGTTCGAGCTGGCCGCCAGTCGTCTGGGTATGCGCGTCATCAATGTGGAGTTGGAGCGGTCGTCTTCGGTCAAGGGCGAATCGCTGGAGGACACGGCGGCCACGCTGGCGGCGATGGGCGCTCATGCCCTCATTCTCCGGCACCCCGAAACCGGCCGCTGTCATCGTCTGGCCGCTGAGCTGGCCGTCGATCTGCACCTGCTTAATGCCGGCGACGGCAGCGGCCACCATCCCAGCCAGGCGCTGCTGGATGCGGCTACGCTGGTGGCCAGTGGTATCCGGCTGGAGGGCGCCCGAATCGCCGTGATTGGCGATCTGCTGCATTCGCGCGTGGCGCGCTCGGTAATGGCTTTGTTTCCCCGTCTGGGTGCGGCCGAGATCAGAGTGGCCGGTCCGGCGCAACTGGTGCCGGACTCGCTGCCGGCGGGCGTCAGCCGGGTCGATACGCTGGACGAGGTGGTGCAAGCGGCTGATGTGATCATGATGCTGCGCATTCAGCACGAGCGCATGGATCGGCACGCCTGGCCGGATGTCGCCAGTTACCACGCGCAATGGGGACTGCAGGAAAGGCATCTTGACCTGGCTGGTTCCGGCTGCAGGGTGTTGCATCCCGGGCCGATCAACCGCGGCGTGGAGATCAGCAATGCGGTCGCCGATGGCTCCCGTTCGCTGATCCTGGAGCAGGTGCGCATGGGCGTGTTCGCGCGCATGGCGATTTTCGAATGGCTGTTTGCGGCCGATGGGTGACGAGGAGCGTTTTCAGCGTCGGGTGAGGAGTTTCGTTCGGCGCCCGGGTCGTCTGACGGAGGCCCAGCGTCGAGCGCTGCAAGAGGATTTGCCGCGCTACGCCATCCAGCCGGCGCTGGACGATGTGCGCTCCGCTTTCGTTCGGTCGGCGCCGCTGGTGATCGAGGTCGGATTCGGGAATGGTGAAGCGCTGGCCTGGATGGCCGCGCGCGAGCCGGAGCATAATTTTGTCGGCATTGAGGTGCATGAACCCGGCGTGGGTCGACTGGTGCGCCGGCTCGACGAACTCGGTCTGGACAACGTCCGCGTGGCCATGCGCGACGCGGTTGAGGTTCTCGGCGGCCAGGTGGCCGCAGCCAGCGTGGCCCAGATCCGGCTGTATTTCCCGGATCCCTGGCCGAAGAAACGCCATCACAAACGCCGCATTGTCCAGCTGGAATTCATCAGCCACGTCGCCCGCGTTCTGCAGCCCGGCGGGCTTTTGCACATGGCAACCGACTGGGAGCCCTATGCCCGCTGGATGGTGGAAGTCGCAGAGGCCAGCACCGACCTGGTCAACCTTGGCCAGCCCTTTGTCGAGTGTCCTGCCTGGCGTCCCCAAACCCGATTCGAGCGACGAGGTCTGGGCCGCGGCCATCAAATATTCGATCTTTTGTACCGGCGCTGCTGAGGTGTGACTGCTGATTGCCTTGTTCTCGTTCCCGTTGTCGCCTCAATCGGTTATCGTTACCGGTTAGCAAACTGTTTTCTCCTTTTTTCTAGCGGCGCTCACGACAACCGGAAATGGAAAGCGGTCTTACCTTAAGCAGTGACATGGTTCTGGTACTTGTGCTGCTGGGCCTGACCGTGTTCTTGTTCGTGTTCGAAGTGGTGCGGGTCGACATTGCCGCGATCTGCATCATGGTGCTGATCGGGCTGCTGGGTCTGGTGCCTGGCGATCAGTTGTTCAACGGATTTGCATCCAACGCCGTGATCTCGGTGATTGCCGTGATGATCATTGGCGCCGGCCTCGACCGAACCGGCGTGATGAACATCGTGGCAGGTTTCATCGTGCGCGTGGGCGGGCGCTCCGAGCCGCGCATCATGACCATGATTTCGTCCACGGTCGGGGTCAGTTCCGGCTTTATGCAGAACACGGGCGCAACCGCCCTGTTTCTGCCGGTGGTGTCGAGAATCTCGGCCCGGCTCGACCTGCCGCTGTCGCGTCTGCTCATGCCGATGGGATTTTGCGCCATTGTCGGGGGCACCATCACCATGGTGGGTTCCTCGCCGCTGATTCTGCTCAACGATCTGATCCTGACCTCCAATCGTTCCCTGCCGCCGGGGGCCGAAGCGATGCAGCCGTTCGATCTGTTCGCGGTGGCACCGGTGGGCATCGCCCTGTTGCTCGCCGCGCTGGCGTATTTCCTCGTGGTCGGCAAGCTGATGCTGCCGGCTGAAAGCGCCAAGCGTCCGGCAGCACCTGGCCGGACCAAGCGTTACTTCGCCGACGTGTATGGCATCGAGGGCGACGTCTATGAAATGCTGGTAACCGTCGATTCGCCGCTGGTCGGGATGCGTATTGCCGAGGCCGAGCAGCTTGAAGGCGCGCCGCTGATGCTGGCCATTCAGAACACCGACAAGCCGCGCCTGGCGCCGCCGGCCGAGGAGATGATCTGGGTCGGCACCGTACTGGGGGTCATGGGCCCGCGCGAACAGGTCGGAGAGTTTGCGCTGCGCAACCATCTGCGCCTGCAGCCGCGACTGCGCACGTTCGGCAACCTGTTCAATCCGACCCGGGCCGGGATTTCGGAAGTGGTGATTCCGCCGGGGTCGCGGCTGATCGGGCAAAGCATTGGCGCGGCCCGCCTGCGCCAGCGTTTCGGGATCTCTGTGCTGGCGATCAATCGACGCGAGGAGATCATCACTCACCAGCTGCGCGAGCAGCCGCTGCAGGTCGGCGACTGCCTGGTCAGCCACTCGACCTGGCGTGATCTGGCCACGGTCGCCCGCGACAAGGACTTCATCGTCGCCACCGACATTCCGAAAGAAGAGCAGCGGCCGCAGAAAGTACCGCACGCCCTCGGTTTTTTTGCCTTGTCGCTCTACCTCATTCTGTTTACCGATTTCCAGCTCTCGATTGCGCTGCTGACCGGCGCAATCGGGATGATCCTGACCGGCGTGCTGAGCATGGACGAGGCCTACCAGTCGGTCAGCTGGTCTACCGTGTTCCTGATGGCCAGCCTGATTCCGCTCGGGTTTGCCATGGAAGTGACCGGGACCGCCGCATGGCTGGCACAGCAGGTGCTTGATCTGCTGGGTGAAGTGCCCGAGATCGGGTTCCAGATCGCCATTGCGGTGCTTGCTACCGTATTCACCCTGGTGATGTCGAACGTCGGCGCGACGGTGCTGCTGGTTCCGATCGCCATCAATATCGCCCTGGCGACCGGCGGTAACCCGGCCGTCTACGCCCTGATCGTGGGCCTGGCCACGTCCAATGCCTTCATTCTGCCGACCCATCCGGTCAACGCCCTGATCATGGGCCCGGGCGGCTACAAGGTCAAGGATTTCATCCGCGTTGGCGGAATGATGAGTGTTTTGTTCCTGGTGGTCATGCTGACCGTGATCAACCTGATCTATTAACGCGGCAAACAAAGAGATTGTCGTGTGAATGCCCGGTCGAGACGGCCGGGGCCACGACCAGCAACGATCCGGTTGCCTTTCAGAACTCGTCGGCAGCGAAAATCCCGCCGTTTTCCTCGGTCAGCGGGCATTGGGTAAGAAGCGCACGCAGGCAGGGTCCGGCCACGCACTGACCGGTTCTTGGCTCGAAGACGGCACCGTGGGCGGCACAGATGAGACGATTGTGTTCATCGGTGAGGAATCGGTCGGGTGCGCAGTTCAGGGGTTGGCCAGCGTGGGGGCAGCGGTTGTACCAGGCCCGGGCCTGACCATCGATACGGGTCGCTACCAGGTATCGTTGGGTCCCGGCTGTCGTATAGTGGAGTTCACGATACTTGCCTTCCGGCAGATCGGCGGAATGGCACAGGAACTCATGTTGGGTCATGTGGTCAGGACAGGGTATGGATCAACAAAGATGGCAGCAATTCTACCAGCCGCCGGCCAGCCCGCTGGCCCGGCTGGGTCTGGTGCTCGGCGGGATCGGTATTCTCGCGCTGAGCTTCGTTCTCGGCTTGTTTGTGCTGGCCATCGCCATGGGGCTGGCGCTGGTCGGAGCGGTGGTTCTAGCTGTTCGCCGGCTGTTGTTGGGCCGCGCTGGCACGGTCGAGCCAGAAGAGCGTGGGCCGCTGCACGTGGAGTACCGGGTGGTTCATCGTGAACCAGAACGCGGTGAACCAGAACGCGGTGAACGAGAACGCCGCGACAGCGATCAGTAGCGGAAGGCTATCAGTGCTGCCGGATTCCGAAAACCAGCAGCGAGGCCAGCAGCACGGCAACCCAGAACGCCATTGAACCGGTTGGCCAGGTCCGGGCCAGCTTGCCGTCGCGCCCGTGACGTTTTTTCACCCGGGCCATCCACAACACCAGCGCGGCCATGAACTGCTCCCGCGCGCTCCGGTTGGTGGCCTGAACGCGGTCGCGGATTGCCGCAGTCAGGCGCCGACCGCCACCGCGGTACAACCAGTCCACGTCGAGGGCAATCTTGGGTTTGCCGCCGACAAACCGCAGCAGCAGGAAGAACGCCAACCCGGTAAACAGCAGCAGCTGGAGTTCTTTCAGGACATGAGCCAGGGTCCAGGCGTCATAGTCGATCGGTGCCGGCAGCAGGGCATACAGCGGGCCGGGCACGATCCCGATCAGGAAACAGAACGCCGCCGCCAGACCCATGGCGATCAGCATATGCGGCGGTGCCTCGCGCGGACGCAGTCCGGCATCGTGATCGAGGAAGGTAAACCAGGCCAGTTTCAGGCCAATGCTCAGGAAGGTCCCGGCGCCTGCGGTCAGCAGCATCAGGTAGACCAGTCCGCGGCCGTCGACCGCGGCGGCTTCAATGATGATGGTTTTGCTGACAAAACCGGAAAACAGCGGGAAGCCCGAGATCGACACGGCGCCGATCATGAACAGCAAGAAGGTCCACGGCATGGTTCGATACAGCCCGCCGAGCTCGGAGAGCTTTGATTTCCCGGTCATGTAGATCACCGCACCGGCGCCCATGAACAGCAGGGCCTTGTAGAGGATGTGGGTGAACGCGTGCGCGGCAGCGCCATTGAGGGCCAGGGTTGTGCCCATGCCAACGGCGCACACCATATAGCCGACCTGGCTGATGATGTGATAGGCGAGGATGCGGCGGATGTC
This sequence comes from Gammaproteobacteria bacterium, assembly GCA_003565625.1. Classification (GTDB taxonomy): domain Bacteria; phylum Pseudomonadota; class Gammaproteobacteria; order Xanthomonadales; family Wenzhouxiangellaceae; genus Wenzhouxiangella. The sequence goes on from PXBD01000008.1 coordinate 14,432, forward strand.
GTTGGCGAGCACGGCATAGATCACGCCGTACCATGTCATGATCGCGCCCATCCACATCAGCACCTCGACCCCGGCGTATCCGCGCATGAGCACATAGACCGCGGTCTTGGTGGTCAGCGCACTCATGAAGACTGCGCCGGTGATGGTGGCCTCCGGGTAGGCATCTGATAGCCAGGCATGCAGTGGCGGAACGGCCGCGTTGATCAGGAAGGCGACCAGGATCAGATGGAAAGCGACCGAGGAGCGCTCGATCTGATCAAAGGCGATAGACCCGGTGGTCTGGTAGTAGACGATCACACCGGCCAGCAGCAACACGCCGCCCAGGGCATGGATGACCAGGTAGCGCATCCCTGAAAGGTAAGAAACGTCCGTGCCCCGACGCCAGATCAACCACACCGAGGTGATGACCATCAGTTCCCAGAACACGTACAGCGTGACCAGGTCGCCGGCCAGCACGGCACCCAGTGCCGAGCCAGCATAGGCCAGTGCCGCCACGTGTTGCACGGTATCTTTCAGGTGCAGGGCGAAGGTCATGCCGATTACCAGGATGATCCCGAATACATAGGCAAACACTAGGCTGAGTTCGTCGACCCGGCCGGTGACCAGGGGCATGCCAAGGAACTCGATGCGGCCGAACTCGCCTGGCGAGAGCGAGAAGATGACGCCCAGCCCGGCCAGCGGCACCAGCACCAGCCAGGCCTTGCGCACGGCTGAGGGCAGCAGCGGCAGCAGGCCTGCGCCGAGCAGCAATACCAGCGCTGGATGCAGCCACTCAATCATGGCGTCCCCGCTCGGCTGGCGGTGGTTCATGTTCGTGCTGTTCGCCGTAATAGTCTTCGTTCTGATACAGCAACAGCGTGCCGAGACCCTTGGCCACGGCAATGAAAAACACGCAGCCTGCAAAACCAAGTATTGCGGCAAAGCCGCCGATGCCGTCCCACGGGAAACGCACATAGTCCGGCGGCAGAAGGATGTCGGCCAGCACCAGGGCGCCCATCAGCCCCAGCAAGATCAGGCTCAAGACCCGTCCATGGGCCACCAGTTTCTCCAGCCAGCGCCCGAGCATCAGTTCCATCCTCCGTCGAAAATGACCGCCATCAGGTTGTATCCGCCCTGGGCCGCAAAGAACAGCATGATGGTGCCGAGCGCGGTCAGGCTGAGCGGAATGACACACAGCCAGGGGGCTTCCTTGAACCCGGCCGACTCACCTTCGGGGAGCGGTTTGAGGAAGGCGCGCAGCACCGGCGGCAGCAGGTAGACGATGTTGAGCAGGGTGCTTGCCAGGTAGGCGGCGAGGATCAGGCCATGGCCCGAATCAAACGCACCGCTGACCAGGTGCCATTTGCTCCACAGGCCGCCGGTCGGCGGCAGCCCGATGACGCACAGCGCGCCGAGCAGGAAGGCCGTCATGGTGATCGGCATTTTACGACCCAGTCCATCGAGTTCGGAGACGAGGGTCTTTTTGCTGGCCAGGTAGATGGCCCCGGCGCAGAAGAACAGGGTGATTTTGCCGAAGCCATGCATGAGCATGTGCATGCCGCCGCCAATAGCGGCCAACTGGCTGGCCAGCATGGCGCCAACGACAATGTAGGAGAGCTGACTGACGGTGGAGTAGGCCAGCCGGGCCTTGAGATTGTCCTGGTGCATGGCCACCAGCGAGGCGGTCAGCATGGTGAAGGCCGCCACGTAGAGGACGAAATCGGTTGACCACAGGGTTTTCAGATAGTCGAGACCGAAAATGTAGATCGCCAGTTTCAGGGCGACGAACACCCCGGCCTTGACGACCGCCACCGCGTGCAGCAGGGCCGAGACCGGGGTTGGAGCGACCATGGCCGACGGCAGCCAGCGATGGAACGGCATCAGGGCGGCCTTGCCGGTTCCGAACAGGAACAGTATCAGCAGGATGGAGCCGGCAACCGGGTCGACATGACCGGCCAGAATGCCGCCGGGGGTGAAGGTCATGCTGCCGGTTGCCGCCCAGGTCCAGACCATGGCCGGCAGCCACAGGCAGATGCTGGTCAGGAGCAGAAGAACCAGGTAGGTGCGGGCTCCGCGCTTGGCCTTTTCCGTGCCGTCATGGGCGACCAGTGGGTAGGTCGAGACCGACAGGATCTCGTAGAACAGGAACATGGTTAGCAGGTTGTCGGCGAATGCAATGCCGGCGGCAGCACCCAGGGCAATGGCGTAGCAGGCAAAAAAACGCGCCAGGTTGCCATAGCCGCCATGGGTCATGTAGCCGATCGCATACGGCGTCGCCAGGATCCACAGGGTCGAGGCCAGCAGCGCAAACAGCAGGCCCAGCGGTTCGATCGAAAAGGCGATTGCCATGCCGGGCAGAATCTCCCAGACCGCCTGCTCGACGACCGTGCCGGTCAGAACGGCCCCGGCCAGGCCCCAGACGGCGAGCAGAAAGGCGCCCGCGGTCAACCAGCTCAACAACTGGATCAGCCCCGGCCGACCAGCGGCAAAGGCGATTGCAATCGCGCCTGCGAACGGGATCAGGACGATCGTGAAGGGGCTGAGCTGCGGCAACAAGCTCATGGCAGCGCTACCCCCGCTCCAAGCAGGGCTTCGGCGGCGGCGGTAGAGGCGCCTACGGTCAGGCGGGTGTCGAGCCCGAAGTAGAAATTCAGGCCAACGACCAGCCAGGTCGGCAGGAGCAGGGCCAGCGGCGCTTCCTGCACCGCAACCGCGCCTTGTGGCCGCGGCGAAAACCAGGCCGCTTCGATCACCCGCCAGATGTAGTAGACAGCCATCAGCGAGGTGATCACGATCAGAGCGACCAGCCACCAGGCGCCGACCTCGACCGAGGCCAACACCAGGTACCACTTGCTGATGAAGCCGGCCGTGGTCGGTACGCCGATGATGGACAGGCCGGCCAGCGCAAACGCGGTCAGCGTCCACGGCATTTCCCGCCCCAGGCCGCGCAGGTCGTCGAGTTTGGCCGAGCCGGTGCGGTACATCACGCAGCCGATGGCCATGAACAGCGCAGTTTTGATCAGGGCATGATTGAACAGATGCAGGAACGCCGCCGTCAGACCGGTCAGAGTGGCCAGCGAGACCCCCAGCACCATGTAGCCGACCTGGGCGACCGAAGAGTAGGCCAGCATGCGCTTGAGATGGATCTGGAACATCGCGACCCAGGAGCCGGCGAACATGCCGGCCACGGCGAGTACCATCAGCACCGTCGACAGCGGCAGGACGACAAAACTGTAGTCAGGAGCGAACACCGTGAAAACGAAGCGCAGCATGACGTACAGGGCCACCTTGGTGGCCGTGCCGGCAAGAAAGGCGGTGACGAAGTTCGGCGCGTAGGCGTAGGCGTTGGGCAGCCACAGGTGCAGCGGCAGCAGCGCCAGTTTCAGCCCCATGCCGACGATGATGAAAGCCAGTGCGGCACGCACCGCGTTGTTGTCGCGCAATTCCGGCAGGCGCTCGGCCAGATCGGCCATGTTGAGCGTGCCGGTGACCATGTACAGGAAGGCGATGCCAATGAGCAAAAAGGTCGCCCCGACGGTACCCATGATCAGGTAGCGGAACGCGGCCAGCAAAGCGCGACGGTCCTGGCCGTAGGCAATCAGGGCATAGGTTGCCAGCGAGGAAATCTCGAGAAACACGAACACGTTGAAGGCATCGCCGGTCAGGGTAATGCCGAGCAGCCCGGCCAGGGCAAGCAGGAACAAAGCGTAGAACGTGCCGTGGCGGCCCTCAATTTCAGCCGCAACACTTTTCGGCGCCCACAGCAGGGTGATCGCTGCCATGCCGGCGACCAGCAAGGCCACGAAGGCGTTGGCGGCATCCACTCGATATTCGATGCCGATTGGTGGCGGCCAGTTGCCAAACGGGTAGGACATCGGCCCCTGGCCAATGGCCTCGGGCAGAACCAGGGCGGCGATCACTGCGCTGGCCAGTGCGGCCAGCAGGGTGGCGACCCAGGGCAGCGTCCGTCCCGGCAGCAGTGCGACCACGCCCGATGCGATCAGCGGAATCAGGACGATGAACGGCATGAGTGCGAGCAGATTCATGATTGCGAACCGCCCCTCTTAGTCGTCTTCTTCATCGAAGTCATCTCGCAGATGGTCGTCTTCGATGGTGCCGTAGGCTTCCTGGATTCGAACGGCAAGCGCCAGGCCCACGGCGGTAATGGCCACGCCGACCACGATCGCGGTCAGGACGATGACATGCGGCAAGGGGTTGGAGTACACCTCCACGCCGTCGCGCAGGATGGGGGTGGAACCACCCACGATCTTGCCGGCAGAAACGAACAGAATGAACACCGACGTCTGGAACAGGTTCAGGCCCATGATCTTCTTGACCATGTTGCCGCGCGCGATGACGCAGTAAAACCCGACCATCATCAGGATGATCACGACCCAGTAGTTGAAAAAGCTCAGCAGGGTCACGGGCGCTGCTCCGGGTCATCCTGTTCGAGTGCCGCAATCCACTCGCTGCGGCGGCGAGCGAACAGGGTAAAGATCAGCATGGCGACCGTAGCGACGGTCAGGCCAACGCCGAATTCAACCACGATGATGCCGGCCTGCTGGGCGGCGTGCGGGCTCTCCAGCAGCGGATAGAACTCCAGGTATTTGCCGCCCAGCAAGACTCCAAGCAGGCCGGTGCCGGCGTACAGCAGGACGCCCGCGGCGCTGAGCACGTACATCGCTTTCAGCGAGATGACTTTCAGCCCGCGCTCCAGGCCCCAGATCAGCACATAAAGAATCCAGCCAACGGCAAATACCACGCCGGCCTGGAAGCCGCCGCCTGGCGAGTACTCGCCGTGGAACTGGATGTAGAGGCCGACCAGCAGGATCAGCGGAATCAGGAAACGGGCGATGATTCGCAGAATGCCGTTGTCGCTCATGCCTCGTCCTCCTCACCCTTGCTCGCCGCCGAGCGCGGTGGATGGCGCCGGCGGACCCCGGGCATGTCCCGCCGCGGCCGCACCGAGAGCAGGGCAAAGACGGCCAGGGCGGCGGCAAAAATCACGAAGGCTTCGCCCATGGTATCGATCGAACGATAGCTGGCCAGCACCGCTGCGACCATGTTCGGTACGCCCATGTCGCGGTAGCTGTTCTCAATGTAAAAAGGACCCACATGCACCTGGGCAGGGTTGTCGGCGGCCCCGAATTCCGGCAGGTCGAGCGTGGCATAGACCAGCAGGGCACCGGTAACCAGCACCACCGAAAGGGCCAGCCAGTTGTGGCTGCCGACAGGATGTTCGTAGCGTCTGGCCAGGGTCAGGACGGCAAGCACCAGGATGGTGCTCAGGCCCGCGCCAACGGCCGCTTCGGTGAGAGCGACGTCGCCGGCATCCAGAACCGTGAACAGTCCGGCCGACACCAGCGAATAGATGGCGAACAGCATGCCGGCGGCAAACAAGTCGCGCACGCGCACGATGGCCACCGCCACGACGACCAGGAACAGCAGCAGGGCAATGTCGATCAGGTATTCGATGACGGTTCTCCCCGGGCATCCGGCAGCGGGTCGGAATCTTCTTCCAGCACCGGCTCGATCTCATCGACCACGGCGGCGCGGGCCAGCGCATGGGTCGCGGTCGGCGCCGTAAAGAGAAGGAACACAAGGATCAGCAACAGCTTGACGCTCAGCAGGCTGAGGCCTGACTGCAGAACCAGGCCAGACACGATGCAAATGGCGCACAGCGTGTCGGTCACCCCGGCGCCGTGCAGGCGAGTGTAGAAATCGGGAAACCGAATCAACCCGATGCCGCCGATGACGCCGAAAATACCGCCGGTCAGTAACAGAAACCAGGACAGCAGGTTGATGGCCCACTCAACCATGGTCTTGTTCCCCGGAGCTGGCCAGGTCACGAAGCTTGACCAGCTTGAGCACGGTGACGATGGCGATGAAATTGATCAAGGCGTAGACCAGGGCGACGTCGATCAGATCGGCGTGCCCGGTGATGTAGGTGATCAGCGCAACCACCAAAACGGTCTTGGTGCCGAATACGTTGACCGCGACGATGCGGTCGTAGATGGTCGGGCCTTTCAGTGCCCGAACCAGCGCCAGGCCCATGGTCGCGAACACGGCCATGGTGGTCAGCACCAGCACCAGCGTCATTCAGAAGACTCCGAAGACCCTTCCAGCCAGGCCACTTTGCGCGCCAGGCGGCCGCTGATCAAAGCTTCTGCCGACTCCTGGTCGAGGGCGTGAGCCACCAGTTTTTCCCGATTCAGAAACAGGGTGACGGTGCCCGGTGTCAGCGTGCAGGTGTTGCCAAAGACGACTTTTGCTATCGAGCTGCCCTGCTCCACGGGCACGGTGACAATACGCGGGCTGATTCGCTCCGGGTGCAGGGTCAGACGGGCGACATGCAGGTTGGCCTTGATGATTTCAATCAGTGTCCAGAGCCAGAAAATGGGCAACCGCAAACCAAATGCCAGCGGATTGTGTTCATCACCGATGACCTGCATGCGCGCGGACAGCCATACCACCAGAACCACACTGGCCACGCCAAGCAGCAGGATCACCGGCTTGTAGACGCCGGAGATTGCCAGCCACAGGGCTGCCAGCAGGAGGGTAAGGAAAAGTAGCGCACGCATACTTTTTCAAGTCTACCAACAGACGATGTGAATGTTTGGTGTTCGCGTAGCGGCGCTTCTCCTCACGCGGCCCTGGCGAGGGTCTGTCCGGTCGCCCCGGCGAGCAGGCGGATGATGGCTTCGCGCTGCCCAACCGGGATGGCTGCATCGGGCTCTTGCAGATGCTCGGGCAGCTCGGCGGCTGTCAGCACCGGGATCTCGGTCTGGTCGCGATCACGCAGGGCAACGTCGGGTCGCGCGAAGCAGACCACCGGCTGCGGGCTGCAGACCAGACTGTGGAGCAGCAGCCAGCGTGCCAGCGCATCGGTCTGCGCCCTGACTTGAAGCAGCGGGTTGGCGATCGCGTTCCAGCCGGGCCGGCCGCCGCAGCCGGCCTTGTGGGCCAGCGGCCAGCGCCGTTCCTGCGGACGCACATAGATCAATCCGGGCGTGTTCTTGACCTCGATCACGTGCAGGCCCGATGGCCCGAGGACAATGAAATCCAGTTCCCGCCGGGCGTTGGGCAGGCGGTCATCCTGGATCTGAACCTGGTTGAACAATACATACTCTGGTGGCAGGCGCTTCAGGAACTCAAGGACGCGAACCTCTCCTTCCACGCCGGCCATCTCAGACGCCTCAACCGAACTGCCGCCGGTGATTGATGAGAAAAAAATGACCAGGGCAGACACGCCCGCGACCAGCATGGTCATGGGCGCAAGCAGCCAGTAGACCAGGGCCGTGACCAGGCTGCCGCCGACAACGGCCAGGCCGACGCGAGTGCGCCGGCGGTGCAGCGCGCGCTGCATCTCCGCGCGATGTTTCTCCAGCGCGGCGTAGGGTTGAATGAAGCGCATCTCGGCCATGAACGCTGCTGCTACAGGTAGGGAGAAAACAACCAGCATAACGAATCGCGCAAGCGCTGGTACAACGGCCGCCCGTCGACCTCTTCCAGGGTCACCGGCCGGCCCTGTCGGGCTGCCCCATCGATGAGTCCGATCATGTCGCCGGCAAACTCCTCGCCGTAGACCTCGACCTGCAGCTCGAAGTTCAGGCGCAGGCTGCGCGGGTCCCAGTTGGTTGATCCGATCAGGGTGTAGTAGCCGTCGACGACGAACAGTTTGGCGTGGCTGAACGGGGCCGGCTGGTAGCACACGCGCACGCCACGGAAGAGGATTTCCCACAGCATGTTGCGAGTCGCCCAGTGGATATAGGGCAGGTTGTTTGTCTCCGGCAGCACGACCAGCACCTCCACCCCGCGCACGGCGGCAGCCTGGATGGCGCCGATCAGTTCACGCGGTGGCAGGAAGTACGGTGTCATGATCCGGACCGAGTGGCGCGCCTCGGCGATAGCTGCGGTCAGGAGCATGGTCAGTCGATCCAGGTCCTCGTCCGGGCCATCGGTGATCGTCCGGCACAATTGGTCGCCGCCGGGGATGGCGGACCTGGCCGCCGGAGCATCGCCCTGATCGGTAGCGAATTTCCACAGCCTCAGAAACTCATCGCGCAACTGGGCGACGACCGGACCTTTGAGCAAAAAATGCAGGTCCGCGGTCGGGCGTTTGTTATCGGACTGCTCGACACAGTGGCGATCGCCGATGTTCATGCCACCGGCAAATCCGATCTCGTCGTCAACAATCAGGGTCTTGTGATGGTTGCGCATGTTGATCGACAGCGTCGGCGGCAGCAGGCGGGGCGGCAGGAAGCGGGCGACCTGCACCCCTGCCCGATGCAAAAGCAGACCGGCTCGTGGGCGGGAATAGAAATCACCTACTCCGTCGATCAGAACGCGAACCTCGACGCCGCGCTGCACCGCTTGCTGCAGGGCAGTAATGAAGGCTCGGCCGGTCTGGTCGGTGTCCAGGATGTAGGTGGTCAGCAGGATGTGATGGCGAGCCCGGGCGATGGCGTCGAGCATGGCCGGATAGGCCTGCTCGCCGTTGCGCAGAGGCTTGACAAGATTGCCGCCGACCATCGGGTGTCGGCTGAGCGCTTGACCAACCCGGGCCAACTCCCGGTAGGGCGCGCGGATGTCGTCGGGCAGGGGATGGGTCTGCGCCAGGCGGGCACCACGCTCGTAGCCGATGCCCACGGTTGGCAGGCCCAGTTTCTGGGCTCGACCGCGAGCCCGGTTCAGGCCGAAAAAAAGATAGAGCATGGGCCCGGCCAGCGGAAACAGGACGCAGACCGCGATCCAGCCGAACGCCGCCCGCGGGTCGCGCTTGAACAGTAGTGCGTGAACCGCGGTCGCCGGGGCGAGTACGGCATGAACGAGCAGGGCAGCGAGCGTTTCCAGCGACATGGCTCAGGGGTACACGCGGGCGCTTTAAAGATTTTCCATCATACCGGCACCGTGGTCACCGTAGACGCGTTGACCCGACCTGCTGTAGAATCATATCTTTCTATCCGCATCAAGAGATATATGACATGACCGGTTACCTCTTCACCTCCGAATCCGTGTCCGAAGGCCATCCGGACAAACTGGCCGATCAGATTTCGGACGCTGTACTCGACGGTATTCTCGCCCAGGACCCCCGGGCACGAGTGGCCTGCGAGACCTTCTTGAAGACCGGTGCGGTCATCGTCGGCGGAGAGATCACCACCTCGGCGTGGGTGGATCTGGAAGAGTTGATCCGGGCGGTGGTGGTCGAGGTGGGGTACGACTCGTCAAGTGTGGGCTTTGACGGCCGAACCTGCTCGGTGATCAACATGATCGGCAAGCAGTCGCCGGACATTGCCATGGGCGTGGATCGGGAACAGCCCGAAGAGCAGGGCGCCGGGGACCAGGGGCTGATGTTTGGTTACGCAGCCAACGAGACCCCGGAATTGATGCCGGCGCCGATTTATTACGCGCATCGGCTCATGGAGCAGCACACCCGTCTGCGCAAGCAGGCCGACCAGCCGCTGGCGTGGCTGCGTCCAGACGCGAAAAGCCAGGTGACCCTGCGCTACGAGGACGGCAAGCCGGTCGCCATTGACGCGGTCGTGCTGTCGACCCAGCACGATGCCGAGGTGTCGCTGGAAGAACTCCGCGGCGAGGTCATGAAGCACATCATCGAGCCGGTCCTGCCTCCGGAGTGGCTCCATGCCGACACCCTCTACCACATCAATCCGACCGGCAAGTTCGTGGTCGGAGGGCCGGTCGGAGACGCTGGTCTGACCGGGCGCAAGATCATCGTTGATACCTACGGCGGCATGGCCCGCCACGGTGGCGGCGCGTTTTCCGGCAAGGATCCGTCCAAGGTCGACCGCTCGGCCACCTATGCGGCTCGCTACGTGGCCAAGAATGTAGTCGCCGCCGGTCTGGCCGCCAAGTGCGAGATTCAGTTGAGCTACGCCATCGGGGTTGCCGAGCCGACATCGATCTCGGTGACTACCTTTGGCACCGGCCAGATCCCGGAATCAAAAATCGAGCAACTGGTGCGCGAGCATTTCGACCTCAGACCCTACGGCATCCTGCGCATGCTCGACCTGCTCCATCCGATGTACCGCCAGACCGCCTCGCTGGGCCATTTTGGTCGGCCGCCCGTGGAAACCTCAGTCGAGCTTGTGCGCGACGGTCAGAAGGTGAACGATCAGTTCACCAGCTTCAGCTGGGAGCGTACCGACCGGGCCGAGGCGCTGGCTGCTGCGGCCGGAATCTGACCGAGCGACCGCCCGCCGAACTTATCGCCCAACACTTCAACCAAGGACTTTTACAGCATGAATGCAAGAACCCAAGATGCGCGCAAGTGCGTGCTGTTTGACGAAAGCATCGCCCCGACCGACCATGATTTTGTCGTCGCAGACCTCAGCCAGGCCCGATTCGGCCGCCAGGAAATTGCCATTGCCGAGACCGAAATGCCGGGCCTGATGCAGACCCGGGACGAGTATGCCGCCGACAAGCCGCTCAAGGGCGCGCGCATTGCCGGCTCGCTGCACATGACCATCCAGACCGCGGTGCTGATCGAGACCCTGATCGAACTCGGTGCCGAAGTACGCTGGGCCTCGTGCAACATCTACTCTACTCAGGATCATGCCGCGGCTGCGATGGCCGAGCGCGGCGTGCCGGTGTTTGCCTACAAGGGCGAGAGCCTGACCGAGTACTGGGAGTTTACCCACCGGATCATCCAGTGGCCCGATGGCGGTACCGCCAACATGATCCTCGACGATGGCGGTGATGCCTCGCTGCTGCTGGATCTCGGAGCCCGCGCCGAGTCCGACCCGAGCATTCTGGACAACCCCGGCAGCGAGGAAGAAACCGCCCTGTTCGCCTCCATCCGCAAGCGCCTGGAAATCAATCGCGGCTGGTATACCGAGGCGCTGGAGAACATCCAGGGCGTGACCGAGGAGACGACAACCGGGGTGCTGCGGCTGTACCGCATGGCCAAGGCCGGCACGCTCAAGTTTCCGGCCATCAACGTCAACGACTCGGTGACCAAGTCCAAGTTCGACAACCTGTACGGCTGCCGCGAGTCGCTGGTCGACGCCATCAAGCGGGCGACCGACGTCATGATCGCCGGCAAGACCGCGATTGTCTGCGGCTATGGTGATGTCGGCAAGGGTTCGGCCCAGTCACTGCGGGCCCTTTCGGCCAACGTGTGGGTGACCGAGGTCGATCCGATCTGCGCCCTGCAGGCGGCCATGGAAGGGTTCAAGGTCGTGAACCTGGAAGATCCGGGCGTGATCGAGGCCGCCGACATCCTGGTCACGGCCACCGGCAACTGCAATATCATCCGGCATGAGCACATGCTGCGCTGCAAGGATCAGGCCATCGTTTGCAATATTGGTCACTTCGATGATGAAATCGACGTGGCCAGTGTCGAGCAGTACGAGTGGGAAGAGATCAAGCCGCAGGTTGATCACGTGATTTTCCCGGACGGCAAGCGCATCATCCTGCTGGCGCGCGGTCGCCTGGTCAACCTGGGCTGCGCGACCGGTCACCCCAGCTTCGTGATGTCGAATTCCTTCACCAACCAGGTGCTGGCCCAGATCGAGCTGTGGAAGAATGGCGACCGCTACGACAACGAGGTCTACTTCCTGCCCAAGCATCTGGATGAGCGCGTTGCTCGCTTGCACCTGGCCAAGATCGGCGCCCGGCTGACCGAGTTGACCCCGGACCAGGCCGATTACATCGGCGTGCCCGTGGAAGGCCCGTACAAGCCGGAACACTACCGCTACTGATCAAACCGCGCCGGCCCCGGACGTCCGGGGCCGGACTTTGCGAGGAAGCCTGCGAGTCATGCCTCAGCCGTCTGTCAGCTTCGAGTTTTTTCCGCCCCGAGACGAGACTCAGGCAGAGCTCTTCCGTGCTGCCCGGGACGAACTGCTGGCGCTTGCGCCTGAATATGTTTCGGTGACCTTCGGCGCGGGCGGGTCGACGCGCTCGCGCACGGTCGATACCGTGCTGGAAATTGCGCGCCAGTCCGGGGTCGCGGTGGCTCCCCACATCTCGTGCATGTCCGAAGATCTGGACAGCCTGCATCAACTGGTCGAAACCTACGCCGGGGCCGACATTCGGCGTCTGGTGGTGTTACGCGGCGACCGCCCGTCCGGACGCTATGCCGGCGTGTTTCGCCACGCCGCCGATTTGGTGGCTGATATTCGGCAGCGTTGGGGTGATCGTTTTCACCTCGAAGTGGCCTGCTATCCGGAACATCATCCGGAGTCGGACACGCCGGAATCGGATCTGCGCCACTTTCGCGCCAAGGTGGCCGCGGGTGCTGATGGGGCGATCACCCAGTATTTCTTCAACGCTGAGTGCTATTTCCGGTTTGTCGAGGACGCGCGCGCGCTCGGCGTCGATGTGCCGATCGTGCCGGGCATCATGCCGATCACGAACTACCAGGGGCTGGCGCGTTTTTCACGCATTTGCGGTGCTGAAATCCCCGCCTGGATCGATAAACGACTCCAGGCCTGGGACGCTGACGGCAACCGAGAGGCGCTGCGGGAATTTGGCCATGACGTGGTTTGCGATTTGTCCCGGCGGCTGCTCGAAGGCGGAGCACCGGGGCTTCACTTCTATACCCTGAACCGTTCAGCCCCTAGTCTGAGACTATGCCGGGATCTCGGTCTGGCGAGCGTTCAGTCGCCCTCAGCCCTGACCAGTATTTCCTGACCTGCATCGTCGGGTAGGCGGATTTCAATGGGCCGGCAGCACACGCTGCAGTCCTGCAGCACGACCTGACCGGCGTCTCCGGGCTCGAGTTCAACCCAGTTGCCCTCCCCGCACCAGGGGCACGAAAAGGATTGGCAGTCGGTCAGCATGGCGCTGAAGTAGTCAGTGGTGAATCAGTCATCTCCGTAAATCGCCACGCTCAACTGGCCGTCGCTGCCAATGGCGGCGCGGTACATGCCCTGGGTGTTGAACTGCATCGCAATATTGCCCAGTGCATCAATGGCGATTACGCCGCCGTCGGCGCCCGCTTCGACCAGCACGCCGTGCACTACCGCATCGGCGCTTTCAGCCAGGCTTGCCCCGGCATGGCGCATGCGCGCGCAGATGTCGTAGGCGACCACGTGACGGATGAAGAATTCCCCGTGGCCGGTGGCGCTGACCGCGCAGGAGCGGTTGTCGGCGAAGGTGCCGGCACCGATGATGGGCGAGTCACCAACCCGGCCCCAACGCTTGTTGGTCATGCCGCCCGTCGAAGTGGCGGCGGCGAGATTGCCGTCGCGGTCCAGCGCGACGGCGCCGACCGTGGAAAACCAGTCCTCGGATAGTTGCACAGACGCATCCTGGCGCGCCTGGACGGCGCGCAGTTGTTCCGCGCGAAACTCGGTGATGAACCATTCAGGGTCCTTGAACTCCAGCCCTGCAGCGCGGGCAAAAGCGTTGGCCCCGGCGCTGACCAGCATGACGTGGGGTGAATCCGTCATCACCGCCCGGGCGGCATCAATTGGATGTCGAATGCCCTGGGCACTGGCCACCGCGCCCGCTTCCAGGGTCGCGCCGTCCATGATCGACGCGTCCAGTTCGACTTCTCCCTCATGGGTAAGCACGGCCCCTCGACCGGCGTTGAACTGGGGCGCATCTTCCAGAATCCGCACCGCTTCGGTTACGGCATCGAGGCTGCTGCCGCCGGAGTGCAGCACCGCGTGCCCGGCCTCGATGGCCTCGGTTAGAGCGCTCCGGATGGCTTCTTCCTGCGCCGGGCTGAGATTGCCCCGTTCGATCGTGCCCGCGCCCCCGTGGATGGCGATCGCAATCGGGGATTCGGCTGGGGCGGTCTGGCTCATCGCAATCAGGGTGGCGGTCAGGAGCAGTGTTTTGATCATCTTCAGGCGAACCAGGCGTGGACGAGATCGAAGAGTCTAGCATTCCCGGTATACTGCGCGACGTCCACCCCCGCCCCAGGTTGCAAGCGCCATGAATTACACCATCACCCTGTTTTACGCCGGTCTGGCCGGATTGCTGCTGCTGGGTCTTTCGTTCCAGGTCGTGGCCCTGCGCCGGCGGTTCCAGGTCGGGCTGGGCAGTGGCGAAAAGCCGGAACTGGAGCGGGTGATCCGGGTCCAGGCCAACTTCTGCGAGTACGCGCCGCTGGCCCTGGTGCTCCTGCTGGTGCTCGAAGGATCGGGCGCGCTGTCGCCGCTGATCCTGCACGCTCTCGGGATCGCGCTGATTGGCGGTCGTTTTCTCCATGCCCTGGGGCTGAGCCGGACCGCCGGGGTCTCGCGCGGTCGCCTCGTAGGCACCCTGCTGACCTGGCTGATGCTGCTGGCCGGCTCACTGCTTGCCGTTGGCATGGCCATCGGATCCTGGTGGTTCACGCTCGCCGGTTGACCAGTACAGCGCGGTGTAGATTTTTGGATCGATCGCCAGCCCGGCCTGGTATCGGTCGTACAACCAGCGGTCGATGGCAATCGCGGGAATGCGGTGGACGCGGATGTCCTCACTGGCGTCGCCGCCGCCCGGGCCGACCGGCTCCAGATCCTCGGCCAGGATAAAACGCACCTGTTCGCTGCTGAGTCCGGCCGATGTGGGACAAAGCATGATTTCGCGCAAGCGCCCGGCCTGCCAGCCGGTTTCTTCCACCAGTTCCCGCGCTGCTGCCACGAGCGGGTCTTCCCGGTCGCCCGGCGCCTGGTCACCGACCAGCCCGGCCGGCAGCTCGATCGTGTGCTGCTGGATGGGTATGCGATACTGCTCGACCAGCAGCAATTCACGTTCGGGCGTCCAGGCAATCAGGACCACGGCCGGATGCTGGCGCTGGACGAACTCCCAGCCGGAACGCTCCTGCAGCTTGAGGTAGCGCCCCTGGTACAAGGTGGTGGCGGGTTGGTCGTTCATCGGATGTTTCTCCACGATACGGACGGAACGATTTGCGGGCTTTCCAGTCCGAGGCTTCCGTTCCCTGAACTGATTGGCCCAAGCTTACAGGACCGCTTTTCCATGCACAGATTTTTCGTATTCGGTTGGTTACTCGTCTTCTCCCTCGTTCTCGGTCTGGCTGCCGCCCAGGCCCAGCCCTTGCTGCCGCCGCAGGCGCCGCCGGACAACGCGCCACCCGGCGTACGCCTGGCGTACTGGTTTCAGCAGGCAGGTCAGGCGTTCGAGAACGACCGGGTCGATGACTGGGTGGCCGCAACCGAGCAGCTGCATGAACTCAGGCCCTACAATCAGGATTTCATGACCCATCTGGTGCTCGGTTACGCGCGTCAGGAAAATCTGAGCAAGGCCTTCGAGATGATGCTGCACATGCAGCAACAGGGCCTGGCCCAGGACTGGAGCAGTTACGAGGAGCTTGAGCCACTGCGACCGCACCGGCTCTACGGGCACCTGAGCGATCTGATGAGCGAGGCCGGCCAGCCTTTCGGCGACTTCGAGATCCACTCGGAGTTGCCAGCCGACCTGGCCATGCCCGAGGCGATTGCGCTGGACCGCGAGTCGAGCCGCGTGTTTGTCGGCAGTATTGGCAACGGCAGCATCGTGCACAGCAGTGACGGGCAAGAGTGGCAGCGGTTTGCTGCACCGGACAGCGTGGAAGGTCTGCATGCAGTTTTCGACCTCGCGATCGATAGCGAGCGCGGTTATCTGTGGGTGGCCACCGGCATGGTCGGTCAGTTTGCTGGCTTCGAAGAGGACAAGGCCGGGCAAAGCGCGTTGCTGCAACTCGACCTGGAGTCCGGCGAGCGCCTGGCCGCGTTCGCAGTCCCGGCCAGCGCACTGGATCACCTGTTGGGATCGTTGGTTGTGGCGGCCGACGGTACCGTTTTCGCTGCCGATACGCGCAACCCGATCGTGTTCCGTCTGCCGCCGGGGGGCGAGCAGCTGGACTTGTTCTTCGGCAACCAGAACTTCTCCAGCCTGCGCGGGCTGGCCCTGTCCGGTGATGACGGTCTGCTCTACATGGCCGACTACGAACAGGGGATTTTCGTGCTTGCCACCGATGGCTCCAACCAGGGCTGGAAGCTGGCGGTGCCGGAAACCCTCAACGAAGGCGGTATCGACGGTTTGTACTGGTGGGACGGGCATCTGGTGGCGATCCAGAACGGCATCAGCCCGCAGCGCGTTGTGCGTCTGAAACTTGGGCCGGATGGTCTGGGCGTGGTCGGGGTGGCGCCGGTGCTGGCCGCGCTGGAGATCTTTGACACGCCAACCTTCGGCGCCCTGGACGGTAGTCGCCTGCTGTTGTTTTCCGGCAGCCACTGGCAACATTTGGATGGACGCGGCAAACCGCTGGCCGAGGACTTGCCAACGGTCCGCATCCTCGAGGCGGATGTGGATTCTGCGGCCATCATGACGGTCGGAGAAGAAGCCATGCGGCAGTTGCAGGGCGGCTGAGCCGTGCGGTCAGTCGTCTCCGATGTGCGCTCGCTGACGATGCAGGCGTTCGCGCAGCGGACGCCCGAAACCCAGGTCGTCGAGTAAAGCATCCAGAGCGTCGGCGTTGCCGGCGTTTCTTTGAATGCAGGCCTGCAGCCCGAGCTGTGAGACGTCACACGCCAGACCGGTCAGACGACGGGCCAGTCGCGCTTCGGGCTCGTGCTGTTTCAGGCGCGCCGGGAGGGCACGGGCACCGCGCAGACTCAGAAAAGGGATCTCATCGAGTCGCGCAAACAGCTGGTCCAAATTGTCGAAGTGGGTCAGCAGCGCCACTGCCGTCTTGGGGCCGATGCCGGGCACGCCGGGGATGTTGTCCACGGCATCTCCGGTCAGGGCGAGGAAATCGGCAATTTGATCGGGTCGCACGCCAAAGTGCTTGTGCACGCCGGCGTGGTCGAGTCGCCGCCGGCGGGCAAAATCCCACCATTCATCACCCTCGCCGATCAACTGGGCGAGATCCTTGTCTCCGCTGACCACGCTGAAGGCCAGTTCCTGGCCGCGGCAATGGCCGGCCAGGGAGGCGATCAGATCATCAGCCTCGAAGCGCGCGTCAACGTAGACCGGCAGGCCGAGGTGGCGGGCCAGGTCCTGGCACCAGGCGAACTGACGCTGCAGCGGTTCCGGTGCAGGTTCCCGATTGGCCTTGTAGGCCGGGTAGATGTCGTTGCGAAACGAGGAAGTCAGCGATTCGTCGAAGGCGATTGCGACCAGCCCGGCCCGGGTCTGCTCGAGCAGCTCGCACAGGAATCGGGCGAAGCCGTAGACCGCGTTGGTCGGTCGGCCTGCCTGGTCGCTGAACTGATCCGGCATCGAATACCACGCCCGGAAGATGTAGACGCTGGCGTCGATCAGGTAAGCGCGTTCGCGCTCGAGCTTGACGGTCACTGCGTATCCAGCAAGGAACAGTTGCCGTCCAGGGATTGCGCCAGGCGCCGCCGCAGCACGCTGTGACGCGGAAAGTGAGCCAGCAGGAATTCCATCTGGTCGGCCAGAATGCGCCGTCCCTGCAGATAGACGAACTCCGCATGGGTCGGCACAAACGGGATGGCCAGCAACTGCATGCCGGCCTGCTCCGGGGTACGCGACCCCTTGTGGTTGTTGCAGCGCTTGCAGGCGGTGACCACGTTGGCCCAGGTGTCGACGCCGCCCTGGGCGAGCGGCTGGACATGATCGCGAGAGAGTTCACCGTGCTGGAACTGATTGCCGCAATACAGGCAAATGTTCTCGTCGCGACGGAACAGGGCCCGGTTGGACAACGGCGGGGCGTAGCATTCGTAGAAGCGGTGGGCGTCGGGATGGCTGCCCTGGGTGGCGACAATCGCGTTGACCGGGATCACGGTTCGCGTGCCGGTCTGGGCGTTGACGCCACCGTGAAGGTGGTACAACACCTGGCCGAGAGCATATTGAACCTGGCCGAGCACGATCAGTCGCACCGCATCCTGGTAGCCGATCCATTCGATCGGCATGCCGGTCACGTCGGTTCGCAAGACTTGCTGATCCAGCTGCAACATCTTGTGTTCTGCCTGTAGGTCAGCCCCAAGATGAGCCGATTCTACCCCCAAAACCGCTTCCGGAGCCAGTGCCTTGCCCGCGCGTTTTGCGCCTCTCGCCCCTTGGCTGAACAGCGAACCAACCCAATCTCGTTGCAGTCCAAGTCGATTCCGTTGTTATGGTTGTGCCCATGCCGACAAAAACGCTGCTTGCTACCGCTGCCATCTTCGCACTGCTCTGGCTGCCGCATGCACAAGCCGCCCTCCCGGCCGAGGTCGACGGCCAGCCCTTGCCATCGCTGGCCCCGATTCTGGATGAGGTTATGCCGGCGGTGGTGAATGTGCATACCCGGACCCGCGTTCAGGTTCGATCCAGCCCGTTTTTCGACGACCCCTTTTTTCGTCATTTCTTCGATTTGCCCAGCGTGCCGCGCGAACGGGTCCAGCAGTCGCTGGGCTCGGGCGTGGTGGTCGATGCCGGCTTAGGCTATGTTCTGACCAACAACCACGTGATTGATGGCGCCGATGATATTGCGGTCACACTTGCCGACGGCCGGGAATATGCGGCCGAACTGGTCGGCGCTGATCGCGACACCGACCTGGCCGTGATCCGGATTGAGGCCGATGACCTCTCGGCCTTGCCGTTGTTCGATCCAGAAAGCCTGCGCGTGGGCGATTTTGTCGTTGCGGTTGGTAATCCGTTCGGGCTGGGCCAAACCGTCACTTCAGGGATCGTCTCGGCGCTCGGTCGCTCGGGCTTGCGCGGCCTGGAATACCAGAATTTCATCCAGACCGATGCCTCGATCAACCCCGGCAACTCCGGTGGTGCGCTGATTGACCTGCGCGGTCGGCTGATTGGCATCAATACGGCGATTTTTACGCCGTCCGGCGGCAATGTCGGCATTGGTTTTGCCATTCCGGCCAGCACGGCGGCCTATGTCATGGATCAGTTGGTGCGTCATGGCGAAGTTCGGCGCGGGTCGCTGGGCGTTCAGACCCAGGATCTGGATGCCAGCCTGCGCGAGGCGCTGAACGCCGATGCCGCGGCCGGTGCGGTCATTACCCGGCTGGAACCGGAGTCCCCGGCCGCCCGCGCCGGTCTCAGGGCCGGCGATGTGATCGTGCGTATCGACGGCAGAGACGTTCGCGGTTCCCAGGGTTTGCGCGCTGTCGAAGGCCTGCTGGCGGTGGACAGCGAGGTCGAGGTGGAGTACCTGCGTGGGGGGCGTGAACGCACAACCCGGGCGCGCATTGAAGAAGACCTGGATACCCGCATATCCGGCCGACGCCTGGATTTGCGTCTCGACGGGTTGATGCTGGCGCGAATCCCGGACAGAAGCCGGGTTCGCGGCGTGCTGATTGAAGATGTGCGCCGCAACAGCCCCGCCTGGGAAACCGGCTTGCGGCCTGGGGACGTGATTGTTGCGCTGGATCAGCGCCCGCTGGCCGGGCTGCGCCAGATGCGCGCGCAATTTCCGCGCGGCGAACGGCAGCCGATTGTGCTGGAAATCCGCCGCCGCGGCGCCGGCTACCGGGTCACCCTGGACTAATCCCAATCAGTCCGGCTTCGGGATCGGCTCTATGGCTGCCCGCCGTGGTGACGAGCCGACCACCGAGCACCAACCAACCGGGGAATTCAAAGCTGGTAGCGGTTGGACAGGGCTTCCTGGGCGGTACGGACGATGCCGAAGGCCGAGCGCAGGTAGCGCTTGTGCAGTCCGGACAGCTCGTCCGGGTCGACCAGGTGATTGGGCTTTTCGCCTTGTTCGTACAGGGCGACCTGGTGGCGCAGGCGCGCATTGCCGATGAAGCGCAGGGCGTGGATCAGGTCGTCGGCATCGTCTTCGTTCATGATGCCCTGGGCGCCGGCCGCGCGCAGGCGCTCTTCGGTGTGGACGGCGCCGATGGCGCCCTCCATGGCGCGCACCCGGGCCAGGTCGACGATGGGAATGACGCCACGTTTCTTTAGGTTCAGGCCCTGGGTCTTGCAGCCGTCTCGTTCCTGTACAAACTGGCGAAACAGCCCAATCGGGGGGCGATGCCCCATCGATTCGGCAGCCAGGAAGCGACGGAAAATCTTGCTTTCGCTGGCCTGTTTCAGGACTTTGAGATGTAGCTCTTGGGCCATCTCGATATCACCCGCCACACCGCGCATATCAAAGAAAATGCTGGATTGCATGACCGACATCGGCTTTGGCTCGACGATCCAGCCGCTGAAGGTCTTGTGCCAGTCTTCGCGGGACATCCGCCACTGACCTTTTGCCATCACCTCACCAGGGCAGAAGACATAGCCGCATTCGTTGAGTCCATCACAGACGAACGTGGCCAGCTTGAGGAAATAATCCGCCGCCTCGGCATCAGGCTTTTCGGCCAGCAGCAGGCCGTTGTCCTGATCGCTGATCAGCCCTTGTTCCAGCCTTGCCTGGGAGCCGAAGGCCAGCCAGGTCCAGCCCATTGGGGCCTCGCCAAGTTCGTCCTGGGCCAGGGCCAGCAGGCGCCGGGTGCAGGCATCGGTGATCAGCCCGGCCATCCGTCCCACCTCGGTTACCTGGCTGCCCTGGCGGGTCAGCGCGGCCAGCATGCCAGGTCCCAGCCGCGCCATTTCGGCCACATCGGCAACATTCTCGGCGCGCTGGATGTCCCGTACCAGGCGCAGCGGATGCGGCGACTGCTGACGCAACAGATCGCCCGAACTGATTACGGCAGCCAGCGCGCCCTGGTCGGTAAGAACGGGAAGGTGGTGGATGCCGAGGCGCATCATCTCGACGAGCGCATCTTCGATACCGTCGTCCAGGCCGACGGTGACCGGGTCGGGGGTCATGACCTCGGCAATTGGTCGGGCAGGGTCAACGCCCTGGCCAAGGACGCGGTTGCGCAGGTCGCGATCGGTGGCAATTCCGATGAGTTTGCCGTCACGAACCAGCGGCAGGCAGCTGACCTGGTGGCGACTCATCAGTACCGCGGCCTGGGTGATGGAGTGGTCGGGGTCGCTAGTCACCGGCGCGCGCAGGGCCAGTTCGCCGATTTTTGCCGGCCGCTCGCTGCCGGCTTCGCGCAGTCGCGCACCCGGACTGTCGCTCAGGAACCGGGCAAAGTCCGGATGGCGCTGACCCAGGGTCTGGAGGGCGCTGGCATCAAGATGCAGGAGATCAAGCGTTTCGATCGCCTCGACGCTGTAGTTGCAGGGCCCGCCGTCAAAACGGATGGCATGACCAAACAGCTCGCCCTCCCCGCGCTGCTCGAGCGGGCTGCCGTCGGCCGCCTTGACCACCACCGCACCGGACAGGATGACGTACAGACCCTGGTGCCCGGGCGGATCGAAGCTGCCGACAAGATCGCTACTGGCAAAAGACATCGGCTTGCAGGCTGCCGCCAGTCGGTCGATTTCCCCGATCGGTAATTCCGAAAACGGGGCGACGTCGGCCAGGAACTTGCGTCTATCAGCAGGTTGCATTGGGTCTCTCCTCGGCAGGCGCCGGTTTAGTAACTGATGCGGGCATAGTAGGTTTTCTGGGCTGCCTCACGCGCCTGGGCCAGCGTGTGGATGCCCTGTTCGGCAAGCAGCGGGATCAGCTTGACCAGGATTTCGGCGGTGACCATGGCATCGCCGATCGCCGTGTGGCGACCGATGATGGTCAGCCCAAAGCGCTCGGCGATCGCCTCCAGACGATGCGAGTCCTGGTTTTCGTGCACCAGCGCCGACAGCAGCAGGGTGTCGAGAACCGGGTGGTCGAAGCGCACCCCGGTCTGCTTTTCCTTGACCTGCAGGCAGCGCATGTCGAAGGCGGCATTGTGAGCCACCAGGACGGTGTCCTCGCAGAAGCTGTGAAACGCAGGCAGCACTTCGTTGATATTCGGCTGGCCCTTGACCATGTCGGGCGTGATGCCGTGAATGGGAATGCCGGCCGGCGGGATGATCCGCCGCGGATCGACCAGCTGGTCGAAAAATTCCTGGGTCAGCACCTTGCCGTTGACAATGCGAACCGCACCGATCTGGATGATTTCATCACCGCCGGCCGGGTTGAGGCCGGTCGTCTCGGTGTCGAATACGGTATAGGTAAGCTCGGCGAGCGGGCTGTCCTCCAGGCTGCGGATTCGTGCCGTGGACTGGAACAGGTCGAAATCGTAGTACTCGGGCCGGCTTTCATGGCGTACGAAGGTGGCCGCGGGCAGTTCCTCCTGCGGATTGGCCAGCGGCAGCAGTATGCGGAAAAAGCAGCGTCGCCTGGCATCTCCGACTTCCTGTTCGATCCAGCAGTCGCCGCCGTGACGTTCGAGTACGTCGCGAACGCTCAACGACAGGGTTTCGGTGCCAATCCGAATCGGCTCGGTGTCCCAGCCGAGTTCGGCCTGCTGCCCGGTCTCCTGCGCCGGGTTCCAGATCAGATCCAGCACCCCCTTGCCTTCGTGGCTTCGAACGCGCAGCAATACCGAGCGCACCTGGCAATGCTCCTGCAGGCGACCGGCCAGATGGACGAGCGCCTGCAGCAGGGTAAAACTCTCGACCTTCAACCAGACCTCGTTGTCGCCTGGTTCCGCGTCGGCGGTCAAGTCAAGCTCGGAGACAATCCGGCGAATCCCCGCCTCGATCAGATCATCGCCGCGCATGTCCTCCAGCGGCCAGCGCGAGCGCAGTGCGGTTGAAGACGACTGCTGCATTTCGGCAATCCGCTGGCTCAGTCCCTGTACTTCCTCGCGGATCACGCCCAGCAGGCGTTCGCGCATGCCATCGTCCAGGTCTGGATATTCCAGCACTTCGATGGCGGCCCTGGTGTTGGCAAGCGCGGCCCGGCTGCCTTCGGTCAGGCTGGTCAGTATTCGATCTTTCTCGGCGTCGGCCTGCATCTCGTCGGTGATGTTTTCGATCAGCAGCACGAAGCCGGTCATTCCGGCCGGCGCCCCGGCCGGGTCAGGCTTTGTCCCTGCATCACGAACGGGCGTCATCTGGATACGCAGCAGCTTACCTGAGGGTGTGGCGGTCACGAACTGGGCCGAAGGAGCACCCGCACCGCGCTGCAAGCGCCGCTGGACGTTTTCGAGCGCGTGGGTTACCAGCTTCCGGTCCAGCACGGTGTAGATGGAACGTCCCAGTCCCATCAGCTCTGCGCCGCCGGCAACCCCCGGAGCGCGCGAAAGGCGCCGGAACTGCAGGCGAGCGCGATTGTTGTAGAGCAGAATGCGACCGTCGAGATTGCATACGACCACGCTTTTGGTCAATTCCGACATCAGCGCGGCCAGGCGGTTTTTTTCCAGCTCGGTTTGCCGGCCGGCTTCGGCGATGCGGCCTTCCATGTCGGATTTCAAAGCCTCACGCTGGGCGACGAGGTCGCCGATCACCTGTGCCAGTCGCCGGTTCTCGCGGCTGCCGCGCACGGTGGGCGGGCGCTGGACGTCGGTTTCCAGCAGCAGCCGGGCTTCCTCGGCCAATTTTGCCGGTGCGCGCAGGTAATACTCAATCAGAAAACGCAGCCCGGCGGCGGTGGGCAGCAGTGAGCCGGCCCACAGGAACAGCAGCAGCCCGCCCTTGCCGCCGAGCGCTTCGACGACCGTGCGCCAGTCTTCCGGATCCAGCACTGCCCACAGCAAGCCTCCGGCGATGCCGAGCCAGGCCAGGCAAATCAGCCCGACGATGGCAACGCCAATGGCCAGACGCCAGTCGAAGCGTCTCACTGGTCTCGACCCAAAATGTCTCTGACCTGTTCGGCCAGGTCGCGGGTGGAAAAGGGCTTGACCACGTAGGCATCGGCGCCCAGCGCCTTGCCTTTGGTGATGTCGGTTTCCCGGCCCTTGGCGGTCAGCATGAGGATGCGAACCCCGCTGAGGGCGTCGTCGGCACGCACCTGCTGGCAGACTTCAAAACCGCTTTTGCCCGGCATCATGGCGTCAAGCAGAACCAGGTCGGGTCGCTGCCGGCGAATCATGTCCAGAGCCTCGTCGCCGTCGCGAGCCACCCCGACCTCGTACCCCTCGCGGCGCATCAGATATTCCAGCGAGATGACGATGTTGGATTCGTCATCGGCGATCAGGATTTTCTTGGCCATGTTGTCGTCCTCTCTATCTACTTACGCCGTGCCGACTTCTTCGAGTCGTTTGCAGACCGGTTTGCGCGGCAGGAAAAAGCCGAAGGTGGCGCCGTCTCCCGGATTCGACTGTAACCACATTTCGCCGCCAAAGTGTTCAATGATCTGACGGCTGATCGGCAGACCCAGGCCGCTGCCGCCGTGCCCGCTATCGCCAACCTGACGAAATTTTTCAAACACCAGCGCCTGGTCGGCGGCCGGGATTCCGGGTCCATTATCCTCCACCGTGACGGTCACGCCATTGTCCCGGTCGCGGATCCGAATGTCGACCCGGCCTTGATCGGCCGGCACGAATTTCAGCGCATTGGACAACAGGTTGAGCAGCACCTGGACCAGGCGGTCAGGGTCGGCCTTGATCGGTCGGGCGGAATCGGGATTGTGCACCTGTACCGTAACATTGCGCTCCTCGAAGGCTGCCCGGGTGCTGTTGACCGCCTGGTTGACGATGTCTGGTATCAGGAGGTCGGTGTTGTGCCAGTCGGCGTGGCCGGCCTCGATCCGGGCCATGTCGAGGACCTGGCCAACCAGGCGGCTGAGGCGCTCGGTTTCGGTGGCCATGATGCCGAGGAATTCCTGGCGTTGCCCGGTCGGCATGTCGGGGTCATCGTGCATCATTTCGGTCAGGGCCCGGATCGAGGTCAGCGGCGTACGCAGCTCGTGGGTCACGGACGACATGAAGTCGTCCTTCAGGCGGTCCAGGCTCTTGAGCTGTTCGTTGGCGGCGCGCAGTTCTGCAGTCGCCTGCTCCAGCGAGCGCGATTTTTCTTCCAGCGCCTGGGAGTATCGCCGCAGCTGGGATGCCTCATCGAGAATGCGCAGCACATCATCGAGGCCGAGATCCTCTTCTTCCTCGACCACCGATGCAACCATGATGCGCGCCGAGGCGCTGCCGATGGCGCCGGCCAACTGCGTCTCGACCCGCTGCACCAGTCGAGCATCGGCATGCTCGCCGGCGGTCCCGGTTGACGATGCATGGTCTTCGAACATCTGGCGGGCGCGTGCGCGGCCGAGGAAGCGCTCGGTCAGCCGGATCAGGTCGCCGATCCGGGCACGTCCCTGCCAGAACACCGGCTGGCCCTCCTGGCCGCGCTGGAACACGTCCACGAACAGCAGCGCCTGGCTGGCTTCACGCGCGCTGGGGCGGGTGTACAGCGACACCATCACGTAGGCTGCAACGTTGGCCGTCAGGCTCCAGAACAGAGAGTGAGTCAGTCCGTCCAGTCCCTCCAGGCCAAAAAAGGCTTCTGGTCGCAGCCAGGTGAGCCCCAGCAGTCCTTGATCAACGAACCCCGACGGGATCCAGCCGGAACGGGCGATGGAGGGCAGCATCAGCGTGTAGACCCAGAAACCGAACCCGGCCGCCAGGCCAGCCAGTACGCCGGCTCGGGTCCCACCCTTCCAGTACATGCCGCCGAGAGCCGCCGGCGCAAACTGGGCCACGGCCGCGAAGCTGATCAAGCCGATGCTGACCAGCGCATAGGCTTCCCCGGCCAGGCGGTAATAGACATAGCCCAGCAGCAGCAATACCAGGATGGCCAGGCGGCGGATGGTCAGCAACAAGCGGGTCAGATCGCCGCCGGAGCGACCACGGAAGCGCCAGGTACGCAGCAACAGCGGCATCACCAGGTCATTGCAGACCATAGTCGATACGGCAATGGCTTCGACGATGACCATGCCGGTGGCGGCCGATAGTCCGCCGATAAATACAAACAGGGCCAGCAGCTTCATCTGTTCGGCCAGCGGCAGCGACAACACAAACAGATCGGGATTGGCCCCGTTGTCGCCAAAGTACAGCAGTCCACCCAGTGCGATCGGCAGGACGAACAAATTGATCAGCAGAAGATAAACGGGGAAGACCCAGGCCGCCCTGCGCAAGTGGTTCTCATCGACGTTTTCCACCACCATGATCTGAAACTGGCGAGGCAGGAAAAGGAAAGCCAGCATGGCCAACAGCACCAGCGCAAACCACTGCGAGAAAATATGACGGCTGTCGCTGCCGGCATCAAAGCGCAGCAGACGGGCCAGACTGTCATCGGCCATGGCCCGACTGAAGATATCGCCAAGCCCATTGAACAGGCCGTAGACGACAAACACGCCCACCGCCAGGAAGGCCACCAGCTTGACCAGAGATTCGAACGCGATGGCAGCCACCATGCCTTCATGGCGCTCGGTTACATCCAGGTGGCGCGTGCCGAACAGGACGATGAAGCCGGCCAGCGCCAGGGCCATGTACAGGGTGGAATCCTGCCACCAGTGACTGGCGCTGACCGGGTCGTGATCGACCGGTGTGGTCAGGATGGCATAGCCGCTGGAGATCGCTTTTAGCTGCAGGGCGATATAGGGAACGATGCCGACCACCGTGATCAGCGTGACCAGGCCGGCCAGCAGAGGGCTCTTGCCGTAGCGGCTGGCGATGAAATCGGCCACCGAGGTGATCCGGTAGGTGCGAGCGATGCGAATCATCTTCCGGATCAGCACCCATCCCAGGATCATCGCCAGGGTCGGGCCGAGGTAGATGGGGAGAAACCAGATGCCGTCGACCGCGGCCCGCCCGACGCTGCCGAAATAGGTCCAGGCCGTGGCGTAGACCGCAATCGACAGCGCGTAAACCCATGAACTTGCGATGATGGACCGGCCAGCAGCAGCGCGGCGGTCGCCGTACCAGGCAATGGCAAACAGCACTACCAGGTAGGCAAACGCAGTAGTGATGACGAGCGAAGGGGAAATCATCGCTCGGATTTCTCCATCAGCCAGGCCAGAAGCAAGATCAGGATTGCCCAGGTCAGGAACAGACCGCCCGGTAACAGCGGGATCCCGAATACGGTCGCGTCCCGATCCCAGAGCGCGAGCAGCGGAAAACTGACCAGCAGCCAGCCCAGGCCGAACAGGGCAATCAGGCGCTGGGCGAGCAGGTGTTTCAAGGCCTCTCCGCGCTTGGGTCGCTGCAGGCTGCTGCCAGGGCGGGATCATCAGGGCTCAGGCGACGCCACCGGGCTCCTCGCAGCTGGCCGTCTGCATCCAGTTCCACGTCGGCCGACAGGTCGGCTCGGCGGTTGTTGATGCAGTCGAAAACCACCGGAATCTGGCGTGCCGGCATCCAGCGGCCGAGCAGCAGAACGCTGGTCATGACCCGACCCGGTTGTTCGGTATGGGTGCGGTTGCGATTGGTGTCCACCGCGACCAGGCGCAGGCTGAGCGGCTTCAGATAGGTCCAGGGCCGATACCACATCGACTCGCTGCTGGCCGACACCACGACCACGCCTTCGGGCAGGTTGTCACTGGTTCGGGGGAGCCATGAATATTCCATCCAGACCATGAACGCAATCATGGAAGCGCCCGCGCCGGCCGGAACCAGCCAGCCGGGCAGGCGCTTGCCGGCGACGAAATTTACGGCCATGATCACTCCGGCCACGCCGAGTCCGAGTGCAACGGCTGCAAGGAATTCAATGAGCATGGTTCATGCTTCCAGAAACAGAATGGTCAAAACAAGCCTGCCCGGCAACGAGGCCGGGCAGGGAAGGGGTGGATCCCGCCGGGTTGCAAGCCGGCGGTCGGGCCGCAACCCGTGGGTTGAGTAGTTAGTGGTCGACTGCGCCACTGGCACCGCGCGGTACGCGAATACTCTCGACCAGTTCCTGGATGTGCTCGGGCGGTTCGGCGGTCATCTTCATCACGATATAGGCCGCGGTGAAGTTCAGGGCCGCGCCAATCGCGCCGAACGACAGCGGCGAGATGCCGAACAGCCAGTTATCCGGGGTGTTGGGCAGCATGTTGGTGCCCGGAACGAAGAACCAGCCCAGGTAGGTGAAGATGTAGAGCAGGGTCGTGATCAGGCCGACCAGCATGCCGGCCACGGCGCCCTGGGTGTTCATCTTCTTGGAGAAGATGCCCAGCATCAGGGCCGGGAACAGGGTCGCGGCGGCCAAGCCAAAGGCCAGCGCGACCACCTGGGCGGCGAAGCCGGGTGGATTGAGTCCCAGCCAGGTCGCCAGGGCGATCGCGAACGCCATCGATATTCGCGCGGCCATCAGCTCCTGTTTGTCGGTAATTTTCGGCAACAGCACCGATTTGAGGAGGTCGTGGCTGACTGCCGAGGAGATCGCCAGCAGCAGGCCGGCCGCCGTCGACAGCGCAGCCGCCAGCCCCCCGGCGGCGATCAGCGCGAGTACCCAGGGTGGCAGCTGGGCAATTTCCGGGTTGGCGAGTACCAGAATGTCGCGGTTGAAGGTCACCATTTCATTGCCTTCCCAACCGCGTTCCGCGGCAATCGAGGCGAACTCCTCCGAGTCATCGTTGTAGTACTGGATGCGCCCGTCGTTGTTCTTGTCCTCGAAGGCGAGCAGTCCCGTCTGTTCCCAGCTGTGCATCCAGTCCGGCCGTTCGTCGTAGCGAATCGGCTCGGCCGAGGTGCCGTCAGGATAGATCGTGGTGATGATGTTCAGTCGTGCCATCGCGCCCACGGCCGGTGCCGTCAGGTAGAGCAGGGCGATGAATACCAGCGCCCAGCCGGCCGACTTGCGGGCATCGGCGACCCTGGGTACGGTGAAGAAGCGGATGATGACGTGCGGCAGACCGGCGGTGCCAATCATCAGCGACAGGGTGAACAGCGCCATGTTGAGCAACGAGCCATGATGGCCGGTGTAATCCCGAAAGCCCAGTTCCATCAGGACTTCATCCAGTTTGGCCAGCAACGGCATGCCGGATTCGGCATGGGTGGAAAACAGGCCCAGGGGCGGGATCGGGTTGTTGGTCAGCTGCATCGAGATGAACACCGCCGGGATGGTGTAGGCGGTGATCAGAACGCAGTACTGGGCTAGCTGGGTGTAGGTGATGCCCTTCATGCCGCCAAGTACGGCATAGATGAAGACCACGGCCGCGGCGATCAGCAGTCCGGTGGTGTTCTGTACTTCCAGGAAGCGCGAGAAAGCCACGCCGGCCCCGGTCATCTGGCCGATCACGTAGGTGATCGAGCACACCAGGAGGCAGACGACGGCGACGATACGCGCGGTCTGGCTGTAAAAACGGTCGCCGATGAACTCCGGTACCGTGAAACGACCGAATTTGCGCAGGTAGGGTGCCAGCAGTAACGCGAGCAGGACGTAGCCGCCGGTCCAGCCCATCAGGAAGCTGGAGTTGCCGTAGCCGACGAAGGCGATCAGACCGGCCATCGAGATGAATGAAGCCGCCGACATCCAGTCGGCCGCCGTGGCCGCGCCGTTGACGATGGGGTTGACGCCGCGACTTGCGGCATAGAAATCCGAGGTCGTACCGGCGCGCGCCCAGATGGCAATACCGATATAGAGCGCGAACGAGCCGCCGACGACGAGGAGATTCAGTGTGAATTGGTCCATTTGATGTTCGCTCCCTGATTACTGTTCGTCGACGCCGAATTCGCGATCTATCCGGTTCATGTACCAGGTGTAGTAGAAAATCAGCACGATGAAGGTGAGAATCGATCCTTGCTGGGCAAACCAGAAACCCAGATCAACGCCGCCGATGGTCAGCGGGAGCATGGCCAGCAGGGGCCTGAGAAAGATCGCAAAGCCATAAGAAACGATGGCCCAGATGATCAGGCAGATGGTGATGATCCTGATGTTGGCCGACCAGTAAGCGGCGGCTGATTTGTCTTCAGACATGGAGACCTCTTCCCTCGTCAGGTGGTGGATTGTTGTCGCGTCAGTGTATTCAGCCCGTTGGGGAAAACCCATACGACCATAGTAGGCTGTTGGCGCTGCGCTCCTGCTATGATTCGGTTTCGCGCAGCGACCAGAACATGATGTTCATGCCCCCTTACCGGCAAGCGCCCGATCCGCTGGACTGCTGATGTTTTCCCCGACGGTGCTGGTCGTGGTTTCCCTGGCCTACGTGGCGCTGCTGTTCGCGGTGGCCTGGTGGGGCGACCGGCTGGCCCGACGGCGCGGGCGGCTGCCGGGCCAGCCGATGATCTACAGCCTGTCGCTGGCCGTGTACTGCACGTCCTGGACGTTTTACGGTGCGGTAGGACAGGCAGCCAGCAGCGGCTGGGATTTTCTGCCGGTCTACCTTGGCCCGATTCTGATGTTTGTGGTCTTCGGTGGCTTTCTGCAGCGCATGGTGCGGGTTGCCAAAGAGCAGAAAGTCACCTCGATTTCGGATTTTATCGCCTCCCGTTTCGGCAAGACTCGAAGCCTTGCGATCCTGGTGACTTGCGTCGCCGTGGTTGGCGTGCTGCCGTACATCGCGCTGCAGCTCAAGGGCGTTGCAATGGGCTACGAATTGCTGACTGCCGACCTGGATGCACCGCTGATTCTGGCCACCGCGCCCGGCCCGATTCGGACCGACACCGCGCTCGGAGTGGCCCTGCTGCTGGCGCTTTTCGCCATCCTGTTCGGGACCCGTGAGCTTGACGCCACCGAGCACCACACGGGTCTGATGCTGGCCATCGCGTTTGAGTCGGTGGTCAAACTGCTCGCTTTTCTGGCCGTGGGTATTTTTGTGACCTGGTTTCTGTTCGGCGGGCCGGGCGACATCGTGGGCCAACTGGAAGATGCGGTTCTGGCCGACGTGTTTGCGCCCGCCAATATCCAGTTGAGCATCCTGACCATCCTGCTGCTTTCCACGCTGGCCATATTCTGTCTGCCACGCCAGTTTCATGTCACGGTTGTGGAAAGCACCAGCGAGCAGGACGTGCGTTCGGCGCGCTGGCTGTTCCCCCTCTACCTGGTCCTAATCAGCTTGTTCATTGTCCCGATCGCCATGGCCGGCCTGCTGCGCTTCGGTGACAGCGTGGAGTCGGACGCCTTCGTGCTCATGCTGCCGCTGCTGGCCGGGCCGGAGTGGTTGACCCTGCTGGCTTTGCTGGGTGGGTTTTCGGCCGCAACCGGCATGGTGATTGTTGCGGCGGTCGCCCTTTCGACCATGGTGTCGAACGATATTGTCATGCCGGCGCTCCTCAAGGTTCGGCCTACCACCGCCGGTCGCGGCGCTGATCTGGGCCGCATGTTGCTGATCGTGCGCCGAATCGTGATTGTAGTGCTGTTATTGCTGGCCTGGCTGTATTACCGCTGGTTTGGGTATTCAGAAAGCCTGGCCGGAATCGGCCTGTTGTCGTTTGCCGCGATCGCTCAGTTTGCGCCGTTGATCGTAGCTGCTGTGCTGACCCGCTGGGTCAACCGAACGGGAGCCCTGGCCGGTCTGGCAGCGGGTTTTGGTGCGTGGTTTTATTGCCTGCTGCTGCCGGTGATTGCGCGCGCATCTGATATCGGGCTCGACTGGCTCGAATTGGGTCCATGGGGATGGCCGTGGCTGCGGCCGGAAGCGCTGTTTGGTCTCGAATTTGGTGATCCGCTGACCCATGGGGTGTTCTGGTCGCTGCTGCTCAACGTGCTGGGCCTGTTGATCGGTTCACGCCTGGGTCGACCGCGCCCGATTGATCGCATCCAGGCGAATGCGTTTTTCGGCGCCGCCAGCGCACCGGGTACGGACTCCCTGCCCCGGGCCGGCATTGCCACGGTCGGTGATCTGGTCGCCCTGACCCGACGTTTTCTGGGGGAGCAGCGCTCACGCCAGGCGTTTGAGGAATACGCGCGCCGCTCCGGCGGGGAGCTGAGCGATTCACAGCCAGCTGATGCCGGGCTGGTCGGCCATACCGAGCGGGTCCTGGCAGCCGTGATCGGCGCCAGTTCCGCCCGCATCGTGCTCGGCTCCGCCCTGGCCGGCAGCGGCATGCAGATTGATCAGGTGGTGACGGTCCTCGACCAGACGTCCCAGAAGCTCAAATTTCGGCACGAGTTGCTGCAGTCGGCGCTGGAAAACCTGTCGGAGGGCATCAGCGTTGTCGATGGTGAACTGCGTCTGGTGGCGTGGAATCGCGCCTATCTTGACTTGTTCGACTACCCGGACGGACTGGTCCAGATCGGCCGGCCGATCGAGGATCTGCTGTATTTCAACGCTCGTCGCGGCATGCTCGGGGCGGGGGATGTCGAGGACCTGGTGCAGCGGCGCCTGCACTGGATGCGGCAGGGTAGCCAGCATTTCTACCAGCGCCATACCGGCGACGGCCGGGTGATCGAGATTCGCGGCAACCCGATGCCGGGCGGCGGTTTTGTTACCAGTTTTACCGATGTGACCGAACGTCTGCAGGCGGAGGAGGCGCTGCGGGAAAGCGAGCGCACGATTCGGTTCTACACCGATAACGTGCCCGCGTTGCTGGCCTATGTGGACAGTGATCTGGCGTTCCGTTTCACCAACCGGGCGTACGAAAACCTGCTTGGTCTGGACCGCTCGGATCTTATTGGCCGGCATCTCCACGAAGTGTTTGATCAGCATGAAATGCTGCGCCGCTCGCCGTACCTGGAGGGTGCGCTGGCCGGCGAACGGCAGGAATTCGAGCTCGAAATTACCGATGCCCGCGAGCGCCGACGCTACGTGCTCGCCACCTATATTCCCCAGTTCAACCGGCGCGGCGAAGTCTTGGGGTTCTTTTCTCTGCTGCAGGACATCACCGAGCGTCGTCAGGCCGAGCTCAGGCTCAAGGAAGCCAAGCAGGAGCTGGAGCGACGGGTGGCCAGCCGAACCCGGGAACTGACCGAGCTGAATCGGGAGCTGAGCCAGGAAATCCGGATTCGCGCCAGCGTCGAAAACGCGCTGCGCGAGGCCAAGCGCGAGGCCGATGAGGCCAATCAGTCCAAAACCCGCTTTCTGGCCGCTGCCAGCCACGACCTGCTGCAGCCGCTCAACGCGGCGCGCCTGTTCATCTCAGCGCTCGGCCAGCAGCAGGACCTGAACCCGGAACAGCGTCATCTGATCGATCGTCTGGACGGCTCGATCGGCAGCGCCGAGGAATTGCTCAGCGCACTGCTCGACATTTCGCGTCTGGATGCAGGGGCGATGCCGACTGATGTGCGGGAATTTCCGATCCGCGACGTCCTGGATCCACTGTTTGCAGAGTTCTCGGCGCTGGCGCGCGAGCGCAAACTGCGCTTCGATCTGGTCGAATCCTCTGCCCTGGTGGTGTCCGATCCGAAGCTGCTGCGCCGTGTGCTGCAGAATTTTCTGTCCAACGCTTTGCGCTATACCGAACAGGGTCGTGTGGTTCTGGGCTGCAGGCGTATGGATGGCCATCTCAGCCTGCAGGTCTGGGATACCGGGCCGGGTATTCCGGCGAACCAGACCGAATCGATTTTCCGCGAGTTTCATCGCCTGCAGGAATCCCGGCGCAGTCGCGAAAGGGGGCTGGGTCTGGGTCTGGCGATCGTGGAGCGAATCGCCCGGATGCTCGACCATCCCATCACGGTGCGCTCCCGTCCTGGTCGGGGCACACTGTTCGCGCTGACTGTGCCGATGGCGGTTGGTGCGGGTTCAAGCCTGCCGCTGCGTCGTACCGGCAGGCTTGGCAAGGCCCGTAACCTGGCGGGTCTGGACGTGCTGTGCATCGACAATGAGCCCGATATCCTGATCGGAATGCGGTCCTTGATCAGCCCCTGGGGTTGCCGGGTGCAAACCGCCTGCGATGAGCGCGAGGCGGTTGCATTACTGCGCGACGGTTGCCATCCGGCAGTGCTTCTGGTCGACTACCATCTGGACGATCAGCACAACGGCGTGGACTTGATGAATCGCCTGCGGGCTCGCTTCGGGGAGGCGATTGCGGGCATTCTGATTACCGCAGACCAGACCGAGACGGTTCGCAACGAGGCCCGAGCCAACGGTTATCGAGTGTTGCAGAAACCATTGAAACCTGCTGCCCTGCGAGCCCTGCTCAGTCGAGTTGCGAGCCTGCGCGACCGGGATCAGGCGACTCCGCCGGCAGACTGAAATCCGGTGGCGGTCTGATCCGGGCTGTCCACAGCCAGCTGGTTGAGAAGCAGTACGGCCTGGGTTCGATTGCTGACCTCAAGCTTGCGGAAAATGGCCGTCATATGAGCTTTTACCGTGGCTTCTGAAATACCGAGTTCATAGGCAATCTGCTTGTTCAGGAGACCGTCGGCCAGCATCATCAGGACGCGAAACTGCTGCGGGGTCAGTTCCCCCAGGCGCTCGGCAACCGCCAGTTCGTCGACCGCGCTGCCTTTGCCATTGCCATCAAACCCGGCCGGCTGCCAGATATCTCCGGCCAGCACGGTTTCCAGGGCCACGCGGATCTCGTCCACGGTCGCGGACTTATGGATAAAGGCTGCCGCGCCATGGTCGAGCGCGCGCTGGATCACCATGCCGTTGTTGTTGGCCGAGACCACGCATACAGGTAGTTCCGGATGGTGGGTGCGCAGGTAGACCAGCGCTGAGAACCCCTGCACGCCGGGCATATGTAGATCGAGCAGTACCAGGTCGGCTGAATCATGGGTGTTCGTAACCTGCTGCAGCTCATCCATGTCCCCGGCCTGCACAACGAGCACATCCCCCAGAGCCTGGCCCAGGGCCAGGCTCAACGCTTCCCGGAACAGCGGGTGGTCGTCGGCAACAATGACCTTGCGAGCGGTCATCGGCTGTGGTCTCCAGGCCGGCTCAGCGATTCATTCGCTTGTCGATGAGGTCATCCACTACGGCGGGCTCTGCCAGGGTAGAAGTGTCGCCCAGGTTGCCGAAGTCGTTCTCCGCGATCTTGCGCAGGATACGGCGCATGATCTTGCCCGAGCGGGTTTTCGGCAAGCCGGGCGCAAACTGAATGAAGTCCGGCTTGGCGATCGGGCCGATCTCGGTTCGTACCCACTGGCTGAGCTCGCCCAGCAGCGCATCGCTGGTGTCGTAGCCTGCGGTCAGGGTGACATAGGCATAAATGCCCTGGCCTTTCACATCGTGCGGGAAGCCCACCACCGCGGCTTCGGAGACCGCATCATGTGCGACCAGGGCGGATTCGATTTCGGCAGTACCCATACGATGCCCTGATACGTTCAGGACATCGTCCATGCGTCCCGTGATCCAGTAATAGCCGTCCTCATCGCGGCGGGCGCCGTCACCGGTGAAATAGACGTTTTTGAAAGTGGCGAAATAGGTCTGGTAGAAGCGCTCGTGATCGCCGAAGATGGTTCGCATCTGTCCCGGCCATGAGCCTTTGAGAATCAGCGCGCCGTTGTTGGCGCCTTCCAGTTCGTTACCGTCGGTATCAACGAGTGCCGGCTCGACCCCGAAAAACGGCAGCGTCGCCGAGCCCGGCTTGAGATCGGTCGCGCCCGGCAAGGGGGTGATCAGGATGCCGCCGGTTTCGGTCTGCCACCATGTATCAACGATCGGGCAGCGTCCGTCGCCAACCACGTGGTAGTACCACTCCCAGGCCTGCGGATTGATCGGTTCGCCGACGCTGCCGAGCACGCGCAGGCTCTTGCGAGAGTGTTTTTTGACCGGTTCGTCCCCGTCGCGCATCAGGGCGCGAATCGCGGTCGGTGCGGTGTAGAAACTGTTGACCTGATGTTTGTCGACGACCTGCCAGAAGCGGGAGTTGTCGGGGTAGTTGGGCACCCCCTCGAACATCAGCGTGGTAGCGGCATTGGCCAGGGGACCGTAAACGATGTAGCTGTGGCCTGTGACCCAGCCTACGTCGGCGGTACACCAATAAATATCACCCGGGCGATAGTCGAAGACCAGTTCATGGGTCATGGCGGCATACAGCAGGTATCCGCCGGTGGTGTGCAGCACACCCTTGGGCTTGCCGGTGGAGCCGGAGGTGTACAGGATGAACAGCGGGTCTTCTGCGTTCATTTCTTCCGGCGGGCAATCGCGGTCGGCTGCGGCGGTGATTTCTTCGTACCAGAGGTCGCGGCCGTCGCTCCAGTCGATTTCGCCGCCGGTGCGCTTGACGACAATGACCTTATCGACCGTGGTTACCCGGTCCTGGGCCAGAGCCTTGTCGACGTTGGCCTTGAGGGGCACACGTTTGCCGCCGCGCACGCTCTCGTCGGCGGTGATCACGATCGAGGATTCGCAGTCCGTGATGCGGTCGGCCAGGGCGCCAGGAGAAAATCCGCCAAAGACCACCGAGTGGATGGCGCCGATGCGGGCACAGGCCAGCATGGACACGGCCGCCTCGGGGATCATGGGCAGGTACAGGGTGACCCGATCCCCCTTTTTGACGCCTTGGTCGCGCAGGGCGTTGGCCAGGCGACAAACCTTCTCGTGCAGTTCGCGATAGCTGATCTTCAAACTGCTGTCGGGGTCGTCTCCCTCCCAGATGATGGCCGTTTGGTCGGCACGCTCCTCAAGGTGACGGTCAAGGCAGTTCTGGCTGACGTTGAGAGTGCCGTCCTCGAACCAGCGGATGTGGAGATCGTCCTCGCCAAAGGAATAGTCGCTGACTTTGGTGAACGGTTTGATCCAGTTCAGGCGCTGACGTGCCTGTTCACCCCAGAAGGTATCCGGGTCGCGAATCGAAGCCTCGTACATATCCTGATACTGCTGGCGATTGACGATCGGCTCGAAGGCGTCCGTTACGGGGTAGGTTTTTTCGCTCATGATGCTCCCTTGCGAGGTCTACAGTCCAGCCCTCAGTGTACCAACCGCGGGGCTGGAGCACCCATTCGACGTTAGTCGGGACGTGCGACCATAGTCTGATGTGCTGAGGAAAAAGGGCTGTTATTCTGTTAACGCTTTCATAATAAATTCACACCGCGAAACCTAAGGAGAGAGGATGAAAATGCCAGGGCTGAAAAAACTGGTCGCAGCGCTATGCGTTGCGGGTATGACAATGCCGGTATGGGCTGATGCGGATCCGTCCGAGCGGGAACGCGCGCTTGAGCAACGGGTTGCTGACCTGGAGCGGATGGTGCAGCAGTTGCTGGCGGAGCGCGAAGACGACAGCGAGGATCCGGCGCCCCAGGTGCGGGCAGAGCTTGATGAACTGCGCACGGAGGTCGCGCGCCTGGACACCGAGAAAGCCGGTCAGGTGATTCGTCCGGGCACCAACTTCGGCTTCGGCGGTTTCGTCAAACACGACATGATGTACAGTCGTTATAGTGGCGGATCGGTTGCTCCGCAGAACATTCTGCGGGACTTCTACGTGGCCGGTGCCCTGCCCGTCGGTGGCGAGAGTTCAACCACCGATTTCGACACCCACGCCCGCGAGACCCGTTTCTTCTTCAATGTAGAGCGGCCCGAAGACGGCCTGCAGGGCTACATCGAGTTTGATTTCTCTTCCCGAACCGGCGGCGACGAGCGCTTGACCAACGCCACCAGTCCGAGCATTCGGCACATGTTCGTGCGCTGGAACAATCTGCTCGCCGGCCAGCACTGGTCGACCTTCCAGAACGTCGGCGCACTGCCGGAAAACCTTGATTTTGTTGGCCCGGCGGAAAGCACCATCTTTGTTCGGCAGGCCCAGATCCGTTACACCAACGGTCCCTGGCAGTTCTCGCTGGAAAATCCGGAAACCACGGTAACGCCATTTGGCGGTGGTGGACGCATCGTTACCGACACGGCCAGCGTGCCCGATTTTGTGCTTCGCTACAACCACTCGGCCGAGTGGGGTTCGTTTGTGGCCGCGTTTTTGGCCCGGCAGCTGGGCATCGACGGTCCGGCCGGGACGTCTCGGGAAACTTCCCTGGCGTTCAGCCTTTCGGGCAAGTTTGATATCGGCCGCAACGACATCCGATGGATGTTTTCCGGCGGCTCGGGGATCGGTCGCTACCTGGGTCTGAACACGGCCAACGACGCAGTGCTGGACGCCAACGGCAATCTCGATGCAATTGATGCCTACGGTGCTTTCCTGTCGTATCGGCATTTCTGGTCGGATCAGTGGCGCTCCAACTTCACCCTGTCCGGGTTCCGGGCCGATAACGAAACCGACCTGACCGGCATGGGCGTGACCAAGCGGGCCGAGAGCGCGCACGTCAACCTGATTTACCAGGCCAACAGCAGGCTGCGTTTTGGCGCCGAATACATCTATGGCCGACGTGAAATTGAATCGGGCGCTTCGGGCAACATGAACCGCCTTCAGTTCTCCACGATCTACGCTTTCTGACCGCTTT
Source organism: Gammaproteobacteria bacterium (assembly GCA_003565625.1). Taxonomy (GTDB): domain Bacteria; phylum Pseudomonadota; class Gammaproteobacteria; order Xanthomonadales; family Wenzhouxiangellaceae; genus Wenzhouxiangella. The sequence goes on from PXBD01000008.1 coordinate 52,277, forward strand.
CAGGTCCATTCTGCAAGACTGGTTCCGGCCGCCGCGAGGCGGCCGGAACCGCCTCTGCTCACGTTCAAGCAAATTTTCATTCCGTGCTATCTTCGGGCCCATGCGTAGCCGAGGCCCCGTCACGTGTCCGAAAGCCGAACCAGTGTCCTGAGCAGCGCTTCTGGCTCGGCGCTTCTGGCCGACGCAGACTCGCGCTACTCGGCGCTGGCCGATAACGGCCAGGCAATCCTGTTCGAGATCGCGCGCAATGGTCGCTATACCTTCATCTCAGCCAATGTCGAGGCGATCACCGGCCACCCTGCCGAGGCATTGATCGGGCGGTCCTTTCGAGGCTTCGTCCACCCCGAGGATGTGTCTCGGGTGCTGCTGAGAGTGCGTGCTGCCGTCGTGGAGGACGCCGGCGAGTTGCCGATCCTCGAGTATCGCGCGATCCACGCCGATGGCAGCATTCACTGGCATCGTTCGGTGATGGTGCCGCTGCGCGAGGCCAACGGACGGGTGCGGGCAGTCGCCGGCAGCGCGCTGGATATCACCGACCTGAAACAGACCGAGGCCGAACTGCGCCAGGAGTCAGCGCTGACCGGGCTGCTGGTGCGACTGGCTACCGCTTACATCAATCTGCCCAGCAGTGAATTCGAAGCCGCTATCCAGAGTTCGCTGCGGGACCTGGGAGAGTTTGTCGGGGCGGATCGCAGCCACGTCTTCGAGTATGACTTCCAAAGCCGCACGGCGCGCAATACCCACGAATGGTGTGCCGACGGTATCCAGGCCCAGATCAAGGATCTGCAGGCGGTTGGTCTGGAGGAACTGAAGGAAATTACCCATCCGCATCGACGCGGACAGCCATTTTGCATTGCCGAAGTGGCGAGCCATCCCGGCGCGGCCCTGCGCGAGGTTCTGCTGGCCCAGGACATCCGCTCGCTGGTGACCGTGCCGCTGATGATGGATGGGGAGTGCTCCGGTTTCGTTGGATTTGACTACGTGCGCAGCACCCACCCTTCATCGAAAAGCGAAATTCGTCTGCTCAGCGTTTTTGCGCAGATGCTGGGCAACATGCGGCTTCGCCAGCAGGTTGAACGACAGTTGGCGAGCGAGCAGCAGCGGCTGCGCGACATCATTGCCGGAACCGGTGCCGGTACCTGGGAGTGGGACCTGGAAAGCGACCGGCTGCAGTTCAACCGGCGTTGGGCAGAGATGCTCGGCCTGGACTCGGCCGAAGCGCTTCCGCAGAGTTCGGCCGAGTGGTTCGGTTCGGTGCATCCCGAGGATGCGCAAACCGCGCTTGCCCAGTTGGCTGAACATCTCAAGGGAGAGCGTCCCCAGCTGGAAAGCGAGATTCGGGTTCGCCATGCCGATGGTCGCTGGCTCTGGATCCTGATTCGCGGCCGCGTCGCCCAGCGAGCCTCGGACGGTCGGGCCCACCTGCTCTCGGGGATCATGATCGATATCCACCAGCGCAAGCAGTCCGAGGCCAGGCTGCGGACCGCGGCCAGCGTGTTTACCCATTCCGGTGAGGGAATTCTGGTAACCGATGCCGAGGCCAGGATCGTGCAGGTCAACGATGCATTTACCCGGATCACAGGCTATGCGCGCGAAGAGGTGCTGGGCTCGAACCCGAGCGTGCTGTCCTCGGGTCGTCAGGATGCGTCCTTCTACCGGGCGATGTGGCACGAGATCGCCGAGACCGGGTCATGGACCGGAGAAATCTGGAATCGACGTCGCAACGGCAGCGAGTATGCCCAGCGTCTGACGATCTCCACCGTGCGTGACGGGCAGGGACAGCCGATTCAGTACGTTGGCCTGTTTGCTGATGTGACGGCGCAGAAAAACTACGAGCGCGAGCTGGAGCGCATGGCCCATTTCGACTCGCTGACCGGACTGCCGAACCGGATTCTGCTCGGCGATCGCTTGAGCCAGGCCATGTCCCTTGCGCGTCGCAACGGCGAGCGCATCACCGTGGCCTACATCGATCTGGACGATTTCAAGATCGTCAACGATCACCATGGTCACCAGGCTGGCGATCAGGTGCTGCGCCAGGTGGCGCGCCGTTTCGCCGGGGCGCTGCGCGAAACCGACACCGTGGCCAGGCCCGGCGGGGACGAGTTCGTGGCGATTCTGACCGGGTTGAGCTCGGATCTCCAGGTTCGACGGCTGCTGCAGCGTCTTCTCGATGAGGTCAACCGCCCGATCCGGCTCGAGCAGGGCACGATTGAGGTCGGCCTGAGCATCGGCGTGACCTTCTATCCGCAGGCCGGGCAACCCGAAGCCGATCAGCTGCTTCGCCAGGCTGACCAGGCCATGCTCGAAGCAAAGCGCAAGGGTCGCAACGAAGTCTGCTACTACGATGCCGAACTCGAACAGGCCGCCCGTCGCCGCTTTGAACAGCAGCTACGCCTGCGCCAGGCGCTGGAGGGCGACGAGTTCACCCTGTTCTATCAGCCGCAAGTGGCTCTGGAAAGCGGCGCCGTGACCGGCGTCGAAGCCCTGATTCGCTGGCAGCATCCGCACCAGGGCCTGTTGCCGCCCGGCGCTTTCCTGCCCCTGATCCAGGACCCGGGCCTGGCCGCCGACCTGGGGCAATGGGTGCTGCAGCGGGCCTTGCGCGACCTTGCGCACTGGCACCGGGAAGGGTTGTCATTCGAGGTCGCGGTCAATGTGTCGGCGGCCGAACTGCTCGGCGGCGACTTTCCCGACCGCCTGCGCGCCCATTTGGAGGCCTGCCCCGATGTGCCGCCCGAACGATTGCTCCTGGAGGTCGTCGAAACCAGCATGCTCGAGGATGTGGCGCGCACCAACGAAGTCACCCGTGCCTGTCACCACCATGGGGTGAATTTCGCCCTCGATGATTTTGGAACCGGGTTTTCGTCCCTGAGTCACCTCAAGCACCTGCCGCTCAAACAGCTCAAGATTGACCGCAGTTTTGTCTCCGACATGATGGCCGACCCCGATGATCTAGCGATTGTCGAGGCGGTCATCAACCTGGGCCGGGCGTTTGGTCTGGAGGTTCTTGCCGAGGGCGTGGAAGACCAGGAACATGTCACGGCGCTGCGCCAGCTTGGCTGCGGCCTGGCCCAGGGATACCTGATAGCCCGTCCCATGCCGGCGACCGAGATTCGGCCATGGATCGAGGCCCGGACAATGCCGGCGGCATGGGGTGCCATCCCTGCGCTTGGGGCGGGCGGGCGGCTGTTGCTTTTCGCCGAGGCCGAGCTGCGTGCGCGCCAGCGCTGGCTGGAGCAGATGCTTGACCAGGCTGAAGACCAACCAGCGCAAGCCGGGTTGACGGACAAGCGCTCCACGCTGGACGCCTGGTTGGCCGCACAGCCGACCTCGCCCCACCATGGCGCGCTCGAGGCTGCCCGGAATATGCTCGACAATCTTGAACGCCAGATGCTGGAATGTTGTCGGGGTCAACGCAATCGGCAAGCCCGGGCGGCCATGGCCAAGTGGTTGGAATGCGCGCAGGAACTGCTGCAGCGGTTCCGGCAGCTGCGCACCGGGCCGAATCCATCCGGTTGGTCGGCAGCATGAAAAACTCTGACTGGATCCAGGTACCTGGTGAGCCAAACGGGCGCTGGCGGCTTTGCGGGGACTGGCGCCTGCCCAGCGTTACCTTGCTGCGGCAGGTGCTGGAGGCGGGGCCGGATCGCCCGCAAGGTCTGGATGCGACGGCCATCGAGGCGATGGATGCAGCCGGCGCTTTCGTGCTGTTGCGCTGGACCCAGCGCTGCGGACTGGATGCCGATGAGATCGAACTGCGCGACGAGCATCGGCGGTTGCTCGAAACCGTCCGCCGCGGTCTGGAAATGGAAGAACCGCCGGAGCCGCCGGCTGAGAGCCTGTGGCGTTCAGCCCTGGGCGGTCTCGGGCGTTCGGTTCTCGCCCTGCAAGCAAATTCTGCCCGTCTGCTCGGCTTTCTGGGGCTGGTTCTGACGACCTTGCTGACCAGCATGGGGCGCCCGCGGCAGTGGCGGGTCACGGCGACGGTGCATCATATGCAGCAAAGCGGCCTGGCGGCCCTGCCGCTGGTCAGCCTGCTGAGCTTTCTGGTGGGTGCCGTGGTCGCTTTTCTTGGCGCGACCGTGCTGCGCGATTTCGGTGCCGAGTTGTTCGTGGTGGACCTCACGACCTACGCCTTTCTGCGCGAGTTCGGGGTGCTGCTGACGGCCATTCTGCTGGCCGGTCGCACGGCCAGCGCGTTTACCGCCCAGATCGGCACCATGAAGAGCCGTGAGGAAATCGACGCTATCCGAACCCTGGGCCAGGACCCGATCGTGCTGCTGGTTCTGCCCCGCCTGCTGGCCTTGCTGATCATGCTGCCGCTGCTTTCCGTGGTGGCGACGCTGGCCGGTCTGCTCGGCGGCCTGGCCGTGGCCGTATGGAGTCTCGGCATTCCGCTGGAGTTGTACATCAGCCGGGTTCAGGAAACCGCGAAGCTTAGCCATTATCTGACCGGACTGGTCAAGGCACCCGTCTTTGCGATGGTCATTGCCCTGGTCGGTTGCCTGGAAGGCTTCAAGGTGGCCGGGACCGCCCAGTCGGTGGGGGAACGAACGACTTCGGCCGTGGTCCAGAGCATCTCCCTGGTGATCATCATCGATGCCCTGGCGGCGGTTTTTTTCATGGAGATGGGCTGGTGATATTGCCGTGAGTGATGCAGTCATCCGCATTCGCGAGTTGAAAAACCAGTTCGCCGACCAGGTTGTGCACGAAGGCCTTGACCTCGACGTGCGCCGCGGCGAGATCCTGGGCGTGGTGGGCGGCTCCGGCACCGGCAAGTCGGTCTTGATGCGCGCCATCCTGGGCCTGCGTCCGCCCCAGGGCGGGTCGATCGAGGTGCTGGGCGAGTCGGTGACCAGCCGCTCCGAGCCGCTGGCCGTGCGCCGCCGGACCGGCGTGTTGTTCCAGGATGGCGCGCTGTTTTCCTCGCTGACAGTGCTGGAAAACGTGGAGGTGCCGCTCAAGGAGCATTTCCCGGGTCTGCCGGGTGATCTGCGGCGTGAGCTCGCGCGCATGCGCATTCGTCTGGTCGGCTTGCCGTCCGGTACGGGAAGCAAGCTGCCTTCGGAATTGTCCGGCGGTATGCGCAAGCGCGCCGGCCTGGCCCGGGCACTGGCCCTGGATCCGGAGTTGTTGTTTCTGGACGAGCCGACCGCCGGACTGGATCCGGTGGGCGCTGCTGCCTTTGATGAGCTGCTGCGAACCCTGCAGCGCGCACTCGGGTTGACGGTATTCCTGATCACCCACGATCTTGATACGCTGTACGCCATCTGTGACCGGATTGCGGTGCTGGGCCAGCGGCGTATCCTGGTGATCGGAGAGCGCTCGGAAGTCGAGGCTTTCGACGACGACTGGGTACGGGATTATTTTCATGGGCCACGCGCCCGGGCGGCACAGGCCGCGCAAGGCCGAGGAGGCAGTTGATGGAGACCAGGGCCAATCATGTGCTGATCGGGGCGGTGACCCTGCTGGGCATTGCGCTGGCCGTAGTGCTCGGCCTGTGGTCGGCCAGCTACCGGGCAGATGCCGCCTGGCAGGAGTTCGAAATTCATTTCTCGCAGGCGGTGACCGGGCTGGCCGTAGGCAGTCTGGTGCAATACAACGGCATCAACATGGGGAGCGTGCGCGATCTGTATCTGGATCCGGAAGATCCGGCTAAAGTCATCGCTGCCGTGCGGGTGGAGGCGGCTGCCCCGGTGCGTGAAGACACCACGGCCCGACTGACGATCAACGGCCTGACCGGCGTGTCCTTCATTCAGTTGCGCGGCGGCAGTCCCGAGACGCCGGCCCTGGCCAGTGATGATGGCCGACCGCCCGTGATCGTGGCCGAGGAGTCGCCGCTGCAGCGTCTGATTGACCAGTCCGAGGATATTGTCAGCACAGCCAGCGAAGTCCTGTTGCGCCTGCTCGATTTTCTGAGCGAGGAAAACGCCGGCAGGGTTGCCGATACCCTGGACAACATCGATGCCTTCACCGTGGCCATGAGTGCTGAAAAAGATCTGATCGGCCAAATCCTGCGCAACGTGAACGAGGGCAGCGAGCGCGCCGGTCAAGTCGCCGATGAGCTTGCCTTGACCCTGGCGGAGCTGCGCGGACTGGTCGGCAGCGTAGACGGCCAGGTCGAAGAGTTGCTGCCGCGGCTGGCCACGGACCTGCAGCTGAGTCTGGAACGGTTTGCTTCGGTCGCCGAGCGCGTTGATCGCATGCTGGCCGACAATGAACAGGCGGTGGCGGAGTTCAGTAATGAGGCCCTGACCCAGATGGGCCCTGCGGTGGAAGAATTGCGCCAGCTCATTCGCGAGCTGGGCCGCGCTGGCAGTCGCTTCGAGCGTCATCCGACTCGTTTTCTGCTGGGTGGAGACCAACCTGAGGAATATCGTCCCCGATGATCATGCCCGCCTCTGTGTACCCGCTTGTGCCGCGCCTGGCAGTCGCCCTGGCCGTGTTGTTGCTGCTTTCGGCTTGCGGCCTGGGCCGCCCCCTCTCACCGGTAAGCATTATCGCCCCGGAAATCGAACTTCGTCCTGACCCGAACTGGGAGGCGGTCGACTGGGCGCTGCAGGTTCGCCGCCCAGCGGCGGATCGGATGCGGGATTCGGATCGTATCCTGGTGCGCACCGGTGCTTCGCGCCTGCAGCCATATCCGGCTGCATCGTGGCTGGACAACGTGCCCGACATGCTCCAGGCGCTGACCATTCAGGCGCTGGAGGATTCGGGCCAGCTGCTCGGTGTTGGCCGGGCCGGGGGGCTGCGCTCGCGTTTTGCCATGGCCACGGAAATCCGGCGCTTCGAGGGCGTGGACGACGGTCGTGCTGACCTGGCCGTCCATCTGGTCATTCAGGCAAACCTGGTCGACCAGCGCTCCGGCGCGGTTGCGGCGTCGCGCACGTTTTCCGTGGTCGAACCAACGTCCGGGAGCGGTCTGGACGAACTGGTTTCGGCCTTCGAGCGCGCCCTGCAGGATTATTTCTTCGAGTTGACCGGCTGGATTCTTGTCGAAGGCGAGCAGGCCCGGGCGCAGGCGGCGCAGCAGCGGCAGTCCTGGCGTGAGCGTCGCGGTCAGCGCGACTAATGGCGGCTGAATGAGCACTGCCAGATATTTTCGACAAGGGCAGCGCCCGGCCATGTTTTCGGCATGAATCCGCCACCTGACGGATCCGGTCTGGGTCAGCGCTTCGGCGCCTTCGTCGAGCGTGCCGGTCGCAAAATTCCCGATCCGGTGATTATCTTCATGGCCTTCTATCCGATCGCCTTCCTGGCGACCGTGATCCTGGGTGGCCACCAGTTTGAATCCATGGGCGCCGGCGGCGAGCCGGTGACCTACGAGATTCTTCCCATGTGGCAGGCCGAGCACGTGCGCTGGATCTTTGACAACGCGCTGTTGCAGAACTGGCTGGCGTTCGGCAACGGCGTGCTGGGCGTGATCCTGGTGGTCATGCTGGCCATCGGCGTGGCCGAAAACTCCGGCCTGTTCGGTGCCCTGATCAAGCGCGCCGGCGCCTGGATTCCGCAGTCCTTGCTGCCGCTGCTTTTGATGTTCCTCGGCATCATGAGCTCGATTGCCACCGATGCCGGTTACCTGGTGCTGATCCCGCTGGCCGGGCTTCTGTATGCCGGCCTGGGGCGCAATCCGCTGATCGGCATGGCGGTGGCGTTCGCCGGGGTCTCGGCCGGGTTTTCCGCCAACCTGATGCCGGGCACGCCGATCGACGTGATCATCGGCATGAACGCGCAGGTGTTTGCCGAGGCCCAGGGCGTGCCGTTTGCCACCGCCGACGGCAGCGCGCTGCGCCCGGCGACGATGAATTATTTCTTCATCCTGACCTCGACTTTCGTCCTGACCCTGACCGGATTTCTGGTGACCCGGCGTTTCGTTGAGCCGAAACTGGAGGGACAGGACTTCGAGGTGCCGGCCGACATCAATCCCGGCGAGTTCCAGGTCAGTTCTGCCGAGCAGCGTGGCCTGCGCTTTGCCGGCCTGGGGGTGCTGGTTTCCGTGCTGGTGATCAGCGGTCTGATCTTCGGCCCGCTGGCCCCGTATGAAACCGAAGCCGGGGCCGCGGTCGAGCCCTACATGGACAATATCATCCTGCTGATCTCGCTGTTTTTCGTGATCACGGGATTGTTTTACGGGATCGCGGCGGGGACATTCTCGTCGGTCATGGACGTGGTCCGGGCCATGGTCAAGCAGATGAACGCCATGGGCTACATCCTGGTCCTGACCTTTTTCTGCTACAACTTCCTCGGCCTTCTGAGCTACAGCGGGCTGGGATCGTGGATCACGTATCTCGGCGCGCAGAGCCTGCTCGCCCTGGGGCTGCAGCAGTTTCCGGTGCTGTTGCTGATCGGTTTTGTCTTCACTACGGCCGTCATCAATATCTTCATCGGCGGCTTGACGTCGAAGTGGATGTTGCTCGGGCCGATCTTCATCCCCATGCTCTACTTCGTCAATCCGGCCATGACGCCGGATCTGGTCGCCGCGGCGTTCCGGGTAGCCGATTCGTCGACCAACATCATCACCCCGATGATGACCTATGCCGGCGTGATCCTGGCCTTCATGCGCAAGTACCGCCCGAACATGGGCTTTGGCGACATGTTGCTGATCATGCTGCCGTACTCGATCGCGTTCATGCTGGTCTGGACTGCACTGCTGGTGGCTTTTTTCGTGCTGGGCATCCCGCTGGGTTTCTGAGGTATTGGTGGCTTACCAGGTGCGCAAGGCGATGTCAGTTTGAAGGTGATTCGGTCAAGCCTGATCAGGGCCGCGGTTCTGGTCGGGGTCTCCGGCCTGGCCCACGCCGGCGAGCGCATGAGCTTCGCCGATGCCATGGCGCGGCTGGAGTCCAGCAGTCATGTGCTCGAGGCGGCCCGCTTCGAGCTCGCCCAGGCGCGGGCGGAACTGGATCAGGCCCGCGGCCGGCGTCTGCCGACGGTCAATCTGGAGGGGCGCGTAACGCGCCTCGACAGCCCGCTGGATGTGGGTGTGGCCGAGTTGTTGCCGAGCCTGGGTGGCCTCCTGCCGCCGGGCCTGGGGCCGATCCGCTACGAAATCCAGTCCGAGCAGTTCTACAATCTCGCCGTGCAGGCTCGCCTGCCGCTGTATACCGGCGGCAGAATCAGCGCCGGCATCAGCGCCGGACAAGCCGGGGCCGAGGCTGGCGAAGCGGCGCTGGCGGCGACCCGCGCCCAGCTGCACGAACTGCTGGTCCAAAGGTACTTCGGTCTTGTCCTGGCCGAGCAGGCAGCCGAGGTGCGGGCGGCCACGGTCGACGGTCTGAGCCGCCACCTGGAAGACGCCACGCGCCTGGAAGAAGAAGGCCTGATCGCCCGTGCCGAGCGCTTGCGCGCCAACGTGGCCCTGGCCGAGGCCGAGCGCGAGCTCCAGTCGGCACAAGAACGCAGCGTCCTGGCTGGTGCCGCGCTGGCGGCGTTGCTGGCGGTCTCCGATGCGCCCCGGCCCAGCACCCCGATTCCGCCGGCACCGGCCTCGCCGGCGCTGGCCGGATTGATCGAACAGGCCCAGCGGGCCAACCCGACCCTGGCTGAACTGCGCAGCCGCCAGGTCCAGGCAGATGCCGCTGTGCAGGCCGAGCGCGGCAGCTTCCTGCCCACCCTGGGCGTGTTCGGCCAGCGTGAACTGTACACCGGCGATCTGACCCTGCTCGACCCCGACTGGGCCGTGGGACTGGTCGCGGAATGGACCCTGTTTGACGGCTTCCAGCGCCGCGCGAAGGTCGACCAGGCAGCGGCCCGTTCCGACCGGGTTGCGGCCCTGCGCGCCGATGCCGAACGCCAGATCGAGCTGCTGGTTCGTCAGCAGCATGAACAGCTGGTCACGGCGCTGGCCCGGCTCGACTCGTTCTCGGCCACGCGCGAACTGGCCGAGGAAAGCCTGCGCGTGCAGCAGCGCGCATTCGAAGAAGGGCTGGCCTCGTCGCTGGACGTCATCGACGCCGAGCTGGCCTTGTCGCGCGTGCGGCTGGGTGAACTCGACGCCCGGCTCCAGGCCTGGCGGGCGCTGGCGGGCCTGTATGCCGCCAGCGGCCAGAGCGCGCTGCTGCCGGAGCGCATCGAGGCCCGGTTGTCGGTTGCCAGCACCTTAGCGGATTGATTGCCTATGTCGACACGAATCTCCAAGCGCCGTCTCGCCCTGCGAGTTGCCCTGATTGTTCTGTTGATCGTGCTGATAGTCCTCGCCGTGTGGGCCTGTCGCCACCTCACTCAGCCCGAACCGGTCTGGATCCAGGGCCAGATCGAGACCACCGAGGTGCGCGTGGCGGCCAAGGTCGGCGGACGGGTCGAGTCGCTGCTGGTCGAGCGCGGGCAGCGGGTCGAAGCCGGCCAGTTGCTGATTGTCCTGGATCTGCCCGAGGCCCGGGCCAGGGCCCGCCAGGTTGACGCCCAGGTCGAAGCCGCCCAGGCTATGGCCGACAAGGCCGAAACCGGCGCGCGCGGAGAGCAGATTCGCGCCGCCCGGGCCCAGTGGCGGGCAGCCGAGGAGCAGGCCGAGCTGGCCCGGGTAACCGCCGATCGCATTGAACGTTTGTATGCCGACAGCGTGGTGCCGGCGCAAAGACGCGACGAGATCGCCGCCCGGGCCGCGGCTGCGCGTGCCCAGGCCGATGCCGCCCGCGAGGCCTACGAGATGGCCCGCGATGCGACCCGGCCCGAGGAGCGGCGCGCCGCCCTGGCCCAGCTGTCGCAGGCCGAAGGCGGGCGCGAGGAGATCCAGGTGGCACTGGACGAAGCCGAACAACGTGCCCCGGTGGATGGCGAGATCAGCGTGACCGTGGTTGAGCCCGGCGAGGTTGTCGGCCCGGGTTCGCCGCTGGTTGTCATCAGTCGCAGCGATGATCCCTGGCTGACCCTGAACCTGCGCGAGGATCTGCTCAGCGGCATCCGCATGGGCGGCGAGTTGCCGGGACGAGTGCCGGCCCTGGGTCAGCGCGAAGTGACCTTTCGGGTCGACTACATGGCTCCGCTGGCGGATTTCGCGACCTGGCGCTCGGCGCGCGATCTGGGCGGATTCGATCTGCGCACCTTCGAGGTTCGGGCGCGTCCGGTCGAGCCGGTGGAAGGACTGCGCTCCGGCATGACGGTGCTGATTGATGAACGCCGCTTGCAGTAGGGGATTCGGCTCAGGGCGTGTCGGGCAAAAAAGCGAAGCCGCCAGCACCGGCCTGAGGTCATGATGCGATTGGTTCTGGGTCGCGAATGGCGTCGTTTTTGCGCGACTCCGCGCCTCTGGCTGCTGGTGGTACTGGTGCCTGTGCTGCTGCCGACGGTACTGGTTGCGGTGTTTCTCGAGCGAGCGCCCACCGATTTGCCGGTCGCAGTCCTCGACTACGACCAGTCCCATCTCTCGCGGCAGATCAGCCGCACGCTGGATGCAACCCCGGGGATCAGCGTGGTGCGTTTTCCGGCGGACCTGCAGGCGGCCGGGGCGGCGGTTCGGCGCGGCGAGGTGTTCGCCGTGGTGGCCCTGCCGCCGGACCTGCATCGCGACGTGCTGCGCGGCCAGGCACCGCGCGTCCAGCTGTTTTACAACCGCCAGATGCTGACCGCCGGCAACGTGGTGATGCGGGAGGTACGAACGGCGATCGCCACGGTGGGTGCCGGCATCGGGATCAGGCAGGGCGTGTTTCCGCCGGTGCGCACGGAAAACCATCCCTTGTTCAATCCGGGGCTGGATTTTGCCCGATTTCTGGCGCTGCCCCTGATCGCCACTTTGCTGCACATCCTGATCGTGGTCGTGACCATCGACGTGACCGGCAGGGAGCTGCGCGAGGGCACGGCCGGTGGCTGGCTGAATGCGGCCGATCGGCGACTGGGGCCGGCCCTGCTGGGCAAGCTGTTGCCGTACTTTGCCTGGTTCTCGCTGGCCGGAGCGGGGGTGCTGGCGCTCAGTGTTCAATTGCTCGGGCTCGAGGTCCGCGGCAGCGCGCTGTTGTGGCTGGGCGGCTGGGTCGTTTTCACCGCCGCGTGCATGGGCCTGGGCGTGTTTCTGACCGGGCTGTTCGGCAACCTGCGCATGGCCACCAGCGTTGCCAGCGTGATCATCAGCCCGGCGTTTGCCTACTCCGGCATGACCTTCCCGACGACCGCCATGGAGGGATTTGCGAGTTTCTGGTCGACCGTGCTGCCGCTGGGACACTACCTGAACCTGCAGGCCGGGCAGCTGGCGATGGGTAGCCCGGTTTCAGCCAGTCTGATCCACCTGTATTGGCTGATCCCGTTTATCGGGCTGCCGCTACTGGTGACCAGGCGCTGGCGCCAACTGCTGGCCGATCCGGTCCACTGGGGCGCACGTTGATGCCGGCCTGGCGCACATTCCGCAACGAGTTGCGCGCCGCGCTGACCGATCGTGGGGTGGTCATCATCCTCCTCGGCGGCAGCATCCTGTACGCCTTGTTCTATCCCCTGCCTTACCAGGCCCAGGTCGCTACCGGCTTGCCCGTCGTTGTGGTTGACCAGGATGCCAGCGCGAGCAGCCGCGAACTGATCCGGCGTGTGGCTGCGACCGAGCAGATCCGGGTCATCGGAGTGATCACCGAGCCGCGCGAGGCCGAGGCCATGGTGCGCGCGATGCGCGCAGCGGGCGTTGTCCAGATTCCGGCGGATTTCGAGCGCGACATCCTGCGTCAGGAGCCAGTCCAGGTCGGCGCCTTCGGCAACGCCGCATTCATGGTGCTGTATTCGCAGGTGGTCACGGGGATGGCCAACGCCGTGCAGTCGTTCAGCGCCGATATCGTGCGCCAGCGCCAGCTCGAGGAAGGGCGCGCCGAGCTTTTCGCCGATACCCTGGCCGAGCCGCTGGCGACCGATCTGCACGAGTTGTTCAATCCCGACGGCGGCTATGCCAACTACGTGGTTCCGGCGGTGCTGATCCTGATTCTCCAGCAGACCTTTCTGATCGGTATCGGCATGATGGGTGCCGGTCGTCGCGAACAGGGCCTCGGAACCGCAACCGGCCTGGGCGACTTGCTGGCCACCGGCGCAGCCTATCTGGTCTTGCTCGCCCTGCTCCTTGCGTTCTATCTGCTCGTGGTCTACGAGGTGTTCGGCTTTCCGCGCTACGGCCGCGTCGTCGAGGTCTACTGGCTGTTACTGCCTTTTTTTCTGGCCGTGATTTTTCTCGGCCAGGCGCTGGGGCAGCTGTTTCGATCGCGCGAGACGGCCATGCAAACCATGATGTTGCTCAGCCTGCCGGCCATCTTCCTGGCCGGGTTCGCCTGGCCGGCGGAGATCATGCCCACGCCCCTGGTCTGGCTGGGACAGTTGATTCCGTCCACCCCGGGCATCGACGGCTTCGTTCGTGTCTACCAGATGGGCGCCTCGCTCGAGGAGGTCAGGCCGGCGCAGCTGCAGCTCTGGATGCTGGCTGGCGCCTACCTGGTTCTGGCCTGGGGTATTGCCCGCTTTCGTCCGCACGCTGCGGTATCCTAATCAATCATTCAGAACGTGCTCCAGCGCCGGGCCACTCGCCATGTTCATTACCCAATCCGATCACGCCATACCGATTCATTCCCTTGATGCCGACGGCCTGGAACGCTGGCTGGAACAGGCCGATTCGCTCCATGTACGCTGGGTCAAAAAGACCGGTTTCCAGGCTGAACGTGGGCGCTGGCTGGCGGTGCCGGATGGTGAGGGCGGTCTGGCCTGCGTGCTCAGCGGTCGCGACGCGGACGATCGACTGTGGGCGCTGGCCCATCTGCCCGCCGTTCTGCCCGATGGCGAGTATCGGCTGGAGGCCGACTGGTCGCCCGAAGAGCTCCAGCGCGCCTATGTCGGGTTCGGTCTGGGCGGCTATCGTTTTGATCGCTACAAGCCTGCCCCCGAGCGTTGTGTTCGCCTGGTGGTGCCGGATTCCGGGCTGCCGGAACTGAACACCCTGGTCGACGCCTCGTGCCTGGTGCGCGATCTGGTCAACACGCCGGCCCTGGACCTGGGGCCGGCAGAACTGGCCGAGGCCGCCGGTGAACTGGCCGAGGCGCACGATGCGGATTTCGAGATGATTTCCGGGGAACGCCTGGAACGCGAGTTTCCGGCCATCCACGTGGTCGGCCAGGCCGCGAGCCGGCCGCCATGCCTGATCCGCTTGCAGTGGGGCGAGGACGATGCGCCGCCGCTGGCGCTGGTCGGCAAGGGCGTGATCTTCGACTCCGGCGGGCTCAACATCAAGCCGGGCGCCGGCATGGTGTTGATGAAAAAGGACATGGGCGGGGCAGCCCACGTGCTGGGCCTGGCGAAAATCATCATGGGCCTGGGTCTGAACGTGAACCTGCGCGTCTACATCCCGGCGGTGGAGAACGCAATTGCGGGCAACGCCTACCGGCCGTCGGACATCATCCGGACCCGCAACGGCACCACGGTGGAAATCGGCAACACCGACGCCGAGGGACGAGTGGTGCTGTCTGATGCCCTGACCCTGGCGTGCGAGGAAGGCGCCGAGCGCATCATCGATATGGCAACGCTGACCGGCGCGGCGCGGGTTGCGCTGGGCGAAGATCTGCCTCCGGTATATGCGCGTGATGGTAATCAGGCTCGGACTCTTCAGGATCTGGCCTTTGCCGAAGAAGACCCGTTGTGGCACATGCCGCTCTATGAGCCCTATCGGGACTACATCCGGCCGGCGATTGCCGACCTGTCGAACTCCGGGACCAGCAAGTTTGCCGGCAGCCTGACCGCGGCGCTGTTTCTGGATCACTTTGTTGACCCGGGTATCGACTGGTACCACCTCGATGTCTACGCCTGGAACCTGGGTGAGCGCCCGGGCCGCCCGGCCGGCGGTGAAGCCCAGGGCTTGCGGGCGCTTTGGGCCTGGCTGCAGGCGCAATACGACAAACCGAGTTAAAGCCGCCAGACGCCAAGGACGATGATCGTCACCAGGGCAAACAGCAGCATGACGAAATAGGACAAGGCCAGGATCAGGAACTTGATCAGGGTCAGCGCCCAGCCCTGGCGGTAAAAGCGCCTGATGCTGATCAGTACGTAGACCGGAATCCAGATCCAGATCACCACGCCAATCCAGTACAGCAGACCGGCCAGCGCGCCGTGGCCGAAAAAGCCTGCGTCGCCGAGCACGTCGCGGGCCAGGGCAATCAGGTACAGCGCCACCAGGCCGAGAAACAGAAAGGCATGATTGTGCACCTGCAGCAGCAGGTGTTCGATGTAATAGCGTCTTGCGAACAGGTAAAACACGGCAACCCAGGCCGAAAACAGCGGCAGGATCACGAACATGGTTTGTGGCAACATGCCGGCGGCGCTGCGCACGAAGCGGCCCGGATTGCGCACGGCCTCGCGGGCGTTGGCGTCGATGACCGCAATCTGGCGGTTCAGCCAGGCGTTGCCCTTCTCCCCTAGCCAAAAAAGCGTGAGCGGATTGCTCTCCGGATGCCAGTCCTGTCCGTCGAACTGGATCGCGCCGCCGGAGCCATCGGCAAATCCCTGGGCTGCATCGTCGGGAAGGCTGGACAGTTCGGCGGTGTTGATAACCACGGTGACAACCAGGAACGCGATGATGCTGGCGACCAGGTAGAGCCGAACCGGCGGGGTGTAGCGCGCGCGCTTTCCGGACACGTACTCAAGCGAGAGCCGACCGGGCTGGAACAGCAGGCAGCGCAGCGTGCGCCACATGCGTGAGTCGTAATAGAGAGTCTCGGAGGCGATTTCGCCGACCAGGCCGGGCAGGGCGCGGATGAACGATCGCGCAGGCTGACCGCAGCGGTGGCAGTACGGGCCGCTCAGCTGGACCCCGCAATTGCCGCACTCTTGCTGCGGCCGATTCCGGCCCGGCTTCGCGCTGGTTTCATTCGTGGCTTGCAAGGATGCAGCTCCCGGTCAACAATGCCGCTCCTTCCCCTTGGTCGCCTTCGAGTATATGCCAGAGCCTTCCGCCGCGCCCGGTCTGCGATACGAGGTAAAGCGCACCCTGGTGCTGGCCGCGCCGCTGGTGATCGGTCAGTTGACCAACTTCGGCATGAACTTTGTCGATACGGTCATGGCCGGTCGGCTGGGCAAGGTGGACCTGGGCGCGATAGCGGTGGGTTCGTCGATCTGGGCGGCCGGTTTCCTGTTCACCCTGGGCGTGCTGCTGGCGGTGTCGGCCACTGTTTCGCAGCTCGACGGTGCGGGGCGGCCGCGCCAGGCCGGGGAATTCACCCGGCAGGCCCTGTGGCTTTCGCTGGCGCTGGCCGCCGGACTGGTCGCCCTGGCGGTGAGCGCCGGCTTGGTGATGGAGGCGCTGGAAGTGGAGCAAACCGTTGCCGAACTGGCCATGGGCTATCTGCGTGCCATCGCCTGGGGTGCGCCGGCGCTGGTCCTGATGCTGACCCTGCGCTTTTTTTCCGAGGGTGCCGGCTACACGCGCCCGACCATGTATGTCGGTGTGCTCGGGATCGCCTGCAATATCCCGCTGAACTGGATGCTGATGTTCGGCAACCTTGGATTTCCCCAGCTGGGCGCGGTCGGGGCCGGCTGGGCCACGGCGATTGTGCTGTGGCTGCAGCTGTTGTTGATGGTGGCCTGGGTTGCCGGGCGGCCCCAGTACCGGGTCTTTGGTGTCTTCAGTCGATTCAGCGGGCCGAGCCTGCGCGAGATCGCCGGCCTGCTCAAGGTGGGGCTGCCGATTGGTTTCATGGTGCTGATGGAAGGCGGCATGTTTGCCGCATCAGCCTTGCTGGTGGGTATTCTCGGTGCGCTGCCGGTGGCTGCCCACCAGGTAGCGATGAACTACACCGGCCTGGTTTTCATGGTGCCGCTGGGTCTGTCGGGGGCAATTACGGTTCGGGTCGGCAATGCCATCGGTCGCGGCGACCTGGAGGGCGCGCGGCGGGCCGGTCTGGTGGGGATCGGCATCGCGCTGGTGTTTGCCGTTTGTTCGGCTGCCTTCATCGTGCTGTTTCCCGAGGCCATCGTCGGGCTGTATACCAATGAAGCCGAGGTAGTGGCCCTGGCCGCCAGCCTGTTGCTGTTTGCCGCGATATTCCAGGTATCGGATGGTTTGCAGGTGGCCGCAGCCGGGGCTCTGCGCGGCATGAAGGATACCCGCATTCCCATGCTCTACAGCGTGCTGGCCTACTGGATGATCGGGATGAGCGTAGGCTGGTGGCTGACGTTTCGTGCCGAATGGGGCCCGGCCGGCATGTGGATCGGCATTTTGTCCGGACTCAGCGTGGCTGCGGTCTTGTTGACGGCGCGCTACTGGCGGCTCTCGCGCCGCCTGATCGATGGTGGCTGCGTTCCCGTGTGACGATCAGCATATTGTGATCCTCACGTTGATTCTCTAAGATCAATTCCTTCCGGTTGCCTTCACCCCCTACTCCTGGTCCTGTCCATGGCTTACTCCCCTTCCCGACCCAATATCCTCGTCCGGCTATGGCTGGGCTTCTGGCGTGCGATCACTGCCCTGCGCATGGCGGTCTTCAACATCATTTTCCTGCTCGTTCTGGCGCTGGTCATCGGCCTGCTTGTGCGCGGCGGGGATGCGCTGATCATCGAGTCCGACACCACCCTGGTGCTGAATCCCAAGGGTGTGATCGTCGAGGAATTTTCCGGCTCAGCCATCGAGCGCGCTTTCAACGAGGCCCTGGGGCAGGGTGTGGGAGAAACCCGTCTGCGTGATCTGCTGAGCGCGCTTGAGCGGGCGGCCGAGGATGACCGCATCAGCCAGGTTCTGATTGCTACGGACGATCTGCTGGGGGTTGCGCCCGGTACCATGCACGAACTCATGGAGGCCGTCGAGCAGTTTCGCGCCAGCGGCAAACCGGTGGTCGCCTACGGCGGTTTCATGGGTCAGGGGCAGTATTTTCTGGCGTCGCTGGCCGACGAGGTCTGGCTGGATCCTGACGGCTGGATTCTGTTGACCGGCTACGGGTTTTACCGGCAATACTTCGCCGAGGGGCTCGACCGACTGGATGTGGACGTCAACCTGATCCGGGTCGGCGAATACAAGTCGGCAATGGAACCGTTCATCCGCAGCGACATGTCGGACGAAGACCGGGAAGCCACGGAATATTTCCTCGCTGATTTGTGGCAGCGATACCTGGCCATGGTGGCACGCAATCGCGGTTTGCCGGTTGCCGTGTTGTCGGACCTGACCCAGCACCAGCCGCGCCAGCTTGAACGGGCCGGGGGCGACAGCGCGCGGGCCGCCCTCGACGATGGCCTGGTCGATCGCCTGGTCTCGCGCCCGGAGTTGCGCGCAGAAATGGCCCAGCGCGGTGCGCCTGATGACGAGGGCAGCTTCCGCCAGGTGTCATTCGCCCGTTATCTCTCCGCGCCGGAGCCAAAAATCCGCCGGCCGGAAGGTCGCGTCGGCGTGATCGTGGCCCAGGGCGTGATCACCGAAGGGGTTCAGCCGCAGGGGACGATCGGTGCCGATTCCACTTCGCGCCTGATTCGCCAGGCCCTGCATGACGACACCATCAAAGCGGTGGTGCTGAGGGTTGACTCTGGCGGTGGCAGTGCCTTCGCCTCCGAACTGATCCGGCGCGAGTTGATGGCGCTACGCGAGGCCGGCAAACCGGTGGTGGTCAGTTTTGGCAGCGTGGCCGCCTCGGGCGGCTACTGGATTGCCATGGGCGCCGACGAAATCTGGGCGTATCCCTCTACGATCACCGGCTCGATCGGCATCTTCGGACTGTTTCCTACCTTCCAGGACACACTGGCCCGGATCGGGATCTATACCGACGGCGTCGGGACGACACCGCTGGCCGGAGCCTTGCGGGCGGATCGCGAAATGGATGAAGAGGTGCGGCGCCTGTTGCAGGGCTTTATCGAACACGGCTACCGGGAATTCATCGGGC
This sequence comes from Gammaproteobacteria bacterium, assembly GCA_003565625.1. Taxonomy (GTDB): domain Bacteria; phylum Pseudomonadota; class Gammaproteobacteria; order Xanthomonadales; family Wenzhouxiangellaceae; genus Wenzhouxiangella. The sequence goes on from PXBD01000008.1 coordinate 71,083, forward strand.
TGGTCGCCGAGCATCGGCGCATGAGCATCGAAGAGGTCGAGGCGATCGCCCAGGGTCGAGTCTGGAGCGGAGCTCAGGCCCAGGAACGCGGGCTGGTGGATCAGTTGGGTACGCTGGAACAGGCCATCGGTTCGGCGGCGCGCATGGCCGGGCTAGGCGAGGAGTACCGCCACACCTACGTGGAGCCCAGGCTGGAGCCGTGGCAACAGTTCCTGACCGAGATTGGCGCTCGCGCCATTCTGGCCGCGGGCTTCGAGCCTGGACCGTCGTGGCTGCAACAGTTGTCGGCGCAGCTGCGCGCCGGTGTGCTCGGCGAACTGGGCCAGGTTCTGGAAGCCACGCAGATGGGGCGTTCCGGGGTCATGGCGCACTGTTTGTGCGAGGCGCCGCAGTAGCTCAGGATTCGACGTCGTCATCGAGCGGTAGCAGGCCGCGAATGCGGGCAAGGCCCTCGACTTGCTGTAGCTCGCGCTCGAGCACCCGCAGGCGGGCCCGCTGAGCCTGGATTGTTGCCGGTTCGGCCACGTCGGCCAGCGCTTGTTGCAGAGCGGCTCGTTCTTCGCGCAGGTTGCGCAGATTGCGGCCGAGCTCGAAATCCACCCGAAAATCCCTGCCCTGGCAGGGACCAACCTGCTCCTCGCCGGCCAGCGCGCGCTGGAACCCGGCCTCTGGTTGGCACCAGGCCTGGTCGCCCTCGGCCTCGGAAACGGTCTGTGGTTCGGGGTTCACTGCCCAGACGCAGGTCGCGAGGGTCAGCAGCAACAGGGTGGCCAGATGTTTGCGGGTCATGACGCGGCGGTGGGTAGACTGGAGCACTTTATGGAGTTGCCGGAAAGAATAGCCGATTCATGGATCCTGTAACGCACGGGATATTCGGCGCGCTTTGGGCCCTGCCTGCGGCGCGTCGTGAACGAATGCGAGCCGCGGCGCTGGCCGGCGCTGCCGGCGGCATGATCCCGGACCTCGACGCCCTGATCCGCTCGTCGGAGGACTCGCTGCTCTACATCGAGTATCACCGCCAGTTCACCCACTCGTTTGCCTTTGCCCCGGTCGGCAGCCTGGTCGCTGCGCTGGCGGTCTGGCCGCCGCTCAGGCGCCAGGCCTTGTTTGCCCAGGTGTATCTTTGGTCTCTGCTTGGCTATCTCGCGCACCCGCTGCTGGATGCCTGTACCTCGTATGGAACCCAGCTGTTCTGGCCGTTCAGCGATCAGCGCGTGGCCTGGAACTGGATCAGCGTGGTCGACCCGGTCTACTCTCTGCCGCTGCTGGCCCTGCTGCTGGTGGCCGTGATTCGGCGCAGCCACCGGGTCGGTTACCTGGCGCTGGGCTGGATGGTGGCCTACATGGCTTTCGGGGCCTGGCAGAATCATCGCGCCGAGTCCGCGCTGGCGCAGTGGGCCGATCAGCAGGGGATTGTCGTGGAGCGCCTGGTCGCCAAACCGGCCTTCGCCAACCTGGTGGTGTGGCGGGCGTTGGTCGATGACGGTGAGGATTTCCATCTGACCGCGATTAGGACGCTGCCATGGTCGGAGACGGTTTTTTATCCGGGCGGATCGGTTGCGCGCTACCGGGTCGACGGCATGGATCCGGACACGCGCCGCGGCAGTGACCTGGCTCGCTTCGAGCATTTTTCCTCGGGCTGGTTGTTTCACTATCCCGAACAGGATGAGGACGGGCGGAAGTTCATCGGCGATTTTCGCTACGCCATCGACCCGGCCGCCCGGCGTCCGCTGTGGGGCGTGCTGGTGGATCCCGACGATCCCGACGCCCCAGCCGAGTACACTACCCCGCGGCGCATGACCGAGGACGACCGCCGGCGCTTTTTCCAGCGCTTGCGGGGCGAGGCGCCCGAGTCCATCGACTGACACTATTACAGAGGGAAAAACCGCCATGCTCGCAGCTGCAACCGATTTTCTCTGGTCCTACGTGCTGATCGCGGTGCTGATCACCATGGGGCTGATTTTCACCATCGGCTCGCGCTTCGTGCAGCTGCGCTACTTCGGAGAAATGTTTCGCGTTCTGGGCCAGGCGTTCAAGCATCATCCCGGTCAGGTCTCCTCGTTCCAGGCGTTGACCCTGAGCGTGGCCGGGCGGGTCGGCGCCGGCAACATCGCCGGGGTCGCCGTGGCCATCACCCTCGGCGGGCCGGGCGCGATCTTCTGGATGTGGGTGGTTGGCCTGGTCGGCATGGCCACCAGTTTTTTCGAGTGCTCGCTGGCCCAGGCCTACAAGACCCGCGACGAGCGCACCGGCACCTTCCGCGGCGGGCCGATGCACTATATTGAAAGAGGTCTGGGCAGCCGCGGTCTCGGCATGGTTTTCACCCTGCTGCTGCTGGTGACCTTCGGGCTGGCCTTCGTGGCGCTGCAGTCCTTTACTGCCTCGTCCTCGCTCGAGGAGGCGTTCGGGATTCCCACCTGGGTCACCGGGGTGGTCCTGACCGCGGTCATCGGGATCACCATCTTCGGTGGCGTGCAGCGCATCTCGCGCGTGACCGAGGTAATCGTGCCGATCATGGCCTTGCTCTACATTGCGGTCGCGCTGGGCGTGATCGTCATCAACATCGGCCAGGTGCCGGCCGTGCTGGGGCTGATCGTCAACAGCGCCTTCGGGCTCGAGCCGGCCGTCGGCGGCGGAATCGGTGCGGCCATCATGCACGGCGTTCGACGCGGGCTGTTTTCCAACGAGGCCGGCCTGGGTAGCGCGCCCAACGTGGCCGCGGTGGCCTACGTGCCGCACCCGGTCAACCAGGGCATCGTGCAGTCTTTCAGCGTGTTCATCGATACCGCCATCATCTGCACGGCCACGGCCTTCATCATCCTGATGGCCGGGATGCACACCGCCGGTACGGTCGATAACGGCGTGGTCCTGACTCAGCTGGCCCTGGCCGAGCACGTCGGCCCCTGGGGTCAGACCTTTGTCAGCGTGGTCCTGATGCTGTTTGCCTTCAGCTCCATCCTGTACAACTTCTACCTGGGCGAAAACGCCACCCACTGGATGGATCCGGGAAACCGGCTGCTGTTCATCGTCTTCCGCGTGTTGATGCTGGTGCTGATTCTGTGGGGCTCGATGCAGAACCTGGAAACGATCTTCAGTTTCGCCGACCTGACCATGGCCTTGCTGGCGGTTGTCAACCTGCTGGCGCTGGCCCTGATGCTGAAAGTCTGTTTCCGGCTCATGCGCGACTACGATGAGCAGTCGCGCGCCGGCAAAGTGCCGGTATTCAACCCGGACGATTTCGCCGATCTGAAGATCGACCGCGAGGCCTGGTCGGATGCCCCGCCGCGCTGAACTGAAATGCCTGTAACCGCGGATGAACGCAGATGAACGCGGATGTTTTGCTCTGAGGGGCGTTTGACCCAGCGCAAAGGTCTCGTCCTTGCGTTCCTGCCAAGCCGGGACTTCGATCTTTCCAGCTTTTTTATCTGCGTTGATCCGCGTTCATCTGCGGCAAGAATCAGGTCAAGCAGCGGAGCGGTGGCGTTTGAGGTAGACGAGGATCTGGGAGATGGCGGCCGGGGTCATGCCGGGGATGCGGCTGGCCTGGTCGATCGAATGGGGGCGGATGCGGTCGAGTTTTTCGGTAAGCTCGGCCGACAGGCCCTTGACGGCTTCGAAGCGGAATTCGGCCGGAATCGTCTGGTCGGCGGCGCGGCGCTGCCGGTTGATTTCCGCTTCCTGGCGGTGCAGGTAGCCGGCGTAGCGGACCTGGATCGCGACCTGTTCGGCCACGTCTTCTGTTGCCACGCCCGGGCCAATGCCTTCGACCTGCATCAGGTCGGCATAATCCACCTCTGGACGCCGCAGCAGTTCTTCTGCGGTCACGTCCTTGCTGATCCTGATGCCCAGGTTTTCGGTTGCAGCCCGGGCCCGGGCGGATTCTGCGCCGATGCGTAGTCCGCGCAGCCGCTCCAGTTCGGCGGCAACGGCATCGCGGCGCCGGCAGTAGGCCTCCCAGCGCGGATCGTCGATCAAGCCCAGCTCGCGCCCGGTTTCGGTCAGGCGCAGGTCGGCGTTATCCTCGCGCAGGTGCAGGCGAAATTCGGCCCGGCTGGTGAACATGCGGTAAGGCTCGGGCGCGCCCTGGGTGATGAGGTCGTCGACCAGGACGCCGATGTAGGCCTGGTCGCGGCCCGGCGTCCAGGGCTCCAGTCCGGCCGCCTGGCGGGCGGCGTTGAGCCCGGCCAGCAGGCCCTGGGCGGCAGCTTCTTCGTAGCCCGTGGGGCCGTTGATCTGACCGGCAAAATATAGCCCGCCGATACAACGGGTCTCGAGGCTGGGCTTGAGGTCGCGCGGGTCGAAGAAGTCGTATTCAATGGCATAGCCGGGGCGGGTGATATGAGCCTGCTCCAGACCGGGGATCGAACGCACCAGATCGATCTGGACGTCGAAGGGCAGGCTAGTGGAAATCCCGTTGGGATACCACTCGTTGACACCCAGCCCCTCGGGCTCGAGAAAAATCTGGTGGGAAGACTTGTCGGCAAAGCGCACCACCTTGTCTTCAATCGACGGGCAGTAGCGCGGCCCGGTGCCTTCGATGGCCCCGGAGTACATCGGTGAGCGCTGCAGGTTGGCCCGGATCAGATCGTGCGTGGACTCCGAGGTCCGGGTGATCCAGCAGGGCACCTGGCGCGGGTGGGGCTCACGCTGGCCCAGAAAGGAAAACACCGGCCGCGGTTCGTCGCCCGGCTGCTCGGTCAGGTTGGAAAAATCGATACTGCGTCCGTCTAGGCGCGGCGGGGTGCCGGTCTTCAGGCGCCCGACATTCAGCGCCAGCTCACGCAGACGGGCGGCTAGGGCATTGGCCGGTGCATCGCCGGCGCGGCCACCGGCCAGGCGGGTTTCGCCCATGTGGATGCGCCCGCCGAGGAATGTGCCGGTGGTCAGAACCACGGCTCTGGCGTGGAAGTCCAGGCCCATCGCGGTGCGCACGCCAACCACCTGCTCACCTTCGACCAGCAGGTCATCGACCGGCTGCTGGAACAGACTCAAGTTGGGCTGTTGTTCCACCGCGCGGCGAATAGCCGTTCGATAGAGGCTGCGGTCGCACTGGGCCCGGGTGGCTCGGACGGCCGGCCCCTTGCGCGCATTGAGCGTGCGCCACTGAATGCCGGCCCGATCGGCGGCCTGCGCCATCACGCCGCCGAGAGCGTCGACTTCACGGGTCAGGTGTCCCTTGCCGATTCCGCCGATCGCCGGGTTGCAACTCATCTGGCCAATCGTTTCAATGCTGTGGCTGACCAGAAGGGTGCGCGCGCCCGTGCGCGCCGCGGCCAGCGCCGCCTCGGTGCCGGCATGACCGCCGCCGATAACAATCACGTCGAAAGAATCCGGATACCTCATGGCGCGATAGTGTAGCAACCGGCCCTCACCGGAGCCAGCTTTATCGCTCCCGGTCGACTCGGCGCGGCGCGCGCTCGCGAACCTGGCGTTCCGAGGGAGTACTGCTTCGGCGCGGGGGTGGCGCGGACTGGCGAACCGGTGTCGGGCGAGACTCTGGAGCCCGCGGCGAGCTTGCGCTGCGCGGAGGCGGCGCAGGCTCCGGGCGCTGCAAGCGGCTGGGTTCCCGGGCTCGCGTCGGCTGATGGCTTGGTGTTCTGGAAGAGCGACTGCGCGGAGTCGCAATCGGGCGCGACTCCGGGCTGCGCTGGGGGCTGGCGCGCGGCGCTGTTGCCGTGGCCGGACGACGCGAACTGGCGGCAGCGCGATCTTCGGCAATCCGATGGCGCGTCATCGCTTCCGAGCGGACCGGAAGGTTGCGCGAGCGCTCTCCTGGTCCGGCCAGTCGCGGTTCACGGTAGCGCGCATCGATCGCCTGCAGGCGATCGTCAATGTCGCGAACGCGATGCGCGGGCGGGCGCTGCGGGGCATGCACCGGGTAGTACACGTAGTGCGGACGCCAGGGTTGGTAACTGGCGTAGCCAAACCCGAATGAATACCAGGGGTAGTAAAAGCCGCCGCTGAAGGCAAAACTGCTGCGCGGACCGGGGCGGTAGCCGTAGTACCAGCCCGGGTAAGGATAGAACCAGGGATCATGGTGCGCCACCACGACCGAGTAAGGATGGTAGAAGCGGCTGAAATAGAAGTAATCCAGAGACCAGTAGGGGTAGAGCAGCGGGTCGCTGATGACTACCGTTTGGGCACGACTGCGGGGCTGGTCGAAGTAGACGCCGTCTCCACCATAGCGAGGCTGGTGGTAGGTGACGCAGGCCGTGCCGGTCAGCGCGATCAACGCGATGACGCAGAGCTTGAAAATCGGCGCGACGACCTTCTTCATGGCGATGAGCATAACGCGAACGGGTAAACCCTGTCTGAACGAGGGGAGGGGTTCAGTTGTTGTTGATCAGGGCCCGCAGATCGGCCGTCCCGATCCTGCGCAAAGGCTGGCCGTCAATCGGACTGGGCGGCGGGTGGATGGCGTCGCGCCCGATCATCAGCGTCATCTCCACGGTTTGCTCGCCGGCTTCGACCACCAGCACGTCGACCTCGCGGTGGCTGCCGTCGCGCCAACGAATCCTGCGGCGCTCCTGCTCGAATTCGATGCCGTGTTCCATCAGGAAACGCACAACCGCATCGGGATCTTCGGAAAACAGATGCAGGCACACGCGCGAATACTCGTCAGCCGTGCCTTCCAGGACCGGGCCGACCAGGCGCGGCTGGAATGGCTCGAGAAACAGCATGGCTTCGAGGGCGGCCGCGCGCATGACCTGCAGCCGTTCTGCATGCTCGTTGCCGCCGTACAGCGCCTGCCATTCCTTGAGCGCGCGCTCGATTTCGGCATTGGACGGCAGGCCGCCGCGGGTGGATACACCGACCCTAGCTGCAGCCTTGTGCTTGGCGGCCAGATAGGAGCGCTGGCCCTCGGTCGCAATGATGCGCGCGGCCTCTGCGGCTACCTCCTGGCGCAGGCGCTGGCTGGCTTCGCGCTTGAATGATCGCTTGCCCATGCCGATGGATCAGAAAATGTCGTACGGGTCGCTGCGGTCGCCATTCTCGCCAACCGCTTCCAGCGCCGGCAGGTTGTCGGAATGGAACCACTCGGCGACTGCGCCGGGGGCGCCGGGACGGGCGCGCAGCCCGGTGTCCGGGTTGATCATGGCCCGCGCCAGCCCCACCGGCTCGCCCGGCAGGCGCTCCGGTCGTCCGGCGAGCGCGGTTTCCATGAACTCCACCCATAGCGGTAATGCGGTGCGACCGCCCTGTTCCTGGCTGCCGAGCGATTCGTTGTCGTCCATTCCCAGCCAGACCGTGGCCACCATGCCGCCGCCGAAGCCGACGAACCAGGTGTCACGCAGGTCGTTGGTGGTCCCGGTCTTGCCGGCCAGGTCAGAGCGGCCCAGGGTCAATGCCCGGCGACCCGTGCCTTGACTCACTACGTCGGCCAGCATGGAGTGGATCAGCCAACTGGTTTGCGGGCTCAGTACCCGGGGCGCGATCGAGGGAATGCTCGGCCCGACCGGTTCCGGTTCGGCGGCGTTTGTCGCGGCGGCCAGATCAAGGCGCCGCGGGCCGGTCGGGCCGGGTTCGGGGGCAGCTTGCGGCGGCGGCTCCGGCCTGAATTCGGGGCAGTCGGGGCAAATACGCGGCCAGTCGGGTTCGTGAACGGTGCGGCCGAAACCGTCGGTGACCCGATGAATGAACTGGGGCTCGATCGCATGGCCGCCGTTGGTGAAGGCGCCGTAAGCGGCGGTTACGCTCAACGGGGTCAGCGATGCCGAGCCCAGCGCCATCGACGGTCCGGCCGGCAGGTCGGCTCGAGCGAACCCGAAGTCGCTGATGTAGTCGCGGGCGTAATCCAGGCCGATGTCCATCAGCAGGCGCACGCTGACCAGGTTGCGCGAATGCACCATGGCCTCGCGCAGGCGGGTGGGACCGTAGAAGCGACGACCGAAATTGGTGGGTCGCCAGGCTCGTTCCAGCGATGGGTCGTCCAGCACCACCGGGGCGTCGTTGACCAATGATGCCGGGGTGTAGCCGCGATCCAGGGCGGCGGCGTAAATAAAAGGCTTGAAGGCAGATCCTGGCTGGCGCCGGCTCTGGGTGACGCGGTTGAACTGGTTGCGGCTGAAGTCCAGTCCGCCGACCAGCGCCCGGATTGCGCCGGTGTCGGCTTCCATGGCCACCAGGGCGGCTTCGGCTCGCGGAATCTGGGCAAGACGCCAGTTGTCTCCTACCAGCCGCATCCGGACCAGGTCGCCGGGTTCGAGCACGTCGCTGACCGCGCTCGGACGGGCCCCGAGGGCGTTGAGCTCGAGAAAGGGCCGCGCCCAGGACAGGCTGTCAAGCTCGATGGTGACTTCCGCGCCGCTGCGCAGCTGCAGCCGCGCCAGTGTCTCGTCGCTTTCCAGTACGAGTGCGGGGACCAGATCGGCAACCGGCCGGACTTCGCGCAGGCGGGACTCGCGCGCGCCGGGGTCCGACAGGCTTTCCGGGTCAAGGCGCTGTTCGGGGCCGCGCCAGCCATGGCGGCGATCGTAGGCCTGCAGGCCGTTGCGCACGGCTTGGTCCCCGGCTCTTTGCAGGGCCGACTGGAGCGTGGTGTGAACCTGGTAGCCGCCGGAATAGGCCTGCTGGGCGCCGAACAGGTCGACCAGTTCCTGGCGCACCATTTCGGCAATCCAGGGCGCGCTGAGTTCGACCACCGGGGCATGCAGGCGGGCCGTGTTCGGTTCGGCCAGGGCGGAGGCTCGATCCTGGTCCGAGATGTAGCCCAGTCGGTGCATGCGCTCGATCACCCAGTTGCGCCGGATCATGGCCTGGCGTGGCCCGGAAACCGGGTTGTCCCGCGAGGGTGCCTTGGGCAGGGCGGCCAGCTGGGCCATCTGGGCGATCGTCAGGCTATCGAGGTCGCTGCCGTAGTAGACGTGCGCAGCAGCGACGATGCCGTAGGCGCGGTGGCCCAGAAATTCCTTGTTCAGGTACAGCTCGAAAATTTCGTCCTTGCTCAGTTCCCGTTCGATTTTCAGGGCCAGCAACATTTCACGCAGCTTGCGGGTGACCGAGTATTCCGTGCTCAGAAAAAATCGCCGCGCCACCTGCTGGGTGATCGTGCTGCCCCCGGGTACCCGGCCCTGGCCGAGGCTGCGGCCGTACAGCCAGGCGCCGCGCAGGGTGCCGCGCCAGTCGATTCCGGGATGGCGGTAGAAACGATCGTCCTCGGCGGCGAGAAAAGCCAGCCGCTGCAGTTCCGGCACGTCGGCCAGCGCAACCGGCGTCCGGCGCTGTTCGCCGATCTCGGCAATCAGCCGCTGGTCTTCGGAAAAAACCCGGAGCGGCACCTGCAGTTGGACATCGCGCAGGGTTTCCACTTCCGGCAGGGTCGGCACCACGATCAGCCAGACCGCAATCAGTCCTGCACCCGCTCCGAGCAGCCCCAGCGAAATCAGATAGATGGAAAACTTTGCTAAGCGCTTTATTCGAAGCATGGCTTATGGTACAAGAGAGCGGAGACCCAGAAGGTTGGTTGCGACCACCTAAGACGCCGCTGCTGGAAAAAAGTGCCCGCAATCGTGCTGGAAGGGCAGACAGCGAGGCTGTTTGGATAGTATAGTGCTTCCGGGGATCGGCCATGCAGCCGTTATCGGGAGGGAAAGTGTGAGCAACAGCACACGGATGGGGCAGGTTCAAGCGAGGGCGACGAGACGCAGATGAACGGAATTCTGGGCAAGCTGCTGGGCAAGGGTTCGGCTCCTTTGATGGGTGTTGATATCGGCACCGGCAGCATCAAGGTGGTGCAGTTGGCCCGGGCCGGGTCGGGCTTGCAGTTGCAGGCATTCGGCGTGGAGCCGCTGCCGGACAACGCGGTCAGCGAGGGCGTGATCCTGGAAGCTGAGCCGGTGGCCACGGCCCTGCGCTCGGTCATCAAACGGTCGGGCGCGTCGGCCAAGCGCTGCGCCATGGCGGTAACCGGCTCGGCCGTGATCACCAAGATGATCAACCTCCCGGCCGATCTGAGCGAGGACGACATCGAAGCGCAGATCGAGGTCGAGGCAGGACACTACATTCCCTATCCGCGCGAAGAGGTCAGCCTGGATTTCGAGGTGCTCGGCCCGTCGCCGCGGAACGCCGACCTGCTCGAAATTCTCCTGGCCGCCTCCAAGACCGATCACGTCGATATGCGCCGTGAGGTGGCAGAGCTTGCCGGCGTTTCGATCCAGGTGGTCGATGTGGAGTCCTTTGCCGTTGCCAATGCCTTTGATCTGGTTCGCCGGAACTCCGGGGTGGACGAGTCGGCCACGCTGGCGGTGCTCAACATCGGTGCGGTGTCGTCTAGCATGATCGTGCTGCGCGGCAACCGCAGCATCTACAGCCGCGAACACTCTTTCGGCGGCAATCAGCTGATCGAGGAATGCATGCGCCGCTACGGCATGGATGCCAACCAGGCCAGGTTCATGCAGCGTGGCGAGGCGCCGCCGGCTGGCTTCGAGGACGAGGTGCTGGAGCCTTTTCGCCAGAGCATCATCCAGCAGATCAGCCGCGCCCTGCAATTCTATGCCTCGTCCAGCGACTACATGAGCATCGAGACCGTCTTTCTGACCGGGGGCGGCGCGCTGATTCCAGGCCTGGCCGAGGCGCTCGGTGATGAGGTTGGTATTTCCACCGAGCTTGGGGATCCGCTCAAAAGCGTCAAGCTGGCCTCCAGGATCAACGCGCGCCAGCTCGATCAGATGCGGCCGGCCTTGACCATCGCGACCGGGCTGGCCCTGAGGGGGTTTGACTGATGTCCAGAATCAATCTCCTGCCGTGGCGAGAAACCCAGCGCCAGGAGCGGCAGCGTAATTTCGTGATCCTGGTTGCAGTGGTGGCGGTTGCCGCTGCTGGCGCAGTTTTTGGCGCCAACCAGTGGATGGGCGGGATCATCGACGGGCAGGAAGCGCGCAACAACTTCCTGCGCAGTGAGATCCGTTCGCTGGATCGCGAAATCGCTCAGATCGAAGACCTCGAGCGGACCCGCGACAACCTGATATCACGTAAAAACGTGATCGAGCGTCTGCAGGAGAATCGGAACCTGATGGTGCATCTGTTCAACCAGATCGCCCAGACCGTGCCCGAGGGTATTACCCTGAACAGCGTTCGCCAGACTGGTTCTGATCTAACCATCATCGGAACCACAGAGTCCGAAACCCGCGTGTCGGAATACATGCGCCGGATCGAGAACGCGGACTGGCTGCGCAATCCGGAACTGCGGATTATCCAGGTAGAGGCGCGCGATCGACGTCCCGACCAGCCCTTCCGTTTCGAGTTGCGGGCTCAGATCGGCTCGCCGCGTGACCTGGCAGAGGAGGCCTGAGTATGGATCTGTCGGAACTCAAGGATCTGGACTTCAATAACCTGGGCAGTGCCTCGGCTGGCGCCAAGGCGGTCATCATGGTGTTTATCGCGGCCTTGATTCTGGCTGCTGGCTACTGGTTCCTGATCAAGGATCAGCGCGAAACCCTCGAAAGCCGCGAGCGCGTCGAAACCCAGCTCAGGCAGGAGTTCCGCGACAAGCAGCAGAAAGCGGCCAATCTGCCGGCTTACGAGCGCCAGCTCGCAGAAATGGAAGAGATGCTCGAAGTCATGCTGCGCCAGCTGCCGTCGCGCACCGAAATGCCCGACCTGCTGATCGACATTTCGCAAACGGCGCTGGGCGCCGGGATTGACAACGAGTTGTTCGAGCCACGGACCGAGATCACGCGGGATTTTTATGCCGAGCAGCCAATCAACGTGCGCATGGTCGGCACTTACCATCAGTTTGGCGAATTCGTTAGTACCGTGGCTTCGCTGCCGCGGGTTGTGATTCTCACGATCCAGGATATTTCGCTGCAGCCGGTGGAAGGCTCTGGCGGCCGGCTTCGCATGGACGGCTCGATTACCACCTATCGCTACCTGGACGAAACCGAGGCGGCGGCAATCCAGAGCGCAGGAGGGCAGCCCTGATGACGATCCGAGCACTGTTGCTGGCGGCTTTGGCAACCCTGCTGCTCGCGGCCTGTGATCGCGGGGTGGGCGACCTGGAGCGCTGGGTTGCCGAGGAGAGCCAGCGTCCCGGAGAACCGATTGATCCGATTCCGCCGATGGCCACTGCCGAGGTCGTGACCTACCAGGCTTTCGATCTGCGGGACCCATTCCAGCGCCAGGCTTCTCGGGCCGAGGATGATGTCGTGGAAGCGGGAACCGGCACCGGGCCACGTCCGGATCCCGACCGTCGCCGCGAGTTTCTGGAAGGGTTTCCGCTTGATACCCTTAGCATGGTTGGCACGCTGCGCATCGATGAGATCGATTACGCCCTGATCCGCGACAACGAAAATGTTGTCCACCGGGTCAGCGAAGGAAGCTACATGGGCCGCAATCACGGTCGGGTCGAGCGCGTGCTCGGTAGCCGGGTGGAGTTGCGCGAACTGGTTCAGGACGGCCGCGGAGGCTGGAGCGAGCGTCGCGTGCAGGTTGCAATGAGTGAAGCCCGATGAATGGAACGAAGCGCATGATTCGCAGTATTTTTGGCACCAGTGGCCCCGAGCCGGGGACGAGTGGGAGAAGCATGATGACGAGACGAGCCGGATGGGCAGGCATGGTGTTGCTGCTTCTGGGGCTGTCGGCGACGGCCCAGGGCGCTGAGCTGACCAATGTCCAGGTCGAAACCGAGGCAGGCCAGATTCGCCTGGTTCTGACCACTGACGCCGCATTCCCGGAACCGACCGTGTTTGCGACCGAGCAACCGCCGCGGATCGTGATCGATCTGCCCGAGACCAGTACCCGTTTGTCGACCGAGCGGGTATCGGTCGGGGCCGGTCCGGCCCAGAGCTACCAGACCTTGAGTGCCGGCGGCCGCACCCGCCTGGTTGTTGACCTGGCGCGGGTGGTGCCGTACGAGCTGGAAGTTGCAGGGAACCAGCTTGCGCTGATCGTAGCTGCGGATACGGCCGCACCGGGCGCCGAAGCAACCGCGGTTGCCCGCGCGGTAAGTACAGGTGCCGACCGGCATCAAATTGAAGGCTTTGACTTTCGCCGCAGCCCGGATGGCGGTGGCCGGGTGATCGTCGACCTCGACCGACCCGGCGTCAACATTACCGTCAGCGAGCGGGCCAGCGCCCTGCAGATCGATCTGTTCGATACCCGTCTGCCCGAAAATCTGTTCCGTCGCCTTGACGTGGCCGACTTTGCCACTCCGGTTCAGATGATCACGCCCGAGCAGCGCAACAACAATGTCCGTCTCATGCTGGAAATTTCCGGGAGTTACGAACACCTTGCCTACCAGACCGCATCGCAGCTGGTCATCGAGGTAGATCGTCCGGTAGAGCCGGTGGTCCAGCAGGACCGCGACCTGCAGTTCTTTGAGGAACGCGAATACGAGGGCAGCCGCATCACGCTCAACTTCCAGGACATCCAGGTTCGTTCCGTGCTCCAGTTGATCGCCGACGTCTCTGATCTCAACATTGTAGTATCCGATACCGTGACGGGGTCTTTGACCCTGCGTCTGACCAACGTGCCCTGGGACCAGGCCCTGGATATCGTGCTCGAGACCAGGAACCTCGACATGCGCCGTTCCGGCAACGTGATCTGGATCGCGCCGATCGATGAGATCGTCAGCCGTGAGCAACAGATTCTACGCGCCCGTGCCGATCGCCAGACCCTGGAACCGTTGCGCACGGCGATGATTCCGATCAGCTATGCCAGTGCAGCCAATCTGGCCGGCATTATTCGCTCCGGTGCCGGAGAAGAGGGCGGCATGCTCTCCCAGCGGGGCTCGGTCAGTGTGGATGAGCGAACCAACACCTTGCTGGTGACCGACACGCTGGAAAATATCGATGAGGTCCGGGGTCTTGTGACCGAACTGGATCGCCCGGTTCGCCAGGTGCTGATCGAATCCCGCATTGTCATCGCCAGACATGATTTCAATTACGAACTGGGGGTGCGGTTCGGTGTGACCGGGGCACGTCAGGACGGTCGGGGCAATCTCATCAGCACCTCCGCCTCTTCAGAGGCGCTCGATGGAATCAACCGCAGCGCGATAGCGAACCGTCAGGCCGGACGCGGCACCAGCACGCCGCTGGATATGCCGAGCCTTGATGATCGTTTGAACATTAACCTGCCTGTATCGAACCCGGCCGGCCGCATGGGTATCTCCATTCTGGCCGCCGATTATCTGCTTGACCTGGAGTTGAGCGCGCTGGAAACCGAGGGTCGAGGCGAGGTTATTTCAACGCCGCGTCTGATTACGGCAAACCAGCAAGAGGCCTTTATCCAGCAGGGTGTTGAAATTCCTTTCGAGTCTCTGCAAGGCGGTCAGCAACAGGGGGCGGTCAACGTAGAGTTCAAAGAGGCGGTTCTTGAACTACGCGTCCGCCCATTGATTACACCTGACAATCGAGTCCAGCTTGACCTGAATATCAAGCAGGATACGGTCGGTGAAATTTTCGAGACCGGCCGGGGCGGATCAGTACCATCGATCGACACGCGGGAGCTCGGCACCAACGTGCTCGTCGACAACGGGCAAACTGTGGTGCTCGGCGGTATTTTCCAGGAGGAGCGGAATTTCACGTCAACCCGTGTACCCGTTATGGCGGATGTCCCGGTGCTGGGGCACCTGTTCCGTCGCCGGGCGACTGACGATCAGAAGCGAGAACTCCTGATATTCGTCACGCCCTCCATCCTCGACGATCGCGTCGCTATCGACTGATCGGGAGCCAGACATCATGACCATATCCAATGTTCCCAGGGAGCTGCCCGTAATGAAAATGGCGAAACCTACCGTGGCGCTTTTGTTTCTGCTTACGCTGGCCGCTTGCGGCGGCAGTTCGTCGGGTTCATTCGACGCGGGTCGCGAGGCTCGGCTGAGTATTTCGCCCGAAAGCAACTCGCTTGAAGCCAACCCGGGCAGTTTCGCGCCGGATCCAGACGCGCCGTTCACGATTCAGGTCAACGTCAACCTGCGGCTGGCCGACGGTAGCGCCGCGCCCGATGGTTCCGAGATCAGCCTGTCGTCCAGTAGCACCGCGCGTGCCGTCGTGTCCAGTCAGGCAACGCCCACTGAAACGGCTGGCGAAGCTGTCGCCACAACCAGTGGTGGCGTTGCACGATTCTGGTTGACTGGTGGTTCACAAACGGGATCGGTCACGCTGACCGCGTCGACCGACAATCCGTCCGGCGTCGGCACAGTGTCTGCCTCCGCGACGGTGGAAGTCGTTCCGGCAAGCGCGGAAACGGGTCGCCTGGTCATTCAAGGTGATGCCAGCATGCCGACCAATCGCTCCGGCGTTCCCATCTTTCTGGGCTCCCCCTACATCAACGAACTGACCGTGCGCTATCAGGGCCCGGACGGCAATGCTGGTGAAGTAGAAGGTGGGCAGATATCGGTGGCAGTCTCGCCGGTCACCCGAGGCGCTTTTTCGACCCTGGATGATCCGGCGACTGA
>PXBD01000089.1 GCA_003565625.1 Gammaproteobacteria bacterium
AGCATCGGCGTTACCCAAATGCAGGCTGCCGAGGACAGCTTCGAGGCCCTGCTGCGCGAAGCCGACCAGAACATGTACTGGTGCAAGGAGCAGGGCCGCAACCGAATCCGCGCGGCCTAGTGGGCCATGCGGCCCTAGCGGGCCACTGGTCTACCCCGATTGCGTCGACAGCGCTCTGAACAGTAGCGGACCTCGTCCCAGCAATCACGCCATTTCTTCCGCCAGCGGAATGGACGCTGACAGACCGGGCAGGTTTTTTCGGGCAACTCCGACTTCTTCATTGCGACCGATCAATCACGGTTCAGGCCATGGCAGCCGCGACAATGCGGTTGCGCCCGGTGCTCTTGGCCTCATACAGGGCCTGATCTGCGCGGCGTAGCCAGCCATCGGAATTCTCGCCACCCAGCAAGACGGCAACACCGGCAGAAAACGAAAGCTCGCCGCCCAGACCGGTCAGCCGGCCGCTGGTGCTCTCATGCAGCGTCCGCGCCAGTCGCTCTGCCACTTCCTCGTTGGTATCGGGGAACAGCAGCACGAATTCCTCGCCGCCAAAGCGATACAGACCATCGCCGCTGCGAATGTGCTGGCGCAGAGACGCAGCGAAATCACGCAGCACCTGGTCACCCGCATCATGGCCATGCTCATCGTTGAGCCGCTTGAAATGATCCAGGTCGACCAGCATCAGGGTAAAGCCGCGGCCACTGGCGGCATTCTGCCGGATGGCAGAATCCACATCGCGCCGCATCATGCGGCGATTGCCGGCCTGAGTCAATGGATCACGCAGGGCTGCAGACTCCAGCTGATCCTGTTGATGACCCAGGCGCCAGGCAAAGATATAGCCGAAAGCAGTGATCAGCCCGGCGGTTACGGCAAACGTGACCGCCTCGACGCTGTGATCAAACAGACGATTGTTGAGTGCCAGTACGGCAATCAGGGCCAGGTTCATCGCCAATGCAAAGCGCAAACTCGACAACAGGAAGTTCACCCACAGCACCAAGTAGCTCCAGGCCACGGCCGTAGCCCCCAGAGTGAGGCTGCTCAGCACCACGCCAATGACGGTAACCAGGGTAAACAGCATGCCGGCCAGGCGGGTTCGTCGGGTGGTGAGGGCAAGAGCCAGAACACTGCCTACCAGGCACAGGACAACGGCATTGGAGATTGCCCCGGAGATGTTTCCGGTGATCAATCGATAGATGGCAAAGAAAGATACCGCAACCAGAATCAGGGAGCCAAACGCCACGATCATGGCAAACTGAAATTCATTGGCCATCCGCTGGCGGAGGCGGTTCAGTCGATTTTCGCGATCTCCCTCATGCTTGGATGGCATACGTTTTGCCTGTCCCGGATCGGTCTGCGCCGATTCCTCAGTCCGGAATAGTGTGCCACACACCAGGCCGGCGAAACAGCCCTGGCCTGACCCTGCTGCTGGAACAGCCGGTTCGACACCTGCGGTGCGCGCGTCAGCCCGGAGCGCGGCCGAACCATTGACCGACCTGGTCAAGGTCCACGTTACCGCCGGTAATGATGATCCCGACACGCTGGCCAGCCACATCCACCGCGCCCTCGAGAAGCGCGGCCAGCGGCACCGCACAGGACGGCTCGATGATGATCTTCATGCGCTCCCAGACCTGGCGCATGGCGTCCACCATGGCATGCTCGGAAACGGTCACCACATCGTCGACTTGGGTCCTGATGACGTCAAAGGTCAGCTCGCCCAGCGAGGTGCGCAGGCCGTCGGCGATTGTCGTCGTGGTCGCGACCGGCTCGATTCTGCCGGAGCGAAAAGAACGCGCCGCGTCGTCAGCGTTGGCCGGTTCGGCCGCAATCACCCGGCAATTGGGCCTGAGATGCTTGACCGCAATCGCCGTGCCGCTGATCAGGCCACCACCGCCCACCGGGGCGATCACAAGATCAAGCCCGGCGACATCCTCCAGCAGTTCCAGTGCTGCCGTGCCCTGCCCAGCAATGACATCAGGGTGATCGTAGGGCGGGATAAACGTGCCACCGCGCTCGCTCAGGCATCGCTGCACGGTCGCCGCACGGGCCGGCGTCGTCGCCTCGCAGAACACAATTTCGGCACCGTAACCGCGCACCGCCTCGACCTTGATCCGGGCGGCGTTGTCGGGCATGACCACGGTGGCCGGATAGCCCTTCAGACGGGCAGCCAGCGCAACGGCCTGACCATGGTTGCCCGAGGAGTGGGTGATGATGCCGCGCCGTCCCTGTTCCGGCCGGAGCGCAGCAATGGCATTACAGGCCCCGCGAAACTTGAACGCGCCGACCTTTTGGAAATTCTCGCACTTGAAGAACAGTTGCGCCCCGGTTCGGTCGTTGAAGCAGGTCGAGGTCAGTACCGGGGTCCGGTGGGCAAGCCCGTGCAGACGAAGCGCGGCCTGCCTGATATCGGCAAAGTCGGGCGGACAAGGCAATTCACCACTCACCGTTGGGCCAGCCGCTGCAGATAGGCAACCAGGTCTTCGGCCGTATGGGGCGAGCGCCGCGTCCACGAAAACTCGTGCTCGGGCTGCAGGGATCGGTCCAGCCAGATACCGCCTTCGGGCGCCGGTGTCGGGCGCTGTGCCGCCAGCCAGAGCACGGTGTCGGCACCTTGCTCTGGCGTTCGCAAGACGCGCTGCAGGGTCTTGCGGAAGACCGGCAGCGCAGTCCGTACCCCTTGGGTATCAACCCAGCCCGGGTGCATCACGTGGGCCATCGGCGCGCCCTGCCAATGGTCGTTCCAGCAACGGGTCAACTCGACCATGGCGCGCTTGTGCATGGCATACGCGGTCATGCCGTCGAAGCGGTCCGGGTTGGTGCAGTTCATTGGCTCAAGCTTCAGCGGCGATCCGTACATGCCGCCGGAAGAAACGTTGATGATCACGCCATCGGCGGCCAGAAGTCCGGCCGCCTGCAGCTCTTCGGTCAGCACAAACGGCCCCAGCAGGTTGGTCGCGAAAGAGGCTTCCAGGCCTTCCTCGGTCAGCTGATGGTCGTTGAGCAACACGCCTACGTTATTGACCAGCACGTCGACCGGCCGGGTCTGAACCGAGCGTTTCGAGGGCAGGCGGCGAATGTCGGCCAGCAGCGCCAGGTCTGCAGCCAGCGGCACCATGCGACCGGGTGTGTCGGCCGCGGCCTTGAGCGCCTTTAGACGGTCCTTGCTGCGCGCAACGGTCAGCACGCGAGCACCCGCACGGTTGGCCTGCAGGGCGATGGCTCGGCCGATCCCGCCGGTCGCCCCGGTGACCAGCCAGGTCTGGCCGCTGAAATCCGGTGCCGGCGCGTCTTCGTCGCCCACCGCCCGACGATAGCCGAGCGCACTGAAGCTGCGCACAAAGCGCGCGTAGAAAAACAGGCTGGCAAGAGATCGGAACACGACAAGCCTTACGCTTAAAGAGAAACTCTATTATGGGGCGCAACATCGGTCATTCCGTCAATGCCGGCAGCAATGCAAGCCCATGCTGCCCGCGCCGGTCTGCTCCGGCGTTACTGTTGGGCCTGTGCCTACAAGGAGCGATTCACATGAAGGAACGCAAAGTCGATGTCGCCGTAATCGGTGGCGGAACCGCCGGCATGGTGGCCTATCGCCAGGCCTGCAAACATGCCGACCAGGTGGTGCTGATTGAAGCCGAACAGTTCGGCACCACCTGTGCCCGGGTTGGCTGCATGCCGAGCAAACTGCTGATTGCGGCCGCCGAAGTCGCCCACTCGGGTCGTCATGCCCAGCGTTTCGGCATCCACGCCGGGCCGGTGCGGGTCGACGGCCAGGCGGTGATGAACCGCGTTCGGCGCCACCGCGACCGTTTCGTCGGCGGGGTGCTCGAAAGTATTGCAAAAATTCCCGAGCAAGACCGGATCATGGGCCAGGCACGCTTCCTGGATCAGCACACGCTGCGCGTAGGTGATGATCTCACCCTGCGCGCCGGGCGTGTCGTGATCGCCACCGGTTCGCGGACCAACGTGCTGCCGTTTCTGCAAGACGCCGGCGCGCGACTGATCACCAGCGACGATCTCTTCGAGTGGACCGAACTGCCCGAATCCATCGTCATCTTCGGCCCCGGCGTAATCGGCCTGGAACTCGGTCAGGCGCTGTCGCGGCTGGGGGTACGGGTGCGCATGTTCGGCGTCGGCGGTCTGGTCGGGCCCATCCAGGATCCCGAGATTCGCGCCATCGCGCTCGAGACCTTCAACCAGGAATTCCCGCTCGATGCCGACAGCAAGGTCCACGAGATCCGCCAGACCGAACATGGCGTACAGGTGACCTTCGAAGACGCCGACGGCGATGAGGCTACCGAGACCTTTGACTTCCTGCTCGCGGCCACCGGACGACGGCCCAACGTGGACCGGTTGGGGCTGGAGCATACCGGCCTGGAACTGGACGAACGCGGCATGCCGGTCTTCGACCCCTACACCACCCAGTGCGGCGACAGCCCGATTTTCATTGCCGGAGACGCCAACAACCACCTGCCGCTGCTGCACGAAGCGGCCGACGAAGGGCGCATTGCCGGCACCAACGCCGGGCGCTGGCCGGATGTTCGCACGGGCCTGCGGCGCAGCCCGCTCACGGTCGTGTTCACCGACCCGCAAATCGCGGCCTGCGGGCGCACTCTCCAGCAAACCGAGGAACACTGCCGCGGCTGTTTCGCCGTCGGTTCGCTCAACTTCCGCAACCAGGGCCGCAGCCGGGTGATGGGCAAAAGCCGCGGCCTGCTGCGCGTCTACGGCGAGCACGGCACCGGCATCTTCATGGGAGCGGAAATGCTGGGCCCGGCGGCCGAGCATATTGCTCACCTGTTGGCCTGGTCGGCCCAAAGTCGGCTGACCGTCGACCAGATGCTGGACATGCCGTTCTACCATCCGGTCATTGAGGAGGGCCTGCGCACCGCCCTGCAGGACCTGGCCGGCAAGCTGCGGCGCGGACCACAACAGGCAGCCGACTGCATGGACTGCGGCCCCGGCGGCTGAGTTGACTCAGCGCAGCAGAATCAGGCGCGGGACGGCATCGGCGGCTGCCCAGACGATCGCGTTCTGGCCAAATTGACGGCCCAGTTCGCGGGCTGGCTCCGGTTGCACGCCGGCAATCAGGAAACCCGGTTCGGCCGGCCACTGGCGGGCCGGATCCAGACCAGTCGCCGGCCTCCAGGGGAGCCCCGCACGAGCAATCCAGGCGGCCAGTGCGCGGCAGGCTTGGCGGTTGTGCCAGTCATCCAGGCGCTGACCCGCCGGATTACAGGCCGTGACCAAGGCACTGCATTCGACCGCATGGCGCCGATGCCAGGCGGCAAGCTCGCAACTTGGGCGCTCGATGGTGAGCACGAAAGCCGGATCGGTTTCACCCTGGGGGCCGTCCGCGCCGCCGGCATCAACCCGGTACTCGGCCGTTCGATAGGCTTCGATCAGCGCCGGATCGAGAACCGATGGACTCACTCGGCGGGCGGGCTCGGCACCAGCAACTCCGCCACCCGGGAACCGAGATGATGGGCCAGAAGGTCGGCATACCAACGGCGTTGCATCAGCCCGCCATCGGCCTGAAAAAATGCCTGCAATTCGTCCCGCCAGGGATTGTCCAGCGGCATGATGATGCCGAAGGTTTCACCGGGATCGTCAAAGGCCGGATGTCGTTGCAGCGCCATGCCTTGCTCACGGGCGCGGTAGACGTTGTAGACATCGAGGTAGGCAAAGTGAGTCCCGGCCGCCACCGCCTCCAGGATTGCCTGATTCGATCCTGCCCGGTCAATGACCAGATCCGGCCAGTAGTCCTGGCCAAGCGCGCGCAGGCGCTGCTCGTGCAAGGTGTCGGCAAAGGCCAGGGCGCGCAAGCCCTCAAAATCGGAAGCCATGGTGTCAGGCTGTACCTCGGACGCGGTCGTCGCCGGAGAGATCAGCACGGCCACGTTTTGCAGATACGGTGGCGAGAAGGCCAGTTCCTCAGCACGCTGGTCCGTGATTGTCACGTTGCCCAGACCGAACAGACTGCCGCTGCCGGCGCGCACGCGGGCATAGAAGACCGACCAGTCTTGCTCTGCCTCGAACTCCAGCCGTGGTTGGAGCGAGTGTTCCGTTCCCAGCCACGCAGCGAACGCGCGCATGATCTCGACGGTCACGCCGGTCAGCCGGCCGGATTCATCCTGGTAGGCCCAGCCCTCGGCGGGCACAAACAGCGTGTGCAGAACCGGGCGATCCGGTGGTGGCCCGGCGTCTCCCTGGCCGGCCTGCGCACCGGCCCCGGCCAGCAGCAGGAACGCGACAAGGCAGCGAAGCGACGAAACAATCTGCGACATGTTGGGTTCCTTCAGCCTGATGGTGAGCTCGGCAGAGACGGACCGAGGCCGAGCTTGTTGAGCAGCCAGCCCTGATGCAACTCGTGGCCGGTCAATGCCCGGTAGGCTGCGGCTT
The DNA here is from genome assembly GCA_003565625.1 of Gammaproteobacteria bacterium. Classification (GTDB taxonomy): domain Bacteria; phylum Pseudomonadota; class Gammaproteobacteria; order Xanthomonadales; family Wenzhouxiangellaceae; genus Wenzhouxiangella. Next base: position 6,397 of record PXBD01000089.1, read on the forward strand.
CGTTTTCCACCAGCACCCGCATGCGCCCGGACAGCGCTGGCGGACAGGCCACCAGCAGCCGGTCGCCGCTTTCCAATACCGTGTCGGCGGCCGGCAGCAAGTGGTCTTCGTCACCGCGCGACAGCATCAGCACCTCGACCGGAACGCGTTCCCTGGGCCGGGTGGGATGGCGCTGAAACAGGCTGACGTCGACCGTGAAACCATGCTCCCTGAGCCAGTACAGGGCGGGCGCCCGCTTCTTGCTCAGGCGCACGGTAAACAACTCCGGCTGTTCAGCGCGATGCGGGTCCGGCGCGATGCGCTCGAGCATCTGGCGAGCCAGATCATCGTCTGCGCTTTCCAGTCGCTCAAACAGCTGGTTGAGCAGAGGCGAACGGATATGACTGATGATGGTGCCGGCAATCAACGCACCGGGCTGGGCCAGAAAGTCCGGTTCGGCAGCACGGAACAGACCCTCGCTGGACCAGGCATTTGCCAGCGCACCAACAAACAGATCCTTGTTCATGCTGCGGGCGGTAATCAGTATGGACAGATTGTCGACGTCGTCTCGCGTGGTGGCGAGTAAGCCAACGGCGCTGTCAATGCCGGCCGCCTCGAGCGTCTCGGGCTGGGTGCCGCGGCCAATCACCGTGCCCTCGGGAAGACCTTCCAGGTCGGTGTTCTCCTCCACAACGGTCAGCTCGATATCCAGAGCGTGCAAGGCTTCGTAGACGGCCTTGCCAAAGCGGCCGAATCCGCACAGAATCCAGCGCCCACGCGGTGCATGCGGAAGCTCCGGTATGGCGGCATCGGGGCTGGAACGCAGCCACTGGTACAACCGGTACATCTGCGGCCGGGTCAGCAACATGCGCAGGCGGCGGACGAATTCTGCCGCCGGGTTGACCACGTGCGCGGTCTGAAACGAGCGCATGTTGTCGGCCACATGCTGCTCATCAGCGCGGGCATAGACGGCTGCGCGCTGGTTGAGCAGGCGCGCACTCACGGCAATCTTCAGGTTGGCGGCATCGTCTGCGGTCGCGGCCAACACCCCCATGCACCAGCGATTCTGCAAGCCGGCGGCGACCAGGTTCTCTGGCAGGCGGGCATCCATGCAGGAACCGTTGACCGGCGATGGATACGTCTCGATGGAGAGTGAGTCGATTTTATCCGGCGCATGGTCAATGACCACCATCGGGTGGCGCAGTTCGGCCAGGGTACGGGTCAGCAAACGACCGGTGTCGCCGAATCCGCACAGCAGGTAGAAAGGTTGATCGTAGTTGCGCACGGCGCGCCGGAAGCGGGCCCCGCGCACGGCCTGGGCAAACGCCGGATCCTGCATCAGCGAGATGATGCTGCCGATGGAAAACAGCCAGGCGATCACGGTCAGGTAGATGCTGACCATGGTCCATAACCGCTGGGCCTTGCTGAACTCGTAGGGGACTTCGCCAAAGCCAATGGTGCTGCCGGTATAGCTGACGACGTAGAAGGCATCGAACAGACTCATGCGCCAGGGGTTGCCGTCGGCATCTTGGCCCGGCATCAGGGTAAAGCCCACGGTGGCAATCGAGTACGCCGAGATCAACACGATCAGCGGCAGCCGCATCCGGCGGAAAAACAGCAGCGCTGTCGATCGATAAGCGGACACGGCAGTCTCAGCGATTGAAGCCGGCCGTTTCCATGGTCAGCAACACCACCGAGAGCGTGTTGGCCAGCAGCGCGCCGCCGGACAAGGACACGATACTGGCCATCACCGCCGGGGTCAGACCCACATCGAAGACATGCACCGATAACGCCCAGACCAGCACGGCCGCCAGCAAGTGCAGGTCCACAACCAGACTGGAGGCCAGCAACATGGCGCTCATCTGCGAACGCTCGCCCAGTTTCATGATGGTGGCTATCAGCCCGACCACCAGAGCGGCAAACAACTCATAGACGTTGTGGTGCTCGGGATTGTCGATTTCGCCGAGAAAGAAGCCAAAGTTCAGGGTCAGTGCCAACAGCACGAAAAACCCGAACAAGACCTTGTTGAAGTTCATGGCGCGCCTCTGGAGCTTGAAAAGCCGAACTCATTATGCACGGCAACCGCCCCGCGGGTCGAACCGCCAAGCATTGCCCCTATAATGAACGCCCACACTGCTTCGAGGAGATGAAAGACGATGATGAAAATTCCGGTTCTTTCCCTGGTTACGGCTTTCGGCCTGTCCCTGGGTGTTGCCCAGGCCGACGATCACCCCCGCGCCTCGGTCAGCTTCCTCGACCGCGACGGCAATGGGGTTGGCAGCGGCAGCCTTATCGAGGGCCCCAACGGGGTACTGATCGATCTCGACCTGCACAGCCTGCCGCCGGGCCGTCGCGCGATTCACATCCACACCATCGGCACCTGCGAGGACCCGGACGAGGGCTTTGTTGCCTCCGGCGGACATCTCAACCCGGACGGAAAGCAGCACGGCCTGATGAACCCGGATGGTCCTGACAACGGCGATTTGCCCAACATCATTGTGCGCGAGGATGGCACGGTGCAGGTAGAGTTGTTTACCCATCTGGCTTCGCTGCATGGCGCCAATGGCCGCGCCGCCTTGTTCGACGAGGACGGTGCAGCCTTCGTCATTCACGACAACCGGGATGACCACTTCACCCAGCCGATTGGCGGCGCCGGTCCGCGAATTGCCTGCGGCGTGATCCAGCCGGAAGAGTAGTGCCTCGAGCCGGACTGCTGATTGCCGGGTTGCTCGCCGCCGTCACGGCGGCGGGCAGCGCGTTTCTGGTTCGGCAAACGGCATCGGTCGATCCGCTGGAACTGACCGAAGAGGGAATCGGCCCGCTGCGGCTTGGGGCTGATTTCAGCCAGGCCGAACGGCTGGCATTTCGAGCCGCGCCCGCTACGGCGTTTTCCGGGGTGGGCTGTGCCGGGCTGGACGAAATCCGCTACGACGGCCAGCTTGGCCCGCATTCGGTAGGCATCATGGCCATGGCCGATAACGGCCGGATTCAGGAAATCGAGGCGACCCTGTACAGTCCGGTGCAGACGGACAGTAAAGACGACTGCCGGGCGCTGCGTGACCGATTTGCAAAACCGTTCACCGACCGCTTCGGCCCGTTCGAAGACAGCTGGGAAATCAGCAAGCCGGTCTCCAGAGAACTGCTGGCCAGAACCGGGCCGGTGACCATGCTGGCGCGCTGGTTTGCCACCGGCGGCAGCTGCTACGTCAGCGCCCATTACGGGGTCAGCAATGGCGCCGACGTCCGGCTGGAATCGTCACTGGTGGCTGCGCTGGAGGATGCAGCGCGCCCGGATTTGCGCTAGCGCCGGCGGCCGCCGCGCTTCTTCTTGCCGCGCGGGCGTTCCTCCCGCACCTGGATCGACTGACCATTCAGCTCGGCACCATCGAGTTCAGCGATGGCCGCACGCGCCTCGTGGCCTTCCATGTCAATCATGGCTACCCCGCGGCAGCGACGGGTAAAGATGTCGAGCGGCAGGTCGAGCTTGCGCACCGTGCCGCAACGGGAAAACAATTCACGCAGCTGGCTTTCGCGGGTTTCGGGATGGATATTGCGAACAAAAAGGGTCTTCATGCAGGGGCGGCCTCCGGGCCGGAACACTGGAGTCAGCCGAGACGGGCCCGCAGGAAAGGTCGGGGCCGACTGACAGGATCAAAACGCTAATGGAGCAGGTTACCACAGTCTGGTCGAGCGCCCGCAGGAGTCAGATCCGGCGAGCAATCGATCAAAGGCCTCCAGGCGAATATAGCCCGGTTTTCCCTGCAGCACTTTCTGCTTGAAGTAGTCGCCCAGAAAACATAACCGCACCCACGCCCACTGCTGGCCAAGATCAGGCCCATCGGCCGGCAAGCGCCCGAACACCTCCGGCGCTGGATCGAAAGGCCAGCGCAACCAGGCCTTGGCCAGTCCCGTTCCCAGCGGCGAGTTCGAGCTCAGAGCTTCGATATCGATGCCCACCGCAACATCATCCCGGATGACAAAGTTCTTGCCTACCGGGTCGGTGTAATCGGCACCAGCCCAGACCCGGTCAGGGCGCAGAGTTCGTTCCAATGCCAGCAAGCGGTTGGCGCGCTCTGTGGCCAGCACACCACAGCGAGTCAGGAAATCAAGGTCCAGCGCCAACCGGGCCGACAGCGCGTCAGGCTTCGAGGCTGTCGCCGGTGCACGGGCATACAAGCGGACAAAAAACGCAACCAGTCGGTCACGATCGGCCGGATCATTCAGCCTCGGTGCCTGTCCGGGCACGAAATCGACCCACAGTTGCCGTCCCTGCGCCATCAGCAGCGTTGGGAAACAGCCATCGCCGGCAAGCTGCTCCAGGCCGTGGGCGATCTCCCGTGCAGTCTGCGCATCGGCAAATCGCACGCGCTTGAGGCGCGTCTTTCCGATCCACACGAAGTGCACCTCATGGGTCTTGCCCAGGCCGGCGCCGCGCCATGCTCTCCAGTGACGACGCAGTCGCTGCCAGAAGGGCAACGCATGTCTCACTCGGATTCTGGCGACCATGAAAACGGCTCGGGTAGCGATGCAGGCTGCCATTGTACGGCGGATTCCCGCCCGTTCCGGTGTACACTCCCGACCGGGATGAGCACCCAGCCAATCTTATCTGCACCAGCCTCCGGACCGGTCGAACCAGGGATCGCGGCCCGGCGGGTGGTTTTTGTCATCGGTGCCGGTCGCAGCGGCACCAGTACGCTGGCCCGGGCCCTGGGTGCGCTCGGCGTGGAACTCGGCAACCGGTTCAAGCGCGCCACGCGCAAGAATCCCACCGGCTTTTTCGAGGACGCCGAGCTGCTCGAGCTGAGCAAGTCCGTGCGCAACCGCATCGGGGTGCGCGCAGATAGCCTGCGTCTGATCGAGCCGCAGGAACTCAACGGCCCAGCCCTGCGTGATCTGCACGAGCGCGCCAGGAAAATCATTCAGCGGCGCTTTTCCAACCACCCCATCTGGGGCTTCAAGTACGGCCGTACCCTGCGCATCCTGCCGTTCTGGGAACCGGTGCTTGCCGAACTCGATATCGAGCCCAGTTTCGTTATCGCCCTGCGCAACCCCTTGAGTGTGGCGCGCTCGCGGGCCCGGCTGGACCCGCGCCGCGGCATCCAGGCAACCAGCGATCTGGAGTGGCTGGTCAGCATCGTGCCGTACCTGCGCCGCACCCGCCCGCATCGGCTGACCGTGGTCGACTATGACGACCTGATGGATGATCCGGTCGCCCAGCTGAGCCGGCTGGCCAGCGAACTGGCCCTGCCCCAGGCGGCTACCACAGAGCGACAGATCAAGGACTATGCCGAGCGCTTTCTCGACCCCGGTCTGCGTCACACCCGGTACGACGCAGAGCAACTGGCCCGGGACGACCAGGTCAACCCCATCGTGCGCGCCGGGTATCGGCTGCTGCGCGAGGTTTCAGCGGGCATGATCAGCCCGCGCGAGGAGGTATTCTGGGAACAATGGCAAGCCGTCGAGCAGGGCGTGCGTGACCTTGGGCCCATCCTCGCGCTGATGGATCTGCGCGAAGCCGAGCGCCGGCGCGCGCTCACCAGCCTGTTGGGGCCCCTGCAGGCGCTGTCCCTGCTCAAGCCACACCTGAAGAATCTCTAATCTTTATAAGCTGAGGAGAATCCGGAACATGACCAGAGCACTTTCATTCGCCCTGCTGCTGGGACTGTTGATCAACTCATCCGACACCATGGCCAGATCTGAACCCCATCACCTCGACTCTGCCACTGCCGGACATTTCGCCTCTCTGGCTCTGGCCTGCGTGGATCGCGAATACCCGAACCAGATCCGCCACGTCATGACCAGCGACGACGATGTGGGCACGCCGCGCCAGCTCACCCCCAGCTTTTACGGCTGCTTCGACTGGCACTCGGCGGTGCACGGCCACTGGCTGCTGGTGCGCCTGAGCCGGCTGTTTCCGGAGGCCGATTTTGTGACCGCGGCGCTCACCAAGCTCGGCGCCAATCTCACTCACTCCAACCTGCTGGCCGAGGCCGCCTACATGAGCCATCCCGACCGGGCCGGTTTTCAGCGTCCCTACGGTCTGGCCTGGCTGCTGCAGCTGGTCGCCGAACTGGACGAATGGAGCAACGACCAGGCAGCCCAATGGCGCGAATGGCTGCGCCCGGCCGAGCAGATCGCCGTGGCGCGCCTGCACGACTGGATTCCGCTGCTGCACTACCCGATCCGTGACGGCGAGCACTCGCAGACGGCCTTTGCCTTCGGCCTGATCCACGACTACGCCCGACGCATGGAGGATCAGCAGACCCTGGACATGCTGGCTGATGCGGCCGAGCGCTTCTACCGCGCCGATCACGACTGTCCGATCGGTTACGAGCCTTCCGGCCACGATTTTCTTTCGCCCTGCCTGGCCGAGGCGGATTTCATGCGCCGGGTGCTCTCAGCCGATGAATTCGCTGCCTGGCTGGGAGAGTTCCTGCCGCGCATCGGCCAGGACGGCTGGCTGCCGGTGGCCGTGGTCACCGACCGCGAGGACGGCAAGCTCGCCCATATCGACGGCCTGAACCTGTCGCGAGCCTGGATGCTGGAGGGCATGGCCCATGGCCTGCCCGAAGCCGATGGCCGTCGAAACGCCCTGCTGAAATCGGCCGCGGAACATGCGCAGGCCGGACTGGAAGGCGTGACCGACGAGTTCTATGCTGGCAGCCACTGGCTGGCCAGCTTTGCCACCTATCTGTATAGCCAGCGCGGCATCGCGGGTTCCCCGACACCATGAGTGCTGCCATTCCCATCCGCTACGTCGAGCCGGTGTTCCGGCCGCCCAGCGAGGGCCGCTCGCTGATTCTGCCGGTCACCGACGGCTGCTCGTGGAACCAGTGCAGCTTCTGCGAGATGTATACGGCACCGCAGAAGAAATTTCGCGCCCGTGACGAGGCAGAGGTGCTGGAGAGTATTCGGCAAACGGGGGAGCAGTTCGGCTCGGCCGTACGCCGGGTGTTTCTGGCCGACGGCGATGCGCTGGTGCTGCCCACCCACCGCCTGCTGAAAATTCTTGAAGCCATCCGCGACCACATGCCGAGCGTCGAGCGGGTGGCCAGCTACTGCCTGCCGCGCAACCTCAAGCGCAAATCAGTGGCCGAAGTGCGCGAACTGGCCGACGCCGGCCTGAAGATGGCCTACGTCGGCGCCGAGTCCGGCGACGATCTGGTTCTGGAAAAAGTCAACAAGTGCGAGACCTTTGCTTCAACCGTGGACGCGCTGCACAAGCTGGGCCAGGCCGGCATTACCCGCTCGGTGATGATTCTCAACGGCCTGGGCGGGCAGATCCACTCCGAGCAACACGCCACCAACTCGGCCCGGCTGGCCAACGCCACCCAGCCGGAATACCTGGCCACGCTGGTGGTCAGCTTTCCCATGGGCGAGGAGCGCCTCCGGGCCGGTTACCCGGAGTGGGAGCCGCTGGACCAGCCCGGCCTGTTTCGCGAGATGGAACTTCTGCTGAGCACGCTGGAGCTGAAGGACACCGTGTTCCGCTCGGATCACGCCTCAAACTGGCTGATCCTGAAAGGCCGGCTGGGGCAAGACAAGGAACGCCTGCTCAACCAGGTCCGAAGCGCAATCGCCGATCCCGAATCGGCGCCCCTGCGCCCGACCTGGTCACGCGGCTTGTGAGCATCAAAAGAGCCAAGCCTACAGCGGCCACAGATCCCAGTACAGGCCCGCAGCTGCCAGGCTGAACACACTCAGGATCACGGGCAGCAGCCCCAGGCGGCTGGCGGGCGGCAGATTCGGTCGATGCCGCCACAGCTGCACCAGGCCGAGCGCTGCCAGCAGTACCGAGGCCGGCGCCAGCCAGGCAAACCACATCGCCCAGGGCAGCATGCCGAACAGCAGCATGATCTCGGTGATTTCGCTGGTTGCGTAGGCGGCCGCGCCCAGTCCGGCAGCGTAGCCTGTCGCCGTTGCCGCGGCCAGGAAAACCAGCAGGCGGCTGCCGCCGGCAAAGCGCAGGCGCTGACCGTTGAGCACCCGGGCCGACCAGGCCACCAGCAAGACCACGGCCCCGATCAGGCTGATCAGCCACGAGCTGCCTGCCCAGATGGCGTGGCCACGCAGTCGCTTCCGGTTTTCCTCGGCCATGACCAGGCCACGAACCATTGCAGAGGTCTGGAAGTAGGGCGCGATGTACTGCGCGGCCTCACCGCCTTGTTCGATGCAGTCCTCGTCCAGCGCTGCGGTCGGGTCGTCGAAAAAGCCGTTCATGAAATCGCCGGCACAATCCAGCGAACGGGTCGGACCGTGGCCGGCGTGCGGAAAGATAGCCAGGCGGCCGTTGCTGAATCCCGGCAAAATGTACTCGGCCAGCGGCACCGGGGTGATCGGATCCCAGGCGCCGTTGGCCACGACCACGGGCAGGCCGCTCTCGACGAGTGCAAACTGGGCCGGATCGCGCGGCGCCAGGCCGGCTTCGCGGCACATCCGGTCGGCTTCGGCAATGGCTGCTTCGCTGCCGAAAGCACGCGCAAGCAGGGCATGGTCGCGAAACTCGCGCGGCGCATTTGCGGCCCCGCCGGCGACATAGCCATCGAGACAGCGCACCGCCATCGACATGCCGGCGCTCATGCCCACGCCTCCGCGCATTTCGGCCAGCGCCACGGCGCGAAAGAAGGTTTCATCGCGCTTATCGGCTGCCCGGGTCAGCCCGTCGATGATGGCCGGAACGGCCGGATGGTTGGATTCTTCATACAGCAGCATGAACGGCAGGCCGACCAGCAGGTCCTGGAACAGGTAGGCCTGACCGGTCGGGTAGCGCTCGTCCGGCTTCACTTCGAGTTCGATCGGTTGCTCGGTGATGGCGGCAATCGCCGACCGGTAGCGTTGCTCCAGCCCCTCGTACACCCTTCGGCAATGGGGCTGCTCGGCGCAGGCGGCAAACAGCATTTCCAGGTTGCGGTCATGCCAATGGGCGATGCGCATCAGGTCTTGCAGGTCCAGCGGCACGATGGCATCCAGCACGACCGCGCGGATGCCCTCAGGGTCGACCTTCAGGTAGGCCTGGCCGAGCACCGAGCCGTAGGAAATGCCCCAGACGTTCCAGTCCTCCAGGCCCAGGGCCAGCCGAAGCGCTTTGACGTCGCGGGCGTTTTCAAAGGTGTGGTAGGCGCTGACATCGACGCCGCGAGCACGCGCATCCTCGATACACCGCGCCGCCACATCCAGCGCCGCCAGCTGGCTGTCATGCCAGTCCGGATGAATCTGCTCGGCCCGGTTCAGGTCGCCAAAGAACGGGCAGAAATCGCCGGAGTGGCCGATGCCACGCTGCTCGAGGATGATCAGGTCGCGCTGCTCGACCAAGCTGTGGTCCTTGAGCCGGCTGACGTAGACATCGGCATGCACGCCGGGCCCGCCGGTCAGATAGATCACCGGGTCGGGTCTGACCTCGACCGGGTTGCCGTCGGCGTCCTCGCCGCGGGCCGGGATGCGGATGAAGTTCAGCTCAATGGTACGGCTGTCGGCTACCTCTCGATTTTCCGGCACCCGAATCAGGCCGCACTCCACCTCGCCGGGCTCGTAGTCGATCTGCCCGCGAAACGGGCAGACCAGGGTGTCGTAGCCCGGCGCGCGCAGCCATTCCCACGCCACCGGCGAAGCCTCCAAAGGCTCGTTTCCCTCCTCGTGCTCCGACGACAACTCCGGGGCCTGGCCATCATCCGGCTGGGCATCAATGGAAGCTGCCTCTTCGGCGGAAGCCGGCAGCATGAACAACAGGCCGAGCAGGGCAATCAGTCTCATCGAGGCTCCGGAGTACAATGGATTTCAGGCTGCAAGAATACTCCACTGCGACCGGCGCGCACCGTTTCGCGCGCCCGCCGGCGTGGCACAATGAGAACTTGTTCCGTTGCGGATTGCAAACGATGGTCATCAGCCACGACCGCCTGGCTCACTGGGCCGTCGTCTATGCGACCGCCTGGTTGCCTCGGCGACCACGCGTGGCGGCACGCTTCCGAATGATGGCCCGGCAGCGGCGACACATGTTGCGGCGCGGCCAGGTGGTCATGATCCGGCACCCCAAGACCGGCAGCACCTGGCTGCGTACACTGCTGACCCAGCTCTACCATCACCGCGACGGCATTTCGCCGAAACGCGTGTTTGCTGCCGACGAACTCGCCCGCCAGAAAAAGGGCTTGCCGCGCTGGGTGATATCCAACGGGTATTACAGCCTGGAAAGGCTGATTCTCGATGCGTATCGTAACGACGATCCTCTGGTATCGGGCAAGAAAACCATTCTGCTCGCCCGCCATCCCGGCGACATCGCCGTGTCCTGGCATCGTCAGTACCAGAAGCGGACCAAGCGCTTCAAGCGCGAGCTGATCGAGGCGGATGTCTGCCGCAATCTGGATATCGATCTCCGGCAGCTGGATCGCTGGGACTTCATTCGCCGCGACGAACTGGGCCTGCCGGCCATTCTGCGCTATTACAACGACTGGGCCGAAGTACTGGACGGGCGCCAGGATTCGCTGATCGTGCGCTACGAAGACCTGCGCAACGACACCGAGACAACCCTGCGCCGCATCAGCGCGTTGCTGGGCGAGGAGTTCGATGACGCGCACTACCGCAAGGCCATCGAGTTCGGGTCCGTCGACAACATGCGCGAACTGGAGCGGTCGGGTTACTTCCAGAATGCCTCGCTGCGCCTGCGCGACGCCAACGACCCGGACGCGCTCAAGGTCCGGCGGGCACGGGTCGGTGGTTTTCGCGCCGACCTCACTGGCGAGCAAGCCGACTGGGTCGAACAGCAGGTGCGCGAACACAGTCACCCGGCCCTGGGCTATCGCTGACCCGGCTGATTGCTGTATGACCTCTGGACTATTGGCCCGCGCCGGCAAGCGCGGTATCTTGTCCGGCACGTTCCATTCATCCGCTCCCCGGGAGAACACCATGTCCATTCATCGTACGCGGCTTTTCGGCCTGCTCGGCATCCTGCTGGTTCTGGCCTGGCCGGCACTGGCCGACGAGCATGACATCCAGCCCCTTCCCTACCTGGACCAGTTGCCCGAACTGATCGATCGGGACCTGTTTTTCGGCGATCCGGAAATTTCCCGCGCCCAGTTGTCGCCGGACGGGAGCTATGTCACCTTCATGCGCCCGCTCGAGGGTGTGCGCAACATCTGGATCAAGGCCATCGACGAGCCGTTTGAAGACGCGCGTCCGCTGACCCGCGATGAGCGCCCGGTACCGGGCTACTTCTGGAGCCAGGACAGCCGCTTCGTGCTCTACGTCCAGGACCGCGACGGCGATGAGGATTTTCACGTCTGGGCCGTGGACCCGGCCGGGGAGGTGGACGCGGAGACCGGAACGCCAACGGCGCGCAACCTGACCGACCTGGAAGGCGTGCGCGCCATGATCATCGCCGTACCCGAATCCACGCCGGACCGCATGCTGGTGGGCCTGAACGACCGCGACCCGGCCTTGCACGATGTCTATGCGCTGACCATCAGCACCGGCGAACGCGAGCTGCTGATCGAGAACGAGCAAAACATTGCCGGCTGGAGCGCCGACCTGGAAGGTAACGTGCGCCTGGCCTCGCGCCAGACCTCGGACGGCGGCACCGAAATCCTGCGCGTTTCCGACGGCGAGTTGGGCGAGACCGTGTTCACCTGCTCCTGGCAGGAAACCTGCGGCCCGATGAGCTTCCAGCCCGATGGCGAGACGGTCTGGTTCATGTCCAACCGCGGTGAAGATGTCGATCTGATCGGCCTGTACACCCTGAACCTGGCCAGCGGCGAGCTGAGCCTGGTCGAACGCGACCCGGAAGGCGAGGCGGATTTTTCCGGCGCGGTGTTCTCCCCGGCCACGCGCGAGCTGTTGGCAACGGTGTACACCGGCGACCGGCCGCGCATCTATCCGCAGACCGATGCATTCGCCGAAACCCTCGAATTTCTGCGCGCCAACCTGCCAGAAGGCGAAATCGGCATCAGCTCCCAGACCCGCGATGAGTCGCTGGCGCTCATCAGCCTGTCGCGCGATGTCGATCCGGCCACGGTCTATGTCTTCGACCGCGAGGCCGGCAGCGTCGAGGAGCTGTACCGGGTCCGACCCGAAATCGACTCCGAGCAAATGGCGGAAATGCGTCCGGTCCGCTACACCGCCCGCGACGGCCTGGAAATTCCCGGGTATCTGACCCTGCCCAGGGGCGCCGACGCGGAAAACCTCGCCGTGGTCGCCCTGATTCACGGTGGGCCCTGGGCGCGCGATACCTGGGGCTTTCGCTCGCAGGTTCAGTTTCTGGCCAATCGCGGCTATGCCGTCTTCCAGCCCAACTTCCGGGGTTCGACCGGCTTCGGCAAGGCCTTCCTCAATGCCGGCAACCGTGAATGGGGCGATGCCATGCAGGATGACATTACCGATGGCATCCAGTACCTGATCGATCAGGGCATTGCCGACCCGGAGCGGGTCTGCATCATGGGCGGCTCCTATGGCGGCTACGCCACCCTGGCCGGCATGGTGTTCACGCCCGAGCTGTACGCCTGCGGCGTCAATATCGTCGGCGTGTCCAACATCATCACCCTGCTCAACTCCATTCCGACCTACTGGGGACCGATCCGGCAGATGCTGACGCTGCGCGTCGGTGACCCGGAGACCGAGGAAGGGCGCGCCCAGCTCGAGCGCCAGTCGCCGATCAATCACGTCGAGCAGATCCAGCGCCCGCTGCTGATTGTCCACGGCGCCAACGACCCGCGCGTACGCCAGAGCGAAGCCGACCAGATTGTCGTGGCCATGCGCGAGGCCGGCCTGCCGGTCGAGTACATCCTCGCCCCCGACGAAGGCCACGGCTTTGCCCAGCGGATCAACCGCATCGCCATGCAGGCCCGTATCGAGGAGTTCCTAGCCCAGCACCTGGGCGGACGCTACCAGGCCGGCATGCCCGATGACATTGCCGACCGCCTGGCCGCGATCACCGTGGATGTGGACACCGTCGAGATGCCCGAGCTGGCCGGCGAGCTCGACACCGCCCGCACCCTGCCGCTGCCGCCGGTCGACCCGGAGCAGCTGGCCCATGGCGAGTTCGGCTACGAGACCACCATCCAGATCGGCGGGCAGGAAATGAAGATCGAGGCGCAGCGCCGCATCGAAACCGTCGGGCACGATGGCCGGCCGGTGCTGCAGATCGTCTCGACCTCGCAAACGCCGATGGGGGATATTCGTGATGAACTGACCGTGCAGCCCGGAACCCTGCGCCCGATCGCGCGCAGCGTGGACCAGGCCGGGGCCACCATCGAAGTTTCGTTCGACAGCCGCGAGATCACCGGCGCCATCGAGGCCGGGGGCCAGACCATTCCGGTCCAGATTGATCTGGAGGCGCCGGTTTTTGCCGGGGAGTCGGGGCTTGACGCCGTGCTGGCGTCGCTGCCGCTGGCCGAAGGCTACCGCACGTATCTTCGGATTGCCGAAATCGGCGCCCAGCAACGGGTTCGTTTCTTCGTTGCCGAGGTTGAGGCGGTCGAGACCGTCGAGGTACCGGCCGGAAGTTTCGAAGCCTGGAAAGTGTCGGTGAGCGCGCTCGATGAGGAAGGCGGCGACCAGACCGTCTGGCTGGATCACAACACCCCGCGCACAACACTCAAGGCCGAAGGCCGGCTGCCGGCCCAGATGGGCGGGGTCGCCTACACCACGGTTTTGACCGGGCGGCCGTGATCGGAAGGCCGCGCGCCCGGAATTGGGCGCGCGGCCCCTACTCAGGCTTGAGCACGGTCTGGGTGACCTGGTTTCGGCCCTCGCGTTTGCTGGTATACAGCGCGACGTCGGCCAGGCGGGTCATCTCTTCGCAATCCGGAGAGGACACTCCGGCCGGGCAGCTGACCACGCCGATGCTGATGGTCACGGCCACGCGCCCGCTGCCGACCCAATGATCCTGGCTGGCGATTTCGCTGCGAAGTCGTTCAGCCATCTGCAGGGCACCTTCCGGATCGGATTCCGGCATGATGATGGCAAATTCCTCGCCGCCGTAGCGAGCGACCAGATCGGCCGATCTCGCCACCCGCTCCATCCCTGCGGCGACTTCTTTCAGCACCTGGTCACCCAGCTGGTGACCATGCTCATCGTTGACCCTCTTGAAGTGATCAATATCGATCAGCAGCAGGGAAAAGCTGGTTCGGTACCTGTGATTGCGAGCAATTTCACGTTCCAGCTGCTGCTGCAGATGGTCGTGGTTGAACAGCCCGGTCATGCCGTCGCGCTGCACTTGTTGGGTCAGGATGCGAACTTCGATGGCCCGATCAAGCAGACGCCGCAGCCCAAGCAGCGTGGCGATGAGGATAACAACGCCCCAGAACAGCAACACCACGATCAACCGACCCAGCTGCTGGTTGATGCTGGAAAAAAAACGCTGCTCGTCGACCAGCGCGTGCAGAACGAACCGCCTACCCTCCAGCGGATGGGTTTCCAGCAGGTATCCTGACGGCAGGGACTCACCACTGCGCAAATGATGCTGAAGCAGGTTGCGCCCTTGGGTCTCGGCCAGACTGGAAGGCCAGAACAACAGGCGCTGGTCCTGGTCGGCCAAGCCGAAGGCGATGGTGGTCAGATCATGGTATTGCGGTCGGTCCAGGACCTGCTGGAGACTGGCGGTGTCCATGAAGACCAGATCGAAGCCAACCCGTCCCCCATCGGGCGCATCAATGGCTGAACAGAATACCAGCACGACCTGGTGCTCCAGCGTCATGACACCAAGAATCGATGACTTGCCGGAGGCGGGTACATCGCAGGGAGGAACATTCTCGCGGGGCGGGACGCGACCCACGCGCAGCAAGACTTCTCCATCGGGGGCGTGGCGCTGGATCCCCACCATCTCGTCGTTCGCCCGCAGCGCGTCAGCGAGTTTATCGAGGCTGAAATCCTCGAATTCGGCCCGGGATAGCTCGTCGGCCAGAAACCGGGCCTGCATGTCACGAATGGCGGTGCGGCTGGCGGTCTGCCGAGCCAGGGCCAGGTGCCGATCGAAAATCTCCTCGACGAGTCCGGCGGTCGAGTCCATGGCGAACTGGATTTCGTTGCGATGCTCGTATTTGAGCTGTTCTGCCAGCGGGCGAAAGCTTGCCAGATAAAAGCTGAGCGTCAACAGAAGGTAACCAAGGACAACAACAATATAGACCAGGACCAGCTGGTTTTGCAGTCGGCGCATGCGGTTTGGAGGTTCAGTCCGGTCGAATCAGCCGGGCAGGATAGCAAACGCGTGGTAGTGGCAAACAGAAGGAGAGGAAAAAAATACCCGGCGGGAAGACCCCGCCGGGGTTGGACCAGAAAGCGACTGACGTGACTGCTTCGGGGTAGAGAGAGGAGGGATATCGTCAGCCGCTGCCGAATCAATCAGCCCTGGTCGAAACAAATTCCGGATAGGCCTCCATACCGCATTCAGACATATCCAGACCGGAAAACTCGTCTTCTTCCTCCACTCGGATACCCACCGCGGCCTTGAGAATGGCCCACACGATCAGGCTGGCTCCGAAGACAAAGACGAAAATGGCGCCCAGGCCGGCCAGCTGACCGCCCAGGGTGGCGTCGGAGTTGCTCAACAGCACCGCCAGCACACCCCAGATCCCGACCACACCGTGCACCGAAATGGCGCCTACCGGGTCGTCGATCTTGATCCGGTCCAGGCCGACGATGGAGAACACGACGATGACACCGCCAATCGAGCCGATGATAGCCGCCAGCAGTGGCGTTGGAGTCAGGGGCTCGGCGGTGATCGAGACCAATCCGGCCAGGGCACCGTTCAACGCCATGGTCAGGTCGGCCTTGCCGAACAGGAACCGGCCCAGAATCAGCGCGCTCACCAGGCCACCGGCCGCGGCCAGGTTGGTGTTGACGAAAACCATTGCCACGTTATTGGCCGACTCGACGTTGGAAACCATCAGCTCCGAACCGCCGTTGAAGCCGAACCAGCCCATCCAGAGGACAAACATGCCCAGTGTGGCCAGCGGCAGGTTGGCGCCGGGAATGGCGTTGATCTCGCCATTGGGGCCGTATTTTCCCTTGCGCGGTCCCAGCAAGAGGACCCCGGCCAATGCTGCCGACGCGCCCGCCATATGGACAATGCCCGAGCCGGCGTAATCGCTGTAGCCCAGGCCGTCGAGGAAGCCTTCGCCCCAGCTCCAGTAGCCCTGAATGGGATAGATGACCCCGGTCAGGACGACGGCAAACGCCAGGAACGCCCAGAGCTTCATCCGCTCAGCGACGGCGCCGGAGACGATGGACATGGCGGTGGCCACGAACACGACCTGAAACATGAAGTCCGACAGGTTGGAGTAGTAGATGTCACCTTCGCTGGCCAACACTTCCTCAAGCGTGTTGTCGCCACCGAGGAAGAAACTGATTCCGGGGATAAAACCGTTGCCGGCATCCGGATACATCAGGTTATAGCCCACGATCATGTACATCAGGCAGGCAATGGCGTACAGGGCAACGTTCTTGGTCAGAATTTCAACGGTGTTGCGCGAGCGAACCAGGCCGGATTCGAGCATGGTGAAACCGGCGGCCATCCACATCACAAGCACCGCGCACATCAGGAAATAAAAGGTGTCCAGCGCGTACTGGACTTCAATCAAGGATTCCATTGGATCATTCTCCCTAGCTGGTGGTGAGTGGCTACAGCGCGGCTTCGTCGTCTTCGCCGGTGCGGATTCGGATGACCCGCTCCAGCGAAGTCACGAAGATCTTGCCGTCGCCAACCTTGCCGCTGCGGGCGCTGGCGAGGATGGCGTCGGTGACCATCTCCAGGTCATCGTTCTTTACGGCGACCTCGAGCTTGACCTTGGGCAAGGCGTCGACCTTGTATTCGGCTCCCCGGTAGAGTTCGGTGTGTCCCTTCTGGCGTCCGTAGCCTTTGACTTCGGTAATCGTGAGCCCCTGCACCCCGGCCTGCTCCAGCGCCGCGCGCACATCGTCTAACTTGTAGGGCTTGATGATGGCAGTGATCAATTTCATGCCGCATCTCCTGCTGATTGGTTGTCCGGCCCGCGAGGCCGTGGCGGATTCTGCTTCCCGGGGCGGACCGCGTTTCCGTCCCGCCAAAGGCAAAGCAAGCGCCGTGCCATAACGCAGATACGACCTAAACCACTGATAACAAACACTTCTTGAAAAACAAGGCCGAAAAGGCATGCTTGGAATTTCAGCAACCGATCGGTTTTGTTGCACTCAAATTGCGCAGCGCACAAAACCAGATTGGTGACGAACCATTCTGCTGCTGCTAAAAAAGCGGGCAACGCCAGCACGAAGCTGCGCGAATTCTGCTCATCCATGCCTGGTTCCGCCGACGGCTATTTCATCAACGCGCTGACTTCATTACATTTTTATAAAATGGCATGACTTGTGCATTGCACTAGTTGCAGCACTCAGGCTGCCCTACATTTGCAACGCTTAAGGAGCAGGTCACATGATTAA
The DNA here is from genome assembly GCA_003565625.1 of Gammaproteobacteria bacterium. Lineage (GTDB taxonomy): Bacteria > Pseudomonadota > Gammaproteobacteria > Xanthomonadales > Wenzhouxiangellaceae > Wenzhouxiangella. The sequence continues at coordinate 23,773 of PXBD01000089.1, forward strand.
TCGGACTGGAATTCTCACCGCCTCGGCCCTGCTGGTCGGGGCCGGCAGCCTTGCCCTCGGACCCGTTCAGCCGGTGCAGGCGGAAGTGAGCGCCAATATCGGCGTGGTATCCAACTACTTTTTCCGTGGTTTTTCCGAAACCGACGGGGGCGCCGCCGTTCAGGGCGGGCTCGACTATGAAGCAGCCAGCGGTTTCTACCTGGGAACCTGGGCCTCGAACGTCGACTTTGGCGATGGCACCAGCTACGAGCTGGATCTGTACCTGGGCTTTGCCGACGAACTTGACAGCGGACTGGGCTATGACTTCGGCTACGTCTATTTCGCCTACCCCGATGCGCCAGGCAGTGCCGACTTCGGCGAGCTCTACGGCGAGTTGAGTTTCAGCCTGTTTTCTGTAGGCGCGGCCTACGTGGTCAACGACAGCAGCGATTCCGCCCTGGTCACCGGCGACCTGTACTACTACGCGGGTCTTGATTTCGATTTGCCGGATGAGTTCGGACTGGGCTTCCTGGTCGGACGCACGGCGTTCGATGACTCCGATGCCGAAAACTACACCCACTTCACCGCCAGCCTGTCCAAGGACACCGGCGCGATGGGAGAATTCAGCTTCAACCTCGAGTACGAAGACAGCTTCGACAAGGATCTGAAAGCCTGGGTAGGTTGGACGATCGGCTTTTAAGCCGGCTTGTAAGCGGCCGACAGGCACGGGCCGCAGAACGATCTATACTGCTCACCGACTTGGGCCGAAACTCGGCCCAAGCGGTGTCATGATTTGCTGCCCGTGCCTGAACTACCGGAAGTCGAAACCACCCGCCGAGGACTGTTGCCGCTCACCGACGGCAAACGCATCCGATCGATCACCGTGCGCCAGCCGCAGTTGCGCTGGCCGGTCCCGGCCGCGGTCAAAGCGATCTCCCACGAGCCGGTATTGGCTCTGGAACGGCGCGCCAAGTGGCTGATCTGGCGCCTGCAGTCCGGCAGCCTGCTGTGGCATCTGGGCATGTCGGGATCCTTCCGCGGCTGGCACGACGCCCCGCAACCCGGACCGCATGATCATGTTGATGTGCAGATCGACAACGGGCACCTGATTCGCTACACCGACCCGCGCCGCTTCGGCGCGCTGCTGTGGACAACCGACGATCCCCTTGCCCATCCGCGCCTGGCCGGACTCGGTCCGGAACCGTTCGATCCTGCCTTCGACGGGGACTACCTGTGGCGTCTGGCGCGCGGCCGGCGCGCACCGATCAAGAGCTTTGTCATGGACGGACGCGTCGTGGTCGGCGTCGGCAACATCTATGCCTGCGAGGCCCTGTTCGAGGCCGGCATCCACCCGGCCCGGGCCGCTGGCCGGATCAGCCGGGCACGCTACCGGGTGCTGGCCGAGGCCATTGTTCGCATTCTCGGCCAAGCGATCGAGCTTGGCGGCACCAGCCTGCGGGATTTCACCGTCGGCGACGGCACCCCGGGCTATTTCGGCCAATCGCTCAAGGTCTACGGGCGTGGAGGCGAAGCATGCCCCTGTGGCCGCCAGACCATCCGTCGGGTGGTCATCGGCCAGCGCAGCACGTTCTACTGCGTTCGTTGTCAGAGGTAGACTGGCCTATCGGAACGCGGAATGGAACCGGATCAATGAACCTCTGGCGTCTACTCGGAATTGCATTGCTGATCGTTGGCGGCGGTCTGCTCTACTTCGGCTGGCAGGCAACCGAGGCGCTGGATGAGCAGGTTCGAGAGATGGTCAGCGGCCAGTACAGCGACGAGACCATGTGGCAGTTGATCGGCGGAGCCGCGGCCGCTGTCGTGGGTCTGCTGCTGGCGCTGTTCGGAGGCAAGACCCGCTGAGTTCCGGCACCGCCATGTTCCCGGCACCCCACCCTCGATCACTGCCGTTGGCCTTGCTTGGCGCCTGGCTTGCGCTGCTTGCCTTGGCTCTGAGCCCGAGCGTCTGGGCAGAGCCCGAAACCGGACCGGTCCAGCGCGATCACATCGAAGTCGAGCTGGTTGCCGAGACGCTTTCGATCCAGCCGGGCAGCGCAGTGCGGGTCGGGTTGCGAATGCTGCCCGACGAGGGCTGGCACACCTACTGGATCAACCCCGGGGATTCCGGTCTCCCGATTCGCCTGGAATGGACGGTTCCGGAAGGAACCCGGGTTTCCGGGGTCGCCTGGCCCTACCCCGATGCCCTGCCGATTGGCCACCTGGTCAACTACGGTTACGAGGGCGAGCATCTGCTGCCGGTCACCGTCACCGTGCCGGCCGATTGGGAACCCGGTGCGCTGCTGACGCTGGACCTGTACGCCGACTGGCTGGTCTGCGAGATCGAATGCATTCCCGGCGATGCCGAATTGCGCCTGGAGCTGCCGGTCGAAACCGAGACACCGGCAACCAATCCCCGGGTCACCCATCTGTTCGACTGGGCCGATACGCGCCGGCCGGCAGCCGTCGACTGGCCGGCACGGTTCAGCACCGAAGCGCGTCAGCTCAGCGTGCGCATCGACGCGGCTGACGATCTGGAGGGCGACGGCTGGCAGTTCTTCCCGGCCAGCGAGAACCTCGTTGACCATGCCGCGGAGGCCTTCGTGGTGGTCGACAACGGACTGGTGCAGGTCAGCCAGCGCCTGTCCACCTTCTTTACGGGTGCACCGGAACAGCTGGACTTCGTCCTCGTCCACGCGACCAGCGGCCGCGCCTACGCGCTGGCGGCTGAACCCGGTGACCTGTCTACTCCAGCCGGTCTAGACGGCACGCAATCGCGTCCGGGTCTGGCCCTGATCCTGCTGCTGGCGCTTGCCGGCGGCATCTTGCTCAACCTGATGCCGTGCGTTTTTCCCGTCCTGTCAATCAAGGCCATGAGCCTGGTTGCAGGAGCCGGACAGGATCAACGCGCCCATGGCCTGGCCTATACGATCGGCGTGGTGTTGAGCTTTGGCTTGCTGGCCGGCGCGTTGCTGGTATTGCGTGCCGGCGGTGAGGCCCTCGGATGGGGCTTCCAGCTGCAGTCACCATGGTTTGTCGGGCTGCTGATCTACATCTTTTTCGCGATGGGTCTGGCGCTGTCGGGAGTGTTCGAATTCGGCACCCGGATGATGGGCGTGGGTCAGAACCTGACCGAGGCCGCCGGACTCCGCGGATCCTTCTTCACCGGGGTGCTGGCCACCGTTGTGGCCAGCCCGTGCACGGCACCATTCATGGGAACTGCACTGGGTGTGGCCGTACTGCTGCCCTGGCCGCAGGCCATGAGCGTATTCCTTGCGCTCGGCTTTGGTCTGGCCCTGCCCATGCTCGCCCTGAGCTGGTGGCCGGGCCTGGCCCGCCGGCTGCCCAGACCCGGACCATGGATGGACACCTTCCGGCAGGCCATGGCTTTCCCGCTATACCTGGCCGCGGTGTGGTTGTTGTGGGTGCTGGCCCGGCAAACCGACCCCAACGGCCTGGCCCTGGTGCTGACCGGCATGGTGGCGCTGGCGTTTGCCCTGTGGCTGGCAGGCCGGCGCAATCGCAGCGAGACGGCGACCAGCATCCGCCATATCACCGTGGCACTGAGCCTGTTGTTCGCCCTGGCCGCGCTCGGCACGGCCGCGCGTTTCGACGCCCAGGCGCCCACGGAAACAACCGCCTCGGCGTGGTGGGAGGCCTACTCGCCTGACCGCCTGGAACAACTGATCGAAGATCCCGAGCGCGCGGTGCTGGTCAACATGACGGCCGACTGGTGCGTGACCTGCCTGGTCAACGAACGGGTGGCTCTGAATACCGAGGCAGTGCGACATGTGATGGAAGCCGAAAACATCGCCTATCTGAAGGGCGACTGGACCCGGCGCGACCCGATCATTACCGACTACCTGGCGCAGTTCGATCGCAACGGAGTCCCGCTGTATGTGGTCTATCCGCGCAATGGAGACACGCCCCAGGTGCTGCCGCAGGTGTTGACCCCCGGACTGGTAGTGCAGGCCCTGCAGGACATCTGAAACCTTTCTGTCATATTTGCCTGTTAGCGTGAGCCGTCATGCCCATCCGGCTCCTGTCTCCGACCCGCCTTTTGTTCCTGCTCTTGCTGCTGGCCGCTCCCGCGCTCGCGCAGGAATCCGAGCCGCTGCCGGAGGTGCCGGATTTTCCGTCTCAACCCATCCGCCTGATTGTCTACACCAGCCCCGGGGGGTTGATCGACGTCACCGCGCGACGCTTCGCCCAGCTCGCTCAGGAGCATGCCGGCCACCCGTTTGCGGTCATCAACCGCCCCGGCGGGGGCGGCATTGTGGCCTTCGAGGAGGTATTGCGGGAACCGGCTGACGGCCATCGCTTCCTGGCCGTGACCCGATCCAACATTTCCAAAATGGTGGCCACCGGGCGCGAAGACCTGATCGATCGGGTCTTGTGGCACTCCTACATCATGGACAATCCGCACGTGCTGATCACCAACCGGGAATCGGGCCTGGACAGCTGGGACGCGCTGAAGGCATACCGGCGCGCCGAGGATCACGATCATCTCTGGCTGGGCGTCGACATCGGCGGGGTCAAACATGTCTCCGGCGTGCGGGTTGCCGAGGCAACCGGTATCGACATGCGCTGGATTCCCTATGGCAGCGGCGGCGAGGCCCGCGCCGCTCTTCTGGGTGAGCTCGGCACGGTGTATTTCGGCAACCCGCGCGACGCCCTGGCCTCGCCCAGCCTCGACATCGTTGCCGTTGCCGCCGATCAGCGCCTGGCGGAATTTCCCGATGCCCCGACCTTTGCCGAACTCGGGTATCCGGGACTGGAAGATGAGTTGATCTGGCGCGGGTTTGCGTTTCGCAAGGAGGTCGATGAATCCATCCAGAACTGGTACGACGCGCTCATCAGGAACGTCCTGGCCGACCCGCGCTGGCGCAACTCCTGGCAGGGCGAGGCGGTCAACCTGCGCTACCGTGGTCGAACCGACTTCGAACGCATGGTCGCGCGCGACCGGGAAGAGTTCCGAACCTACCTGGAACGACTGCAACTGCTGCCGGACGCGCGGCCCAAGCCCGGACGTCTGGCGCAGCTGGCCCAGCCTCCGCTTGTGGCCTGGCTGGGCGCGGGCATGATCGGTGTGCTCGGAATGGCCCTGCTGTTTTGGCGTCAGCGCCGGCCAGATGTGCCGGTCGGTGAGGCGGCTCTGCTGCTCACCTTGCTGGGCACCGTCGCGCTTGCCTGGGCGATGAGCGTGCAGCTGCCGCCGGCCAACCCGGTCGATCCGGTCGGGGCGCGCGGTATTCCGCAACTGTGGCTGGTGGGCCTGCTGGCCCTGGTCGGATGGCAACTGGCGGGACTTTTTCGGCCCCGGCCACCGAATGCCGCTCAGGCCGAGGTCATTCCGGCGCGCCTGCCTCTGACCGTGGGCGCCTACGGCCTCGGCCTGGCCCTGCTGCCGGGACTCGGTTACTTCCTGGTCACCCTGGTCTATCTGCCGGCCATGACCTGGTTCCTGGGCTATCGCCGGGTAGGCGTCATCGCCGGCCTGACCATCGGCTGGCTGCTGATGTCGGAACTGGTCTTCCAGCGCCTGCTGCACGTGGATCTGCCGCGCGGAACCTGGTGGTGACATGATCGAATCGCTGCTCGGAGGCTTCACCACGGTGCTGGCCATCGCACCGCTGCTGACGATTGTGCTGGGTATCGTGCTCGGCATCCTGGTCGGAGCCATGCCGGGTCTGTCACCATCCATGGGCGTGGCCCTGATGGTGCCATTCACCTATGGCATGTCGCCGACGCTGGGCCTGATCCTGTTGATCGGCATCTACATCGGCTCCAGCTACGGCGGCTCGATCACCGGCATCATGGTCAACGCACCCGGCACGCCTTCCGCCGTGGTCACCGCAATCGACGGCTACGCCCTGACCCGCAAGGGCCGGGCCACCGAAGCCCTGGGCACTTCCATCGTGGCCTCGGCCTTCGGCGGCATGTTCGGCACCCTGATCCTGATCGGTTTTTCGGTGCCGCTGGCCGCGGCCGCGGTGCGCTTTCATCCCTCCGAATACTTCGCCTTCGCTCTGTTCGGCATGACCACCATTGCCGCCCTGGCCGGCGATCACTGGGGCAAGGCCTTCATCGCCATGCTGCTGGGGCTGTTCATCGCCACCATCGGCACCGATCCGATCAGCGGTGCCGAGCGTTTTACCCTGGGCATTCCGACGCTCTCAGACGGCTTTTTACTCATTCCCGCGCTGATCGGGATGTTTGCCCTGAGTGAGGTATTTCGCGGTATCGAGAAAGGTGAGTTCCGGATCACCCACCTGCCCGGCATCAGCGACCGCTGGCCCGGCCTGGGCCACTACTGGCGATTGAAGTGGGTCACCCTGCGCTCCAGCGCCATCGGCACCGTGGTTGGGGTTTTTCCTGGTGCGGGCGCGACCATCGGCTCGTTCATCAGCTACGGCCTGGCCCGGCGCCTGAGCCGCGAGCCGGAGCGCTTCGGCCAGGGCAGTGCCGAAGGCGTCACGGCAGCCGAAGCGGCCGATTCCGGCTCGGTCGGCGGCGCCATGGTGCCGTTGCTGGCGCTGGGCATTCCCGGCAGTGCAACCACCGCGGTACTGATCGGGGCCATGATGATCCACGGGCTGACTCCGGGCCCGCAATTGTTTCTGGGCAGCCCGGACATGATCTACGCGATTTTCGGCGCCATGCTGATTGCCCAGTTTGTGCTGCTGCTGGCCGGCATCGCCGGCGGCCGCCTGTGGGTGATGGTGGCCAACATCCCCAAGGAATTGCTCTACGTGCTGATCACCCTGATGGCGCTGATCGGCTCATTTTCCGTGCGCAACGCCCTGTTCGACGTGTTTGCCTGCTTCGGCTTCGGTCTGCTGGGCTGGTGGCTGCGCCGCCACGACTTCCCGCTGGCGCCGGTGATCCTGGGGCTGGTGCTGGGCCTGATTGCCGAGACCAACTTTCGTCGCGCCATCATGATGGACGGCTGGCCGGTGTTCTTCGAACGCCCGTTGACTCTGGCCCTTCTCGTCCTGGCGGCACTCTCGATCGCCATACCCCTGGCTCGGCGACTGCGCGACACCCGGCGCTGAGCACCTGAAGACCGGACAGTCAGACTTGCCAAAGTGCGCAGAAGGCGCAATCATGCCCTCCCAACCCTTCGAGAAGGAGAGCACTGAATGAAGATCTGGCACAAGCTGTTGACCGTAGTAGTCGCACTCGGCCTGAGCGCCACGCTGTCGGCGGCCCCCGAAATCGGCCAGCCGGCACCGGGTTTCAGCGTCATCGATACCCAGGGCCAGGAGCACGCGCTGTCGGATTTCGCCGGCCAGACGGTGGTCCTGGAGTGGACCAATCACGATTGCCCGTTCGTGGTCAAGCACTACCAGCCCGGCAACATGCAAATGCAGCAGCGCACCGCCCGGGAGGAACACGATGCGGTCTGGCTGACCGTCATTTCCTCGCGCCCCGGAGAACAGGGCCATGTCAGCCCGGAACAGGCCGATGAACTGACCGCCGGCCGCGGTGCCTTCCCGACCGCGGTCCTGCTGGACGAATCCGGTGACATGGGCCGGGCCTATGATGCGCGGGTGACCCCGCACATGTACATCATCGACGCCGACGGCATCCTGCGCTACATGGGCGGCATCGACTCCAACCCCAGCCGGCATTCGGCGGACATCCCGGACGCGACCCAGTACGTCATGGTGGCCCTCGAACAGATGGCGGCCGGGGAGGAAATCACCGACGCCGTCACCCGCCCCTACGGCTGCACGGTCAAGTACTGAGTCAGCCTCGGCATGACCGACCGGCGCCGGGACGCGGCCGAAACGCAGGGCATCCACGCCGGTGCCGGGGAGTTCCCGCCACCGTTCGGGCTCAACCCCCCCGTCGTGACCAGCTCGGCGTTCGACTATCGGGCCGACCAGGTCCGCTACCCGCGCTATCACAACACGCTCAATCACGATCTGGTCGCCGAGCGCCTTGCCGCCCTGGAGGGCGGCGAGGCCGCGCTGGTCACGGCCAGCGGCATGGGCGCGCTGAGCGCCATCTTCCTGGGCCTGATGCAGCCCGGCTCGCACGCCATTCTGCTCGACGGCCTCTACGGCGGCACCACGGATCTGGTCGAGGGACTGCTCAAACCGCTGGGGCTGTGCTTTTCGATCTGGAACGGCGAGCCCGATCAGCTCGAAAGCCTGATCACCGAACACACCCGACTGGTTCACGTGGAGTCCCCGACCAACCCGCTGCTAGGTATCGTCGACCTGGCCCGGGTCGCCAGGATTGCCCGCCAGCACGGGCTGATCAGCGTGATCGACAACACCTTTGCCTCGCCGGTGCTGCAGCGCCCGATCGAGTTCGGCTTCGACCTGGTCATGCATTCGGCAACCAAGTACCTGGGCGGGCATTCCGATTTGCTGAGCGGGGCGGTGGTCGGCTCGAACGTCCTGATCGACCGGATTCGGCCCACCGCCATCCGCCTGGGTGCCAGCATGAACGGTCAGGATCTCGCCCTGCTCGAGCGCTCGCTCAAGACGCTTGCCGTGCGCGTTCGCCAGCAGTCGGCCAATGCCGGCGAACTGGCCGGACGACTGAACCGGCATGTCGCAATCACCCGGGTGTTCTACCCCGGGCTGGCCGACCATCCGGGTCACGAGCAGGCCCGGGCGCAGATGGACGGGTTCGGTGGCATGCTCAGCTTTCAGCTGGCGCCCGGGTTCGAACCGGAGGTCTTTCTTGACCGTCTGGGTCTGATCCAGCCGGCGGTGAGTCTGGGCGGGGTGGAGTCGACGATCTGTCAGCCGTCACGGACCAGCCATTCCAGGATCACGCCCTGCGAGCGCGCACGCCTGGGAATCGATGACCGGTTGATGCGCCTGTCGGTCGGCCTGGAGGCGATCGATGATCTGTGGGATGATCTTCGGTTGGCGCTGTGCCCCTCCTGACTCGACGCTGACCGTGGCTCGTCGCCTGCCGCTGATCGTTCTGCTGCTCCTGCTGGGCTGGATGTTCTGGTCCAGCCCAACCCTGGCCGGTATTGCTTCCGGCGTGGCGGTCTTTCTGTTCGGCATGATGGCGCTGGAGCAGGGTCTGCGCGGCCTGACCGGCGGCACCCTGGAAGCGCTGCTGCGACGTTCCACCGACCGGCTGTGGAAGGGGCTGGCTTTCGGTGCCGGAACCACGGCCCTGACCCAGTCGAGCACGCTGGTCTCGCTCCTGACCATCTCGTTTCTGAGTTCCGGGCTGCTGGGTCTGAAGCAGGGCCTGGGCGTGATCTTCGGCGCCAACCTCGGCACCACCACCGGCGCCTGGCTGCTGGCCGGCCCGGCCCTGCACTTCAACATCGGCGCCGGCGCCCTGCCGTTGCTGACCTTTGGCGTGGTCTTCATTCTCACCCGCAACCGGATTCTGCGCGCCCTGGGCTGGGTCCTGGTCGGAATCGGGTTCCTGTTTCTCGGCATCCAGTGGATGAAAGAGGGTTTTGAAACCTTCCAGCAGGCCTTCGACCTGACCGAGTTCGCCATGACGGGCCTGGGCGGGTTGCTGCTCTACACCCTGGTCGGAATCGTCGCGACCGTGATCATGCAGTCCAGCCACGCCACGCTGATCATCGTGATCACCGCCCTGGCGGCCGGGCAGATCAGTTACGACAACGCGCTGGCGGTCTCCATCGGGGCCAACATCGGCACCGCGGTGTCGACCGGCCTGGCGGCGATCACCACCAACATCGCCGGCCGGCGCCTGGCCGCGGCTCACCTGATCTTCAATCTCGTCACCGGGCTCATTGCGCTGGTGTTCATCCAGGGCTTTCTTTGCGCGGTGGAATTGGGCAGCCGCTGGCTGGGAATCGCTGAAGACAATTACACCATCCGTCTGGCCCTGTTCCATACCTTGTTCAACCTGACCGGCATCGCGGTCATGGTGCCCATGATCGGCAGACTTGTTCATCTGCTGGAAACGAAAATGAAACCTGCCGAGGTCAAACTGGACCGGCCAAAATATATCAGCGACCAGATGCTGGAAACGCCGGGGGCTGCCCTGGAGGCGCTGCGCCGCGAGTTGTTGCGGTTATTCCGGCGCGCTTTCAGCCTGATTGCCCGCATACTGAATTACGAGGCCGGTGAATTGCGGCAGGCGAATCGACACGACACGGTTGCCCAGCCGCCGGCACGGGTGCACGTGGTGGATGTCGACAAGGTCTATCTCGGCACGATCAAACCGCTGCACGGGTTGATCGTTGCCTTCATGGCCCGTCTGCCGGTCGAAGGCGTTCGCGCCCGCCAGATGACGCTGTTGCGGGTAGCAAGCCAGGATCTGATCGAAGCCGTCAAGGACGCCAAGCATCTGCAGAAAAACATGGTTCGTTATCTGCAGTCCGAACAGGAAGCGATGCGCAACGAATACCTGGATATGCGTCGCAACCTGGGTCATCTGCTGGCCCGACTCGACGAATTGGCCGCCGTTGAAGAACCGTACGAAGACATGGAGCTGGAGTTGAGCGAACTGGGAACCCGAATCGAGGAAAACGATATCGTCAACAACGGCCGCCTTGATGAACTCATTCGCAACAACCGCATCACCGCCGAACAGGCCACCTCGCTAATGAATGACAATGCCTACAGCTACAGAATTTCGCGCAACCTGCTGGGTATGGCCCGCGCCACCTTCCAGCCGTTCGCACAGCTGGACGCCGAATTGCGCGATGCCATCGAACTCAACCCCGCCGAGGTGCGGACTTTGCTGGCCGAAATCGGAAACCGCCAGGTCGAGGAACACCAGGTCGAGGAACAAAGGAAAGAACCATGAGCAAATCGATACTCGACAAGATGCGCAAATTCCTGTCCAAGGACGCCCGTGAACAGGCGGAAAAAAAGGACAAGCTGCGCAAGATTCTGGCCAAGATGCGCAAAAAACAAAAAAAACTCGAAGAAGAGCGGGAAGAAACGAACGATCCGGCGCTGCAGTCCGAGCTGGACAAGAAAATCCGGATTCTCAAAGAGCAGCGCCGCAAGGGTGTGGCTCATCTGGAAAGCCTGCACCACGGCACCAACGAATAATCCGCAAGCGTCTGTGGCATGATTGGGGGTAATTCCCCCGCTTGGGAGCACCCGCTTGCGGTTCAAGCACCTGCCGTTGACACTGGCCCTGCTGTTGCTGATCTGGGCATTTCAGACCAGCCCGACGCTGGTCGAAATTGCCGCCGGTGTGGCTGTGTTCCTGTTCGGCATGATGGCCCTCGAACAGGGTTTCAAGGCCTTTACCGGCGGCCTGCTGGAAGGGCTGTTGAAACGCTCCACCGACCGCCTCTGGAAAAGCCTGAGCTTTGGCGCGATCGCAACCACCATCACCCAGTCGAGCTCGCTGGTTTCGGTCATCACCATCAGCTTTCTGAGCGCCGGTCTGCTCGGTCTGGGCCAGGGCATCGGGGTCATTTTCGGGGCCAACCTGGGCACGACATCCGGGGCCTGGCTGATGGCCGGCTTCGGCATTCGGGTCAACATCTCGGCCTATGCAATGCCGCTGCTCGTTTTTGGCGTTGTCTTCATTTTCAACCGCTCCAAAACCCTCAACGGCATGGGTTACGTGCTGGCCGGCATCGGCTTTCTGTTTCTCGGCATTCACTTCATGAAGGAAGGCTTCGAGGCCTACCAGCAAAGCATTGACCTGAGCCAATACGCGGTCGACGGCGTTGCCGGCCTGCTGCTCTACACACTCCTGGGAATGGTTGCCACGGTGGTCATGCAATCCAGCCACGCCACCCTGATTCTGACCATCACCGCCCTGTCGGTGGGCCATATCACCTACGACAATGCGCTGGCCCTGTCGATTGGAGCCAATGTCGGTACCACCATTACCGCACTGATCGGTGCGGTCGGTGCCAATATCGCAGGGCGTCGGCTGGCGGCCGCACACCTGATCTTCAATATCGTGACCGGCCTGATCGCCCTGCTCTTCCTGCAGGCGTTTCTGGTGGTGGTCGATATCACCAGCCAGTGGCTTGGCATTGCGGCGGATAACCATACCCTGAAGCTGGCCCTGTTTCACACCCTGTTCAACCTGACCGGCATCATTGTCATGGTGCCCTTCATCGGCATCCTGGTGGAGCAGCTCGAAACCCGCATGCGCCCGCGGCCGATCAAGCTTGATGAGCCGAAATTCATGAGCGAAACCATGCTCGAGACTCCGGGTGCCGCTCTGGAAGCGGCGCGCAGGGAACTGCTGCGCCTGTTCCGCCGGGCCTTCAGCCTGATTGCCAAGGTGCTCAACTACGAAACCGGGGAACTGCGCGGGGCCATCGACAGGACAGCGCTGGGCTCCGCGCCTGCATCCGTTACGGTTGTTGACGTGGATGAAATGTACCGGCGTCGGATCAAGCCCCTGCATGGTCTGATCCTGGACTATATGGCCCGCCTCGGCGTCAAGGGACGGCGCGCCCAGCAGCTGGTCTTGCTGCGAGTCGCCAGCCAGGATCTGGTCGAAGCGGTCAAGGATGCAAAGCATCTGCAAAAAAACATGGTGCGCTACCTGGCATCCGACAATGCCGAGATGCGGGCTGAGTACCTGGACCTCCGCGGCCACCTCGGTTTGTTGCTGCACCAGCTCGACCAGCTGGCTTCAACCGCGGAAGGCAGCGACGAGGATCTGGCCATGGAGCTGGCCGAACTGAGCGCAAGTATCGAGGAAAACGACATCGTCAACAACGGCCGCCTCGATGAGCTGATCCGGAGCCGACGGATCACGCCCGAGGAGGCGACCTCGCTGATGAATGACAATGCCTACAGTTACCGCATCGCTCACAACTTGCTGGCCATGGCGCGCGCCACCTTCCAGCCTTTCGAGTCCATGGACGCAGAGTTGCGCGAAGCGATTGAGCTCAACCCCAACGAAGTGCACGAACTGCTGAGCAAGCCCCCACCGGGCAAAGCCGGGGGTGAAAAAACCGCGCGCTAGTGGACCAATGGACCACCAGGCCGGGTATCCGGCCGTCATGAATCTGTCATACTCACCGATTGATCGATGACTGATCGGGGCTTTACAGGAGAGAGCGCATGAACCGCACGGCCGACAGCGCCACCAACGGGAACGGGGGCGCAGACCCGCTGGATATGAGCCAATACCGGATCGACCGCTTGCCCAAGCGCGAGCGCTCGACCACCGAGGTCTGGATGGCCCGCGCGGGCATCCCGCTGGCGATTTCCGCCTTCATCCTGTTCGGTTTTGCCTGGACTCCGGAATTCCTGATCGCGCTCAATGCCGAAGCACTGCCCGATCGGGCCCTGGCCGTGCTCGAAGAGGTCGGCCGGGCCGAAATGACCCGGCGCAACAGCGCCATGCTCGGTGTCTTCCTGGTCGGGATGATCCTGTGGACGACCCAGTCCATCCCCAACTACCTGACCTCACTGATCGTGATCATCTCGCTGGTGATGACCGGGGTGCTGACCGAGCGCGAGGCCTACGCCCAGCTCGGCCACCCGATCATGTGGCTGAACATCATGTCGTTCATCCTCGCCTCGATGCTGGTCAAGACCGGCCTGGCCAAGCGCTTCACCCTGTGGTTCATCCTCAAGTTCGGCACCAGCGCCTCGAAGGTTTTCTTAAGCTTCATCTTCATCAACGTGGTGCTGTCGGCCTTCATCTCGGCGACCACGGCCAAGGCCGCGATCATGCTGCCGATCTTCATGGTCATTGCCGCCATCTACGGGGCACGTCCCGGTCCAGGCCAGACCAATTTCGGGCGCAATATCGTCCTGCAGCAACTGCTCAACATCAACCTGGGCGCCGGCGCTTTCGTTACCGGCTCTGGCGCCAATCTGCTGGCCGCGGCCCTGATCACCGGGGCGATCTCAGGCGGGGTGTTTTTTGCCGACTGGATGATCGCCATGCTGCCGACCATGCTCGGCCTGATGCTGATCGGCTACATCCTCGGCATGAAGATGGTCTTTCCGCTCGAAGAGAAGGAGAAACTGCCCCAGATCTCCGGCGGCATGGAACGGCTGCGCGAGGAATACAACGAACTCGGACCGGTGCGCTGGGACGAGATCCGCTCGGCGGTGATCTTTCTGACCATCCTGGCCTTCTGGGCCACGGACCGCCTGCACGGCATCAGCGCCACGGCAGTTGCGTTCATCGGCGGCATCGTGGCGCTGATGCCGCGAATCGGCATTGTCGACTGGAACGACGTCGACATCCCCTGGCACCTGATGCTGTTCTCGGCCGGTGCCTACTGCCTGGGGGCTGGCTTTGCCCAGACCGGGCTGCCCAACCTCGGGGTGGACGCGTTTTTCACCGGGGTCGGGCTCGACCAGGACACGCCGTTCTGGGTGCTGTATTTGATCCTGACCGGGGTCATGGCCTACTCGGCCCTGCTATCGCAGTCGAAAACCATGCGGACCATGATTTTCGTGCCCATCGCCATCGGCACGGCCGAGCATTTCGGACACTCGGTGATCAGCCTGGCCCTGCCGGTCGCCTTCCTCATCGAGCACGTCTACGTGCTGCCGTTCAACTCCAAACCGGCCGCCCTGCTGTACGAAACCGACATGTACACCCTGACCAACGCGATCAAGTACGGGATGATCATGCTCACCCTGGGCTGGGTGGCCAATATCGTCATGGGCGAGACCTGGTTCCGGTTCCTGGGCATCACCCCCAACGGTGTCTTCGGACTGTTCTGAAAAAGTCATTGTTTCGTCATCGTTTTTGACTAGGCTCAAATTTTGGTTAAATGAGCAGGCGCATACTGGGGTCACCTTGGCCCCAGTCTCAGGATCGCGCGGTTGACTGCCCGCCTTGCCCCTGGGGTCGATCTGACGACTAACCTCTCCAACAAAACCTCCAAATAAGGAGAACAACGATGATGAAAAAACTAAACAAACTGGCGATTGCCGTGGCGATCGGCTTGAGCAGCACCATAGCCCTGGCATCCGAAACCGACCGCCTGATGGAACTGCTGGTCGACAAGGGCATCCTGACCACCGAGGAAGCCCAGGCCATCCGCGAGGAAGCACGGGCCGACAAGGAAGCCGAACG
>PXBD01000073.1 GCA_003565625.1 Gammaproteobacteria bacterium
CAGACATCGCGCGCAAGGTCTTGTCGAAGAATCGTGCGCCTGACCGGGTCAACGTCTACGAGATCATGAACAAACCGGCCTTGGCGGTGCGCCCGGACATGCAGGTCAAGTACTGTGCGCGTCTGCTCGATCAGTTCGATCTGACCACCGCTCCAGTGATCGATTCGGCCGGCGAGGTGATCGGCATCGTCGATTACGATCACCTGGTCATGGGTGGCCTGGCGGACCTCGACGAGCAATGACCGATCCGTTCGGGCGCAGCGATGTTTCGGAGTACGACGCTCAGCGCCTGCTCGAGCATGCGGATTGGTCTTTTTTTGCAATCGAAGGCTATGATATAGGCCTGTTGCTGATCGGCCTGATCGTCCTGGTTGCCACCCTGCTGCCGCGCCTGGTCAGCTCGCTCAGGCTGTTGTCTGCGCCGTTGCTGTATGTAGGGGCCGGGCTGACGGTCTTTCTGATGCCCTGGGCACCCGAGTTGCCGGATCTGGTCACCGAAGCGACCTGGCCCAAGCGACTGACCGAACTGGGCGTTATCATCGCTCTTACCTCCGTCGGACTGAAGATCAACCGTCCGTTTGCCTGGCAGACCTGGACGCACAGTTGGCGTCTGCTGGCGATTACCATGCCGCTGACCATCGTAACAGCGGCGTGGCTAGGGTGGTGGTTGGCCGGACTGGTGCCGGCCACCGCGGTGCTTCTCGGAGCCGTCATCGCGCCGACCGACCCGGTGCTGGCCGCCGACGTTCAGACGACCTCGCCGACCGAGCCGGATGATTCCAAGGCGCGTCTGGCTCTGACCACGGAGGCCGGTCTAAACGACGGCCTGGCCTTCCCGTTTACCAACCTGGCGATCGCGCTGGCTGTTGTCGGCCTGGCCCCGTCGGAATGGCTGGCCGGCTGGATCGTCATCGACGTGATGTACAAGATCGCAGTCGGGACGCTGGTGGGTGCGGCCACCGGCTGGGCCATTGGCAAGCTGATTTTTGGTTTGTCGGTCAGCAGAAGGAATACGCGTTCCATGACCGGATTGCTCGCTCTAGCGCTGACCTTGGTGCCGTACGGTCTGACCGAGATTGCCTCCGCTTACGGTTTCATCGCGGTGTTCGTGGCCGCCTGCGTGTTTCGCCAGGTGGAATGCGACCATGATTACCATGCGACTCTGCACGATTTTTCCGAAGAGGCCGAGCGCGTCATGATCGCGGTGCTGATGTTCGCGGTCGGTGCCTATGTCGCCATCGGCGCGCTGGCCGCGATGACGCCCGCGCTATGGCTGGTTGCGGCGTTGCTGGTGTTCGTCGTGCGCCCGATCACCGGCTGGCTTGGCCTGGCGGGCACGGATCTGCCGCGCGGCAAACGCTGGGCGATTGCGTTTTTCGGCATTCGCGGCGTGGGCTCACTGTATTACCTGGCCTATGCCATTCACCATGCCGATTTTCCGGGCGCGCGGGAAATCTGGGCACTCGTGCTGGCGACGGTCCTGCTGTCGGTCCTCGTACACGGGGCAACGGCGAGGCCGATCATGGCCCTGGTGGTGCCGGAGCGGCGCTGACTGCGGCCCACTAGCTCGGGGGGGGGCTGATCTTGGCCCTGAGCGCGGAGTCCGGCTTACCCAATCACGCCCAGGCGCTTGCCGACTCGGGTGAAGGCCTCCACCGCCTGCTCGAGGTGATCGCGCGTGTGGGCGGCTGAAATCTGGGTGCGGATGCGGGCTTCGCCCCTGGGTACCACGGGGTAGAAGAAGCCGATCACGTAGATGCCTTCGGAGTACGAACGCAATGCAGGCTGACTCTTCAGCCGGATAACGGTCGCTCCGCGCAATCAAGCCGCGCTGGTCCCCGGCTTCCACAGCGCCCGGCTTGTCGGCCAGCCGGAAAAAGCGGGTTGTGGTCGCACAGCGTTTTTTCGGGCAGCGTTGCGGTGGGCAGCCGCATCGATTCTCTCAGGCGGATGGAGGGCACCCGAGCAATGCGGTCAGTCTCTTGCGAAAGCCTGCGATCTCGAAATCAATCGTCGACCGGCGACCATCCAAAAAGCGATGATCAGCAGTACCCAGAACAGCGGGTTGCCCAACGGCACCGCCACCGGATCAAGAAAAACGACAAACCAGCCCCTCAGGTTTCCAGAGTCAACCGAGTTGAAGTCTTCCGGAGCACCCGGCGCAAGCTGCTGTCCGGTTGCCCAGTTGTCGGCTACATCGACCCAGGAAATGGTCTGAGTGGCCGCCGGATTGAGGTCCAGTTCTGCCGCTGAGCCCTGCTGGCTGCTGCGCACCAGCAGGAAATTACCCGGCCGACCAGCAAGGCCCAAATGATTCTCGATTCGTTGTTGTGCGAGGGCCGGTAGCGTCAACAGGCGTCCATTCTGGGTGACGACATCAAGGTTATGGAAAGTGTGACTGCCGACAATGCTGCTCTCGTCGAAACCACATCCATCCACCAGGGTAACCGTGCCGGTCTGAGACTGGAAACCGGAACCGCCCTGGAACTGTCCTGATAACGAGAGCAAACCGTTGCCTCCCGTGAAATCCCCGCTTAAGGTGAGGTCGGCCAAAGAAGTGAGCGTCCCTTCACCAATATCCAGCTGCCCATCAACCACCATGTCGGCACAACCGGCCTGGATCATCCCGCCATTCAGCTGTACCTGAGCTCCAGCACCAATCTGGATGTAACCGGCAGTCA
>PXBD01000028.1 GCA_003565625.1 Gammaproteobacteria bacterium
CCAGCAATTCCGGTCGCCCGGATACCGGGGCGACCGGCGCAATGGCAATTCCGAGTTGCTGCAGCAATCGCTTTTCGACCAGACGATCCTGCGCGGCCGCGAACGCCTTCGGCGGCGGGAACACTTTGGTGCGCTCTGCCAGATCGGTCAGCACGGCGGCCGGTACGTTTTCGAAGTCGCAGGTCACACGGTCGCAGGCGGCCAGAAAGTCCAGGCCGGCCGTATCATCCCAGGGTCCGACGTGAAGCGCCCCCAGATCACCGGCACAAGCCTCGGACGACGGATCGAGAAAACGGAAATCAAGCCCCATGGGGCCGCCTGCCTCGGCCATCATGCGGGCCAGCTGCCCGCCGCCCAGAATGCCGACGCGCATACTTTATTGCCCCGGTTGATCGTTGGCCAGCACGCGTTCGGTCTGACGCCGGCGCCAGCCGCGATAGCGCTCGGCCAGTGCCGCATCGTGGGTGGCCAGCATGGCCGCAGCGAGCAGGCCGGCATTGGTCGCGCCGGCCTTGCCGATGGCCAGGGTCCCGACCGGGATGCCACCGGGCATCTGGGCAATGGACAACAGCGAGTCCAGTCCTTTCAGGGTGCGCGACTGGACCGGCACGCCCAGCACCGGCAGTTCTGTCTTGCTGGCCACCATGCCGGGCAGATGCGCGGCGCCGCCGGCCCCGGCAATAACCACCTTCAGCCCGCGCGAGGCCGCCGACTCGGCGTAATCGAACATCGCATCCGGTGTCCGGTGAGCGGACACCACACGACACTCATGCTCGATTTCCAGTTCGGCCAGCACGTCACTGGCGTGGCGCATCGTATCCCAGTCGCTTTGCGATCCCATGATCACGCCGACCAGCGGACTGCGATCCATGTTCATGTCTCCTGAATTGCAGGGCAATCGGCAATGGTACCAGTGCGCTGAATAAAGAACATCGCGAAGCTGCGCGCTTCGCCCCGTCGGCATGAACGCTCGGCTAAACTATGGGCATGAACATTCCCGATCACCTACTCGACATCCTGTGCTGTCCCGTCAGCCATGAGCCGCTGTTGCCGCTGTCCAGGGGCAAACTCAAAAACTTGAATAGCGCCATCGCTGCCGGCGACATCCAGTATGTGGATGGCGCCAAGGTCGAGAGCGAACTGGCGGGCGCGCTGGTCACGCGCGACAGCAAAGTCGTGTATCCGGTCGAAGACGGCATTCCTGTCTTGCTGCCTGAGCGCGGCATCGGCACAACACAGCTCAAAGAACCTCTCTGATCATTGGCCTGGCCGGCCTTGACGCTCCAAGAGGCATTTACAGCGATTCCACGTTTTCGCGGATATCGCGGGCTCGCTGCCTGATCGTTTCCAGACGGTCGCTGTCCATCCGCTCAAGATTCCGGTACATCATCTTCATGCGCGGATTGGAGGCCAGCTGTTTTTCATGCCGCGCAAGAAAATCCCAATACAGTGCGTTGAACGGGCAGGCTTTTTCTCCCAGCGTTTCGGCCACCTTGTAGGGGCAGTGCTTGCAGTGATCGCCCATGCGCTGAATGTACTTGCCGCTGGCCGCATACGGCTTCGAGGCCATGATGCCGCCGTCGGCATGCATCACCATGCCCAGCGTATTGGGTAGCTCAACCCAGTCGTAAGCATCGGCGTAGACGGCCAGATACCACTCGCAGATTTCTTTCGGCACCACGCCCAGCACCAGCGCGAAATTGCCCGTCACCATCAGGCGCTGAATATGGTGGGCGTAGGCGTTGCGCCGTGTGTTGCCGATCGCCTGCTGCAAACAGCGCATCTCCGTGTTGCCGGTCCAATACCACGACGGCAGTGACTGATCGGCTTCCAGAGCGTTCATCTCGGCATAGTCCGGCATTTTCAGCCAGTACAGCCCGCGCACATATTCCCGCCAGCCGATGATCTGACGGATGAAGCCTTCGACGGCGTTGAGCGGTGCGTCGCCATCGCGCCAGGCCTGCTCCGCCGCCTCGCAGGCCTCCATCGGCGACAGCAGCCCCAGGTTCATGCTGCTCGACAAGCGGCTGTGAAACAGGTAATCCTCGTCGTCCGGCAGGGCGTCCTGAAAATCGCCGAACCACGGCAGGGCCTGTTTGACGAAATGGGTCAGCGCTCGGCGAGCCTGGGTCGGCGTGACCGGAAAGTCGAAGTTGTCGAGTTCGCCGAAGTATTCCAGTTTCTTGCCCACCAGCTCGAGCACTTCGCGGGTGGTCTCGTCGTGGGAAAACCGCATGGGACTGGCTGCGGGCGGATCCCCCTTCCAGCGCTTGCGGTTGTCGGCGTCATAGTTCCAGTCACCGCCGACGGGTTTGTCACCGTCCATGAGCAGTCCGGTACGCCGGCGCATATCACGGTAGAAAAATTCCATCCGCAACTGCTTGCGACCCTCGGCCCAGCGCTCAAAGTCTTCCAGAGGGCTCAGGAACCGACTGTCGGGCAGCGCGGTGACCGGCACGCCCAGGGTTTTTTCCCAGCCTCGTACTTGTTCAAGCACCCGCCACTCCCCCGGCCAGCTGACGAGGATTTCTTCGATCTCATGGCGCGCGCAGGCAGCAGCCACCAAATCCGTGAAGCTTTTTATCTCGCTTTCGGTATCCAGCAAGTGGTAATCGAGCTGCCAGCCGGCCTCCGTCAGCTCTGCAGCGAAGTGCCGCATGGCGGCGAAAAAGACCGCAA
>PXBD01000003.1 GCA_003565625.1 Gammaproteobacteria bacterium
CCATTGCAGCTCAGCGCTAAGCCAGTGGTCCTCCATTCGCCCGTCGGATAGCAGACCTGCCTGCTCCAGCGAACGCTCCAGCGCAATCCGAAAGCTGGTGCTGTCCACCTGGGACATCCACATGGGATTGGTTTCGCGACCACCGCTCACCTGCTGGACAACAACCGCGTCGCGCAGAAAGGAGCTGGATGGATCCTGCTGCCCATGGTGCCCTGCGACCATGCCGTCGACTCGCGCCGGTGACGCGCACGCAGTAACCAGTATCAACAAGGCCAGAACGGCCAGCGGTCTTACGAATCGTGCAGCGTTCATCTTGCGTCTCCCTACGTCCCGGCGCCAAACCGGGTATCCAACTTCATTGCCCTGGACAACACGGTACCGACACCAAGCGACAGAACGTGTCGCCCGACGCGGCCTGTCGTTCAATCGTGGGTCAGCTGGATTTCCGGACTGGCTTTTCAGCCGTGATAGCGGTGATAGAGGGCTTTGTACTGCTCAGCGAGATGGTCGCGAAGAGAGGCAGGAGCCAGGACTTCAACCTTGTCGCCGAAGCCCATCAACCACCACAGCAACTGCTGAGAGTTCAGCACCCGGGCCTGCAGCTCCATTCGGCCGTCGTCCAGCTCGCGGATACTCTGCTCATCTCCCAATGGGGACTCGCACAGATGCTTGGCGGTGTAAGGGTCGAAGCGGGCGACAAGATCGATTTCCTGACCCTGAGGATAGAGGAATCCGCCATCCTCGATATACCGGTCAAGATCGAATCCATTCGGTTCCCTGACCGAGTCGGCCAGCACCTCGGCCCGCCCGAAGCGATGCAGGGCCATCTGGATGACATCACTGTAATCCCGAGCCGTACACACCAGATAGTAGACGGACTCACGGATGACCAGCCCCAGCGGATGAATCCGCATGGACTTGAACTCGCTGGCATGGCGAGCCTGGTAATCAACGCAAAGTTGGCGGGATTCGAGCAGCGCCGAGTGAACCGCATCAAGCACGCCGACGGTGATTTCCGGCGGTTTCATGGGCATGCCACGCGGCAGCATACGGACCCGGGAGCGCCATCGCTGAAGGTGGGAGGCAAACGAGGTCTCCAGTACCTGCCGGGCTGCCCGAAACTGACCCTCGGCCTCTCGTTTGACCGTGGGCGGCAGGATCGGCTCCAGGTACTGCTCGATCAGCTGCCAGGTCAGGGCCGAGTGCGGGTCCTGCGACGGTATCGACAAGTCCGCCGCACCCGGCGGCCAGAACCAGCGCGGCGGCGTTGCCTCATCGCTGGTGAAGCCGAATTGGCCCGAGAGCCGATCGAGATCCCGCTGAATGGAACGCAAGTGGATGGCAAAGCCGCGATCATGGAGCTTGTCCCTGAGCTCCACGGAAGTCAGCCCCGGCAGGCGTCGGGGCAACAACTGCAGCAACGTGATCTGGCGCATCGTGGCGTCAGTCACGAGATTGTCCTACGAAAAACAAGACCCGGCCCCAGGAACAATCGTCCAACAAATTGCCTCATGCACCCCCCTTTTCCTGAACCCCTCTATCCTGCAACGCGCCAACGACAGGATCTGTCGCCCAAGACCGTATCACGTTTAAGACGGTCCCCGGCGCTGGCATGGCCCAAGTTCCAAGGCAGCTCGGCATCAAAGAAATGCCTGCCCCTTCCGAGGCGCGCCGTGATGCTCTCGGAGCCATAACATCCAGCCAGATGCTCATGCGCAAACCAGTCAGCAGGCTGGCGCTCCCCAGGTCCTTCCATGCGGTAATTGACGTCCAGCGGCAGCGCCAGGTTGGGCGCATAGGTCAGCTGCACCTGGCAACTCGCCGCCCCCGTGCTGACCGCATGGACGGCTGCCTGCCGGGCTGCGTAGGAGCCGATCCGGTCGATGTGGGTCAGATGCTTGCCGGACAGCGCACCTCCGCCCAGGGGCACGCGCGGACCGTAGTAGTCCATCACCAGCTTTCTTCCGGTCTGCCCATTGTCGCCGTCACTGCCGCCATTGAGCAGCGGTCCGTTGGGGTTGATCAGACACTCGACCTCCTCCCAGCGCGCGGCCCAGCGCGGGTCTGTTTGTCGGACATCTCGGTAAGCCCGCTCCAGCGTGGCCAGGATTGCCTCGCAGAGGTGCATCAACCGGGTCTGCTCTCGCTGCTGGAGGGTCACCAGCACATGCTCGACGGTCCATTCGTTGCCGTTCTCGCGCATGCGCACCAGCAACTTGCCGTCCGGGCCTTCGCCGGCCAGTTCGCCGGATTTGCAGGACTCGGTGAGCGCCTCGCGGAAGGCGTGAGCCAGGTAGTGCTCGGGCGACAGGTAGTGGGTAAGCGCGTCATAGCCGGCCCAGCCGATGATCACGGCCTGGTCGTTGACGTGGTGACTCCACCGGGTCGGGTCACCGACTTGCTCGCAGATCGTGCTGGTGACCTGATAACGATTGGCATCGATCGCATTGCCGGATACGTAACCAATATCCAGCCCGGCCTGAACCACGACATCGCGCCAGTCCAGACCGATGGGCTCGCGGGTGCACAAGCCACCGGACAGCCATACGTGGTCCGACCAGGTCGATACCTCGACCTGCCCGTAGGCATCAGGATCCATGGCCATGGCTGCCTCGATGATGGCATCGGCGACCTGATCGCAGAACTTGTCGGGG
>PXBD01000012.1 GCA_003565625.1 Gammaproteobacteria bacterium
GATGTCGCCTTTGACATTACGGAAGTTTAGGCGGTTGGTAAGTTGCACAGATTCTCCTTCTCAAAACGGATGACAATGGTAGAAGCGAAGCCAGCACGGGCAAATCAGCAGGGGCAAAGCCGGCAGGGTTGACCGGAACAGCTAACGGAACAACAAAACTGGGATCTGGCTGCTGCGCAGCAGTTGAACGGTGGTGCTGCCAATCACCAAATGGCGGATGCGGCGATGGCCATAGGCTCCCATCAGCAGCAGGCTGATTTGATGGGCGGTGACGTAGTTGGCAATGACTTTTTCGGGTTCCCCCACCTCTAGGCTGATGACTGGGTCGATGCCTGCTTTTTTGAGGATGGACACCGCATCTTCCAGGCGGGCGGCGTTGGTGGTGTCGGTTTCTGACTTGGCCACCATCAGCAAATGGGTTTCGATGGCGCTGAGACCAGGGGAATTGGCCAGGAAGTTCAGCAGTTTTTTGCCCGTAGGGCTGCCGTCATAGGCCAGCAAGATCCGCTCTACTGGCGCAAATTGGCGGGAGGTGACCAGACAGGGCTTGGTGCTGCTGCGAATGATCCGATCAACGTTGGCCCCCAGGTGGCCCGAGGCAAACTCGACGGCTTCTCCTCGCTTGCCGATGACGACGAGGTCGGCGTCGGTTTCAAATTCATGGAAGCAGTCCACCAGAAATCCGGTTTTGTTGATCAACTCCGGCGTTTTTACCCCGGCAGCCTTGAGCACTTCACCGGCATTTTTGAGCACTAGCCGGGCTCGCTTGTTGTTGAGCTTGGCTTTTTCGTGCTCTAGGTCAACCAGTTTCTCCAGCAGTTGTTCAGAAGCCCCGAGGCCAATGGTGCCGCTAAGGTTGCCGGTGGAAACCACCTGCTGGCTGCGGATGTCGGTGACAAAAAGCACCTTGACCTGGGCCTGAAACTGATTGGCAAACCAAGCCCCATACCGATAGACATTTTCCGCAAAGGAAGACCCATCGGAACAAAGGAGAATTGTTTTCATTGTTGAGGGGATGAGGAAGGATTGAACAAAAAGGGCTGGACAAAAAAATTGAACAGATTAGAGCGGGTCAATGTTCTGCGATCGCAGCAGTGACAAAACCTAGCTGAAAGACCTATTTTTTAGCGGCAATAATCTCTTGGTTTTCAGTGAGTTGATCCAGTAGATGAGCGCTGGCTTCATTGAGACCCACCAGACTGACATCAGCCCCATTTCGCCGGAATTTCTGTACGGCTCTCTCTAAGGCTTCTACAGCGCCTTGATCCCAGAGATGGGCATAGGTAAGGTCGATAGTGACCTGCTCAACTAATTCTGTGAAGTTAAATGCGCCCAGAAATTCGTCTCGGGAAAGGAAGAAAATTTGACCCGATACTTTGTAGACCCGGTGGGCTCCGTCGTCGAGCAGGATTTTATCGACGAAGACCAACTGGGCAATTTTGCGGGAGAACAGCACCGTGCTCATGATGATGCCGATGGCCACGCCCAGGGCAAAGTTGCTGGTGACAATCGTCACGCCCATGGTGGTCAGCATTACGGCAGTTTCAGTGCGCGGAATTCGCCGCACATTTTTGATCGATGACCAGCGGAAGGTGCCGATGGAAACCATGATCATCACGGCAACCAGGGCCGCCATGGGCATTTGTCGCACCCAATCTTGCAAGAACAGGATGGCGCAGAGCAGAAAGATCCCGGCGGCTAGGGTAGACAGGCGACCGCGCCCCCCAGACTGGACGTTGATCACTGATTGGCCAATCATGCCGCAACCGGCCATGCCGCCAAAGAAGGCGGTGACAATGTTGGCCAGTCCCTGGCCTTTGGCTTCCTGGTTTTTGTCGCTGGGGGTGTCGGTCAGTTCATCCACTAAGGAGGCGGTGAGGAAAGACGCCAGCAGGCCCACAATCGCCAGGGTGAGGGAGTAGGGCAGGATGATTTGCAGGGTTTCTAGGGTGAACGGCACCTGGGGCAGGGCGAAGAGGGGTGGGGTGGTGGGCAGTTCACCCATGTCGCCGACGGTGGGAATATCTAGTCGCAGTGCGATCGCAGCGATGGTCATCACCGCTAGGGCCACCAGGGGAGAGGGCACGGCCTTGGTGAACCGGGGCAGGATGTAGATGATGGCCAGGGAGAGCAGGGTCAGCACGTACACCGTGGGGGGCACGTTGGTCAGCTGGGGCAACTGAGCCAAAAAGATCAGCACTGCCAAGGCGTTGATGTAGCCGATCATCACTGACCTGGGCACGTATTTCATCTGGCGGCCCAGCTTGAATATGCCAAACAACACCTGAAAGATGCCGGTGAGGAACGTCGCGGCTAGCAGGTATTCCAGGCCATGATCGCTCACCAAGTCCACCATCAGTAGAGCCATGGCTCCGGTGGCGGCGGAGATCGACCCTGGTCTTCCCCCCAGAAAGGCGGTCATCACCGCAATGATGAAGGAGGCATACAGCCCCACTTTGGGGTCAACCCCGGCGATGATCGAAAATGCGATCGCCTCTGGAATCAGGGCCAGACCGACGACAGCCCCAGCCATCAGGTCTTGCCGAACGTTGGAGAACCATTCCCGTTTAAAAGTTGTGCTATTCAAGTGTCCTCCTGCGGTGTGATGAAAAAACTAGGCCGATCATCAATTTGAGATCAAAACGGGCCTAAA
>PXBD01000075.1 GCA_003565625.1 Gammaproteobacteria bacterium
ACCTTCGGTTCTGAGTGTCACGATCATCCTCCGATGATCCCAGACCCCGGCCGGCCTTCAGGCTCACTTCTCGCTGGAAATACAAGACCCGTTCAGGCTCATGTGTCATTGGAAGAGGCTGGCAGTTGAGATTTTTCGGTTTTGCCGCTATTCTCTCCGGCTTCCTGCGACATGGGCCGTTAGCTCAATGGTAGAGCAGTAGGCTTTTAACCTATTGGTTGAAGGTTCGAGTCCTTCACGGCCCACCATCTTTTCCTGACTTTCCGTCATGCGCGATTCCCGGCTGCCTACTTCCTCGCAGGACGGTACCCATCCGCGCCTGGCCGAAATTGTTAAACGACATCTCGGCACGCGTTGGCATCAACCGCTGCGCGGTCACAGCCAGGCCGCTTTCGCCAGGCTGGCGGCTTCGGTGACGATGGATCAGGGGCTGGTTCTGGATGCCGGCTGCGGCACGGGTCGGTCGACGGCGGCCCTGGCCCAAATCCATCCCGACTGCCTTGTCATCGGGGTGGACCGGTCGGCCTCGCGCCTGGCGCGCGCTCCAATACTGCCGGCCAACGCCTGCCTGGTTCGGGCCGATTTGACTGATTTCTGGCGTCTGGCACGTGCCGCGCGGTGGACTCTCGAAAGACAGTACCTGCTGTACCCGAACCCCTGGCCGAAAGCGAGGCATCTACGTCGCCGCTGGCATGCCCATCCTGTTTGGCCGGATTTGCTAGGTCTGGGTGGTCAGCTGGAATTGAGAACCAATTTTGAACTGTATGCCGAGGAGTTTGCGGCCGCCCTGGAATTGGCGGACCGTGTCGCCGACGTGCAAATGCTATCTTTAAGGCCGGATCAAACCCTGACTCCGTTTGAGGCCAAGTACCTCAGGAGCGGACATGGATTGTTCCAGGTGCGCGCAATCCTCAGCTAAGGAGTGCACGTGATTGCAGATTTGTTGCTTTTGCCAAGGAGAAAAATCAGATGCCATTGATTCGCCTGTCGGCCAGCGTGCTGGTTTTTGTGATGCTGATAGTTCCGGCGCTGGCCGATGACCGCTTGCGCGAGGTGATTGATGACCCGGATCGCCCGGTGCCCCATTCTGCCCGTGATGATCAGCGCAACCCCTTTGAAACGCTGCAGTTTTTTGGCTTGCAGCCCGAGATGACCGTGGTCGAACTATCACCCTCGGGCGGCTGGTACACCGAGATTCTCGGTCCCTACCTGAAAGACGACGGCCAGCTGATCGCAGCCCACTGGAATATGGATGGCGACAACGTTCCGGATTTCTATATCCGCATTCGCGGTCAGTTCGAAGAGCGTATTGCGGACTCGGACCGTTTCGGCAACATCGAGATCGTGGCCTTTGATCCGCCCGAATTGACCTGGCTCGGTGAGCCCGGCAGCGCCGATATGGTGTTGACTTTTCGCAACGTCCATGGCTACAAACGTGCGGGCACTTTTGGCGATGTGCTGGACGGCGCACACGCGGTGCTCAAACCCGGCGGTGTGCTGGGAGTCGTCGGTCACCGTCTGCCAGAGGATCGTGAGCAAGACCCTGAAGCTCGTTCCGGATACGTTCACCAAAGCTGGGTCGTGGCCATGGCCGAGTCGCACGGTTTCCGGCTGGACGCGAGTGCTGAAATCAACGCCAACCCCAGGGATACTGCTGATCATCCGTCCGGCGTCTGGAGTCTGCCTCCGGGCCTGCGCGAGGGCGAGGAAACGGCAGATCACTTCCGTGCTATCGGGGAGTCGGATCGCTTCACCTTGCGCTTTGTCAAACGCTGATTGATGGTGCGCTGCACCCGTCGGCCGTCTTTCGACCAGGCGGCCGACGCTTTCACGAGGTCTTGCGTGGCGGGGGGTATCTTGGCGGTGAATTTTTTCAACGATGCTTTTACCCATGGGAGATCTTCTCCGCCTGGTCTACGCCAGCAGGATCAACTTCGAGCCCAGCGCTACCGGCGACCAGATGGATCCCGTCGTCGCCGACATTCTCCGCCAATCGCGGCGTAACAACGAGCCGCGGGAAATCGGTGGGGTGTTGTGCTGTGGCGATGGCTACTTCTTCCAGTGTCTGGAAGGAGAGCGCTCGGTTGTGGAGAACCTCTACGACCGCTTGCTGCGCGATGATCGTCATCGCGACGTTACCCTCCTGAGCAAACGGCCGGTTCGACAGCGAATGTTCCAGCTCTGGAGCATGAAATTCATGAACGTGGATCGACGCATCCGGCGCATGCTGGAGGTCGACCGCCTCGAAGCATTCGAGCCGCATCAGTTCAGCGATCTCATGGTCGATCGGCTGTTGGAGGAATTGCGTGATGCCTCTGAGCGGCGCCGTCCGGCTCCGTTGGGCCGACAACGCAGCGGCACCGGCGCCCGACAGGCCGGAGCGACCCGGGAGCTGATGCCGGGACTCATGTTCGCAACGGCTGCAGGCGTGACCGCCATTGTCATCGGCCTGATGCTTGCCGGGCTGGTCTAGTGTACCCCGTCGTTAATCCTGTGACTTTCAGCGAGCCGGAAAGCGCTCAGCTGAAAGTCACAGGATTAACGACGGGGTACACTGGCCCAAGACCAACTCGCCCCGCCGGCTCGTGCCGGCCTGACATCCGAAGCTGATCTGGGCGACAATCGCGGGCATGAGCGAATCCAGCCTGCCATCTTCCCTGTATGAACAGGTTCCGCTGCGCGAATATGCCGAGCGGGCCTACCTTGACTACGCCATGTACGTTGTGCTGGACCGGGCCTTGCCGCACTTGGGCGACGGCCTTAAACCGGTCCAGCGCCGCATCGTCTACGCCATGAGCGAACTGGGTCTGTCGGCTGCGGCCAAGCCCAAGAAGTCAGCGCGCACGGTTGGCGACGTGATCGGCAAGTTCCATCCGCACGGTGATTCGGCCTGTTACGAGGCCATGGTGTTGATGGCTCAGCCGTTCTCCTATCGTTATCCGCTGGTCGATGGGCAGGGCAACTTCGGCTCACCCGACGATCCCAAATCCTTTGCCGCCATGCGCTACACCGAGTCGCGCTTGGCGCCCTATGCGCGCACCCTGCTGGCCGAGCTGGGGCAGGGTACGGCCGACTGGGTGCCCAATTTCGACGGCACGCTCAAAGAGCCGAAACTGCTGCCGGCGCGCCTGCCCAACCTGCTGCTCAACGGTGGCCAGGGAATTGCCGTTGGTATGGCCACCGACATCCCGCCCCACAATTTGCGCGAGGTGGTCGCTGCCTGCGTGCGCCTGCTGGAGAAAAAAACCGCCAGCGTTGCCGAATTGTGTGAGCACATTCAGGGTCCGGACTTCCCGACTGGCGGTGAAATCGTCACCTCGCGCCAGGACATCCTCAGGGTTTATGAAACCGGCCATGGCGGTATTCGCCAGCGCGCGGTCTGGGAGCGCGAGGGCGAAGAGGTCATCATCACTGCCCTGCCGCATCAGGTCTCGCCAGCCAAGGTGCTCGAACAGATCGCCGCCCAGATGCAGGCGAAGAAGTTGCCGATGGTGGCTGATCTTCGCGACGAGTCCGATCATGAACATCCGACCCGCCTGGTCATCGTGCCGCGCAGCAACCGGGTGGATGCTACCGCACTGATGGATCACTTGTTTGCAACCACCGATCTGGAAAAGTCTGTCCGGGTCAATCTCAACGTCATCGGTAACGACGGCCGCCCGGGCGTTCGCAATCTTCGGGAACTGCTCTTCGAGTGGCTGGCATTCCGCCGCGCCACCGTTACCCGCCGCCTGGAGTTCCGCCTGGACCAGGTGGTCGATCGGCTGCACGTGCTGGATGGCCTGTTGATTGCCTTTCTGAATATTGATGAGGTGATCCACATCATCCGCACCGAGGACCAGCCCAAGCCAGTGCTGATGGAACGCTTCCAGCTGACCGGTACCCAGGCCGAGGCGATCCTGGAACTCAAACTTCGGCATCTCGCCCGCCTGGAGGAAATGAAGATTCGCGGCGAGAAGGACGAGCTGGAGACTGAGCGCCGGCAGCTCGAGGCTGTTTTGGGCTCACCGAAAAAGCTGACCCGACTGATCCGCGATGAATTGCTGGAGGATGCCGAGAAGTACGGCGACGCGCGTCGCTCGCGCCTGGTCGAGCGCCAGGCCGCGCAGGCGCTGAAGGAGACCGACCTGGTGGCCTCGGAGCCGGTGACCGTGGTCTTGAGCGAGCAAGGCTGGGTCCGAGCAGCCAAGGGTCACGAAATCCGGGCCGAGGAGCTCAATTACCGCTCCGGTGATGCCTACCTCGCCGCGGCGCGTGGTCGCAGCAACCAGCCGGCCTGTTTCATCGACTCCACCGGGCGCAGTTATTCGTTACCGGCACACGAACTGCCCAGCGCGCGCAGCCTGGGCGAGCCGCTCACGGGGCGCTTTTCACCGCCGGCCGGTGCGGCCTTCCGCAGCCTGATGATCGGCGCGCCGGAGGACAGGGTGCTGGTGGTCAGCGATGCCGGCTATGGTTTCGTGACCCGGCTTGAGCACCTGCAGACCCGTCAGAAAGCAGGCAAACGCCTGTTGAGCGTTCCGGCCGGGGCTGACGTGCTGCCGCTGGCGCCGATCGTTGATTCGGAAGAGGGTGTGCTGGTTACCGCTACATCCGAGGGCTATCTGCTGGCGTTTTACCTGAGTGAACTACCGGAGCTGGCGCGCGGCAAGGGTAACAAGCTGATCAATATCCCGCCCAAGGCTCGCAAGCAAGGCGAAAAGCTGGCCGGAGCCATCGCCATCGCCGCCGGCCAGGACTGCCTGGTCTGGGCCGGTCAGCGCTACCTGCGCTTGAGCTGGAACGACACTGAAAACTACTGGGGCGAGCGCGCCCAGCGCGGTCGCAAGCTGCCCAGAGGCTTCCAGAAAGTCTCCCGGCTCACGCTCGCTGATTGACCGGACAGCACGGCGGTTCACGATGCCGTCGGTGAGCCTATCGATAGGCTCGAGCCTGCAACTCGAACAGCTGCGCGTAGCGCCCGCCACGAGCCATGAGCTCCTCGTGACTGCCCAGCTCGATGATCCGCCCCTGATCCATCACGGCGATCTGATCGGCTCTGCGCACGGTCGAAAAACGGTGCGAGATCAGGATCAGAATCTGGTTTTTGGCCATGGCCTGGAAATGTTCGAAGACCTCGGCTTCCGCCTTGGCGTCCATCGCGGCAGTGGGTTCGTCCAGGATCAGGATGTCGGCATCGGCCCGCATGAAGGCGCGGGCCAGGGCGATCTTTTGCCACTGGCCGCCCGAGAGTTCCTGCCCATCCTTGAACCACCGTCCCAGCTGGGTGCGATATCCGGACGGGAGTTCGCGAACAAACGCGTCGGCCAGGCCTTTTTCAGCCGCTTCGTGCCAGCGCGTCTCGGTGTCGAAGTCGCGCACGTCGCCGGCGCCGATGTTGTGGCCGACCAGCCATTGATAGCGGGCAAAATCCTGAAAGATGACGCCGATACGGTCCTGCAGAACGCGCGTGTCCCAATCCTTGAGCGAGGTGCCGTCGAGGCGGATATCGCCACGCTCGATTTCATAGAGCCCGGCGATCAGTTTGGTCAACGTGGTCTTGCCGGAGCCGTTTTCGCCGACCAGGGCCAGGCTGCTGCCGGGCCGGAGCGTGAGATGAACCGAGTCGAGCGCCGGCGCAGTGCCGCCGGGATAGTGAAACGACAGATTCTCGATTTCCAGACCGGCTCCGGGCCGCGTGCCCTTGCTGACCCCGCCGCTGCGGGGGCGCACCGGCAGTTCGAGGAATTCATACAGGCTGCTCAGGTAGAGGTAGTCCTCGTACATCCCATTGATTGCCGTCAGGCTGGCGCTGACTGCCGACTGCCCTTGCTTGAAGACCAGGATGTACATGGTCATTTCGCCCAGCGAAAGCTGACCGGACACGGTGGCCAGCACCACCCAGGCAAAGGCAACATACAGGGTGGCCGTGCCAACCAGCCCCAGACCGAAGGCCCACCAGCCGCGGCGGATGGTCAGGGCCCGGTCTTCGCGAAAGATCTTGCGAAAAATGGCCTTGTAGCGATCCAGCAGTCTCGGCCCCAGACCGAACAACTTGACCTCCTTGGTGTAGTCCTCGCGCGCGAGGACAGACTCCAGGTACATCATTTCGCGCGTCTCCGGGGAGCGCCAGCGAAACAGCCGGTAGGCCTGCCCGGCGAACTTCGCCTCGGCGAAAAACGCCGGCAGACCGCCGAAGATGAGCAACAGCACGGCCCACGGTGAGAAGGCCAGCAGCAGGCCGCTGAAACTCAGGATGGCGATGCCGTTCTGGATTACGCCAAAGGTCTTCTGAACCAGGGCCAGCGGCCGGGAAGAGGCTTCGCGTCGGGCCCGGGTCAGGCGGTCGTAGAACTCGGCATCTTCGAGCTGAGCCAGTTCCAGCTGCTGGGCCTTTTCCAGAATCATCACGTTGACCCGGTGGCCGAGCCGGGCCCGGAGCAGGTTGTTGCAGATGCTCAACCCGGTCTGCACGGCGGCCATGGTGGCCACCAGGCCAGCCTCGACCGACAGCCAGAGCCAGACTTCAGGGCGCAATGCGTCGTCCTGGATGGCAGCCACGACGCTGTCGACCAGAAACTTTCCGACCCATGCGATCCCGGCCGGCAGCAGACCCGCCAGAAGGGTCAGCAGCGCCAGCGCAATGGTCAACAATGGGCTGGTTGCCCACACCAGGGCGAGTGCGCGCCGACCATAGGTCAGCAGCGAGGTTGCCTGCCAGCCTGAATCCGGAGAGGGCGCGCTGCTCACAATCCAGGCCTCGCCAGGACCCATAGCAGGGCCACGCCGAGCATGCCGCTCGCGGCTGCCAGGGCCACGAGCGCCGGGCGCCAGCCCAGGGACTGCAGATCACGCGGGCGGATGCCCAGGGCCAGCGCGGCCATGGCCATGGCAAACAGCAGCTGGCTGAGATGGTGCAGACCGAGCAGCACCGAATGCCAGAGCGGCTCATCGCCGAAGCTGCTCGCGTCGATCAGGGTTCGAACCCCGGCCAGGCCGATGAAGGCCAGGATAAACAGGGGGAAAGGCGCGCTTTGCAGCCGGCCGCGGTCGGCCAGCAGCCAGGCCAGCAAGGGAATCACGAAGATCAGGCTCATGTTGCGCAGGAGCTTGGTTACGGTGGCCGCATCCAGGGTGCCGTCTACTTGCCAGAGTTGCTGGTGCATGCTGGCTGCTGCCGTGACCTGGGCGGTATCGTGTACCGCACTGCCCAGCACCAGGCCTACCAGGGTCGGATCGTCCAGCCAGCGCGGCAGCAGCAGCGGATAGGCCACGGTCGCGATCAGGCCGATCAGCGCAATGCAGGCCAGTGCGTAACAGGTTTCGTTCGAGCGGGCGCGCACCGCCGGTGCCAGGGCGGCGATGGCCGAGGCGCCACAGACGGCCGTGCCGGCGGCAAGCAGGCCGCTCAGGCGTCGCTCGACTTTCAGCAATCGGAGCAGTCCGAGCACCAGTACCAGTCCGGTGATGACCGTGATCGCCACCAGCGGCAGAGCCTGCCCGCCCAGCGCCCACAGGTCGGCGATGCTCAGGCGCAGGCCGATCAGGACTACGGCGGTTTTGAGCAGGACGCCGCGCGCCACTGCAAGCCCGGGTTCAAGGCCCGGTCGGCGCGCGCTCAGCGGGGAAAGCGCCAGGCCCAGCCCGATGGCAATCACCATCGGTGAGGACGGCAGCGGCGGGAGCGGGCCAAGGCCGCGGTTGAGCCAGGCCGCTGCCAGCCAGGCCACGGTTGCGAGCAGAAGTACCACCAGCAGTCCGCTGATGGCTGGGTGCAGTTTGGTCAGCTGGCTTGACACGCAGCGGTCTACAACATGGAGATACAAGGGGCGGATTGTAGGGCACTGGCCACTTCGCTTTATACTCGCAAGCTGCAGGCCTGGCGGAGAGAGGCAACGGGCCGGAAGATTCCACTGCTTGAGCTGATGTTGTCTAAAAAAACCGGAAGGCAGGCCCGGCGAGCGATAAATAGTATGATGAAGCGCTAATCATTACCGGAGAAGCACCCGCCTGATATGGTCAGCTGGCAAACCCGAACCGCCGCCCTGCTGGGACGAATGACCATCCGGCAGTCGCTCCGGCGCGACTTTTCGGTGGCCGGAATGCGGGCCCGGATCAAGGCCATGGAACGCTTTTTTCCGGGGCTTCCCGACGATATCCAGATTGATCTGGTGCCGTCTCTGCAGCACTGCGACGGGGAGTGGCTGACCCCGCTTGACGGGCCGACAGAAAGAGTCATTCTGCACCTGCCTGGCGGGGCCTTCATGACCCGTTTCGAGCAGGCTGAACGGCTGCTGCTGGCGCGTCTGTGCCGGGCCGCCAACGCCCGCGGGCGACTGGCTTTCTACCGCCTTGCTCCTGAGTTTCCTTACCCGGCAGGGCTGGACGATTGCCTTGAGGCCTATCGCCAGTTGCTGGAACTTGGCGTGGCACCGCAGCATCTGTTTGTCAGCGGGATGTCGGCCGGAGGCTGCCTGGCCCTGGCGATGTTGCTGGCAGCGCGTGATCAGGGTCTGCCGATGCCGGCCGGTGCTGTGCTGATGTCGCCGGCGGCCGATTTGACGGACGCCTCCGAATCCGGCTCAAGGATTCGCAACGCGGCCAGCGACGCTGTGCTGAGCATGGAACGGGGTGATGATATTCGCGCCATGTACCTCGGCGGCAAGACCGAACTGGTCGACCACCCTTATGTGTCACCGGTCTACGGTGACTTTGCCGGCTTCCCGCCCCTGTTTTTTCAGGTCGGTGGCGACGAAATTCTGCTGGATGATTCGCGCCGTTGTGCCGAGTCGGCCCGGAGCGCCGGTGTGGCGGCCGAACTGGAAGTCTGGGATCGCATGCCGCATGGCTGGCAGGCGTTGTCTTTTGCCCCGGAGTCGGGTCGGGCCATCGCCCGGCTGGCTGATTTCATTCGCGAGCGATGCCCATGACCGATCGTTCCACTGCCGGTCATCAAGGCCCCGGCGGGGACTTCATGGCCAGCCTGCGCCGGGATCATGCCGGGTTGTCGCGGGTGCTGCGCGAAATCGATGCCCAGCTTACGCAACTGTCCGAACCGTCCGAACGAGCCCGCCGCGTGCTGGTAGACGCGCTGCGCTACCTGCTGCGCTACCACCACACCTTCCACCATCCGCGCGAAGACCGACTGTTTGCCCGCATTCGGCGCCGTGACCATGCGCTGGATCAGACCTTGCGCGGTCTGTCGCACGAACATGAAACCGGAGAGCGTCAGGCCGAGGAACTGGCCGCCGAACTGGCCGAGATTCCAGCCCGGGATCTTGCCGGTCCGCGCGGCCAGCGCCTGGCCGAGCGCATCCGTGGCTACGTCGGCCACACGCGCATCCACATGCGCGAAGAAGAGGCGGTGTTCTACGGTCGCGCGGAAGCCGTGCTGAATGCCACCGACTGGGAAGAAATCATGGCGGCTGACGATGGCTCGCAGGATCCGATGAGCGATCTGGCGAGCTTGCGCGCTCAGTATCCCGACCTGGCCGACCAACTGGGGCTGCCGGTTGTCCACCTGGGGATGGTTGAGCGCACCCAACCGATCAGCGATGAGATGCGCCTGCAGATGCTGGCCCTGACCGACCTTTACGGCGGCTTGTTGCACGATGGGCTGGACCTGGCGCGCAGCAACCTGGATTGCCTGCTGTCGGTGCGTGGCCCGGGCAGCCTGGTGCGCGCCTTCGGGCAAGTCTCCAGGGCCAATATGCGCTTCGCCGGCCAGTGTCTGGCGGAGCCGTCGCGCTGGGTCGTCAATAGCGGGGCGGCCATGGTCGTGGCCTGTCTGCGGCCGTATTTGAGGGGTGATGAGCCCTCCGGCGATTTGCCGGAAGGCCCGGCGGAGTAGCTCTTCAGGGAGCGGGTGCCGCAGTTGGCGCCAGAGTCAGCAGCCAGGCGTCGGCCTCGACCATGCTGCCGGCCGCCACGGCAAGCTCTTCGATGCGTCCGGCAAAGGGAGCCTTGACCGCCAGCTCCATTTTCATGGCCTCCATGATCAGCAGCGTTTCCCCTTCCTTGGCCGCGTCGCCAGCGGTCGCTCGAACCTCGAGGATCTTGCCGGGCATGGGCGCGAGAATGCGCCCGTCGCCGATGCCGCCGGATGTGGCGGCCTCGAAGCGAGGGTGGCGTATGCAGGTCCATCGGTCAGGGCCGAGACAGACCTCCAGTTGCAGTTCATCCTGTTTGTGGATCCAGATACGATGGGCCTGATCGTCAACGAGCAGCCCGTAGCAGGCATCGCCCAGTGCCTGCAGCCGGACTCGATGCGCACCATCGGCCACCTGCATGTGGTACTCGCCGGCAACGCCCCTGGCCTGCACCAGCTGGCGCCTGGGGCCGCATTCGATTTCCAGACTGCGACCGGCCGCAACGCCCAGGCGCCAGCCGTCGCAGTGACTCCAGGGTCCGGGCCAGCTGTCCTGCGCTTCCTCGCCCACCAGCCAGTGCGCGGCGGCTGCGGCCAGGACAGCGCCTGGAGGCTCGGCGATGGCTTGCCCGATGTCAGGTTCACGATCCAGCAGGCCGGTATCGATGCGGCCGTCGGCAAAGGCTTGGGAACCGGCCAGCGCCTGGAGAAATCCGAGGTTGGTGGTCGGGCCGGCAATGAAGCTGGTCTTGAGAGCTTCCAGGAGCCGGGTCCGGCAGGCCTCGCGGTGATCCGCATGCACCACCAGCTTGGCGATCAAGGGGTCGTAGTGCATGCTGACCTGGTCGCCGGCATCGACTCCGCTGTCAACGCGCACAGCCGAACCCGAAGCCAGGCGCAGGCGGTCGATGCGGCCACTGGAGGGCACGAACCCGCGTGCCGGATCCTCGGCGTAGATGCGGGCTTCCATGGCGTGGCCATTGAGGCTGATCGCCTCCTGCCGCAGTGGCAGGGGCTGTCCGGCGGCAACGCGAATTTGCCACTCGACCAGATCCAGTCCGGTGATCATTTCGGTCACCGGGTGTTCGACCTGGAGACGGGTATTCATCTCGAGAAAAAAGAATTCCTCGCCATCGACCAGGAATTCCACCGTGCCCGCGCCGCGGTAGTTGACCGCTTTGGCCGCTCGCACAGCCGCGGCCAGCAGATCTTCGCGCAGACCCGCAGGCAGGCCAGGCGCGGGGGCTTCCTCGATGATCTTCTGGTGACGGCGCTGGCTTGAGCAGTCGCGTTCGAACAGATGCATGGTATTGCCGTGGCTATCGGCGAAAACCTGCGCCTCGATGTGGCGCGGGCGTTCCAGGTAGCGCTCCAGAATCATGCGCTGGTCACCGAAGGCTCCGGCCGCCTCGCGGCGGGCGGCTTGCAGAGCCTCGCCAAAGTGCTCGGCGGCTTGCACCACGCGCATGCCCTTGCCGCCGCCGCCGGCCGCAGCCTTGAGCATCAGCGGAAAGCCGATTTGACGGGCCTGGGTCAGGAGCGCTTCATCGCCCTGCCCGGCGCCATGGTAGCCGGGGATCAGGGGCACGCCGGCCGGCTCCATCCGGGCCTTGGCCGCGGCCTTGGAGCCCATCAGTTCCATGGTCTCGGCGCTGGGTCCGATCAGCACCAGACCGGCCCGTTCGACGGCGCGCGCGAAAGCAGCATTTTCCGACAGGAAGCCGTAGCCAGGGTGGATGGCCTGGGCACCGCATTCGTGCGCGGCACTGATCAGGCGATCGCCGCGCAGGTAGGATTCGGCCGCCGCGGCCGGCCCGATGCAGATCGCCGTGTCGGCCATGCGGACATGGCGGGCATTGGTGTCGGCCTCGGAAAAGACCGCGGTCGCATGAATACCCAGGCGGCGACAGGTCGCAATGATGCGACAGGCAATCTCGCCGCGGTTGGCGATCAGAATGTTATCGAACATGGATCATGTTCCCGTTCCATCGGCGCTTCGGTTTTTCCCGGCCACCCAGGCCGGCTGCCGCTTTTCAAGGAAAGCGCTCAAGCCTTCCTGGCCTTCGCGCGACACCCGCAGTGCGGCAATGGTTTCGGAAGTTCGCCGATCCAGTTCTTCCGGGTCAGCCTGCCAGGTGCTGACCAGCCGGATGAGGGATTTGACCCGAGCCTGGGCCCTCGGCCCACCGCTGAGCAGGAGATCGACCAGGTCGGTGATGTGTCCGTCGAGTTGGCCTGGCGGGACGACATCGGTGATCAGGCCGATGCGCTGCGCCGTCTGGGCATCCACCCGCTCTCCCGTGAGCATGTAGCGCCGGGCATGATTGACGCCGATGCGTGCAACCACGAACGGGGCAATGGTCGCCGGGGCCAGGCCCAGCCGGACTTCGGTCAGGCCGAAGCGGGCATGTTCGGGGCTTACCGCCAGATCACAGCAGGCAATCAGGCCAACGCCGCCGCCAAAGGCATGGCCGTTGACGCGAGCGATGGTGGGGCAGGGCAGTTGATCGAGTCGGCGCAGCATGGCGGCCAGCTTGCGCGCGTCGCTGCGGTTGTCTTCCTCGCTGCCGGCGGCCATTTCACGCATCCAGTGCAGGTCGGCCCCGGCCGAGAACGATAACCCTTCGCCGGTCAGGATCAACATCCGCGACTGGTCGGAGACGAGCCGATCGAAGGCGTCGCTGAGCGCCGCGACCAGTTCGGCATTGAACGCGTTGTGCACGGCGGGCCGGTTCAGGGTCAAAGTCACCACGCCGCGCTCGTTGGTCTGGCTTTGCAGCAGGTCGCTCATATCCAGGTCAGGTTCCTTCAAGTGGCTACATCCGGAATACGCCGAAGCGCCCGGGCTCGGTCGGTGCGCTGGCGGCTACTGCCAGCGCCAGGCCAAGAACACGGCGGGTGTCGACCGGGTCGATAATGCCGTCGTCCCACAGGCGCGCCGTGGCATAGTACGGATGACCCTGCGTCTCGTACTGTTCGCGGATTGGCGCCTTGAAGGCCTCTTCGT
This sequence comes from Gammaproteobacteria bacterium, assembly GCA_003565625.1. Classification (GTDB taxonomy): domain Bacteria; phylum Pseudomonadota; class Gammaproteobacteria; order Xanthomonadales; family Wenzhouxiangellaceae; genus Wenzhouxiangella. The sequence goes on from PXBD01000075.1 coordinate 12,855, forward strand.
CCGCTACCGACCAGTCCTCACCTCGTCCAACCAGCGCGTCGCGCCGAACCGTGGCCAGGACGCTGGCCGCCTGCTCGCCGCCCATGACCGAGATGCGAGCATTGGGCCAGGTCCAGAGAAAGCGCGGCTGGTAGGCACGGCCGCACATGGCGTAGTTGCCGGCCCCGAAGGAGCCACCGATGATGACGGTGAATTTCGGAACATGGGAACAGGCCACCGCGGTCACCATCTTGGCGCCGTCCTTGGCGATGCCGGCCTGCTCGTATTTTTTCCCGACCATAAACCCGGTAATGTTTTGCAGAAAAACCAGCGGCACATCGCGCTGGTTGCACAACTGAATGAAGTGGGCGCCTTTGAGGGCCGATTCGGAAAACAGGATGCCGTTGTTGGCCACGACGCCTACCCGGTAGCCATGGATGGAGGCCCAGCCGCAGACCAGAGTGGTGCCGTAGCGAGCCTTGAACTCCGAGAATTCCGAGCCGTCGACCAGCCGGGCAATGACTTCGCGTACCTCGAACGGGTAGCGTGTATCGGTTGGCAGGATGCCGTAGAGGTCATCGATCGGGAAGGCCGGCTCCCGGGGTGCGCGCGCCGGCATCAGCCGCGGCGGCGGCCGGTTGAGGTTGTTGACCAGATCCCGGGCGATGGCCAGGGCATGCGCATCGTTTTCAGCGAAATGGTCGGCAACGCCGGACAGGCGGGTGTGGGTATCGGCCCCGCCCAGCGTTTCGGCATCGACCTCCTCACCCGTGGCGGCCTTGACCAGCGGTGGGCCACCCAGAAAGATCGTGCCCTGCTCGCGCACGATGACGGCTTCATCGCACATGGCCGGCACATAGGCGCCGCCGGCCGTACAAGAGCCCATGACCACGGCGATCTGCGGGATGTTGCGTGCCGAGAGCCGGGCCTGGTTGTAGAAAATGCGGCCGAAATGATCGCGGTCCGGAAAAACCTCGTCCTGCATCGGTAAAAAAGCGCCGCCAGAGTCCACCAGGTACAGGCACGGCAGGTGATTTTCCAGGGCAATTTGCTGCGCGCGCAAATGCTTTTTGACGGTCAGCGGATAATAGGTGCCGCCCTTCACCGTGGCATCGTTGGCGACAACCAGGCACTCGCTGCCTGCGATGCGTCCGATGCCGGCAATCACGCCGGCCCCGGGCGCTTCATTGTCGTACAGTCCGTGGGCCGCCAGCGGTGCGATTTCAAGGAACGGGCTGCCCGGGTCGAGCAGCAGCCGAATTCTTTCCCCGGGTAACAGTTTGCCGCGCGCGGCGTGCTTTTCGCGCGCGCGCTCCGGGCCGCCGAGAGCAGCCTGCTCAAGATGGTCCTGCAGTTGCCTGGCCAGGGCGCGGTGGTGCCCGTCCCGCTGGTGGAATTCCACATCCTGGCGATTGATTTTGCTTTCCAGCCTCGGCATCTGGACTCCCGGCGGTGCACGGATGAACATTGTAGCCTGCCACCAGCGTGCATTCGGAATCTGTTCGTTTTGCTTGTCACCTGCCGATGCGAGCGGGTACAATGCCCTGCTGTATTGAATGCGGGCGCATTTTCAGGCTTTTGCCTAAAGCCCAGCTCGGTTCCGATCCTGGCAGCAAACGCCGGGGCGGCGCTTTCGAGGGGGTTTTCTGAAAAAGCCTGGTCGCCCACCGACTTTTCAAAATTGTGAGTACACCATGTCATTGACGGCAGAACAGAAACAGCAGGTTGTCAAGGAACACCAGTTGTCCGAGGGCGACACCGGATCCCCGGAGGTGCAGGTTGCACTGTTGACCGCGCGCATCCAGGATCTGCAGGGTCATTTTGCAGAGCACAAGAAAGATCACCACTCTCGCAGGGGCCTGCTCAAGCTGGTCAATCAGCGCCGGTCGTTGCTGGACTACGTGAAGAAAAAAGACGTCCAGCGCTACCGTGACCTGATCCAGCGTCTGGGCCTGCGTCGTTAAGGCTTCGAAGGACTTTCCGACTGGAATGGAACACTCCGGCGGCTGTGATGGCTGTTCCGGGGTGTCTTGTATTGCGACAAGTGGAGAGATGTAGTGAAAAAATTTACCAAGACATTCAAATTTGGCGAGCACGACGTCACCCTGGAAACCGGGCATGTGGCCCGCCAGGCTGACGGTGCCGTGCTGGTCACGATGGCTGATACGGTTGTGCTGGTCACCGCCGTGGCCCGCAAGGAGGTCAAGCCGGGCCAGGCTTTTTTCCCCTTGACGTGCAATTATCAGGAAAAATTCTATTCCGCGGGCCGCATTCCCGGCGGGTTTTTCAAGCGTGAAGGCCGCCCCACCGAGAAAGAAACCCTGACCTCGCGACTGATCGACCGCCCCCTGCGGCCGTTGTTCGCCGATGGTTTCATGAATGAAACCCAGGTCATCGCCACCGTGATGTCTTCCAATCCGGAAGTCGACGGCGATATTCCCTCTTTGATTGGTGCATCGGCGGCTGTGGCCCTGGCCGGCCTGCCGTTCGACGGCCCGATTGGTGCTGCCCGGGTCGGCTTCATCAACGACCAGTATGTGCTGAACCCGACCCAGAGCCAGCTCGAGGAGTCGCGCCTGGATCTGGTGGTTGCCGGAACCTCCAAGGCCGTGTTGATGGTGGAGTCCGAGGCTGACCTGCTGACCGAAGACCAGATGCTGGGCGCGGTCACGTTTGGTCACGAGCAGATGCAGATTGCGGTCCAGGCGATCGAGGAACTCGCCGCCGAGGCGGGCAGGCCGCAGTGGGACTGGCAGCCTGCAGCCAAGCCGGAAGGCCTAGCCGAGCGGGTGGCCGAGGTGGCCTCCGCCGGGTTGACCGAAGCCTATGCGATTACCGACAAGATGGCGCGTCGTGATGCCGTTTCGGCCCTGCGCCAGAAAGTGCTCGACGAGTTGCGGCCTGAGGGTGCTGAAAACGTGCCCGAGCTCGACGAGGTCAAGGAGGCTTTCGGCAAGCTGGAAAAGAACCTGGTCCGCGATCGCATTCTGTCGGGCAACCCGCGCATCGACGGCCGCGACTTGACCACCGTACGTCCGCTGGACATGCATGTTGGCGTCTTTCCCCGCACTCATGGCTCTTCGCTGTTTACCCGTGGCGAGACTCAGGCCATGGTCGTGACCACCCTGGGCACCGGGCGTGATGCCCAGATCATCGACGCCATCGAGGGTGAGTACAAAGAGCATTTCATGCTTCACTACAATTTCCCGCCTTTCTGCGTCGGCGAAACCAGCTTCATGCTGGGGCCCAAGCGGCGCGAAATCGGGCACGGCCGCCTGGCCAAGCGCGCCCTGATGGCGGTGATCCCCAAGGCGGAGGACTTTCCGTATGTAATCCGCCTGGTTTCAGAAATCACTGAATCCAATGGTTCGAGCTCGATGGCCTCTGTTTGTGGCGGTTCACTGGCGCTGATGGATGCCGGTGTGCCGATCAAGGCACCGGTTGCCGGCATCGCAATGGGGCTGATCAAGGACGGCGAGCGGTTTGCGGTTCTGACCGATATCCTTGGCGATGAGGATCATCTCGGCGACATGGATTTCAAGGTTGCCGGCACCGATGATGGGGTGACCGCGCTGCAGATGGACATCAAGATCGACGGCATTACCGAAGAAATCATGCGCGTGGCGTTGAGCCAGGCCCGTGATAGTCGTAGCCACATCCTTGGCCAGATGAACGAAGTGATCAGCACGGCGCGCTCGGAAATGAGCCAGTATGCGCCGCGTCTGTTCACCATGAAGGTGCATCCGGACAAGATCCGCGACGTGATCGGCAAGGGTGGTTCCACGATTCGCGCCATCACCGAGGAGACGGGGACGACCATCGACATTCAGGATGACGGTACCGTGACCATAGCCTCGGTCAACCAGCTCGCTGCCGATGAGGCGCGCAAGCGCATCGAGCAGATCACGGCTGACGTCGAGGTCGGCGCGGTGTACGAAGGCACGGTGACCAAGATCATGAACTTCGGGGCTTTCGTGACGATTCTGCCGGGCAAGGACGGTCTGGTACACATCTCGCAGATTTCCGACAAGCGAGTGGAAAACGTCACCGACGAACTCGCCGAAGGCGACAAGGTCAAGGTGCAGGTTCTGGAAGTCGACAAGCAGGGCCGGATTCGCCTGAGCATGAAAGCGCTCAAGACCAGCCAGGACTGATCCGTTCGGCTGGTCTTTCTGTTCCCGCTGTGCTTTAAAAAAGGCCGCCCGGTTTCCCGGCGGCCTTTTTCCTGTTCAAGAGCGTTCATGGCATGCAGTTGCTGACACCCATATCTCCCGGCGAGTTGCTCGACAAGCTCACCATCCTCGAGATCAAGTCCGAGCGCATTGGCGATCGCGAACAGCGCGCCAACGTGGCGCATGAAAAGCAACTGCTGGATGCAGTGTGGCAGAACGCCGATCTCGACACCGATGAAGTCAGCGCTCTTCGGGCGGAGTTGAAAACAGTCAACCAAAAATTGTGGGACATCGAGGACGCAATCCGCGATGAGGAGCGCGCCCGGCGCTTCGGTGACCGGTTCATCGAGCTGGCCCGCTCGGTCTATATCACCAACGATCAGCGCGCCGCCCTGAAAAAGGCCATCAATCAGCTGCTGGGCTCGAAAATCGTCGAGGAAAAATCCTATCGGGAGTATGCACCTTAGGTCTTCGCGGCGTTTCTGGCTGTATACTCCGCTCTGGTCTTCGTTACAAGAAATCCCAAGGTTTCTCCCATGAAAAAGGTCCTACTTGCCGTACTCATCGGTTTCGCCGGCAGCCTTTCGGCCCAGAGTGGCGATTTCGAAGCCGATGAAGCCCGGTCGATGAGCCAGTCACCGACGCTGACCTTTGTCGGCGACCGCTACCGGGTCGGCGTTGGGATCGATACGGAGTTCGACCTGATTGGTGAGTTCATGGCGACTCTTAACGAGTCTCCGACGTCGGCCTTGATTGGTGAGGGCTGGCTCGGCCGCAAAGGTGCCGGCGGCGTCAAACTGAACTACCACTGGCTGTTCTCCGGAACCTCGGAAGCGGGCCCAGGCGGTCCGGTGTACACCGATGGTCGGGTCGCCAAACTGTTCATCGCGGCCGATCAAAACCAGCATGACGACCGGAAGCTGTCGCTGGGTGTCGGGTATGAATACGAGGACTGGTTTCTCGGTTTGTACGGCATGCGTGCCTTGACCGATGAAAGGCTGGTCAACCGGGCGGTGGATCTGAGCGATTTGCTGGTGCGGGGTGAGTTGGACGGACGGGGCTTTAGCCGGGTCGATCAACTTGAGCGCGTCACCGAATTGTTTGAGAAGCCGTTTGACTGGGGCGTTGGCCTGCGCGCCGGTCGATACTATGACAGCCGGCTGTTGCGTCTGCAGGGTGGTTTTGATTACGAGAAAGGCGACTTTGGGAACTCCCAGATCACCGCCTCGTTCTCGGCCGATCGATTTTTTGCCGACAGCCCCCATAGTCTCTCCCTGCGAGGCGGCTGGGTGGAGCGGCGTGGCCCGCTGGTAGATGACCGCAGCGATCTGCGGGGTTCCCTGGTGTACAGCTACAGTTTTGGCCGGCACTATCGGCCGGTGCGACAGTTTCGTGAGCAGACGGTCGAAATAATGCCGGAGCCCCGTTTCGAGGAACGGTCGGTGGCTACGGAGGTTACCTTGTCTGACCAGGCCACCTTCGCTTTCGACAGCTCGGAGCTGCAGGCGGCTGCTCGGGAGACGCTGGTTGTGTTGGTCGCGGCCATTCGCGATGGCCGCCTGCTTGGCCAGATCCAGGTCGTGGGTCACACCTGTGATATCGGCCCGGCGCGCTACAACCAGAGCCTGAGCGAGCGGCGAGCGAAGGCGGTCGTCGACTATCTCCTGGCATCCGGAATCGAAACGGATGAGATCACCTGGGAGGGACGTGGCGAGAACGAGCCGCGCTATCCCAATGACTCGGACGAAAACCGCAGTCGCAATCGGCGGGTCGAGATCGCGTTTGTGACCGAGCAGTCGCGTACTGATCAGGTTCGGGTGAGTCCGGAAGGGCCGATTACCGAACTTCGTCAGGTCGAAATTCCATCAGAGGCGCCGTGGATTCGGCGCGCCTTGAGGAATCCGGTGCAGCACAAGCGCGTGGTGGATACCTACCGCTTTGAGAACGTTACGGAAACCGTGACCGAAGGTGAGATCGTCCTTGACAACCAGCCGCCGGAGGCCAATGACAACCGCTTCACGGTGGAGCAGGACTCGGTCGACAACCCATTGGATGTACTGGCCAACGACAGCGACCCGGATGGTGATCCGCTGACCATTGTGAGCGTGAGCACGCCCGGCAACGGTGAGGCGGTGATTAGTGGTGATGTAGTGCTGTACACGCCGGCGACGGGTTTTTCCGGCACGGATTCCTTTACCTACAAGATTGACGACGGCTTCGGCGGGCAGGCGACGGCGACGGTAACGGTTGCGGTGGAGCGGGCCAATCAGCCGCCGGAGGCGAACGATGTCACGGCAAGCACCGTGCGTACCCAGGCAGTGGAGATTGATGTTCTGGCCAACGATAGTGATCCGGACGGAGACCCTTTGTCCATCGTCGACTTCACCCAGCCCGCCAACGGCTCGGTTGCCTTGTCAGGCGAAGTGGTTGTGTATCAGCCGGATCAACTGTTTTTCGGCGAAGACATGTTCACCTACACGATCAGTGATGGGCGCGGTGGTGAAGCGAGTGCAACGGTTCGAGTAGACGTGGCCTTTGCCAACCAGGCGCCGGTGGCCAATCCGGACGAGGCTTTCGGTCCGCCCGGAGTGCCGTTTGCGGTCGACGTGCTGACCAATGACTTCGACCCGGACGGGGATCCGATCGAAGTCATTGAGGTCACCAGGCTAAGCCTGGCGCCGGCGGACGCGATCATCAACGACGACGGCACCATTTCGTTCACCATCAGCGCCAGTTGCAGTGGCTTTAACCTGTTCCGCTACACCATCAGCGATCCGTTCGGGGCCACGGCCACCGCCAACGTGACCGTGCGCCGTGATGTGGCCGATGGCGAAGCCAGTCCGGAAAATGAGGACGACTGCACGTACTGAAAGAGTTCTCACTCTGGGGCGTGTTGTGATCTGAGCAGTTGTTCGAGCTGACGCTTGACTGCTGCTATCGAAATCAGATCCATCACGCCGGGTTTTTCCAGGCGTTTGCCCCAGCGAAGTTGCTCCGGGGGCTTGCCGGTGAACTTGCGGGCGGCCTCGGGGAACTGATCGACGCAGTGGTCCAGGCTGCCCAGCGGCCCGGACCGGCGTGACCACGTGGCTGCGTACAGTCCGACCACCGGCGTGCCCAGTGCCGCGGCAAAATGGGCTGGACCGGCATCCGGGGTGATGACACAGGCCGCCCTCTCCAGCATCGCCAGGGCCTGGTCGAGCGTATCCTGCCCGATCAGGTTCAGCACCGTGTGGTCCATCTGCTGCTCGATGTCGCGGCCGAGTCTGCGTTCGATGGCGCTCGGGCCGCCGACGAGAATGACAGGTCGACCCATTGTGCCGACCACCCAGTCGGCCACGGCCGCGTAGCCTTCGGCATGCCAGTTGCGTCCCGGATGGCTGGAGGCGGGGCTGATCAGCACTGCATGGCGCTTGCCGGGCTGATGAGCGCAGGCCCAGGCGCGTGCGCTTTCCGAAACCGGCAAGGCGCGATCGGCCGGGTCGGTCTGCAGCCCGAGGTGGTCGGCGAACGACAGCAATGCTTCGGCCTGGTGTTGAAAAGGAACCGCCGGGATACGTTCGTTGACGACCAGTCCATGGCCCTCGCGCGAGCGATGGCGGTCGAAGCCGATCCGGCGCCTGGCCCGGATCAGTAGCGCCATCAGGTTGGCCCGCGCCGAGACCTGGGCGTGGAGCAACAGATCGAAGCGGCGTCCGCGCAGTGAGCGGGCGAGGTCGCGCCAGGCGCGAGTTCCCTCAGCTTTGTTGAATACAATGAAGTCGATATCCGGTAAGCTTTGGACCAGCCGATATTCGCTGCGGCCGATGATCCAGGTCAGACTGGACTTCGGCCAGGCTCGCTGCAGTGCACGTGCCAGGGGTACGGTGTTGCATACGTCGCCGAGCGCCGACAGACGCAGCAGGCAAATCCTGTCAGGGGGTTCCGGTGCCATGGGCGGAGGATGGTCCGTTGGATGAAAGCTTCACGAAACAGCAAAGCGTTTCTATCTTATACGACGCTGCGCTCTGTGAGCCTCCCGCGCCGGAGTGGTTCCAGCCCGAGTGGTGGCGTCAGCGCGGGCTGGTAACCGACCGGCTGGGCGGGCGCGGACAGGCGCTCGGGGTAGTCTCACCGGCCGGTCATGCCGTTCTTCGTCGATTCCACCGCGGAGGGCTCATCGCCCGAGTGTCGGCCGACCGATTCCTGGGCCTGAACGCGGCGCGCAGCCGCGCCTTCCGCGAGTTTCGCCTGCTCGCCCGTCTGCGCGCGCTGGCGTTACCCGTGCCGGAACCGCTGGCCGCCAGCTTTGAGCCCGTCGGGCCGTGCTATCGGGCCGCCTTGTTGACCCGGCGCATCCCTGAGGCGCGCGAGCTGGCCGTGCTGGCCAGTACGCTGGAGCGCTCCGGCTGGCAGCAGCTCAATGAAACCCTGGCGCGGTTTTTCGCCGCCGGGCTTTGTCATCCGGATCTGAATGCACGCAACATCGTTCTTGGTGGCAGCGGTCAATGGTATTTGCTGGACTTTGACCGCGCTCGCCTGGCGACCGGTGCGGTATCCGGTCATGCCATGCGCCGACGCCTGGCCCGGTCGCTTGCTCGACTGGTTCCGCCAGGCTGGGAAGTCGATTTCGATGCAACGGTGGGAGCGCGCCGTCGTTCTGCCGGTGGTTGAACGGGTCAGTTCGGGCTGTCGGGGGCCGGTGGCTGGGCGATCTCCCGTCGGGCCAGCGTCTCGGCGAAGCCCAGCCAGGCTTCCGCGCTGAGTCGGGGTGCCTCCAGCATCGGCAAGTGACCAATTCCCTCCTGTATCAGCAGGCGGGCTTCGGGCAACAAGTCGACCAGCAAATTGCCGCCCGAGGGATGCAGTACCTGGTCGGCCTGACCCCAGGTGATCAGGGCCGGAACCGGCAGGTCCAGGGCCAGCTCTTCCAGCGGCCGGGAATCATTGCGCATGGCATCGAAGATGCGCTGAGCGCGGCCCTCGTTCTGCCGGGCGCGCTCGGCGAGAAAGCGCAGCAGGGGCGCCGGGAGCCAGGGCGGGCGCACGAAACAGTAGTCCATCAGGCGCCGGAAGTCGGCCGGGTTGCGGATGATGAGCGGGTTGTGCCGATCTTGGGCAACCTCTGCGAGCACCGGCGAGAGGCGTGCGGTATGCATTCCACCGGGGGCCAGCAGCCAAAGAGCGCGCACCCGTTCCGGCGCCTGTCGTGCCATGGCCACAGCCAGGTAGCCGCCCATGGAATTCCCGCCCAGATAGAAGCTGTGGACCCCGAGTGCATCGAGCCAGTCCAGAACGCGGCTGGCCAGGTCTTCGATACGAAAGCTGGGTTCATGATGCAAGCGGGTGTCGCCAAACCCCGGGAGATCCGGGGCAAGGACGCGAAAATGTGCGCGCAGTCTGGTGGTGACGCGGCAGAAATGATCCGCGTCGGCGTTGAATCCATGCAGGAGAACCAGTGGTTCGCCATGGCCACCTTCGAGGTAATGCCAGTCTACGTCCTGGTGCACCATGCGCCGACTGGACAGGCCTGAGCGCCAACGCTCGGTCCACTGGAACAGACGCGCCAGCGGGGTCGGGTAGTACCGCCACAGCAGCACTCCCACGCCCACCAGAGCCAGCAGCAGGAACCACAGCGTCATGTTTGATATCCCCGTTCGCGGTTGTCGCCGAAACCCTTTCCTGGCACAGGATACCGGTTCAGCCTTCTGTGTGCTGATGGCCGAACGGGATTCAGTTCGACCCCGGTTTTGCCGCTGATCGCGCCGGGGGCTTGTCAGCAGGATCGAGCTCCGGTTCCGGATCGGTTCCCGGCACCGGGTCATGCCCGCCCGGGCACAGCGGATGACAGCGCAAAAGGCGCTTGAGCGCCAGCCAGCTGCCGCGTCCGGCTCCATACAGCTCAATGGCCTGCATGGCATAAACAGAGCAGGTGGGCGTGAACCGGCATTGACCGCCAATCCACGGTGACAGCACGTAGCGATAAGCGCGGAGGATGGTCAGGAGAATGCGTTGCATGCGGCAGTTTGCCTACGGTGGGTCCTTAGGCTATATAATTGTTGGTTTCCAGTTTCAACAGGCGCGAGGCAAACGAATCTCAATGCCCAAACACAGTGTACAACTACCCGAGGGATACAAGCCGTCTGAGGATGAGCAGTACATGTGTCCGGAACACGTGGAATATTTCCGCCAACTGCTGCTGAACTGGCGAACAGAGTTGATCGAGGAGTCGCAGGAAACCATCAACAACCTGCGCGGCGAAGTCCGTGATGTGGGTGACGAGGCGGAGCGCGCCAGTCGCGAGACCGAAAACAGTCTCGAACTGCGGACCCGCGATCGGTACCGAAAGCTGCTCGGCAAGATTGATCAGGCCCTTGCTCGGATCGAGGACGGGTCCTATGGCTTCTGCGAGGAAACCGGCGAGGAAATCGGTCTGGCCCGACTCGAAGCCCGTCCGATCGCTACCTTGTGTCTTGACGCGCAGGAGCGCTGGGAACTCAAGCAGAAACAAATGCGCGACAGTCGCTGATTCACACCCTGTGATGCCCGGTCGCCGGAACTTTGCATTCTTTTAAATTGTCTATGCAAGGTTCGGATTAACATCATATTCCGATCAATGCTTCGGCCGGCGATATCCGTATCGGCTCGGTCGGTAGTGCTACCTCAACGACACAACAGGGATGACTGTAATGAAGATGAGCATGCTGGCAGCGGCGATGGGCGCCCTTGCCATGGTGAGCCAGTCCGCCGCGGCGGAACAAGAGTTCGACGACCGCTGGTACGTGGCGCCGTCGGTCGGGATTGTATTCCCGGATGGTGACCGCCAGACCAGCGGTTCTTACGATTATCACTACGGTCTGAGCTTCGGACGATTTTTCTCGCCGAATGTCAGTCTTGATCTGCGCCTGGACCGCTACCGGCTGGATTTCTCCGAGCCGACCCCCGGTGCCGGCGAGTCCATTCAGCTCCATTCTTACGGGTTGGTAGGTCGCTACTTCTTCCGTGAAGGGCAGGCGACCCGTCCTTATGTGCTGGCGGCTGCCGGCATCCAGGGCCACGATAGCGCTTACGATAACGGCCGCGATGTGTTTGGTTCACTGGGCGCGGGCGTCGAGCACACCTACAACGACCGCTTCAGCTTCCGGATGGAGGTAGAGGGACGCTACGACAACGATCGCGACACCTTCAACAGCAGTTCCGGATTCTTTGACGTGCTGGTAACGGCCGGGTTCAGATTCCCGCTGGGAGCGCGCCCCGAGCCGGTCGTGGCTGCACCGCCGCCACCGCCGCCGCCGCCGCCGCCACCACCGGCTCCTGAGCCTGAGCCCGAACCGGAAGTGATTTTCGAGTTCGACGCTGCTGTGTTCTTCGAGTTTGACTCCTCGGCCCTGCGTCCGGCTGCCATTGCTGAACTGAATGAGGCCGCCGCGGTGCTCAATCTGCATGATGAACTGGTGCGCATCGAGGTGGCCGGGCATACCTGTGATATGGGTCCCGCTGATTACAATCAGGGCCTGTCCGAGCGCCGTGCACGTTCGGTGTACAACTTCCTGGTGAACGACGGCGGTGTGGATTCCGATCGTCTGTCCGTGCGAGCCTATGGCGAAGATCGTCCCAAGGTGCCCAACACCTCGAGGGAAAATCGTCAGCAGAACCGGCGGGTGGAGTTGGTCGTGCTGGAGCGTCGTCGCGACTGAGGCGACTTCATCGGATGTACTGATGCGAAAAAGCCGGCCAAAGGCCGGCTTTTTCGTGCTCGAACTCGATCGCGTCAGTGCTGCGTGGAATGAGCGACGTTGCGTACTGCCCTGAGCATGGCGTCAAGCCCGTTGGCTCGTGTCGGTGACAGATGTTCGCTCAAGCCGATGGCGTCGACGAATTCAGGCTCGGTGGCGAGAATTTCCTCGGCGCTGCGCCCGGAATAGACGCGCAGCAACAGCGCAATCAGGCCGGAGACGATGGCTGCGTCGGAGCCGGCCCGGAATGTCAGGTGGCTGGCATCGCCGTGGGCCAGAAACCAGACGTTGGATTGACAACCGGCCAGCAGGCGGTCGTCGGTGCATTCGTCTTCGGCCAGCGGGGGTAGTTTCTTGCCCAGATCGATCAAGTACTGGTAGCGCTCCATCCAATCGTCGAAGAACGAGAATTCCTCGATGATGGCCTGCTGCGCCTCGTCTGCCGTTGCTTCGCTCATTTGCTCGCGGCCTCCCACGTGGTTCCTTCTGGTCCGTCCTTCAACAGGATACCGCGCGCGGCAAGATCATCGCGTATGCGGTCGGCGCGGCCGAAATCGCGCTCGGCGCGTGCGGCCTGACGGGCCTTGATCAGAGCCTCGATTTCGGGCTCGTCCAGGTCGGTTTCCGCCTTGCGCTGATCAAACCAGGCATCGGCCGGCTGCAGCAGCAGGCCGAGTATTCCGGCGCTGGCGCGCAGGCACGCGACGGCTTCGGTTGACGTGCCGCTGCCGGCATGGCGAGCCACACGGTTGAGCGCGGCCAGCGCGGTGGGCGTATTGAGGTCGTCTTCGAGTGCGGCGATCACGTCGGGATCGGCTTCGGCCGCGCGCCCATCATCGTGTTCCCGCAGCAGACCATAGAGCCGGTCGAGCGTGGTCTGGGCCTGTTCCAGGACTTTGTCCGACCAGTCCAGCGGTTGGCGATAGTGGGCCGACAGCAGGACATAGCGCAGCACCTCCCCCGGCCACTGCTTCAGCAGCTCATGGACTACCAGGGTGTTGCCGAGCGATTTCGACATCTTGCGTTTGTCGACGGTGACAAAGCCGTTGTGCATCCAGTAGCGGGCAAAGACCTCGGTGCCATGGGCGCAGCGGCTTTGGGCAATCTCGTTTTCATGGTGCGGAAACACCAGATCCTGGCCGCCGGCATGGATGTCGATGGTCTCGCCGAGATGAGCCGCCGACATCGCCGAGCACTCGATATGCCAGCCCGGACGACCGCGTCCCCACGGGCTGTCCCACCCCGGCAGATTCTCCGGCGAGGGTTTCCAGAGCACGAAGTCGCCGGGATTGCGCTTGTAGGGTGCGACCTCTACCCGGGCGCCGGCAATCATCTCCCGGCGATCACGACGCGACAACTGGCCGTAGTCCGGGAAGGTCCCGACATCGAACAGCACGTGCCCCTCGGCGAGGTAGGCATGTCCCTGATCGACCAGTTGATCGATCATGCCGATGATTTCCGTAATGTGATCGGTGGCGCGCGGCTCGATGGTCGGACGACCCACCCCCAACTGTTCCATGTCGGCGTGGTAGGCCTCGGCGTAGCGACGGGAGATGACCTCGATCGGCACGCCTTCGGCGGCCGCGGTCTGGTTGATCTTGTCGTCGACGTCGGTGATGTTGCGGGCGTAGATCACCTGCGGGAAGCGACGGCTGAGCACCCGATGCAGCAAGTCGAAGATCACCGCTGGTCGGGCATTGCCGATATGGGCATAGTTGTAGACCGTCGGGCCGCAGGCATATAGAGTCACGCGCTGCGGGTCGATGGGCACGAATGGCTCCTTGCGCCGGGACAAGGTGTTGTAGATCTGGATGCTCATGGCATGGGTCTGGCGCGCTGCGCGCTACAATTCAGGCTGAAATCAATGGTGCGCCAGTGTACCGAACTCCGAGGTCCTTCATGCCGACAACCAACTCGCTGCTGTACGCACGCCACCTCGAGCAGCGTTCTCAACAGGTCGACCAGGCGCTTAGCCAGCTGGGCTTTGATGCCTTGCTGATCCACTCTGGCCGGCCGCACAAGCGCTTGTTTGACGACCAGCACCCACCGTTTCGCGCGCACGCCCCGTTCGTGGCCATGGTGCCGCTGCCGTTTGCGGCCGACTGCCTGCTCGAGTTTCGGGTCGGCAGATGTCCGCGCCTTTGGTTTTGTCAGCCCGAAGACTTTTGGCATCTGCCGCCGGCGCAGCCGGAGGACTGGTGGGCTGATGCCATTGAGATCGAGGCCGTGGACGATCCAGAGGGCTGGGCGCATTGCTTTGATTCACAAAGAGCCCTGGCCGTCATTGGTGATTCGTCCGAGCTCGGCGGGCTGGCGGTTACAGCGACTCTGAACCCTCCGGCCTTGCTGCATCGTCTGGCCGAGGATCGGACGGTCAAGACGGCTTGGGAACGCGACTGTCTGCACCGCGCCAATGAACGAGCCGCCCAGGGTCATCAGGCCGCGGCCGCCGCATTCGAGTCCGGCGCGGCCGAGCTGGATATCCATCTGGCCTATCTGGCGGCGGTTGGCCAGGATCAGGACGAGCTTCCGTATGCCAGCATAGTGGCCTTGAACGAACACGCCGCCGTGCTGCACTATCAGCATCGCAGCGCGAAGGCCCCGACGTTGTCGCAAAGCTTCCTGCTCGATGCCGGTAGCGACCAGCATGGCTATGCCAGCGACATTAGCCGAACCTGGGTGGGTCCGAATCATGCCGAGTTCGTCGCCCTGATCCATGAAATGGACGCCCTCCAGCTGCGCCTTTGCGATCAGATGCAGTCCGGCTGCTGTTTCGTGGATCTGCATCGCCAGGCCCATCGCGAGCTGGCCGGTTTGCTGCATCGGGCCGGGCTGGTGCGCATGGAGCCGGCTGACCTGCTGGCCGCGGGCATCACCTGCTACTTTTTCCCGCATGGCCTGGGACATTTTCTGGGCGCGCAGGTGCATGACGTCAACGGCCAGGTCGATCCGTCCGGCGATCCCGTGCCGCCGCCGGACACGGACCCCTTCCTGCGCCTGACCCGGCGCCTGGTTGCAGGTAACGTGGTGACGGTGGAGCCCGGCCTTTATTTCATTCCGATGCTGCTGGAACGCCTGCGCGCCAGTTCACATGGCCGCCATATCGACTGGTCACTGGTCGATCACCTGATGCCCTGCGGCGGCATCCGGATCGAGGACAACGTTCTGGTGACCGAGTCCGAGCCGATCAACTTCACTCGCCAGGCGTTCGCCGGGCAAGCCTGAAGCGTTTGATCGGGTGACTGCGTCGTTTCTCGACCAGCTGGAGGCCGTGCTCGACAAGCCGGGGCTGTTGCGGCCTGGGGACGGGCTGGAGCGCTACGAATCGGAATGGCGCGGTCGCTATCGATCGCGCGCGCTGGCGGTTGCGCGACCGCAGGACGTGTCTGTCCTGGCCGCCGTGGTGGCCTGCTGCGCCCGCCATCAGATCCCCGTGGTGGCCCAGGGGGGCAACACCGGACTGGTCGGTGGCGCGGTGGCCTGCGGCGAGCGGCGTGAGCTGTTGCTGAGTCTGGATCGCATGACCGCAGTCCGCGCGGTTGATGCACACTCGGCCTGTATGACGGTCGAGGCGGGTTGCACCCTCCACAACGCCGCGCGGGCAGCGGCCGAGGCCGGCTGGCGGTTGCCGCTGGCCCTGGCCTCCGGCGGCAGCGCCACCATTGGCGGCATTCTGGCCACCAATGCCGGCGGCAATGAAACCATTCGTTTCGGCAACGCGCGCGCCATGGTGCTGGGCGTGGAAGCGGTATTGGCCGATGGCCAGGTGTGGCATGGCCTGTCGCCGCTGCGCAAGGACAATGCCGGTTACGATCTGGCCCAGTTGCTGGTGGGCTCGGAGGGCACCCTCGCCATACTGAGCGCGGCTACGCTGGCCCTGCGTCCGCTGCCGGCGCAGCGGGCAGTGGCGTGGCTGGCGGTGTCGTCTCCGGCCGCTGCCCTGAAGGTGCTGGGTGAGCTGCGCCGAGTGCTGGACGAGAGCCTGAGCGCGTTCGAACTGATCCCGGCCCAGGCGATCGAGTTCGTCCAGCAGCTGTTGCCGGAGGCGACCTGCCCGGTGGCTTCGGATAGCGCCTGGCATGTGCTCGTCGATTGTGATTGCGCGCGTCCGGGAGAATCGCTGCGCGAGACCTTGCTGATGGTGCTGGAACGCCTGTATGCCGACGGCGCGGTCAATGACGCGGCGCTGGCGGAAACCGAGGCCCAGGCCAATGCTTTCTGGCGCCTGCGCGAATCGATCTCGGATGCGCAAAAAACCGGCGGGGT
Source organism: Gammaproteobacteria bacterium (assembly GCA_003565625.1). GTDB lineage: Bacteria > Pseudomonadota > Gammaproteobacteria > Xanthomonadales > Wenzhouxiangellaceae > Wenzhouxiangella. The sequence continues at coordinate 28,987 of PXBD01000075.1, forward strand.
CAGCATCAAGCACGACATTTCGTTGCCGGTCGCCGAGATTCCGTCCTTCCTTGACGAACTGCTGCCGATGCTGCAACGCCAGGTTCCCGGGATCCGGCCGTGCGTTTTCGGTCATCTGGGCGACGGCAATCTGCACTTCAATCTCAGCCAGCCACCGGACATGGCAGCTGATGGCTTCCTGGCGCGCGAGGCTGAGCTGAACGAGCTGGTGTTTGCGCGTGTGCTGGCCCGCGGCGGGTCGATTGCGGCCGAGCATGGAATCGGGCTGCTGCGCCGCGACTGGCTGGCCCGCAGTGCCGATCCGGTGGCCCTGGAAGCCATGCGGCGAATCAAGCAGGCGCTGGATCCAAACAATCTGCTCAATCCCGGCAAGGTCGTGGGTTGAGCTCTGTAAAGCGGGATGGGAAACCGGGGATTCCCGACCTAGCCGCCGCGCGCGGTGCGCGAAGCGGTTGGCTATCCGGGAGGGAAGGGCGGTTTACTCTTCGCCGGCGTCGGCTGGCACCATCTGGGTCTGGAAGTAATTTTTCTCGCCCAGGCGGTCGATCAGTTGCAGCTGGGTCTCGAGCCAGTCGACGTGGCCTTCCTCGTCTTCCAGAATGCTTCGAAAGAGGTCACGGCTGACGTAGTCACGAACCTGTTCGGCATATTCGACCGCGTCGCGGTACATCGGGATGGCGTCGAGTTCCAGCGACAGGTCGCACTCCAGGGCTTCCTTGGGGGTCTCACCGATCCGCAGTCGCTCCAGGTCCTGCAGGTTGGGCAGGCCGCCCAGAAACAGAATGCGCTTGATCAGCCGGTCAGCGTGCTGCATTTCCTCGATCGACTCCTCGTACGACTTCTTGGCCAGACGGTCCAGCCCCCAGTCTTCGAACAGTCGCGAATGCAAGAAATATTGATTAATGGCCGTCAATTCGCCCTTCAGGGCCTTGTTCAGCCATTCGATTACCTTCGGGTCACCTTTCATCTCGATACCTTATGGGGTTGGCAAGGAAGGCGCAATGATATACCAATCATTGCGGCTGATTTGTTCAGGAAGGGGGTTGCGCGGCCGAGTGGCCCACTAGCCGTTGCTGCTGGCCAGAACCTCAAGCGGCAATGTTCGTTGGGCGCGAATCTGAACCGAGAGCACCAGTTCCTCGGCAAACTGACGGCAGCTGCCGCAGGTGTTCGAGCAACCGGTAACAGCCTGGATTTCGTCGAATCCCATGCCCTGCTCGGCAAGCTCGCGGATCGTGCCTTCCTTGAGGCGATTGCAGATGCATACGTACATGATGTGGAAACTATAGCAAATGAGAATGATTGTCAATATTGATCCAGATCAAATTTGCCCGCGTCGTTTTGCTTTTCCTGGCGTTGACGTCCATCCGCGCACACTTGTTGGGTATATCCGCAGACACCGAGCAATCAATGCAAAACCTGCCCTCAGCCGAATGCGTGTGGGATTATCCGCGGCCGCCGAAAATCGAGCGAATCGATTGGCCGCTGCGGGTAGTTCACCAGGATCAGGTCCTGGCCGAAACCGACCAAGCGTTCCGGGTGCTCGAGACATCGCATCCGCCCTGTTACTACTTTCCCGCCAACTCGGTGGTCTTCGCCTGCCTCGTGCCCAGCGAAACCCGGACGTTCTGCGAGTGGAAGGGCCAGGCTCGCTACTGGCATCTGCAGACCAATGAGCAATTGATCGAAGACATCTGCTGGGCTTATCCGTCGCCGCGTGATCGGCGTCTGGCCGACCACGTATCGTTTTATGCGGGCCGCGTGGACGCCTGCTATGTCGCCGGCGAGCGTGTTCAGCCCCAGGCCGGCGATTTTTACGGCGGCTGGATCACATCCTGGGTCCAGGGGCCGTTCAAGGGCGGGCCGGGAACGCGGGGCTGGTAGCTGCGTTTCGGCAGCTACCTCGTTGCCTGTGTGCTGATGCCGCGCTCGGCATACTATCGAAACCACTTTCCGGAACGCGCCCTATGAATCCAGTTCTTTTGATCGGAGCCTTGCTGGGGCTGTTGTCGGTGGCCATCGGCGCTTCAGCCGAGCACCTGCTGCAGCAACGAGTCGACGAAGAAGTCTGGCGCTGGGTGATGACAGCCGTCCGTTACCACCAGATTGGTGCCGTCACCGTTACCGCCATTGGTCTCGCGCTGGCCGCCCAGGCTCGGGCCGCCGACCGCCTGCGGCTGGCGGCCGGATTTCTTACCGCCGGCACCGTTTTGTTCAGCTTCAGCATTTATGCCGCTGCCGCTACCGGGGCCCATGCATTGACCTACCTCACGCCCATCGGCGGTGTCACCCTGATGTTCGGCTGGCTTCTGCTTGTCTGGGCGGCTCTGACTACGGCACCTGATTGACGTAACGTGCCCGAGGGGCCGGAAATGTACCGGGTCGCGCGGCGCGTCGCCAAAGCAGTGGCCGGAGTGCCGCTGACCGAGGTCTGGTTCGCCTTTCCAGCCCTGCAGGCGCAGACCGGAGCGTTGCTTGGGCAGCGTATCGAGGCGGTCGAGACGCTGGGCAAGGCGCTGCTGGTTCGGTTCGAGAGCGGATATACGATTTACACCCATAATCAGCTGTACGGGCGCTGGATGTTTTCCAAGCCCGAACAACGCCCGGATACCCGCCGACAACTGCGCCTGGCGCTCAGTGGCCCCACCCGGTCGGCCCTGCTCTACAGCGCATCGACCATCGAGTTGATCAGGCCCGGTCTCCTGGCGGCGCACCCGTTCGTCCAGCGCGCCGGGCTTGATGTGCTTTCCAGCCGGGCTGAGGTCGCCGAAATCGTTGCCTGGATCGCCCAGCCGCGTTTCGCCCGACGCCGGCTTGGGCTTTTGCTGCTGGATCAATCCTTTCTTGCCGGGATCGGCAACTACCTGCGCTCGGAAATTCTGTTTGATGCCGGACTGGACCCAGCTCAGCGGCCCGTTGATCTGGATCAGAATGCCTTGCGCGCGCTCGCGGTCGTTGTGCACCGACTGCTGTGGCGTTCGGTGGAGACTGCTGGCATCACCAACGACCCCAAGCTGGCCGCAACCCTGCGCGCGGCGGGCTGGCGTCGCCGGGATTACCGGCATTTCGTGTTTGGCCGTCATGCCCAGGCCTGCTTTCGTTGCGACCGGCCGATCGAACGCATCGAGGTCGGCGGCCGACGGTTGTACCGCTGCCCGGGTTGTCAGAGCCGGTAGAATACGAGGCCGACCTCAGCACGGATCGTTCAAATCGTGCGCCTGATTGCCCGCTACCCAACGTTGTCCGAGGCACAAGAACGAGCTGCCTTTCTGCGCTCGCGCGGAATCGCCACGCACGTGTCCGGATTGACCTCGCTGCGCCCCAACCTGGCCCATCGCGGGCGCGATCGGGCGGCCTTGTGGGCGGTATTGGCCGAACAGGCCGAGGACGCGGGACAACTGCTGGAAGACCCGGGTCGGCCTGCTCCCAGCGCTCTCGACGAGCCGGCCATGGAACGTCTCGAAACCGACGGAGCGGCCCTGGCGCGCCGATCCCTGCTGCGCGCGCTGATCGTAACGCTGGTGATTCTGGTGGTCTTGCTGGTGCTGGTCATTAGCGTCGCCGACGCCGCCGAACAGGTGTCCGGACGCGTGTTCCACGATCTCGACGGTGACGGTCGTTATCAGCAAGGTGAGCTAGGCGTGGCCGGTGTGCTGGTTTCCAATGGTCTGGATGTGACCGTAACGGATGCTGACGGGCGCTACGAGTTGCCGGCGCGTTCGGATATGGATATCACGGTGGTTCAGCCGGCCGGCTGGCGCGTGCCGGTCGACGATCGCCAGCTGCCGCAGTTCGCCTTCACCTGGAAGGCCGGCGGCACCCCCGAGACGCTGCGCTTTGGCGGGCTCCCCGACCCTGGACCCTTGCCTGAGCGGATCGACTTTCCCCTGTTGCCGGCACCGGATGCAGACCATTTTCGCTGCGCCATCGTCGGCGACAGCCAAACCTACTCCAACGATGAGGTCGGCTACTTCCGCTCCAGCACCATTGTGGATCTGCTTGACGAAGGCCTCGACGACGGCGACTGCATGATCTACCTGGGCGACGTGGTCGGCGACGATCTCGACCTGCTCGACCGCTTGCTTGGGGTCGGCTCAGCGGTGGGCGTGCCGCAGTGGCTGGGGTTCGGCAATCACGACATGGATTTTGACGCCACCGATCCGGCTCATTCGGCCGATTCCTGGCGGCGGCTGGCCAAGCCGGCCTATTACGCCTTCGAGATCGGCCAGGCCACCTTCGTGGCGCTCAACAACCTGGTCTATCCCTGCGGCGAGGAAGACGCGCAGCGGCCCGGGCGGGAGTTCTGCCTGGAAGACCGGCCCCGCTACAACGGCCGGGTTTCACAGACCCAGATGCAGTGGCTGGAAAACCTGCTTCAACACATTCCCGAAGACCGCCTGATCGTGCTGCTCCATCATGTTCCGCTGGTGTCGTTCAGCGATGCCGATCGCCCGGTACACCTGACCGACAACGCCGCCGACCTCCACGCCCTGCTGGATGGGCGTCCCGCGCTGTCGCTGGCCGGCCATACCCATACCCTGGAAAACCTGGAACCAGGCGAATGGTATGCCGGCTGGGAAGAGCACGTCGGTGTCGGGCCGCTGCCGTTTCGCCACATCATCGCCGGCGCGGCGTCCGGGGCCTGGTGGCAGGGCAATCTCGATGTTCACGGCATTCCGATGGCGCTGCAGCGCATGGGCGCCCCCAAGGGCGTGGTCATGCTGGATTTCGACGGCATCGAGTACCGCGAACGCTACCGCGGCGCCCGGCTCGATCCGCGTCGCGGCCAGTGGCTGTCGCTCAATACGCCGGCATTTCGGGCCTGGCACGAGCAACTGGCCGCGTGGATGGCCCGGCCCGAAGACGAGCGCGACTCGGTGCCGCCGGTTTCGGTCCACGACCTGCCGGACGTGCAGCTGGTAACGACCGATGAACTGGCCGAGGGCGTCTACCTGACCGCCAACGTCTGGCTGGGTAGCCGTTCGACGCGGGTTCGGGCGCGCCGGGGGCAGGGCGAGTGGTTTGCGTTGGAGCGCCCGCAAAAAGGACAGGGCGAGGCCGCACAAACCGGTGCGCTGTATGCCGATCCGTTTTCGGTTCAGCGCCAGGCCAGCGATTCCCGTCGGGCTGTGGTCAGCCGCTCGGGCAATTCACGCACCCAGGGCTATGAAACCTTCCGGGGTCGCGCCAACCAGGGCGTGCCGCGCCCGCAGGGGCGCTCGCTGGCCGATCGCAACGTCCACCTGTGGAAGGCGCGGCTGCCGTCCGATCTTGCCGAAGGCGTCCATGTGATCGAGGTCGAGAGCGTGGACCGCAACGGCCAGCGCTTGGTCGATCAGCTGGTGCTGGAAGTGAAAACCGAACGCCCGCCCAGGTTCTGGCGGGTCTGGAACTAGCAAGCATCACAGCTGATTGTCTCTCGGTGATGAATCGAAAAGAGATTCCCTATTGGTGAAATTGTGGTTGTAAACAACAACCGTTCGCGTTACGATAACGATTCTCATCCAATGGCCCTCAGGGGTCTCTCGTACAATGTCCACCAAGGCCCCCATAAAAACCGCCCTGTCTTGTGCGGTTTCTGCCGCTGTATTGCTTGCCGCTGGATCGATTCACGCCTCTCAGGAAACTGAAGTTGATCAAAGTCTTCTGACCGACGAGATCGCCGACTCAATCGACTTGCCGCGTATTCGCGTGGTCGCTCCTGATCCGCTGAATGTGTCGTTGACGCCCGGCGCGGTGTACCAGATCGACCAGGAAGAGGTTGAGCGGGTGCAGCCGCGGTCGACCGAAGATCTGCTGCGACGGGTGCCGGGCATTTACATCAAGCGCGAGGAAGACAGCGCCGTGGTGACCAATTTCGGCGTGCGTGGACTGCCGGCCGGGGATTACAAGACCCTGGTACTGGAAGATGGTGTCCCTATCCAGCCCGGCATCTTTGTCGGCAATGCCCGCTACTACAACCCGCGCGTGCAGCGCATGGAAGGGGCCGAGGTGCTCAAGGGTGCTTCCTCACTTCGGTTCGGCCCGAACAATATCGGCGGCGTGATCAACTTCCTGACCCGTGACCCGAAAGAGGGCATGGCGGTGTCGGGTCGAGTCGGCTCCTGGAACACCCGCGAAGGCATGGTCGAAATCGGGGGAGTCTCGTCTTCCCGGGAAGCGCAGTTCGGCCTCATTGCCACTCGCGCCACCAGCGATGGCTGGATGGACAAGGAGTGGGACATGACCGATGTCATGGTCAAGGCCGGCAGTTCGCTAGGTAACGGCCACTCGGTCGGGGTCAAGTTCTCCTACTACGAAAATGACGCCAATATCTCCTATCGGGGGTATTTCGAGGATGCGTTCGATGCCGGCGCCACTTTCAACCCGGCACCGGACGATTTCTTTTTGACCAGCCGCCGAGCGTTCGATGTGAATCACGAGTGGGATATCAGCCGCAACCTGCAGCTGCAAACGGTGGCCTACTGGAACGAAATGACGCGCGATTACTGGCGTTTCAATGTTGATGGGACGACAACCAACGCCCAGGGTCTGACGGTCTGGAATTTCACCGATATTCTCGAAGGCCGCAACCGCGATTTCGAGCGCTATGGCATCGACTCCCGCCTGACTCTGTCGCATTCGTTGTTCAACGTCGACAACGAAGCGCAGTTCGGCCTGCGCTACATGGAAGAAGAACTGCTCGACACCCGACCCCGGGCGACTCGTGCCGCTCCGCGAACACCCATCTCTCTCGGCTCGGAGCCGGGGCAACCGGCCCTGCGTCGCAACCGCAAGGATTCTGCCGAAAGCCTGGCGTTGTTCGCCCAGAACCGGTTCGATATCAGCAGCGCGTTGTCGGTCACCGCCGGCCTTCGGGTCGAAACCTACGAGCAAAAACGCAATGATCTGATAGCTACGGTGGATCCGGTCGACACCTTCAGCAACACCGAATGGCTGCCCGGACTCGGCGCAACCTATCAGGTCAACCCATCGCTGCAGTTCTACGGCAGTGTCTACATCGCGTTCGCTCCACCCCTGGTCGGTAGCGTGGTCGGTTCCGATGATGTCCCCACCGATGCCGAAAAATCGACCAATATCGATGTCGGGATTCGCGGCGGCAGCGATACCTTCCGCTACGAAATCACCGCCTTCAGCATGGACTTCTCCAACCAGGTCGACCCGGGCATTTCCGGCATCCGTGCGCCCAACGAGGGCAGCGCGCTGATTCAGGGGGTCGAGGCTTCCATGGGGCTTGCCTTTGGCGACGGCTTCCGGCTCGACGGCAACGTGACCTGGATCCCGACCGCGGAGTTCGGCGAAGACCGGCCAGGCGAGGCCCTGGACGGGAACCGTATTCCCTATTCGCCGGACTGGACCGCCAACCTGACCTTGAGCTACGAAACGGGGGCGCTGCGCACCGCGCTGCTGTTCAACTACACCGATGAGGTCTTCGGTGACGGTATGAACCGCGTCGAGATCGACCCCTTGAACAATATGGGCGGCTTGATCCCGAGCTACTACACGTTTGACCTGACCGCCAGCTATGACTTCAACGATCGGCTGGGTGTGTTTGGCAACATCAGGAACCTGACTGACGAGCGCTACATCGCCGGCCTGCGCCAGGGCATTTACGCCGGGCCCGAGCGCAGTTTCGATATCGGTCTGCAGTATCGATTCTGAGTTGATCGATGGGGTGGCCCCGGGGCGCACAGCGTCCCGGCGGTCATTGGCGCACAATGCCCGTATGGAAACACAAGACATCGGGGCGGTCGGACGTCCCTTCGAAACTTTGCAGCCCGAGCGGGTGCTCGAGGCGGCCGAGCGCCTGGGCCTGATCACCGACGGGCGGCTGCTGCCGCTCAACAGCTACGAAAACCGGGTCTGGCAGATCGGGCTGGAAGAACGCGACCCAGTGATTGCCAAGTTCTACCGGCCCGCGCGCTGGCGAAGCGAGGCGATCCTGGAGGAGCACGCTTTCACCGCCGAACTGGCCGCTGCCGGGCTGTCGGTTGTGGCGCCAATCGCCTTTGCAGGTCAAACGCTGCACGAACATGCCGGCTTCCGCTACGCACTGTTCCCGCGCCAGGGCGGTCACGCGCCCGAACCGGAACATGAAGATACGCTCCAGCGCATCGGGCGCGCCCTGGGTCGACTGCATGCGGTCGGGCAGGCGCAGGCCTTCGCGCACCGGGTATCGGTGTCCATCGAATCCCTGGGGACCGAGCCGCGTGACTGGCTGCTGAACAACAACTGGGTTCCGCTGCACTTGGAATCGGCCTTCCGCACGCTGACCGACGATCTGCTGGTGCACATCGCCGGTGCCTGGGAGCGCGCCGGCGAATTCCGGCCGATTCGCCTGCATGGCGACTGCCATCCAGGTAATATCCTGTGGCGCGACGGACCGCATTTCGTCGACCTGGACGACTGCCGCACCGGCCCGGCGGTCCAGGATCTGTGGATGCTGGTCTCGGGTGAGCGGCATGACCGCGAACAGCAGTGGGGCTGGCTGCTGGAGGCCTATTCAACGTTTTGCGAGTTCGATCCGCGCGAGCTTCACCTGGTCGAAGCGCTGCGCACCCTGCGCATGATTCACTACCAGGCCTGGCTGGCCCGGCGCTGGGACGATCCGGCCTTTCCGCTCGCTTTCCCCTGGTTTGAAGACGATCGTCACTGGGAAAACCTGATCGGTCAGCTGCGTGAGCAGCTCTCGGAGCTGCAGGAAAGCACGGTGGTCTGGCATCGCTGACCTCGGCGCTGTCGGATAGCACTTGCCCGCCGGCCCTGTGCCAGAACACAAAAAGGCCAGCGGCTTGGCTGGCCTATCTGCTTTGAAACCTGGTCGGGGTGAGAGGATTCGAACCTCCGGCCCCTGCCTCCCGAAGACAGTGCTCTACCAGGCTGAGCTACACCCCGACGAAGCCGACAAGTATAGCGCTGGCAGCTACCTCGGGCAAGGGATAGCCTCTTCCAATGACACATGAGCCTGAACGGGTCTTGTATTTCCAGCGAGAAGTGAGCCTGAAGGCCGGCCGGGGTCTGGGATCATCGGAGGATGATCGTGACACTCAGAACCGAAGGTC
>PXBD01000060.1 GCA_003565625.1 Gammaproteobacteria bacterium
GAGTTTCTTGAACGAGGCGGAAAAAAATGGTGCCGGCAACGACGCCAGGAAGAGCCTGCGGGGTTCGCAGATCAAGGGAAATGGAGGCTAGGCCCGGAGTCGAACCGAGGTACACGGCTTTGCAGGCCGCTGCATAACCACTCTGCCACCTAGCCAGGGGCTTGTTGACTGGTCTTCAGTATAGCCGAAGACGCCGGAAACGACAGGGCCCCGACGAGTGGTCAGGGCCCTGGCAAAATGCGCTGGAGCGGGAAACGAGACTCGAACTCGCGACCCCAACCTTGGCAAGGTTGTGCTCTACCAACTGAGCTATTCCCGCGTCAGAACCGAGCATTGTATGGACTTCGAAGCGCCTGTCAAGTAGGTTGGCCAATTTCTCGCTGCGGCACGGCGCATAGGGGTCAACAATAGGAGACAATACCCGGCGCGAACCCCTTACATTGCTTTCGTGGTCGATCATTCATCCTGCCCCTCGGTCAGCATTGTCGTGCCGACCCTCAACGAGGCCGACAACATCGAGCGCCTGCTCGACGGCATCGAGCTTGCCGTGGCCGGCTCCCCGGCCTGCGAGGTGTTGATTGTCGATGATGCCTCGAGCGACGGCACAACCGAAAAAGCGCGCGCCTGGAGCGGGAATCTAGCGGTTCGAGTCATTGACCGCGATGGCCCGCCCGACCTGTCGGGCGCGGTGCTCGATGGCGCCCGAACGGCGACGGGAAAATGGGTGGTGGTGATGGACGCCGATGGCTCGCACCCGCCTGAATGCATTCCCGGGCTGCTCGCGCCGCTGGAAGCCGGAAGCCATGACCTGACGATTGGTTCGCGCCACGCCGAGGGTGGGCAAACGCATGGGTGGCCATGGCATCGACATCTTGCCTCCGGCCTGGCAACCCTGCTGGCCTGGCCTTTCACGGAGGTCAGCGACCCCATGGCGGGCTTTTTCGCCACCTCCCGCGAACGGCTTCTGGCCCTGCCCGGCCAGGCGGCCGGATACAAAATCCTGCTGGAACTGCTCGTCCAGGGCGGCGACAGCGTGCGCACGCTGGAAGCCCCGATTGAATTCGAGGATCGCCGGCATGGCCAGTCCAAGCTGGGGCTGGGTCAGCAGCTAACCTATCTCAAACGCCTGGCGTGGTTGGCCGGCGGCCGCATCTCGCTGGGCAGTGCGTCCAAATTCGGGCTGGTTGGATTGGCCGGCATGGTGGTCGACCTGCTGGTCTTTCAGTTTCTCATCAGCAGCGGCTCGCGCCTGGGTTCGTCCCATGTGTTCAGTTTCATCCTCGCCACGCTGACCAATTTTTTCCTGAACTACCGCTGGACCTTCCGCGGCGACGCCCATACCGATATGCATCTGGCCCAACGCTACCTGCGTTTCCTGGTGGTCGCCCTGATGGCCCTGATGATTCGCGGCGGGGTTCTGGTCCTGCTGGTCGAGTCACTCGGGCTGACGCCGCTGGCAGGCATTATTCCGGCCATCATCGTGACGGCGGGCGTGAACTATCTGGGTTCCGCCTTTTATGTGTTTGCAACCACCGCCTCCGGGGTGATTCCCCGCGTGCGCTGGCATCTGGCCGCGCTCGGCCTGCTGGCCTACATGCTGCTGCTGCGCGTGCTCTACATGGGCCAGCTGGAGCTGATTCCGGACGAAATGTACTACTGGATGTACGCCCAGCATCTGGCCCTGTCCTACCTGGATCACCCGCCGCTGGTGGGCTGGCTGATCGCCGCCGGCACCGCGCTGGCAGGCGATACCGTAATCGGCGTGCGCTGGCTTTTGCTGCCCTTGACCCTGGCCGGGGCCTGGTACTTTTACCGCTATGGCGCCACGATGGGCGGCAAGACCACCGGCCTGCTGTGTCTGCTGGCCTTTACCGTGCTGCCTTTTTTCGCCGTCTCGGGCCTGCTGATGACGCCGGATGCGCCCATGATCGTGGCCTGGGCAGCAGCGCTGTATTATTTCAAAAAGGCGCTCATCGACGATGAGGCCCGGGCTTTCATCGGGCTGGGCATTGCCATGGGGCTGGGACTGCTGGCCAAGTACACCATTGCCTTGCTGGCCGTGGCCGCGCTGGTGTTTATGCTGATCGACCGTCGCGCCGGGCGCTGGTTTTTCCGTCCCCAGCCTTACCTGGCCGCTGCGCTCGCCTGCCTGATCTTCCTGCCGGTCCTGATCTGGAATGCCCAAAACGACTGGGCCTCGTTCCTGTTCCAGGGTACGCGAAGACTGGCCGAAAACCCGGATTTCTCCAGTTATCTTGTAGTGGTCTATGCCTTGTTGCTGCTCTCGCCGGTGGTTGCCCTGGCCGGGTTCCTGAGCTTCGGTCGCATCCGCCGCACGATCGAACCCGAGGCCCGAAAACGCCGTTTCATGCTGGTCATGACCGCCGTCCCGCTGGCCGTCTTCGCGGCCTACGGGGCTTTTTCGGTGATCAAATTTCATTGGACGCTGCCGCCGTGGATCGCCCTTCTGCCGCTGCTCATGAGTGCCCTGGCCTGGCCAATCTGGCCCGATCGCCAGCCGGTCAGTCGCCTGCATGGCGCACTGGTACGGGCCTGGCCGCCGTCGGTCATCGGGCTTGTCCTGGCCTACGGGCTGCTCCTGCACTACCTCACCCTCGGCCTGCCGGGCCTGAAAACCACCGACTTTGGTTCCGGTTACCTCGGTTGGCCGGAAATGGCCGCCGAGTTGGCCGTGCTGGAGCAACAGGTCGCTGCCGAGCATGATCAACAGCCGTTGCTCGCTGCGACCAGCAAGTGGGGCCACGCCGCTGCCCTGGCTTTTCACCACCCCGCCGGCCGGCATGACCAGATCACCGCTCAGAACCTGATCGGCATGCGTGGCTCGATGTGGGAGCGCTGGTTTGATCGCGACACCGACCCGGATCGACCGGTCATTCTGTTCAACACTTCGACAAAGCTGATTGATGAGGAATGGCTGGCCCAGGCGCTCCAGGGGCTCGGCCCTCTGCAACGCAAACCGGTACTGCGCGACGGCGAGGTCATCCAGACCCTGTATTACCGAATTGCCGACGGTTTTCGCCCCGAGCAGGTGCGCTACCCGGACCAGATACCCGAATAAACGGCATTGGCCGCAATTTTTTCACCAGGCTCACTTGTTTCCGGCGGTAAAGCTGGCACAATAACGCGGCCTTAACGACCTTCAGGAGACTCCATGGCAAAAGACGACCATATCGAAATGGAAGGCAAGGTACTCGATACCCTGCCCAACACGATGTTCAGGGTGGAACTGGACAACGGGCACGTCATTACGGCCCACATATCCGGGCGCATGCGCAAGCACTACATTCGCATCCTCACCGGCGACCGGGTCAAAGTAGAAATGACCCCGTACGACCTCAGCAAGGGCCGCATCACCTACCGCATGAAGTAACCCCACTGCGCCGGCACCGGGGCCGGCACAGCATTTCCCACCTGCCAGATCAGCCGTCTTCTTCGGCCGCCGCTTCCGGGCAGGGTTGCGAAGATTCGACCTCAAGATCCAGGCCGTCGCCGTCCGGCTTGAGGGTGACCCGCACTTCGCCGCCCACATCCGACAAGGGTCCAAACAGCAACTCGTCGGCCAGCGGACGCTTGATGTGATCCTGGATCACGCGCTTCATCGGACGCGCGCCCATCTGCTCATCAAATCCGTGCTCGGCCAGCCAGGTTCTTGCCGGCGGGCTGACGTCCAACACCACGCCCTTGTCGGCCAGCTGGTTTTCCAGGTCCATCAGGAACTTGTCGACCACCTTGAGGATGACATCCATGGGCAGCGAGCGGAACTGAATGATCGCATCGAGACGATTGCGGAACTCCGGCGTGAACTGGCGCCGGATGGCTTCCATGCCGTCAGAGCTGTGATCGGACTGGGTAAACCCGATTCCGCGACGATTGACCAGCGCCGCCCCGGCGTTGGTGGTCATGACGATGATGACGTTGCGGAAGTCGGCCGATCGACCGTTGGCGTCGGTCAGCTTGCCGTGATCCATGATCTGCAGCAGCAGGTTGTACACGTCCGGGTGGGCTTTCTCGATTTCGTCCAGCAACAACACCGCATGCGGCGTCTGCGTGACCGCCTCGGTCAGCAGCCCGCCGCGGTCGAAGCCTACATAGCCCGGCGGTGCGCCCACCAGGCGCGAGACGCTGTGCGCCTCCATGTACTCCGACATGTCGAAGCGAATCAGCTCGATCCCCATGGTCAGGGCAAGCTGGCGCGTGACCTCGGTCTTGCCAACCCCGGTAGGCCCGGCAAACAGGAAGCTGCCAATCGGGCGATCGGAATCGCCCAGACCGGAGCGCGACATCTTGATCGCCGCGGCCAGGGTCGTAATCGGCTCATCCTGACCGAACACCACCATTTTCAGGTCACGCTCCAGGGTCTTGAGCGCATCGCGATCAGAGCGCGAAACCTGGCGCGGCGGGATGCGTGCCATGCGTGCAACCACGTCCTCGATGGCTTCCACCGTGATCTTTTCCAAGCGCTCCTCGATCGGCTTCAGGCGCTCGCGCGCGCCGGCCTCGTCGATCACGTCGATGGCCTTGTCGGGCAGGTGGCGGTCATTGATATGGCGCGCCGACAGCTGGGCGGCAGATTCCAGCGCCTCGGGCGTGTAAGTGACCCCGTGATGCTCCTCGAAACGGTGCTTGAGGCCGTTGAGAATCTCGATGGTGTCGCCCACCGAAGGCTCGATGATGTCGATTTTCTGAAAGCGACGCGCCAGCGCGCGGTCCTTTTCAAAAACCCCTCGGTATTCGTCAAAAGTCGTCGAGCCGATGCAGCGCAATTCACCGTTGGCCAGTACCGGCTTGATCAGGTTGGAGGCATCCATGACGCCACCGGAAGCCGCGCCCGCACCGATGATGGTGTGAATTTCGTCAATGAAAAGAACCGATTTCGGACGCTGCTTGAGCTCGGCCAGCACGGCCTTCAGGCGTTTCTCGAAATCCCCGCGATATTTGGTCCCGGCCAGGAGGGAGCCAAGGTCCAGCGCCCAGATTTCGGCCTCCAGCAGAATTTCGGGCACCTCTTTTTCAACGATGCGCCGGGCCAGACCCTCGGCCAGGGCGGTCTTGCCCACGCCCGACTCTCCCACGTAGAGCGGGTTGTTCTTGCGCCGACGACACAAAATCTGGATTGTCCGTTCGACTTCCAGCGCCCGCCCGATCAACGGATCAATCTGGTCGGCCCGGGCACGCTCGTTGAGGTTGCTTGCATAGGCTGCCAGGGCGGATTTGTCCTGCTCCTCGCTGCGGCCGGCCTGGCCTGCCGCATCCGCCGGGGCCTCCGGCGCGCCCGCGGCATCGCCCTTGGCGATACCGTGCGAAATGAAGTTGACCACATCGAGACGCGACAGGTCCTGCTTGCCCATCAGGTAGACAGCGTGCGAGTCCTTCTCGCCGAAAATCGCCACCAGCACGTTGGCACCCAGCACCTCTTTGCGTTCAGCCGACTGGACGTGGTAGAGCGCGCGCTGCAAAACGCGCTGGAACCCCACCGTGGGCTGAGTATCGCGCTGATCGCCCGAGGACAGCACCGGTATGGTTTCATCGAGCACCTGGTCCAGTTCGTAGCCCAGCCGGCGCATGTCGACGGAGCAGGAATCAAAGACCTCGCGCGCCGAGGGGTTGTCGAGCAACGCCAGCAGCAGATGCTCGACGGTCAGGAATTCGTGGCGCTTCGTGCGCGCTGTGTTGTAGGCCTGGGAGATGGAAAGTTCAAGATCCTTGCTGAACATGCTGTCTATACCTGTCGGTTCGATGACGGATTGGCTTCCGGCCCGCGCCTTTCAGGCGCCAGGCCAAGGGTTCGGGTGCGCGATTCATGAGACCTGCCATGAACCATCAGACGTCGGCCTCCTCCAGCGTACACTGAAGCGGATGCTCGTGTTCACGCGCACACTCGTTGACGAGGATGACCTTGGTTTCAGCGATTTCGTAGGTATACACGCCGGCCACGCCGCGACCGCGCGTGTGCACGTGCAGCATGATGCTGGTGGCCTTGTCATGGGACAGCCCGAAGAAGCGCTTGAGCACCTCAATCACGAACTCCATGGGCGTGTAGTCATCGTTGAGGATGACTACCTTGTACAGCGGAGGCTTGCGCAGCTTGGGCCGCGCTTCTTCCAGAGCCAGACCGGCCCCATCGGAGCCGGAATCGGGTTGTTCGTTTTCACTCATGGTCTGCCGCGGCAGGAGATTGGATCAGGGCCTCATACTGCGGCAGACCGGGTGAATTTTCAAGCAAGCCTAGCCTTCGTCGAACTGCTCTTCCTCGGTTGAGCCCGAAAGCGCGCTCAAGGAAGACTGTCCAGCGCTGACCGCCTGGGTCAACTGGTCGAAATACCCGGTGCCGACCTCGCGCTGGTGGCGGGTGGCCGTGTAGCCCTGCGACTCGGCCGCGAATTCGGCCTCCTGCAGTTCCACGTAGGCCTCCATCTGCCGGGCCTTGTAGCCTCGCGCCAGCTGGAACATCGAATGGTTGAGGGCATGGAAGCCCGCCAGGGTAATGAACTGGAACTTGTAGCCCATGGCACCGAGTTCGCGCTGAAAGCGAGCAATATCAGCGTCAGACAGGTTCTTTTTCCAGTTGAAGCTGGGCGAGCAGTTGTAGGCCAGCAGCTTGCCCGGGTACTGGGCATGAATGGCCTCGGCAAACTCCCTGGCCTGCTCGAGGCTGGGGGTGGAGGTTTCACACCAGATCAAGTCGGCGATCGGCGCATAGGCCAGGCCGCGTGAAATGGCCTGCCCGAGCCCCTCTTTGACCCGATAGAAGCCCTCGACAGTGCGCTCACCAGTCAGGAACTCATGATCTCGCTCATCGACATCGGAAGTCAGCAGGTTGGCACCCATGGCATCGGTACGGGCCACGATGATGCTCGGGACGTTGCAAATATCGGCCGCGAGCCGGGCGGCAACCAGCTTCTGGATGGCTTCCTGGGTCGGCACCAGGACCTTTCCGCCCATGTGGCCGCATTTCTTGGCCGAGGCCAGCTGGTCTTCGAAGTGAACGCCGGCCGCTCCGGCCTCAATCATGCCTTTCATGAGCTCGTGGGCGTTGAGCACGCCGCCAAAACCGGCCTCGGCATCTGCCACGATCGGAGCAAACCAGTCGATATCGCCCTTGCCTTCGCAGGTCTGGATCTGGTCAGCGCGTTGAAACGTGTTGTTGATGCGCTTGACCACCGCGGGCACCGAGTCGGCCGGATACAGCGACTGGTCGGGATACATCTGACCGGCCAGATTGGCATCGGCCGCCACCTGCCAACCGGACAGGTAGATCGCCTTCAGCCCGGCCCGAACCTGCTGCATGGCCTGGTTGCCGGTCAAGGCGCCGAGCGCGTTGACGAAATCCTCTTCATGCATTAGGCGCCAGAGCTTCTCGGCGCCCATGCGCGCCAGGGTGTACTCGATTGTGACGCTGCCGCGCAGGCGCATTACTTCAGCGGCGTCGTACGGACGCTCCACGCCTTTCCAGCGCGGATTTTCCAGCCAGTCTTTTTCCATATCGATGATGTTTTTCACATCGGTCATCAGTTTTTTGCTCCCTTTGCTGCAGTAGCCATTGTGCGGGTTGAAAGAATCAGTCGAGCCGGGCATAACCCGGCAGGGTCAGAAACGGCACGAAGTCATCACTGCGGGTGACTTCGGAAATCAGGTCGGCAGCGGCCTGGTATTGGCCGGCGACAAAGGCCTCATCGCCAACTTCAGCCTGGATCGCGGCCAGTTCCTCGGCCTGCCAATCTTCGACCAGGGCCAGGTCGATGTTGCGACCATCGTCGAGTTGTCCGGCCGGGTGGCGGACCCACTGCCAGACCTGGGCACGCGCGATTTCAGCGGTGGCCGCATCTTCCATCAGGTGATTGATCGGAACACAGCCCTGGCCATTCAGCCAGGCCGCCATGTAGCGGATAGCCACATTCAGATTGCCGCGCAAACCGGCCTCGGTAATGCTGCCATCACAGGGTGTGACAAGATCGGAGGCGCTGACCTGGACATCCTCGCGGGCCACATCCAGCTGGTTCTGCCGCGCCCCCAGGTGCCGATCGAAAATGTCCATGGCAACGGGAATGAGCCCGGGATGGGCTACCCAGGTGCCGTCGTGTCCGTTGCGAGCCTCACGCTCCTTGTCTTCCCGAACCTTGGTCAGGGCCGCCTCGTTGGCGGCCTCGTCGCCCTTGATCGGAATTTGGGCGGCCATGCCGCCCATGGCGAAAGCACCGCGCCGGTGGCAGGTCTGGATCAACAACTGCGAGTAGGCGCTCAGGAACGGCACGCTCATGGTGACCTGGGAACGATCCGGAAGTACTTTATCAGGATGTTTCTGGAAACACTTGATATAGCTGAATATATAGTCCCATCGGCCGCAGTTCAAGCCAACGATACGGCTCTTCAGCGCATGCAGGATTTCATGCATCTGGAACACCGCCGGCAGGGTTTCGATGAGCACCGTCACCTTGACCGTGCCCGGCTCGATCTGCAGGGCTTTCTCGATATCGGTCAAAACACGCTCCCAGAGGTCGGCTTCGCGCCAATCTTCGAGCTTCGGCAGGTACAGATACGGACCACTGCCCTGGCGCAGCAGCGCTTCGGCATTGTTGAACAGGTACACCGCAGCATCGAAGATGCCGCCCGGCAGCGGCCGCCCATCAACCTGGACGTGCTTTTCGTCCAGATGCCAGCCGCGCGGGCGCACGATCAGCACCGCCGGGTCGCCCTTGAGCTCGTAGTGCTTGCCATCGGGTTGGGTCAGCTCGATCGTCCGCCGAACCGCATCGTACAAGTTGACCTGCCCGTCGACGAGGTTGGACCAGGTCGGCGTCGAGGAGTCCTCACAGTCGGCCATGAACACGCGCGCCCCGGAGTTGAGCGCGTTGATGATCATCTTGCGATCGACCGGCCCGGTAATTTCCACGCGTCGATCCTGCAGGTCTTCAGGAATAGGTGCCACTCGCCAGTCGCCGTCACGGATCGCTGCGGTCTCGGGATCGAAATCCGGCGCCTCGCCCTGGTTCAGGCGTTGCTGAAACGCCTCGCGTCGGGCCAGGGCCTCATCGACCAGGGGTCGATAACGTTGACCAAGCTCACCGAGCAGATTGAGCATGGCCCGGGGAAACAGCGGCTGGGCCTGCTCGGGCATTTCGGCGGTGATTTTCGGGGCCGGAGCATCGGTGCGCAGGCTGTCGGATGGATGCTGCTGAGAGGGTTGATTCATGGGTTCCGTTCGCAAGCGTATGGTCAACACTACGAGCCTAGAGAAGCCGCCAGTATTTGGCAAATTAAATCTTTTGATTTAAAGTATTGTTTCAGCTAATACTGGGTTGATCCATGTACAAAGGCAACCTGCTCAAGCATCTGCGCGCCTTCATCCAGACTGCCCAGACCGGTAGCGTTTCCGCTGCCGCCGAACAACTGTTTCTCAGCCAACCCTCGGTCAGCCAGCAGATCCGCGCTCTGGAAGACCAACTGGACCAGAGCCTGTTCAGCCGTCACGGCCCGCGCCTGCAGCTGACCCCGGCGGGCAAGGCGCTGCTGGAAATGGCGCGACCCCTGGTCAACCGGATCGACGCGCTGCCCGACGAATTCGCCCGTCGCTACGGCTCGCTGGAGAGCGGTGAAGTGCGCATCGCCGCCGGCGAGTCCACCATCATGCACCTGTTGCCCCCGCTGATGATGCGCTTCCGTGGCCAGCATCCGGGCATCTATGTTCATTTGCACAACGTCGCCGGCGTTGACGGTCTCGACATGATCCGCGAAGACCAGGTCGACTTTGCCGTCGGCTCGATGCTCGAGGTACCGGCCGATATCCACTACCAGCCCATTTACCACTTCAGATCGGTTCTGATCATGAGTCCGGACCACCCTCTCGCCCGCCGCCGGCACATTGGCCTGGCCGACATCAGCCCTTACGGCCTGGTCCTGCCACCGCGCCGGCGAACCACCTTCCAGATGATTGACATGGTGTTTCGCAAGCACCAGTTGCCCTACCGGGTCGCGCTGGAGGTCGGCGGCTGGGAGGTCATCAAGCGCTACGTGGCCCAGGGCATGGGAATCTCGGTGGTCACCAGCATCTGTATTACCGAAACCGACCGCCAGAACCTATTGGTGCGCGATATGAGCGAATTCTTTCCGCGTCGGTCCTATGGTGTCGTGATGCGTCGCGGTGCTTATCTTTCCCCGCAGGCCGAACGCTTTATCGACCTGATGAACCCGGAACTGTTCGGGGAGTAGGCCCCGCCCTTTCCTGCCGGCCTCACCACCCCCATATTGCGGCAATGACCCGAGCAAAGCCCGACATCATGGTCGCCGTCTCCGGCGGAGTGGACTCGGCAACCACGGCCTGGCTGTTGAAAACCCAGGGCCGGAACGTTGCCGGCATGTTCATGAAAAACTGGGAGGAAGACGATACCGGCAGTGGCTGTACGGCCGAAGCCGACGCGGCAGACGCCAGGGCGGTATGCCAGACCCTGGACATCCCGTTTCACGGGCGCAATTTTTCGGTCGAATACTGGGAGGAAGTTTTCGAAGCCTTCCTGGCCGAACTGGCCGCCGGCCGCACCCCGAACCCGGACATCCTGTGCAACCGCGAGATCAAGTTCAAGGCCTTCGTGGAGCACGCCCGCGATCTGGGTGCCGCACAAATCGCCACCGGCCACTACGCGCGCCGGCGAGAGAACGCCGACGGCTCGGTGGCGCTGCTGAAAGGGCGCGACCCGGACAAGGACCAAAGCTACTTCCTTCATGCCCTGACCCAGCAGCAGCTGGCCGGCGCGCTCTTTCCGCTCGGAGAGTTGACCAAAACCGAGGTCCGCGAACTGGCCACGCAGGCCCGACTGCCGGTGGCAGGCAAAAAAGACTCGACCGGCATCTGCTTTATTGGCGAGCGCAACTTCGATGCTTTCATCGATCGCTACCTGCGCTCCGAGCCGGGCCCGATTCGCAGCGCGGATGGACGGGTCATTGGTCGCCATGCCGGCCTGATCCACTACACCCTCGGTCAGCGCAAGGGCCTGGAAATCGGTGGTTTGCGTGGCTTCGCCGAGCGCCCCTGGTATGTGGCGGCCAAGGATTTGCGCAGCAATGCGCTGTGCGCAGTACAGGATTCATTCCACCCCCTGCTGCTGGCCACCCAACTCACCGCCGGGCAACTGAACTGGATCCGCGGCCGGGCGCCAGAACCCGGCGCAAGACTCGGGGCCAAAGTGCGTTACCGCCAGCCGGATCAGCCCTGCACGATCGTCGAGTCGGGCCCCGATCAGCTCTGTCTGTCTTTCGATCATCCCCAGCGGGCGGTGACGCCTGGACAGTCGGTGGTGGTGTACGATGGATGCGAGTGTCTGGGCGGCGGCGTGATCGAGCACTGCAATGCGCCGCTCCCGGACTGGATGGACCCCCTGCCCCCTGTGACAGCACCTTAGATCATGAAAGACGCCACCATCGCTTTTGCCGGCATGCTGCAGGCCGGTGAACTGGTTCGCCAGATCGCCTCATCGGGCACCTGTAGCCAGCAGGCCGCCCGAGCCACCCTCGACAGCATCTTCAAGCTCGATGCCGAGTCTACCGAAGCGGTCTACGACGGCCTCGGCGGCGTGCGCATGGGATTGCGCGTTCTGGTGGAACTGTTTGGCGCGCGTGCCGCACAGGACAGTCTGGCCAGCCTCAATCACGCCCTCGGCATGGGCAAGCTCGGCCGCCGCATCCAGCGCGACGAGCCGCGCTCGGCGGCACTCGGACGCGAGATCTCGCTGGTCGAATCGGCCTGGCGCGACAGTGAAGACCCGCTCGATGCCGCGGTCATCAGCCAGCTGGCGGATGCCTACCAGAGCCATGTCTCTACGCTGGACTTCCGACTGTCGATCAACGGCAAGCCCGACTATCTTCGCCAGGACGACAAGGTTGCCCTTATTCGCGCCCTGCTCCTGGGCGGCATTCGCTCCGCCTTCCTGTGGCACCAGGTCGGTGGCCGCCAGTGGCGGCTGATCTTCCAGCGCCGCAAGATGCTGCACCAGGCAGAGACCCTGCTGACCGCCTGAAACACCCGTCGCAGCAGTCCCTAAACTCCGACTGCGGCGTTTGACCATGCTAGAATCCAGAGATCGAACTTTTCCTGGCCTCGGTGTCTCGCCAGGCATCCCAGGCCGCTATTTCGTGACTCTGGAGAATCCCGCATGCGAGACGAACTTGGCTGCCGCGATCATTTTGATGCTGCCGGCAAACGCTACGCTTTTTACAGCCTGGAAAAACTGGCCGGCCGACATCCTTCCGTCGCCCGACTGCCCTACTCACTGAAAATCCTCCTCGAAAACTTGTTGCGCCACGAAGATGGCGTCAACATTACCGCCGATGACGTAGCCGGACTGGCCAACTGGGATGCCCAGGCCGAACCGGACAAGGAAATCGCCTTCACCCCGGCGCGCGTGGTGCTGCAGGATTTCACCGGCGTGCCCGCCATCGTTGACCTGGCCGCCATGCGCGACGCCATGAAGGCGCTGGGCGGCAACCCGAATCGCATCAACCCGCTCTCGCCGGCGGAACTGGTCATCGACCATTCCGTCCAGGTCGACAACTACGGCGGCTCTGATTCGCTTGACCTCAACAACAAGATCGAGTTTCAGCGCAATAAAGAGCGTTACGCATTCCTGCGCTGGGGCCAGGGCGCATTCGATAACTTCCGGGTGGTGCCGCCGAATACCGGGATTGTCCACCAGGTCAACCTGGAACACCTCTCGCGCGTGGTTTTCGGCGAAGATGTAGACGGCGAAATGATGGCCTGGCCGGATACCGTGGTCGGCACCGACTCTCATACCACGATGATCAACGGTCTTGGCATTCTGGGCTGGGGCGTGGGCGGCATCGAGGCCGAGGCGGCCATGCTGGGTCAGCCGATCTCGATGCTGATTCCGCAGGTCATCGGCTTCAAGCTGACCGGCAAGCTGCCGGAAGGCACCACCGCCACCGACCTGGTCCTTACCATCACCCAGATCCTGCGCGAAAAAGGGGTGGTTGGCAAGTTCGTCGAGTTCTTCGGCGATGGCCTGAGCCACCTGCCGCTGGCCGACCGCGCCACCATTGGCAACATGTCGCCGGAATTCGGCTCCACCTGTGCGATTTTCCCGATCGACGCCGAGACCATTCGCTATCTTGAGCTGTCCGGCCGCAATGAGGCCCGGCGCGAACTGGTAGAAAACTACGCTCGCGCCCAGGGTTTCTGGCGGGAAGACGGCGCTGCCGATCCGGTGTATACCGATGTAATCGAACTGGATATGAGCACCGTTGTTCCCAGCCTGGCCGGGCCCAAGCGCCCCCAGGATCGGGTCCTGCTGAGTAACGCGAAAAACGAGTTCCTGGCCGCCAAGGCCACGATGACCGTCGAACGCGACGCCGCCCATAGCCAGGAAGAAGCGCGTTTCGCCGGCGAAGGCGGCAGCACGGCGGTTGGCGCACGCCTGCCGGCCGGCTGCGCCGAGGTCACCTACAAGGACCAGACTTTCCAGCTCAAGGACGGTGCGGTGGTGATCGCCGCCATCACTTCCTGCACCAACACCTCGAACCCGGCGGTGATGCTCGGCGCTGCCTTGCTGGCCCGCAATGCCCGCCGGAAAGGCCTGACCGTCAAGCCGTGGGTCAAGACCTCGCTCGCGCCCGGATCCAAGGTGGTCACCGACTATCTCGAATCGGCCGGCCTGGTTGACGATCTCGAGGCGCTGGGCTTTTACACGGTGGGTTATGGCTGCACCACCTGCATCGGCAACTCCGGCCCCTTGCCGGAAGCCATTGAAGAGGCGATCCGGGACCGCGACATGGTGGTCTGCTCGGTGCTCTCGGGCAACCGCAACTTCGAGGGGCGGATTCACCCCGAGATCCGGACCAATTACCTGGCCTCGCCGCCGCTGGTGGTGGCGTATGCCATTGCCGGGCGCATGGACGCCGATCTGATCAACGAACCCCTCGGCGAAGACCCGGAAGGCAACCCGGTTTTCCTGAAAGACATCTGGCCGGATGCCAGGGAACTGCAGGAATTCATCGCCGACAACGTGTCTTCCGGCATGTTCCAGAGTTCCTACAAGAACGTGTTCGAAGGCGACGAGCGCTGGAAAAGCATGGATACGCCCACCGGCGAGATGTTTGCCTGGAACGACGATTCGACCTACGTCCAGAACCCGCCCTACTTCGAGGGCATGGACATGGAACTGCCCGGCGTTTCCGACATTCACGGCGCGCGCGTGCTGGCCAAACTGGCCGACTCGGTCACCACCGATCACATTTCCCCGGCCGGCGCGATCAAGCCGGATTCGCCGGCAGGCAAGTACCTGCAAGACCACGGCGTCAGGCCGACCGACTTCAACTCCTACGGTTCGCGCCGCGGCAACCATGAAATCATGATGCGCGGCACGTTTGCCAACGTTCGCATTCGCAACCAGATTGCCCCGGGCACCGAAGGCGGTTTCACCAAGTATCTGCCCGACGATGCCGTCATGCCGATCTATGATGCGGCGATGAAATACCAGGCCGACAACACACCGCTGATCGTGATTGCCGGCAAAGAATACGGGTCGGGATCCTCGCGTGACTGGGCAGCCAAAGGCACGCGACTTCTGGGCATCAAGGCCGTGATCTGCGAGAGCTTCGAGCGCATCCACCGATCCAACCTGGTCGGTATGGGTGTCCTGCCGCTCAATTTCATGGACGGCGACACGCCCGAAAGCCTGGGCCTGGATGGAACCGAAGTCTTCGACATCGTCGGACTGGGCGACGGAACCGCCAAGCATGTCGACGTAACCGCCGTGAAGTCAGACGGCAGCCAGGTCGAATTCAAGGCCCGCGTCCGTCTGGATACGCCCAAAGAGGTCGAGTACTACCGTCACGGCGGCATCCTGCACTACGTCCTGCGCCAGATGGCCGGCGGCGACCCCGGTGAAGCGGCGAAGGCAGCCTGAAGCTTCGACCCCCTTCGACAAAAAGCCGGCCCACGTGGCCGGCTTTTTGCTGCTCCAGGCTGCTCTCGGCCAGCGCTTCAGGCAAAGCCCGGCGGGCTCCACTGATCCATCATCTTGCGCTGGGCGGCGTCCAGTCGTCTTGCCATTAACTCCGAAAAGCGACGCAGCAGCGGATAGCCAAAGGTGCTGTCAGCATCGCAACGCGCCAGCAGGGCCTTGCCGTCAAACTCCAGAACGCGCGTCGGACCGGATGAACGGGCATGGAAATGCCACACGTAAGGAGCAATGAGCCACGACCATCCAAACACTTCTCCGGCGTCCAGACGGGTGATCTCCAGCTTCGGTCCGGCAATGGCTGGCACTTCGATTACCAGTGACCCTTCAAGGATCAAGTAAAACGATTCGGCCGGAGAGCCCTGACGGGCAAGAACCTCGTCCGGCCCAAGCGCTCTTTCCGAAGCGTTGGCCGCCAGAATCTCCAGATGATCGTCGGCCAGGCCGGCGAACAGGTTGTGACTGCTTAGAATGCTTTGAATCTCTTGATGTTCCATTGGTTCTCCTTGCAAATGCCGAAAGACAGCCGATAAGGACAGAGTAACACCACACCCAAGTGACCGAACATATCGCAATTGGCCAGATTCACGACTTTCATCAAGTGGGCAACGCCGACCTCAACCTGACATAATCCAGCTTCTAGCGGTTCCATATTGATCAAACTCATGCCTGCAATCCTGAAAGCCCCTCTGACCCTGCCCGGTGCACAACCGAGGAGCATTGGTGGCCCCGGAACACGCTAAGTCAGTGGGCTTGCGAATGCCGCACACCCTGGTGCTGATGTTCGCCATGATGGCGCTGGCGCTGACGCTGACCTGGATTCTCCCGGCCGGAGAGTTTGCCACCGAGACCAACGAGGCCGGCCGCGAGGTGGTCGTGGCCGGCACCTACGCAGCACTTGAAGACGGCCCGGCACTGACTCCCTGGGCCTTGTTCACGGTGGTGCCGCGGGCCCTGGCTGACGCCCAGGGCATCATCTTTTTCGTCCTGATCATCGGCGGGGCGCTGGCGGTCATCCGCCAGACCGGTGCGATTGATGCCATGCTCGACCGCATCATTCGTCGCTTCGGCAATCTCCCGGCCTTGCTCATTCTGGCCGGCATGCTGGCGTTCGGAATCGCTTCGGCCACGCTCGGCATGGCCGAAGAATACATCCCGTTCGTTGCCATCCTGATCAGCCTGTGCGTTGCCTTGCGCATGGACACCATGACCGCCATCGGCATCATGGTGGTCGGCTACGGCATCGGCTACGGCGTGGCCCTTATCAATCCCTTCACCTTGCTGGTGGCCCAGGAAGTGGCCGAGCTCCAGCCCGGCTCGGGCATGGGCTTCCGGGCCGCGCTATGGCTACCGTTTTTCGCCATCGGTTTTCACCATGTCTGGCGCTATTCGCGCCGGGTTCAGGCCGACCCCGCTGCCTCTCTGGTCGCCGATGTGCCGGGTGCGCAGCCGCCTGAGCCCAGCGCCCAGCCGGAGCTGAACCGGGCCCGCCTGCTGGTGCTGCTGGCCACGCTGGGGGCGCTGACGGCGCTGGTGATCGGGATCATTACCGCTGGCTGGTACCTGGTGGAGCTCGGCGCGGTATTCCTGTTGCTGGCCATCGTCGCCGGGTTGCTGGGCGGACTGAAGCTTGACGACATCGCCAATACCTTCACCCGCGGGGCCGCGGAACTGGCCGGCACGGCCTTGCTGATTGGCTTTGCCCGCTCTATTGCCCTGCTGCTGGAAGACGGCCTGGTACTGCACACCATCGTCAACGCGCTGGCCACGCCGCTGGCCGCTTTCCCGGCCGCCTTGTCGGCGGTCGGCATGCTGGGCATCCAGAGCCTGCTGAATCTGTTCATTCCGTCCGGCAGCGGCCAGGCGTTCGTTACCATGCCGCTGATGGCACCGATCGGCGACCTGGTCGGGGTCTCACGCCAGGTATCGGTGCTGGCGTTTCAGTTCGGCGATGGCTTCATGAACATGATCGTGCCAACCAACCCGGTGTTGATGGGCATCCTCGGCCTGGCCGGCATCCCTTATGTGCGCTGGTTCCGGTTCATCTTTCCGCTGATTATCAAGCTGCTGATCGCAGGATCGCTGGCGCTGGTAATCGCGGTTTGGCTCGGTTACAGCTGACGATCAGTCAACGTACATCGAGCTGACGGATTCGCCTTCGGACATGCGCCGGATGGTCTCGGCGAGCATTTGGGCAACCGACAACTGGCGGATGCGACCGCAGTCGAGCGCCGCCTGGCTGAGGGGAATGGTGTCGGTGACGACAATTTCGTCGAGGCGGGAATTGCTGATGTTGTCAATGGCGCGCCCCGACAGCACTGGATGGACGCAGTAGGCAACGACCTTGAGCGCGCCGGCATCCTTGAGCGCACCGGCCGCCGCACACAAGGTGCCGGCGGTATCAATCATGTCGTCGACCAGAACGCAGACCTTGCCGCGCACATCGCCAATCAGATTCATCACGGTGGCTTCGTTGGCGCGCGGACGCCGCTTGTCGATGATCGCCAGGTCGGCATCCAGACGCTTGGCAATGGCGCGAGCGCGAACCACACCACCCACATCGGGTGAGACGACGATGATTTCGTCGGCGCTGTACTGCTTCCAGATGTCGGCCAGGGTCAGCGGCGAGGCATAGACGTTGTCGACCGGGATGTCGAAAAAACCCTGAATCTGATCTGCGTGCAGGTCAACGGTCACCACCCGGTCAGTGCCGACCGTCCCGATCATGCGCGCGGCCACCTTGGCCGTGATGGGCACACGGGCCGACCGCGGCCTGCGATCCTGACGGGCATACCCGAAATAGGGAATCACCGCAGTCAGGCGCCAGGCCGACGCGCGCGCCAGGGCGTCCATCATGACCAGCAGTTCCATGAAGTTCTCCGCCGCCGGCGAACAGGTGGGCTGGATCACGTAGACGTCGCTGCCGCGCACGTTTTCCATGATCTCAACCATGGTCTCGCCGTCGCTGAAGCGGCCAACATTGGCCCGGCCCAGCGGGACCCCCAACGAACGGGCCACGGCGGTGGCAAGCACCGGGTTGGCGTTGCCCGAAAACACCATCAGAGAGGAATCTGTCAAGAGCGCACCCGCCTCGCTTTTGAGCAATCGGAGCAAAATTGGCTGGGACGGCAGGACTCGAACCTGCGAATGCGGGGATCAAAACCCCGTGCCTTAACCAACTTGGCGACGTCCCAGCAGAAATCGATCGTAAACCGGGACGTGATTATAACGACATTTCACGCGCCCGGGTCGATCCAGCGCCAACCCCGCAGCAGGATCCGCACCTCGTAGGGAGCGCTCCTGGCCTGCATTCGCTGCGGCATCAGCGGACCGTCGGCCACCTGGCTATAGCGCTGATATTCCAAGACCCAGTCCTGTCCGGCAATGCTGGTCATGGTCCCGTCGGCCGCATAGGTAACTTCTTCCCCGAGACTGGAATTCAGTCCGCGCAGCCAGAAGGCAAGCCGCCTTACCGGGATGGGCCAGCCGACCACTTCGGCCACCAGTAGATCCGGATCAGGGCCGCGCACCAGGCCAACCTCGCTGCCCTCCAGCAAGGCACCCTGGTCGTTGAACAACAGGCGCCACTGCCGTCCTCCGGCAACCGTTCGCAGGTGGACATCATGCTGATCGCCCTCGGCGCGCCAGTCAAACGACAGC
Source organism: Gammaproteobacteria bacterium (assembly GCA_003565625.1). GTDB lineage: Bacteria > Pseudomonadota > Gammaproteobacteria > Xanthomonadales > Wenzhouxiangellaceae > Wenzhouxiangella. The sequence goes on from PXBD01000060.1 coordinate 18,648, forward strand.
TGCCCGCCCTGCTGGCCGTCTGAAAGCGCCAGGCGACCGCTCACTCGCCAGGAAGAGTACAGGCCAAACCAGTCTTCGCGTTCTTCGACCCAGGCGCCGGCCGGGCGCTGCTCGCGCACCGCGCAACCACTCAGAACCAGCAACAAGGCGGCAAGGACCAGCACGCCCGTCGCCCGCGATATCGTCACAGGTGGATCTCCAGGCGATTCATGGTGTCATTGAGGTGATGGTCTTCGGGGTACCGAACCCGGGCCTCCCGCAACAACTCGCGCGCACGATCTTTCTGGTCAAGGTGCCACAACACCTCCACCAGATGCGCGGCGATCTCCGGATTGTCCTCACCGGCCAAGGCCTGTTCCAGGTAAGGCAAAGCCTGGGCCGGCCTCCCCAGCCGGAAATACACCCAGCCCATGGAATCCAGGATGGCGGGTTCGTCGGGCTGCAGTTCCAGGGCACGCCGGATCAAGCGGTAGGCTTCGCCATGCCGGTGGGTTCGGTCGGTCAAGGTATAGCCCAAGGCGTTGAGCGCCATGGCGTTGTCCCTGTCGATGCGGATGATGCGACGCAGATCCTGCTCAACCAGTTCCAGGTCGTCGGCCTCGACAGCGTGCATGGCCCGGGCGTAGAGCAAGCGGATATTGCCCGGCGATTCGCGCAGGGCATCGCCGAGCAGCGCAAGCCCCTCTTCAACCTGACCCTGCTCGCGCAGCAACTCAGCCTCGATCAGGAAGGCTCTCTCGCGCTGGTCCATCTGTTCGGTGTCGCGCGCCAGCCGCAACAAGGCCCGGGCCTCATCGAGGCGCCCGTCATCAGCCAGCAAAACGGAGCGCCGGATCATCGCGCGATCAACGTTGGCGCCGCCGCGAACGCGGGCGTACCATTCGGCCGCATCGGCCGGTCTCTCGAGGAACTCTGCCAGCCAGGCCACCATGAAGGCATGCTGGTCGGCATCTTCCACCGGCGTCCAGTCAGCCAGTTGCTGCCAGGCCTCGGCCGAGCCGGCTTCATCACCGGACTCGAAGCGGTAGCTGGCCACGCTGTAGAGCACATCCGGATTGACCGGAAGCTGCTCGAGAACTTCCAGCGCCTCCTCGGGCCGTTCAAGATTGCGCAGCACTTCTGCCTCGGCCAGGCCCAGCGTCCATTCATCCGGCGCCACCAGGCGGGCCTTACGGTACAACTCCAGCGCCTGGGGGTAATCATCGAGTGCCGTGGCCAACTGGGCCGCCCAGGCCAGGTCTTCGCGCTTCCCCGACCCGGCCGCGGCCTGCAGCGCCAGTTCATAAGCCGCTTCAGGCTGGTCGATTTGCCAGTACAACTGACTGCGGGCCGCCAGAACAACCCCGTCATCAGGTGCCAGTTGCGCGGCGGCAACGATGCCATCGAAGACGGCCGGCTGATCGTCAACCCGCTCTGCTGCGACGATCACCTGGACCAGGTCGCGCCGCAGCAGGCGATCACGCTCGGCCACATCGACCTCCAGCCAGCGCTGCGCGGCCATGATCGCCGCATCGGTCTGGCCCTGGTTCAGTAGAGCCAGAATCTCGAGGCGCCGCGCATCGGCCGCCTCCGGCTCAAGCTGCAGCCACAGGCCGGCCGACTCGCCGAGCAACTCCCAGCGTTCCAGGCGCCAGGCCAGGCCCACGGCCTGGCGGATCATTTCCACGTCTTCCTCAGCGGCTGCCGTTTCGATCAAACGACGCAGCGTCTGGTCATGTTCTTCGGCCATCCCGGCATGCGAGGCTGCCTGGAGCTGAAACATCACTTCATCCGACCAGTCCTCTTCGGTGTAGGATGCACGGGGTTGCGCTTCCACTTCGGATTCGACACGATCGCCGTCCGGCACGGTCGCGCAGGCCGACAGCAATAAAATCAAGGCGCTAGCGGGAATCGGCTTGAACTGGTTCATGAGCGGCGTCACAATGAAAGGTTTGTTCGAAAAGTCTATCAGCATGTCACTGTCGGTCGTAGGAATCAGCCATCACACGGCGCCTATCGCGATTCGGGAAAGGTTGGCCTTTCCTGCCGATAGCCTGGCCGACGCCCTGCGCGGATTGGCCTCGACGCCGGATATCAACGGCTGCGCGATCATCAGCACCTGCAACCGGACAGAGATTTTCACCTCCAGCGATCGCAACGTGACCCGACTGGTCGTGGATTGGCTGCACAGCTGGCACGGGCTTGACCCGGGCCAGTACCAGGAGCACCTGTATCAACTGGATCAATCTGCCGGCGTTTTCCACCTGATGAAAGTGGTCTGCGGCGCCGACTCCATGGTCGTTGGCGAACCGCAAATCGGCGGCCAGGTCAAACAGGCCTGGCAACTGGCCCACGACACCGGTACGCTGGACAGCAAACTCGACCGGATGTTCCAGCATGCGTTTGCCGGCTCCAAGCGGGTTCGTTCAGAAACAGCCATCGGACAAAACCCGGTCACCCTGCCCTTTGCCGCACTGCGTCTGGCCCGGCAGATTTTCGGCTCACTGGACCGGTTGCGGATACTGCTGATCGGTGCCGGCGAAATGATCGAGGACTGTGCCCTGCATTTCAGCGACAACGGGGTGGGCAGCATGAGCATTGCCAACCGCAGCCTGGAGCGGGCCGAACGCCTGGCCGAGCGCTTTGGCGCCAGACCCCACGGCCTGGAAGCACTGGCCGGACTGCTCCCGGGCCATGACATGGTGCTGGCCTGCACCGGCAGCAAGGAGCCGATTCTGACCCGCTCCATGTTCAGCGCCGCACTGTCGAGCCGGCGCCGTCAGCCCATGTTTGCCCTGGATCTTGCAGTACCGCGTAACATCGAGCCCGCAGCGAGCAACCTCTCCGACCTGTTCCTCTACACCATCGACGACTTGCACGCCATCGTCGAATCGGGCCACAAGGAGCGGATGGCCGCGTTGCAAAAGGCCATGGAAATCATTGAAGCGGAAGTCACCACTTTCGAGCGCTGGCTGCGGCTGCAGAACACGACTGCAACACTGAAGGATCTGCGCCAGCGGGCTCAGCAAGAACGCGATGTCCTGCTGGAACAGGCGGTGCAGGAACTGGCCGCCGGCAAGGCCGCCGAGGACGTTGTGCGCCGCCTCAGCCATCGCCTGGTCAACCGGCTGCTGCACGGGCCCAGCATCCGCCTGCGCCAGGCGGCCGAAAACGACGACGAGGCCTTGCTCGAAGCAGCACGCTTTTACTTTCTGGACAAGAACTGACCAGACATGGACAGCGGCATCCGTCACCGTCTTGAGCAGGTCAGCGAACGTTTCGAGGAGCTTGCCCACCTGCTCGCAGACCCCGAAATCATTGGCGACCAGCCCCAGTTCCAGAAGTTGTCGCGCGAGTATGCCGAGCTCGAGCCGGTCATCGAAGTCTGGCGCGACTATGGTGCCTGTGAGAACGCCCTGCGCGAGGCCGACGAATTGCTGGCCGAGGAAGACGAGAGCATGCGCGAACTGGCCGGCGAGGAAATCCGCCAGGCCACGGATCGCAAGGAAGTGCTCTACCAGCGCTTGCAGCGCTTGCTGCTGCCGCGTGACGCCAACGATATGCGCAATATTTTTCTGGAAATTCGCGCCGGCACCGGTGGCCAGGAGGCCGGATTGTTCGCCGGCGACCTGCTGCGTATGTACACCCGTTATGCCGAACGCCAGGGCTGGCAGGTGGAAATCCTTTCGGCCCAGGACAACGATGCCGGCGGCTACCGCGAAGTAGTGGCCCGCATTGTCGGGCGAGGCGCCTACTCCCGCCTGAAGTTCGAGTCCGGGGCTCATCGGGTGCAGCGCGTTCCAGCCACCGAATCGCAGGGGAGAATTCACACCTCGGCCTGCACCGTGGCAATCCTGCCCGAGGTCGAGGAAGTCGACGAAGTCACCATCCAGCCCGCCGATCTTAGGATCGACACCTACCGCTCTTCCGGCGCCGGCGGTCAGCACGTCAATACCACCGACTCGGCGATTCGCATTACCCATCTGCCCAGCGGAATCGTGGTCGAGTGCCAGGATGAGCGCTCGCAGCACAAGAACAAGGCACGCGCCATGAGCCTTCTGAGCGCTCGCCTGCTCGAGACAGAGCGCGAAAGTCAGCGCAGCCAGCGCGCCGCCGACCGCAAGCTGCAGGTCGGATCCGGTGATCGCTCGGAACGGATCCGGACCTACAATTTCCCCCAGGGCCGGATCACGGACCATCGCATAGGGCTGACTTTGTACGGACTGGACGGCGTAATGGCCGGTGACCTGGACCAGGTGCTGGAACCATTGAGCGAAGCGCATCAGGCCGAGCTCCTGGCGGAGATGGGCCAAGCATGACCTCTTCATGCCAATCACCAATCTCTAATGTATACTTGTCCCGTTTTCCACCAAGGTGAGCGTAATGGATCTAGACCCGGTACTCCTATCGCGAATCCAGTTCGCGTTCGTCGTCTCCTTCCACGCCATTTTCCCCGTGTTCACCATCGGGCTGGCGGCCTATGTGGCCGTGCTGGAGGCCTTGTATTTCCGAACCGACAACCCGGTCTACCTGAGGCTGGCGAAATTCTGGGTCAAAGTGTTCGCTGTGGTCTTCGGGATGGGAGTGGTCTCAGGGATTGTCATGGCCTTCCAGTTCGGCACCAACTGGTCCAACTTCTCCTATTCGGCCTCCAATTTTCTTGGGCCCATTCTCAGCTACGAGGTGGTCACCGCTTTCTTCCTCGAAGCCACGTTCCTCGGCGTCCTGTTGTTCGGGCGCGACAAGGTGCCACGCGGCATGCACCTGTTTTCGGCCTGCATGGTTGCCATTGGGACGTTCATCTCCTCGTTCTGGATCCTGTCGGCCAACAGCTGGATGCACACGCCGGCCGGCGTGGAAATGGTCGACGGCATGATCCACATGACCTCGTGGACGCAGGCGATTTTCAACTCGTCGTTCCCGTACCGTTTCGCCCACATGGCGCTGGCGTCTTTCATCACCGGCGGAATCGTGGTGGCCGGGGTCAGCGCCTGGTACCTGCTCAACAACCGCAATATCGAAACCAGCAAAAAGGCGCTGAAAATGTGCGTCATCATGCTGGCGATCGTGACGCCGATGCAGTTGCTTGTCGGCCATGAGCACGGCCTGAACACTTTCGAGCACCAGCCGATGAAAGTGGCCGCCATGGAAGGTGCCTGGGAGACCAAGACCGGGGCACCGCTGATCCTGTTCGCCATTCCTGATGCGGCCAACGAGACCAATCATTTCGAAATCAAGATCCCGTACCTGGCCAGCATCGTACTGACCCACAGCGCCAGCGGCGAAGTCCCCGGACTGCTCGAAGTGCCGGCCGACGAACGCCCGCCGGTGGGCATCGTGTTCTGGTCGTTTCGGGTCATGGTCGGTCTCGGGCTGATCTTCATTGCGGTCTCGCTGCTGGCGGCCTGGCAGTTGTACAAGGGTCGGCTGTATGAATCGCCGCTGACGCTCAGAGCATTTAACTGGCTGATCCCGGCCCCGTTCGTGGCCGTGTTGACCGGCTGGTTCGTGACCGAAGTGGGTCGCCAGCCGTGGATGATTCACGACATGATGCGGATTGAAGAAGCAATCACCCCCTCGATCTCGGGCTGGATGGCTCTGTTCACGCTGATCGGCTACATCGCCGTGTACGCAGTGGTGCTGTTCGCCGGCATCTTCTATCTGCGCAAGGTAATTACGGAAGGTCCGGACCCCGTCAACAAAGCAGAGGAAAGCAGCAGCGCGCGGCCGAAGCGCCCGTGGTCTGCAGTTCCAACCACCCTTGATGATGCCCCAAGCGCGGCAGGGAGCTGAACATGGAGCTTATTGACCTGACCCTGATCTGGGTTGTTCTGATCGGAATCGGCGTGTTCATGTACGTCCTCATGGACGGCTTTGATCTGGGCGTCGGCATCCTGTTTCCATTCGCGCCCAGCGACGAATGCCGGGACATGATGATGGGCTCCGTCGCCCCGGTTTGGGACGGCAATGAAACCTGGCTGATTCTCGGCGGGGCCGGTCTGCTGGCCGCCTTTCCGCTGATCTATTCGGTGTTCTTGCCGGCCTTGTACATCGGCGTATTCCTGCTCCTGGCCGGCCTGATCTTCCGCGGCATCGCATTCGAGTTCCGCTTCAAGGCGACCCGGAACAAACACCTGTGGGACTACTCGTTTTTCGGCGGGTCGACCGTTGCCTCGTTTGCCCAGGGCGCCGTTATCGGTGCCTACGTACAAGGGTTCGAGACCGAGAACTTTCGTTACGTGGGCGGCGCCTTTGACTGGCTCACGCCGTTTACCCTGATGACCGGGCTTGGTGTCGTTGCCGGCTACGCGCTTCTCGGCGTGACCTGGACGATCATGAAAACCGAGGGTCGAACGCAGGAGTGGGCCTACAAGGTGGCTCCCTGGCTGCTGGCCGCGGTGATGTTTTTCTTTCTTGTCGTCAGCCTGTGGACGCCGCTGGCCAACGAGCGCGTCATGGCGCGCTGGTTTGAAAATATCAGCTGGTTGTGGATCTTCCCGGCGGCCACCATTGCCCTGGCGGCCTGGATCTTCCAGCGTTTGCGTAGCCGCGCGGAAGGCTCACCCTTTATCGGCTCCATGACCCTGTTCGCCATGTTCTATCTTGGCATTCTGATCAGCATGTGGCCCTATGCTGTTCCGCCCGACCATACCTTCTGGGATGCTTCTTCGGATCCGGGCAGCCAGCTGTTCCTCCTGATCGGGTTCATGTTCCTGATTCCGATCATCCTGGGCTATACCGCCTGGACTTACTGGGTTTTCCGCGGCAAGGTCAAGCCCGGAGCGGGTTACGCTGGCCACTGACCGAACGCATAAATCCTGGCTCAAGTCGAGGGCACCGGCATGGCTGGTGCCCTCTTCGTTTGCGCTGGCCGCTGTTGAGGCGCTGACGATTACCCTTCAGGCCATCCTGCTGGCCTGGATTCTCAGCCAGGTGATTCTCGACGCAGTCTCACCCCAGGCACTGACCCTGCCGCTGGCCGGCCTGCTCCTGGTCTGGCTGGTCCGCGCGGCGACCGTCGGGCTTCGCAGTCACCTGACCGCGGGCGCCTCGAGCCGGACCCGGCAAGGCCTGCGGCAGGAGTTGTTTACCCGCCTGGCGGCTGCCGGCCCGCTGTATCGCGGCCCGCGCGGAACCGGCCAGCTGAGCACCGGCCTGATCGAGCAGGTTGATTTGCTGGATCCCTACTATTCACGCTACCTGCCGCAGACAACCACCGCCCTGATGGTACCGGGTGCCATCCTGGTGGCCGTGTTTCTGACCGACTGGCTGGCCGGCGCGCTGTTGCTGCTGTCGGCCCCGCTGATTCCCGGGTTCATGATCATCATCGGCATGGGCGCCGAGCAGATCAGCCGCCGTCAGCAGGAGGCCATGGGGCGCTTGAGCGGCGTGTTTTTCGACCGTCTGCAGGGCCTCGATACCCTGCGTCGGTTCGGAGCCGAGCAGCGCGAGCTCGAGCGCGTGCAGTCGTTCTCCGAGCAGTTCCGCGAACGAACCATGCAGGTCCTTCGGGTCGCTTTCCTGTCCTCCGCGGTGCTCGAATTCTTCAGCGCCGTGGCGATTGCCACGCTCGCCATCTACATCGGCCTGGGCCTGCTCGGGATGATTGACTTTGCCGGTGCCGACTCGCTGACCCTGTTCAAGGGCTTGTTCATCCTGGTGCTGGCACCGGAGTTCTTCAATCCGCTGCGCACGCTGGCCACCCACTGGCATGATCGTGCCGGGGCGCTGGCCGCGGCAAGCTCGCTGCGCGAACTGCTCGAAGCCGAGCCGGCAAGAATGGAGCCGACGCAGCCGGTCGAGGCAATCCCCAGTCGCCCTTGCGCCGTTCGCGTAACCAATCTCCACAAGCGCTTTGCCGGCCGCGAGATCGTCCTCGACGGGCTCAGCCTGGACGTGGGCGCGGGCGACAAGCTGGTCATCAGCGGACCCAGCGGCTGCGGCAAGTCCACCCTGCTGGCCCTGCTGGCGGGATTCGCCGAACCTGACGCGGGCAATATCGAGATCAATGGCACCGACCTCTCCCGCTTCACACGCGCCCAGCTGGCCGGATTCCGCGCCTATCTCGGTCAAAAACCGCTGCTGTTTCCGGGCAGCGTGGAAGACAACATTCGCTTCGGAGATGAACGGGCCGATCAGGCGACACTGCAGCGCGCGCTAGAGTTAAGCGGCGTGAGCGCGTTCCTGGAGCGACTGCCGGAGGGGCTGGCAACACCTTTGGGCGAAGGAGGACACGGCATCTCCGGAGGCCAGGCCCGGCGGCTGACGCTGGCCAGGGCCTTGCTCCGGCCACGCCCGCTGCTGCTGCTCGATGAACCAACCGCCAGCCTGGATGCCGAGACCGAACAGGCATTCTGGCGCGCGCTGGACTCCGCGATTGCTCACCAGCCCATGACAGTGATCTGCGCCAGCCACAGCCCGCTGGCCGAGGCCTGGGGCGACCGTGTACTGCGGCTGAATCAAGGTCGACTGGAACAGACCGGTGAGACCTGAGCCGTTGCGCCTGCGCAAGCTACTCGGACTCCGGGCCTGGTGGCTGGCGGCGGGAGCCGCCCTGATTCTGCTCAGCCTGGTTGCCGGAGTTGCCCTGCTGGCCCTGTCGGGCTGGTTCATCACGGCCAGCGCGCTGGCCGGTCTGGGGCTGCTCGTGGGTCTGGACATCTTCACCCCCGGTGCCGGCATTCGCCTGGCCGCGGTGGTACGCACGGTCTCGCGCTACCTGGAACGTCTCGTCACCCACGAGGCCACCTTCCGTCTGATCTCGGATCTGCGCAGCGAGGTGTTCGCCCGCCTGCTCCGGCTCGATGAATACCAGCATCGCGGCCTGCGTCGAGGCGACACGCTCAACCGCCTGACCGCTGACATCGACACCCTGGACCATCTCTTTCTCGGCGTCGTTGGCCCGACCATCGCGGCACTGGCGCTGACCCTGCTGGCAGCCCTGCTGCTGGGGCTGTTCATCGACCCCTGGCTGGGACTGGTCGGCGGGCTGCTGCTGACGCTCAACCCGCTACTGACAGAGTTCACCCGCCGCCGCGGGCTGACCACCAGCCGCGATCTGGTCAAGGCGGTGCCGGAGCTGCGCCGCGCGGCCGCCACCAGCCTGGAGGGACTGGCTGATCTGACCGCGTTCGATCGTGTCCAGGACCAGCAGAAGCACTGGTCGCGGCTGTCCGACCGGGCTTTGGCTCTGCAAGAGCGTCTGGCCCGCCTGGATGCCACCAGTCAGGGCCTGGTCACCATGAGCGGATTTGTGGCGGTCTGGCTGGCGCTGGTGATCGGCATCCACCTGTTCGAGGCTGGCACCATCAACGCTCCGGTGCTGGGCCTGATCGTATTCACCCTGCTCGGCATGGGCGAGGCCTGGCAAGCCCTGCCGGCAGCGTGGCGCAAACTCGAGCAGTGCCGCGGTGCCCAGCACCGCGTAATGGAGATGACCGAAACGAGCCCGCTGCTCGACCAGCCGGCGCAGCCGCGGCCACCAACCGGGAATGCGATCACCATAGAGCGGCTGAGCTTTCGCTACAGCGCCAACCAACCCTGGATTTTCCGCGACTTCAGCCTCGCCATCGATGCCGGTCAACGGCTTGCCCTGGTCGGGCCCAGTGGCTGCGGCAAAACCACTCTGGCCCTGTTGATCATGCGCCAGCTCGATCCCGTTGCCGGGTTCATCCGTCTGGGTGATCAGGACCTGCGCAACCTTGACCCAGCCGCCTATCGCCGCCACGTCGGCGTGCTCTCGCAGCAGCCCATGCTGTTTCGCGACACCATCGCGGAGAACCTGCGCCTGGCTCAGCCCGATGCCGACGACCTGGCGCTGGGCCAGGCCCTCGCCACGGCAGGCCTGGCCGACTTCATGGACAATCTGGACGACGGCCTGGCGACCTGGCTGGACGAAGCCGGCGGCAACGTGTCCGGCGGGGAAGCGCGCCGCCTCGCCCTGGCCCGGCTGGTGCTGACCGATTGTCCCGTGGTCATTCTTGACGAGCCCAGCACCGGGCTGGATCGCGCCACCGCGCTTGACCTCAGCCACACCATGGACCGCTGGCTTGGCAACCGGACCACGATCATGATTACCCATGACCCGGCCACCCTGCCGCCTCACGACCGGGTCATCCGACTGGAATCGGAGTTGTTGTAGTCCGGCGCCAGGCCACCACCAGAAGGGCCAGCAAGGGCGGCGCGATCAACGCCAGCTGATCCACCCGATCCTGAACCAGACCGGGCCAGGCCAGGAGCAGACTGCCGATCAGCAGGCCGGAAAACAACGCGCCATAAAACGGCCGCTGCAGCGGCCGCAGCCGTGACCACCACAGCAGCCACCACAGCGGGTGCAGCAACAGCAGCATCCAGTTCCTCGCGGTATCATCATGGCCACTGCCAAGCCACATCAGCAGTATCAGGCTGCCGGCCAGGCCCGCCGCCAGAACGCCAAGGTGCCACGGCAACAGAGACCAGCCGGTGCCGCCGCGCCACGCCGGCACCATGATGAGCCCGGCAAGCAGCCCTCCGAGCGCCAGCTTCCAGGGCCAGGCAGCGCGCGGCTGTTCCGGCACAGTAAAGACCTGGGGGTCGTGCACGACCAGCGTTTCAAGCACCATTGGCTCATCATCAATCACGATCGTATCCAGCCAGCGCGCCAGCGCATCCGGCAAAAAAGCCTCCTCCCAGGCGCTGATCGGCTGATCCACGCTCGCACCCATCAGCAGCAGGATGCCGGTCTGGATCCAGGGCCGGGCAGTGCTCATGCGGCGGGTGTGATCGCGGAAGTTCAGCCGCCCCGGCTGCGGCCGCAACAACGGCTCGAGTTCACCGTCCACGGCTTGATTGATCAGGTCGCGCAACCAGGTCGAGCAATTGTTGCGGAAATAGTCGTAGGCGTAGTACTGCGGATGCGGAAAAATGGCGTCGTGAATGGATTGCTGCAGCCCCCGTACCTGAGCCGGTGAGAGGTTGAGACGCTGAGCGCTGATCGAGCGCCGGCGCTCGCGGTAGAAGGCGAATTCCCGCTCCGCCGGGCTGCTCGCCCCGTAGTAGAGCATGATGCCGCGGGCAAAATCGAGGTGAAAGCCCGGCCGGTCGATCTCGAAGTAGCCAAAGCTGTAGGTATGGTCCAGCCCCGTTGCCGAGTCGCGCAACCACAAGGCGTTGTGACCGAACAACTCCCAGACTTCCTCACCCGGGCCGTAGGTCACCAGCCAGGCCTCCTGGGCGCGTGCACCCGAGGCAAGCAGGACCAGCAGCGAGGCCACGACCAGCGCCGGCGCCCATCCGGCGCGACCGCAGGTATCGCCAGGCCGGCGTGGCGAAGTCATCACTCCTGGCGCCGAATCACCATGGCGTGCAGGCGCCGGTCGTCGGCGCTTTCGATTTCGAACTGCCATTCGCCAATGGTGACCGCCTCGCCCGGTTCGGGCAAGCGCCCGAACTCGGCGACAACCAGGCCACCGATGGTGTCGTATTCCTGATCGCTGAAAGAGGTTCCCAATGCATCGTTGAAATCATCGATTGGCGTCAATGCCTGAATGCGGTAGACCCCGTTCTCGAGTCGCTCGACCTCCTTGACCGCCTCGGCATCGTGCTCATCGTCAATGTCGCCAACGATCTCTTCGAGCACATCCTCGATGGTGATCAGGCCCGATACGCCGCCGTATTCGTCCACAACAATGGCCATGTGATTCTTGCTGACCCGGAACTCCCGCAGGAGCACGTTCAGGCGCTTGGATTCGGGAATGATCGCGGCCGGGCGCATCAGATCGGCCAGGACCAGCTCACGATGATCGGAAAACAACTGGAGCAGATCCTTGGCCAGGAGAATGCCGCGCACCTCGTCGCGATCATCGCCGACCACCGGGAAGCGCGAGTGGCCGGACTCGATGATGATCGGCATGATGTCGCTCAGCGAGGCCGTCTCTGCAATGACCACCATCTGCGAGCGCGGCACCATCACGTCGCGCACCTGAAGCTCATCGACTTCCAGCGCGCCCTCCAGCATGGCCAGCGTGTCGGCATCGATCAGCCCCTGGGTCGTCACGTCGCGCAGCAGCTCAGTGAGATCATCCCGGCTTTTCGGCTCACCGCCGAAGGCACGGCCGAGTTTCTCCAGCCAGGTTCTGGAAGCCGGAGCGAGTGCGGTCGAGGTTTCTTCGTTCATTTGGCGACCTTGGCCAGCATGTGCCAGGGCCGGTTCCGAGGGGGAGGTTGATCAGCGTCCATCGCAAGTATCGTAGGGGTTGGCGAAGCCGAGGCCGGCCAGCAGCTCGATTTCTCGCGCTTCCATGGCATTGGCCTCGGGGGCGTGTATATGGTCATGACCGAGCAGATGCAAGAGGCCGTGGATGACAAGATGAGCCCAGTGCGCCTCCGGCGGTTTGCCCTGCTCGGCCGCTTCACGGGTAATGACCGGAGCGCACAAAACAATGTCACCGAGCACACGCACGCCGCCGACGGCCGGATGCTCGGCGGGGAAGCTCAGAACATTGGTGGCCGAATCCTTGCCGCGCCACTGACGGTTCAGCGCCCAGCCCTCGGCGTGATCAACGATGCGCAGATTCACCAGCACGCTGCCCTGATCGATCAGGGCATGCTCGACCCAGGACCGGATGCGTTCGTCGCCGGGAAGGTCGGGCGCGTCCAGCAGACGCTGGACTTCCAGCTCGATCATGCCGTTTCTCCGCCGGCCAGGCTGTCGGCCGCCTCGTAGGCCTCGACGATGCGCCGAACAATCGGGTGCCGCACCACGTCACGGGCATCGAAAAACGTCTGGCTGATGCCAGCGACATCGCGCAGCAGGGCAACCGCCTGGCGCAGGCCCGAGGTCACCTTGGGCGGCAGATCCACCTGGGTCAGATCACCGGTGATCACCGCGCGTGATCCAAAGCCGATCCGGGTCAGAAACATCTTCATCTGTTCGGAAGTGGTGTTCTGGGCCTCGTCGAGGATCACGAAAGCATCGTTGAGGGTGCGACCGCGCATGTAGGCCAGTGGTGCTACTTCGATCACGTTGCGTTCGGTCAGGCGCGCAGCGCGCTCGAAACCCAGCATCTCGTAGAGCGCGTCGTAAAGCGGCCGGAGATACGGATCGACCTTCTGGGCCAGGTCACCGGGCAGAAAGCCCAGACGCTCGCCGGCCTCCACTGCCGGGCGCACCAGCACGATGCGCTGTACCCGATCGTGTTCCAGCGCGTCCACCGCACAGGCCACGGCCAGGAAAGTCTTGCCGGTACCCGCCGGGCCAACCCCAAAACTGACGTCGCTGGCGGCAATGCGCTCAAGGTAGCGCTTCTGGTTGGGGCCGCGGCCACGAATCATTCCGCGCCGGGTCTGGATGGCGACCTCGGGCGCCGCCTCATCCTCGTCCAGACCGGCCTGCTGAAGCTGCAGGTTGACCAGTGCCGGGGTCAGGATTTCCCGCTCCGCCTGGCGGTACAGCCGGCGCAGCACGCGCCGACCGGCGTGGATTGCGTCGACCTCTCCTTCCAGCCGAAACAGGCCGCCGCGGGCGGCGATGGAAATGCCGAGGCGTTTTTCAATCAGGCGCAAGTGGTCGTCGAGCTGACCGCACAGGTTGACCAGACGTTCGTTATCGGCCGGTTCCAGCTCCAGCGTCAGGGCGGTTTCGGCCGCCGTCGAGCCGCTTGCGGCCATCAGGCAGCCACGCTTTCGGAACCGGATTCCAGTCGACCGCGCAACGAATTGGACAGCGCAGCGGTAATGCGGACATCGAGCATGCGCCCGACCAGATGCGCCGGCCCGGGAAAGTTGACGACCCGGTTGTTCTCGGTTCGTCCGGCCAGTTCTGCGCCATCCTTCTTGCTGGTGCCTTCGACCAGGACACGCTGGCGGGTACCCACCATGGCCTCGGAAAAAGCGCGCGCCTGGACGTTCAGCTGATCCTGCAGGCGCTGCAGACGCTGCTTCTTTTCTTCCAGCGACACGTTGTCGGGAAACCCGGCCGCCGGAGTGCCCGGCCGCGCCGAGTAGACGAAGCTGAAGCTCTGGTCGAATTCCAGCTCGCGCACCAGGTCCAGGGTTTGCTGGAAGTCGTGTTCGGTCTCCCCGGGGAAGCCGACGATGAAATCAGACGACAGCGCAATATCCGGCCGCAACTCACGCAGGCGACGAATCTTCTGCTTGTATTCCAGCCGCGTGTGGCCGCGCTTCATCAGGGCGAGAATGCGGTCGGAGCCGGACTGCACCGGCAAATGCAGATAGTTGGCCAGTTGCGGCACCTCTCCGAAGACCTCGATCAGGCTGTCGCTGAATTCGACAGGATGCGAGGTAGTGAAACGGATGCGCTCGATGCCGTCGATATGGGCAACGTAGCGGATCAGCAGGGCCAGGTCAGCGCTGCCGCCATCGTGCATGGGGCCGCGATAGGCATTGACGTTCTGTCCGAGCAGGTTGACCTCCAGCACGCCCTGCCCGGCCAGATGGGCGACCTCGGCAATGACGTCATCGAGCGGCCGGCTGACTTCCTCACCGCGCGTATACGGCACCACGCAGAACGAACAGTACTTGCTGCAGCCCTCCATGATGGAGACGAACGCGCTCGCCCCGCGCGCACCCGCCGCCGGCAGGTGATCGAACTTTTCGATTTCCGGGAAACTGATGTCAATGGCCGCACCACCGTGCTCGCGCACCTGATCGACCATCTGCGGCAAGCGATGAATCGTCTGCGGTCCGAACACCAGGTCGACGAACGGCGCCCGCCGACGAATCCCCTCACCCTCCTGGCTGGCCACGCAACCTCCGACGCCGATGATGACCTCCGGACGGCGCTGCTTGAGCGGGCGCCATTGGCCCAGCTGCGAGAACACCTTCTCCTGCGCTTTTTCACGAATCGAGCAGGTATTGACAAGAATGACGTCGGCCTCTTCGGCCCGATCGGTCCGCACCAGCCCGTGCGAGGCGGCCAGCACGTCGGCCATCTTCTCCGAGTCGTACTCGTTCATCTGGCAACCGTGGGTCTTGATGTACAGCTTTCCGGGCATATCTCGGCTACGTTTTCTCACTTAAAGATCAGTATTCTAGTGTACCAGCCGTATCGGCCGCACCATTTCCGTGGCGGGCCGGTAGCGCTCTGAAGGATACGCCCGATACCGCACCCGCCGGGTCACGCGGCAGACCAGCTCATAGGGGATGGTATCGGCACCGTCGGCGACCCGCTCCACCGGCAGGCCGCGTCCCCACAGAATGACCGGATCGCCAATCTCCGCCTGCGGGCAGTCAGTAATGTCAATGGTGACCATGTCCATCGATACCCGCCCGACCACCGGACAGAGACGCTCGCCAATCCGCACCGGGGTGCCGTCGGCCACGCTGCGCGGATAACCGTCGCCGTAACCGATCCCGACCACCCCGATCCGCAGGTCACGCTCGGCGACAAAGCGGGCCCCATAGCCGATGCTGTCACCGGCGGGCACCCGATTGATGGCCAGCAAGCCGGCTTCCAGGGTCATGGCCGGAGTCAAGCCCAGATCGCTGCCGGTCCGCCCGGGCAGCGGCGAAATGCCGTACAGCAAGATACCGGCTCGCACCCAGTGTCGATGAGAAGCCGGATGGTTGAGAATCGCCGCTGAATTGGCCAGGCAGTGCTCACCGACCAAACCCTCTACGGCACGATCAAAACGCGCGATCTGCTCTTTGACCAGAGGCCCGTCATCGTCTTCTGCGCTGGCGAAGTGGCTGACCAGGTTCACCTCCCTGGCCCCCGGCAGCCGCAGCAGGCGGCCGTGCAGTTCCGCAGCCCGGCCCGGCTCGACCCCCAGCCGGTGCATGCCGGAGTCGACTTTCAGCCACAGCCGCGGCGCCGGCGCGTGTCCGAATTGCTCAAGCATCTTGACCTGCTCCGGATGGTGCAGGGTCAGTTCCAGGCCCAGCGACTCAACAATGGCCAGATCGGACGGCTCGAGCACCCCCTCCAGCAGCAACACCGCCTGGCGATTGCCCAGACGGCGGATGGCGCGCGCCTCATCAAGCGTGGCCACGGCCAGCATGTCGGCCTGCTCCAGCGCCGGCAAAACCAGGTCCAGGCGATGTCCGTAGGCGTCAGCCTTGACCACCGCCATGACCCGACAATCCGGCGCATGCCGGCGCGCCAGGGCGAGGTTGCCGGCAACGGCATCGGGATCAATTCTGGCCAGGGTATTGCGCGGCACGGCTGTCAGCCGTCCTGACCGTAATGGTCATAGGTGAAATCACGAAAGCGCAGGAATTCGCCCTGGAAGCTCAGCGGGAAGCTGCCCGTGGCGCCGTTTCGATGCTTGCCGATGATGATCTCGGCCTTGCCCTTGTCGGCCGAGTCCTCGTTGTAGACCTCGTCGCGGTAGATGAACAGGATCAGATCGGCATCCTGTTCAATTGCGCCTGATTCCCTCAGATCGGCCATCTTGGGGCGCTTGTCGGGGCGCTGTTCGAGCGCTCGGTTGAGCTGGGAAAGGGCGACGACCGGCACGTTCAGCTCTTTCGCAAGTGCCTTAAGACTTCTCGATATTTCACTAATTTCGTTGGTTCTATTTTCCGAAGAACCTGCCACCTTCATGAGCTGGAGGTAGTCGATGACAATCAGGCCAATTCCGTGCTCGCGCTTCATGCGGCGAGCCCGCGCGCGCAAATCGATGGGCGACAGCGACGGCGTCTGGTCAATGAACATCTGCGCCCCTTTGAGCATGTTCATGGCCGAGCGCAGGTTGACCCAGTCGTGGTTGTCGAGCTTGCCCGTGCGCAGCTTGTCCTGACCGATCTGACCGAGCGACGAAAACAGTCGCATGACCAGCTGGGTGTCGGACATTTCCATGGAAAACACCGCCACCGGCACCTTGTGGCGAATCGCTGCGCGCTCGGCAATATTCATCGCCAGTGTGGTTTTACCCATCGACGGCCTGGCCGCGATGATGATCAAGTCGGTCGGCTGCAGGCCGGCGGTGCGCGCGTCCAGTTCGGCAAAACCGGTCGGCACACCAGTCAGGTCGCCCTCGTTTTCCTGCAGCTCGTTGAGCAGGTCCATGGCCTGGGCCATGACCGTCTGGATCGAGACATACCCCGACGAGCGATGCGCACCCCGGTCGGCGATGGCATAGATTCGCTGCTCGGCCTGTTCCAGCAACTCCTTGCTGTCACGACCACCGCCCACCAGGGCATCCTCGGCAATACCGGAACCAATATCGATCAGCTGGCGCAGGATCGACTTTTCGCGCACGATGCGCGCATAGCCCTGGATATTGGCCGCGCCCGGGGTTTCGTTGGCCAGCATGGTGATGTAGGAGCCGGAGTCGACCCGGTCGAGCTTGCCGTGGCGCTGAAACCATTCGGTGACGGTGACCGCATCCACCGGCTGGCCCTGCTGGAACAGTTCGGCCATGGCCCGGTAAATCAGGCGGTGGTTCTCGCGATAGAAATCGTTTTCGTCGACCTGGTCGGCAATCTTGTCCCAGGCATTGGCCGACAACATCAACGCGCCCAGCAACGACTCCTCGGCCTCGTTGGAATGAGGCGGAGCCTTGACGTTGGTCAGCGGATTGAGTCGGGGTTCGGCCACGATGGGTTCAGATTGCCAGGCGCATCCAGGTTGTGCAATCCGGCCAGTATAGGAACTCGCTGCCGGTATGACCAGCCAGCGCTGGCGCCAGCCGGAGGCCGGCGCCGCCAATCTGGTGGCAAGCTGCGGGTCAGCCGGTCTCGCCGATTACGTGGACACGCACATCGGTCTGGACGTCGGCATGCAGGTTGAGCTGAACCACAAACTCGCCCGGCTCGCGAATGGGGCCGTCGGGCATATCCACTTCCGACTTCTCCACCGCGTGCCCAAGTTCAGTCAGCTTGCCGGCAATCTCGTGCGGGTTGATCGAACCATACAGGCGCCCTTCCGGGCTGATCGCCACGTGAAACTCCAGCACTTCGAGCCCGTCAAGCGCCTCGCGCCGGGCGTCGGCTGCGGCCAGCTTCTCGTTGGCCTGGCGCAACAGTTCATCGCGCCGCGCTTCAAAGTGCTCGACATTTTCAGCCGTGGCCGGCACGGCCTTGCCGCGCGGCAGCAGGAAGTTGCGCCCGAATCCCGCGCGCACCGTGACGGTATCGCCCAGATCGCCAAGGTTGTACACCTTTTCCAGCAGAATCAGTTTCATGGCCCCGCCCTCAGTGGTTGTCCGAATACGGCAGCAGCGCCAGGTAGCGCGCGCGCTTGACCGCAGTGGCCAGCTGCCGCTGGTACTTTGCCTTGGTGCCGGTGATCCGGCTGGGCACGATCTTGCCCGTCTCGCTGATGAAGTCCTTCAACAGGTCAACGTCCTTGTAATCCACCTGCTCGATGCCCTCGGCGGTGAACCGGCAGTACTTGCGTCTTCTCATGAATCGGGCCATGGTCAAACCTCCGGCTTGCGGTTGTCGTCGGAATCGCTGTCGTCACCAGCCTCCTCCCGATCGTCGTCGTCATCATCATCGTCGTTGTCGCTGTCGGTATCCGGGCCTTCCGCGGCCGCGCGCCGACGCTGATCGCGTTCGTCCTTGTTTTCCTTGCGTTTGAGCATGATGGAGGGCTCGGTTTCGGCCTCGTCCTTGCGCACCGTCAGGTGGCGCAGAATCGCATCATTGAAGCGGAACACGCCTTCCAGCTCTTCGAGGGTAGCGGCATCGCACTCGATGTTGAGCATCAGGTAATGCGCCTTGTGCAGCTTGGCGATGGTGTAGGCCAGCTGGAGGCGGCCCCA
This sequence comes from Gammaproteobacteria bacterium, assembly GCA_003565625.1. GTDB lineage: Bacteria > Pseudomonadota > Gammaproteobacteria > Xanthomonadales > Wenzhouxiangellaceae > Wenzhouxiangella. The sequence continues at coordinate 37,334 of PXBD01000060.1, forward strand.
GTCTTCGCTCCGGTGGACCTTGCCGCCGTTGGTTTCCACCAGCGACTGGTAGCGGTCGAGCATGCCAGGCACCTGCTCGCTCTGGTCCGGGTGGACCAGCAAAACAATCTCGTAATGTCTCACTGTGGTGATTCTCCTCACGGTTTTGTTTGAGGCAGCCGGCGCGATAAAGCACCGTACAGCCCCGCCAAAGCCCCCGGTCGGGTCTGCAAGACGCGCCGTAGAGCAAGGGCCCGCACCCCGACTACCGGAGGCAGGCTAGCCGCCCATTATAACGCGTAAAGACCCACTGCACCAGCAGC
>PXBD01000048.1 GCA_003565625.1 Gammaproteobacteria bacterium
AGGATTTGGTGCGAGTTCGGGCTTTTCTGCCTTCGATTGGGGCACAAACCCCTGCACGTGTAGCAGCATCCAGCCGGTTAGGGTGGGGAGGACCGCCTGAAGGCCTCGCCACGCGTCGAACGGAAGGCGGCCCTCCCCACCCAAAGCGGCCTCGGAGCCACCACTCCCCTACACAGCTACCGAAGCTCCAGACCGGGTCTTGCTAGAATGGCGCGATATCTACAGACGTATTCCGGAGAGCATCCATGTCGATTCTCGAGAAACTGCAACCATTGCGGACCATCGGCGGCAAACCATTGACGCGCGGGCTACCCGATGCGGTCATCCAGCGATTCGCCGGGCAGGATCCGCGCCTGGAACAAGCCGTTGACGATGCGCTGGGCGTGCTGCAGTGCTGGCAGTCCGCCTACCCGGAACTGATCTGTGCCGATGAAGACGCCCAGCGTGATGCCCTGCAGGCCGGGTTCGTCAACTTTTACGCCGACGATGCGGTCAAGCCCTACGTGGCCCTGGCCGCTCGCGGCCCCTGGATTATCACCGCCAAGGGCGCGGTCCTGCACGATTCCGGCGGCTATGGGATGCTCGGTTTCGGTCATGCTCCCGAGCGGATTATCCAGGCGATGAGCCAGCCGCAAGTCATGGCCAATGTCATGACGCCCAGCTTCAGCCATCTGAGCCTGGTCGAGACCCTGCGCCGCGAGATCGGTCACCGGCGTGCAGACGGCTGTCCTTTCGAGCAATTTTTGTGCATGAACTCAGGTTCGGAATCCGTCACCGTGGCTGGCCGCATCGCGGATGTCAACGCCAAGCAGATGACCGACCCGGGGGGGCCGAAGGCTGGGCACCGCATTCGCCGGCTTTCCCTGACCGGCGGCTTTCATGGACGCACCGAACTGCCGGCCCGCTACTCCGACTCCAGCCGAGTCGGCTACGCTCGTCACCTGGCTTCTTTCCGCGAGGATGGCAGCCTGGTGACCGTGCCACCCAACGACATCAATGCGCTGCGCGCGGTCTTCCAGCGCGCCGACGACGAGGGCGTGTTTTTCGAGGCGGTGTTCATGGAGCCGGTCATGGGCGAGGGCAATCCCGGCGCGGCCCTGCAGCCCGACTTTTACGCCGCGGCTCGCGAATTGAGCGCCCGGCATGGCACGCTGCTGTTGATGGACTCCATCCAGGCCGGCTTGCGCGCCACCGGGGCGCTGTCACTGGTCGACTACCCGGGGTTCGAAGCCCTGCCCGGCCCCGATATGGAAACCTACTCCAAGGCGCTCAATGCCGGCCAGTATCCGCTGTCGGTGCTGGCCATGAATACGCGCGCTGCCGGCTTGTATCGCAAAGGCATCTACGGCAATACAATGACCGCCAATCCGCGTGCTCTGGACGTGGGCGTGACCGTACTCAACATGGTCACCCCGGAACTGCGCGCCAACATTGTCGAGCGCGGGCGCGAGTTCCTGGAAAAGTTCAGCCGCCTGAAAGAAGAACTGGGCGGCCGCATCACACGCGTGCAGGGCACCGGTCTGCTGTTTTCCGTCGAGCTCGACAGCAGTCGCTACAAAGCCTACGGCGCCGGGTCCACCGAGGAATACCTGCGCATACACGGCATCAACGTGATTCACGGTGGCGAGAACTCGCTGCGCTACACCCCGCCTTTTGCGGTCACCAGCGCCGAGGTGGACCTGATTGTCGAGGCCACGCGCGACGCGCTGCTCAACGGACCGATGAAAGCCATTGAAGAGGCGGCCTGACGCCTTTCTCAGGTTTTGAGAAAACGCGATGGTCTACTTCGTGATGAGCATTCCACTCATCACGGAGAACCATCATGGCCCAGGCACGCTATCGCACCGCCCCCACAAACCAGCTGCTGCACCTGGCTCTGCGCCGCACCGGCCAGTCTGCCGGTGAATTGTTAGGCCTGACCAGCATGGCTGCCGGCCTGCTCACCGGGCTGCTGCTTGCTGCCAGCCTGATAATCGGACCCTAATTGCGCTCGTCGAGAATGACCCGCTCTTTTTCTTCTGCACTGGTATGACGAAGGTCCTTGCCTTCGACCAGATAGTAGATGTACTCGCCGATGTTTTTGGCGTGGTCGCCAATGCGCTCGAGTGAACGGGCAATCCAGATCGCGTTGATCACCCGGGTCGTGGTGCGCGGCTCTTCGGCCAGGTAGGTGTAGTACTGGCGCAGGATCGCTTCGTATTCATCGTCGACCTTTTCATCGGCACGGAACAGGCTGACCGCAACCTCGGGAACCATGCGCACGAAGCCGTCGAGCGCATCACGCAGCATGGTCCGAACCAGGCCGGCCATGTTCTCAAGTTCATGATAATTATTGCGTGGACGCTCGGATTCGGCCAGCACAATCGCCAGTCGAGCAATCTTCTCGGCCTCGTCGCCGACCCGCTCCAGGTCGTTGACGGTCTTGACGATGGCCATGACCAGGCGAAGATCACTGGCCGTGGGCTGGCGCCGGGCGAGGATCTCCATGGCCTGCTCGTCGATGTGCTTTTCGATCTGGTTGACCGCGTCATCGGCCTTGATGACCGACTCGGCTTTCTCCGTATCGCCCTCGA
>PXBD01000051.1 GCA_003565625.1 Gammaproteobacteria bacterium
CCGTGCTGGTCATTGCCTGCCCGTGCGCGCTGGGTCTGGCCACGCCCACCGCCCTGATGGTCGGCTCCGGGCTCGGCGCCGAGCGCGGCGTGCTGATCCGTTCCGGCGAGGCGATTCAGACGATGAAGGATCTGAAAGTCGTCGTGCTGGACAAGACCGGCACCATCACCCGGGGCGAGCCCGAACTGGTCGATGTCATTGCCGCTGAAGATGAAGACGAGAACACCGTGCTGAGCCTCGCGGCGGCAGTGGAGGATGCCTCCGAACATCCGCTGGCCCGGGCAGTCGTCGAAGGGGCCCGCTCGCGCGAAGTCAAGTTTGCTGAGGTCGATGACTTTGAATCGGTTACCGCACGCGGCGTGCGTGGCCGGGTCGATGACCACAGCATTCTGATTGGCAACTATCGTCTGCTCGAAGAAGAAAGCGTCGAAGGCCTGGATGCCCTGAGTGACGCCCTTTCCGAACAGGAAGAACAGGGGAGAACCGCCGTCATCGTATCCCGGGACGGCAAGGCCATCGGCATCGTGGCCGTGGCCGATGCAATCAAGAAGGACTCCAAAGCAGCAGTCAAGGCCATGCACGCACTCGACCTGCGCGTGGTCATGATCACCGGCGATAACGAACGTGCGGCAAAAGCCGTCGCCGAGGAAGTCGGCATCGACGAAGTCCATGCAGGCGTGCTACCCGACGGCAAGGTCGACGAAATCAAGGCCCTGCAGGAACGCTTTGGTCCGCACGTGGCCATGGTCGGCGACGGCATCAATGACGCGCCCGCGCTCAAACAGGCCGATGTCGGCATTGCCATCGGTGCCGGTGCCGATGTCGCCATCGAGGCGGCCGACATCACCCTGGTATCCGGCGAACTGCCCAAGGTCGTTGAAGCGATCCGCCTGTCACAGGCCACTTTCCGAAAAATCGTACAGAACCTGTTTTGGGCCTTCGGCTACAACGTCGCCGCCATCCCGGTCGCCGCCGTCGGCCTGCTGCACCCGATGATCGGCGTGATCGCCATGACCGCCAGTTCGCTGTCGGTGATCGGCAATTCGGTTCTGCTCAAGCGGGCGCCTATGTCCATCGACGAGCGGAATTGAGCAAGACCAAGAGCAGAGGCGCCAAGGCAAAGACTGCGATGCCATTCAAACGCTGATGCCTGCCAAAGCATGCGAGAATCCAGCAGCTGAGCACTTGGATACAGGTTTGTCCTTACCATGAATCATGCTGGCGGCGACTTCAACTTCAGTTTCGGGCTCTCCAGCAACTCAAGCGGGGCGCGAGTCGTGTCGCCGCGCTACCTTGCCTTGCCCTTTCAGGCGCAGTTGGTCGGCAAGGAGGCCCTGGTGATTCCCGCAACTGGCCAGGCGAGTGTGCGCCTGCCGGTTTCTCATGCTCGCCTGCTGTCCGTGTGCGACCGTCTCCGTACACTCGAACAGCACGCCGGAAACGCTCTCCGGAAGTGGTCTCTGCCGCCTGATCAGCAATCAGTCTTGCACCGGGGCCTTGCGGATCTGGTTAGCCAGGGACTGTTGATCGGCGAGGACTTGCTGGCGCGCCGGATCAAGTCATCCAGGCTCGGCCCCGAATTCAGCCCGGTCGAAAAACTCATCCTTTGCATCCGCACTTGCGAGCGTCCCGATCAGCTGGAACGACTCCTGGCCCAGCTGCCCTCGCACACCGGCAATTTCGAGCATGTGCAGGTGTTGGTGCTGGATGATTCGCGCAAGCCCGGATGCGTGCAACGCAATGCCGACATCATTCAGCGATGCGGTTCCGGCAATGGGCTCAGGCTGATTCACATCGATCGCGGCCGACGCAGGCGCCTGGCGGCTCGCATCGCAGCAGCCTGCGCGTGTTCAGAAGAAGGATTGGTCGGCCTGATCGAAGGCAGTCCGGACAATGCTGAGCCGAGCTATGGCTCGGGCTTCAACCTGGCCTTGTTGATCTGCGCCGGAAAGCGCTTTCTGATGCTCGATGACGATGTCAGTCTGGATGCCCATGTGATCGACCAGCGCCGAGGCTGCGTGCGCCTGGCTGAGCGCCATCGCTACCTGACCCGTTTTCCCGATCCTTCCGACAGCGAGACCGCGCAGTTTCAGAGTGCAGGGGTCGCCCCCCTGCGCGCCCATGCCGAGCTGCTGGGACGACAGGCGGCGGATTTCGAAACATTCCCGGGCTATGACCAGGGCGTTTTCCTGGGCGATGTATCACCGCAGATGATCCGTGATTTGACAAAGAACGCTGCCGTTCGAGTCACGATCAATGGCACTTTAGGCGATGCAGGCACCGGCAGCATGAGCTCGGTATTCATGCTGCCGCCGGACGAGCTTGCCCCACTGGCCGGCGATGAGGCCACCTATCGAACCCGGCTTTACAGTCGTCGCCTCGCACGATGCACCGACGATCTCCAGCTGGCATCCACCCACGCCTTGATGACCACCACCCTGACCGGGATTGACAACCGCGAATTGCTGTTGCCGACGATTGCAAAAGGTCGAGGAGAGGACATGGTGTTTGCCGCCTGTCTGCGCCATCTCCATCCGAGCACCCTCATGGCCAGCCTGCCCTGGATGCTCGGCCATCGGCTGACTGACCCGCGCCGCTGGTCCGACAGCGATCTGGACAAGGGCATGACTGTCAACCCCGCCACCTTTCTTGCCGCTGAAATCGATCAGCTGGCCGGACTGTCACTGGCGGAAAACCCGGAGGCGCGCGCCAGCTTGCTGCGCGAATGGTTCGGCAATGTCGCGGCAATGACGACGACGGCACTGTCGCAGGAGCTGCGGCGGCAAATTCTGGACTATCGATCCAGGCTTGCCGGCATGATCGCCGAAACCGGCCAGCAGCTGAATCCGCCGGCATGGATGAAACGGGACTTCGAGACCCTGATCAATCGCCACACAACGGCCGAGGACTGGGACGAGCAGCGGTTGCTGGCCATGGCAAGGGATATCCAGGCCCAGGCGCAACTGCTGCACGCAGGCATCCCGGCCTGGATCAGCGCATGGCGCTGGTGCGCCGAGACCGACCGCGACCACTTGCTTGAGCCAGGCGCTATCTGAGCACCTCTGCAAGGGTGACCAGAAACACTTCACAAGCACCGTCACCGGTATCCAGCCGGGTCATGGATGTGCGCCAGCGCCAACCGTCGTTGCGGTCGACATTGACCAGGTAGCCGCGCAACCTGACTACCTGGCCGGCGCGAACCGCCCTGAGCTGGGAAAAGGCTTCAGGGTTGCCGGGAATCAGGTGCATATTGGCACTGCTGGCGATGATTTCCTGGCGCGGAATCGGATAGTCGTCAACCCGCCAGAAATAGAATCGCCCCCGCTGCCGAATATCGAATTGCTCGAGGATATCAGCGCGCGCCATGGCCCCCCAACCCAGCGCAAGATCAATCGGTGCCAGGACTGCACCGGCATCCCGTCGGTAGTCGCGCCGGCCAAGCACCAGCGCCTCCAGCTGAAACTCGGCCATCAAGGTAAAGTAGTAGTCATTCAGCTGAAAGCCGGGCCGCGCAGGCAGGTCGCGTTGCAGCGGCGCTCGGTCAATCGAGATCGAATGATCAAAGCTCAGCGGCGCCTCCACTACCCGGCCAAGCTCCTCGGCCATTGGCGCCGAAATCGGGCCAGCCCACAGGTACCAGGCGGTGGCGACCAGAACAAGCAGGACGACAAGCCTGGCGTTCATGATCCCGATCCTGGTTTCAATCCGAAGCGTCCGGCCACTGGCCGGCGTCGATCGTTTGTCGATAGCCATGCCAGGTGGCATGACCCAGCAGCGGCATGATGACCAGGAAGGCAAGCCAGGCCGTCACCACCCCGATCAGGACAGCGGCAACGATAAGCACGGCCCAGAGCAAGAGCGCGCGCTTGTTCCGCAGTACTGCATTGATGCTGGTGATGACCGCCGTCACCGCATCGGCCTGACGATCCAGCAGCATGGGCAGGGAAAACGCGCTGGCGGCGAACACAACCAGGCTGAACAAGGCGCCAACCGCGCTGCCTGCGGTCAGAAACACGACCAGCTCACGCCATGATGGATTCTCGATCGCCGGAAAGAAGATGTACATGGTATTGGCCGCCCTTGCCCAGACCAGCAGCACCACGATCAGAATGACGGCGAAGAACAAGGCGCCTCGCGCTGCGCGCAAGGCATCCTTCAGGGCCGGCATGATGGCAACCGGCAACCCCCGTTCCAGGCGGCGACTGATCGCATACCAGACCATCGCCAGGCCGGGCCCGACAAAGACAAAGCCGGACACCAGGCCCAGATAAAGCCCCAGATTGCCCCAAATCCAGGTCGCCAGCGTGATCAAGTAGGTCAGGACCAGCGTGATTACGCCGAACACCAGGCTCGGCCCGCGTGCCGACCTGAGGTCATTCCAGCCCAGCTTCAGCCAGCGCAGCGGCGCCGTGAACCCGATGTCCCGGCACGGCGCAAGCATTGGCAGCTCATCCGGGTTGATCGGCTTTGACGTCTCGTCCCTGTCCATCACCACTTCCGAGGCGCTCCATCATCCGTAAAACAGCTTGCCAGGCAAAAGACCCTGTCTCGGTAAAGATTAAACCGTGACGGCCGCGGCTGCCAATCCTCGTCAAGGTGACAGGCAAGCAAACTGGGTCGACTGGAAACGCAGGCTGGCTTGTGGCAGACTCCGTCGGCCGGCCGCCAGGCCTGCCCACCCATTCGCGCGGTTGTGACTGTCAACCGCTCTCAGCAGGGATAACAATGAAAAACATGCTTCGCCTGGCCTTCGCCATGCTCTCACTTGGTTTGCTTTCACCTGCACTGGCCGGTCCCGACATCGCCCGCTTTGCGCTCGAACAATATGCCGAGTCCCTGGGACTGAGTCGTGCCGATATTGCCGAGGTTGAGATCACCGACCACTACCGCACCCGTCACAACGGCGTTGAACACGTCTGGCTGCGCCAGCGTATCGACGGATTGCCCGTTGCGCTGGGACTGACCAACGTCAACATCGGCCCCGGCGGTCGCATCTGGAGCATCAACAGCCGCTTTGCCGCCGACGCACAGGCTCGAACAAACCCACGCCAACCAGGCTTTTCGGCGCGGCAAGCGCTGGCCCGCTACGCCGAACTGCGGCGGCTGGAGTTCGACGACTCGGTCACCCGGGCTCGCTCTGACACGGGCGAGCGCCATATCTATCACGGTGGCAGCATGGCTGACGGAGACATTCCGGTCCAGCTAGCCTGGCTGGAACACGAGGGACGACTGCATCTGGTCTGGGACATGGCCGTGGACGAGCGCGGTCGGTCAGACTGGTTCAACGCCTTTATCGACGCCCATAGCGGCGAACTGCTCAAGGCGGTGAACTGGACCCAGGAATCAGGCTACCGGGTATTCGCCAAGCCGCTGGAGCACCCCGGTGAAGGCCCTGACAGCCTCGTCATGAATCCGGCCGACCCAGAAGCCTCACCGCTGGGCTGGCACAACACCGGCAGCAATCAGTACACCGACACCCGCGGCAACAACGTCTGGGCGCAGGAAGACACGGCCGCGAACAATAGCGGTGGCCGGCGACCCGACGGGGGCGCCGACTTGCTGTTCGATTTCCCGATTGACCTCAGCAGTCAGCAGCCACCAGACTACGAGAACTTTGCCATCACCAATCTTTTTTACTGGAACAACATCCTGCATGACGTGCTCTGGCATTACGGCTTCGACGAGCCGGCCGGCAACTTCCAGGTCAACAACTTCGGGCTTGGCGGGCTTGGCAATGACCAGGTCATGGCCGACGCCCAGGACGGCAGCGGCACCAACAACGCCAACTTTTCAACGCCGCCGGATGGTCAGCGGCCGCGCATGCAGATGTTTGTCTGGACTGCACCGGGCGGCAACCCGGCTCAACTGGTGATTACCGCACCGGAATCCAGTGCCGGCAACTGGAATGTCACCGGCGCCACCTGGGGCGCAGCGATCGGCGATCCTGGCACCTCAGGGGGCCTCGAGCTGGTCAGCGACGGCTCCAGCAACCCTGACCAGGGCTGCAGCGCGCTGATCGGCTTCACGGCCGGCAACATCGCACTGGTCAGGCGCGGCATCTGCGAGTTCGGACTCAAGGCCCTGCTCGCCGAGCAGGCAGGAGCAAGCGCCGTCATCGTTGTCAACAACGACGGCGGCAACGGCACCATCAGCATGGGCATCGGAGATTTTGGCAGCCAGGTCACCATCCCGGTGGCGATGATTGGCGATCAGAACGGCTCCGCCATTATCAGCAAGCTGAATGACGAAACCGCCGGCACCCTGATCCGCGCCGGCAGCCAGCAGCTCAACCGCGACAGTGATCTGGACGCCGGCGTGATTGCGCACGAATACGGACATGGCCTGTCGATCCGCCTGACCGGCGGCCCCTCGACTTCCTCATGCCTGTTTGGTCAAGAACAGGCCGGCGAAGGCTGGAGTGACTTCCTGGGCCTGTGGATCACGGCCAAGGCAAGCGACCAGGAAGACCAGCCTCGCGGCATTGGCAGCTACCTGATCTTCCAGGAGAACATCCCGGGAGCGACGATCCGGCCGGCACCCTACATTCGCGACATGAGCATCAACCCGCTGACTTACGATCGCGTGCGCACCGCCGGACCGGGTGGTGTCTCCATTCCGCACGGTGTCGGCACCGTCTACAACACCATCCTCTGGGACTTGTACTGGAACCTGGTCAATCGTTACGGCTTCGACGAAGACTTCTATACCGGCAGTGGCGGCAACAATATCCTGATGCAGCTGGTTGTCGACAGCCTCAAGCTGCAGCCCTGCGGCCCGACCTTTGTCAGCAATCGCGATGCCATGTTGCTGGCTGACCAGATTGCCTATGCCGGCGCCAACCAGTGCGAAATCTGGGAAGCCTTCGCGCGCCGTGGAGTCGGCGTCAACGCCAGCGACGGCGGCTCGTCCAGCAACATCAGCGGCATAGTCGAAGACTTCACCCTGCCCGAAGTCTGCGAACTGCCGCAGCTGATTCCCGGTCTGGACCTGAAGATCGAGGCCACGATCGCAGGCCAGCCGGTTGAGAGCCCGGTGGCCGTCGGTGACCAGATCGACTACCTGATCACCATCGAAAATACCGGCAACGTGGATCTTGAACAGCTGGCGCTGATTTCGGGATTTGATCCAGCGCTTGACTGCAACCGCCCGCTGGACCAGGCCCTGGAAGCCGCCGGTGCAATCAATTGCACGGCTGCGCTGGAAGTCTCACAGGACAAGATCGACGCCGGCCAGGCCATAGTCCGGCAGGTGACCGTCACCGCGCCGGACCCGACGGCAAGCCTCGGTGAGGACTTGATGGCAAGAGCGATCAACGTGGTCCAGGTCGAGGAGGCCGCGCCCGCACTGACCTTGCTCAAGCGCGTCTCTCCGCAGGCATTTGCTGCGGCTGGTGACGTACTGAGCTACAGTTTTGTCCTGGAAAACACAGGCAATGTGAGCCTGGATCAGATCGAGCTGGACGATCCCATGCTCGGCGGCCTGGTTGCTTGCCCGCAGGACCGGCTGGCACCAGGTGAAATCATGACCTGCGGCCCACTTGACTATACGGTCAGCAGCAACGATCTGGCAGCCGGCAGCATCGTCAACGAGGCGGCGATCAGCGCGCGCACGCCAAGCGGCGAAGCGACTTCGGCCAGCGATGCGGTCACCGCTCGAGACGACGATGTGTATGCCGACCGCTTCGAGGAAGATGAATGAGCGACCGCATTGATGCCAGCAGCGCACCGCAGCCGGTAGGCGCCTACCCGCATGCCCGTCGGGTAGGCAGCATGCTGTTTCTGTCCGGCCTGGGCCCTCGCGTTCCGGGAAGCAACGAGGTGCCAGGCAACGTCTACGATGCCAATGGCCGGCTGCTCGATTACGATATCGAGCGCCAGACGCGCCAGCTGGTGGCGAACCTCGACACCGTGCTGGCCGCCAGCGGCGCCACGCGCAATGACCTGGTCGACATCACGGTCTTTCTGACCGACATGGCACGAGACTTCAAGCGCTTCAACGCCATCTACGCCGAGTGCTTCAGCGAGGCCGCCCCCTGCCGCACCACGGTCGAGATCAACGCCCTGCCGACGCCCATTGCCGTCGAGTTCAAGTGCATCGCCAGCCTTGAGCGGGACTGAGCTGCGAGCAGGAACCTATTGCGCTAAGCTTTGGACAAGCACTTCAGAACCGGAACCCAACATGTTGCCGCCGATCAATTTCCAGCGCTGGATAGCTGACAACCGCCATTTGCTCAAGCCGCCGGTCGGTAACAAGTGTGTTTACGACGAGGATTTCATCGTCATGGTCGTCGGCGGCCCGAACCAGCGCAGCGACTATCATTACGACGAAGGCCCGGAGTTCTTCTATCAACTCGAAGGCGATATGGTCCTGAAGCTGATGGAGGCCGATGGTCCGCGCGATGTGCGCATACGCGAGGGCGAAATTTTCTATCTACCACCGCGCGTACCGCACTCCCCCCAACGCCTGCCAGACACGGTCGGCCTGGTGATAGAGCGGCGCCGGCTGGAGGGCGAGCAGGACGGGCTGATGTGGTTCTGCCCGAACTGTCATCACAAGCTCTACGCGGAATACTTCCCGCTGCAGAACATCGAGCAGGATTTCCCGCCGGTGATTGGTCGATTCAAGAATAGTCTGGAAAACCGCACTTGCGAGCGTTGTGGGACGGTGCATCCTGGTTGATTGGCGCTGGCACCGAGAAAGATTTAAAAGATTTCTCTCTCGCGGAGGCGCAAAGTCTACAGGCCCGTTACCGGGCCCGCTGTCGGCGTACGAACAGAGAAAATCTTTTGGACGCAAAGGAGCGAAGCAGCCAAGAAGCAAAAGACCTTATGAGTTTATGTTGCTTGGTTTCTTTGCTGCTTTGCGTCCCCAAGATTTTGGATTTTTATGTTTTTAGTCAACTAGATCGAATTTGTTCGATGAGAGTCGCGAAGTTTTAGAACGTTAAGCACAAGGCAGCAGCCGGTCGCAATTTTTCTTTTCTTCCTCTCACCCCTCTCCCGTCTACCCCTCTTTCCCTCTACCCAGTCTCGCTTCGTCGTTATACGGTGCCACATCCAGGGCCTCTCCCGAACGGATGCGCTGCTGCAAGCCCAGCCACCAGTCGGCGTCGAACAGCTCGCCGTGGGCTTCGGTGAAGACTTTCATCAGCGGCTTGGGCAGACCCATGAAGCGGGGGAACTCCTCCGGGAAAACGTCGTTCTCGGCCACCGAGTACCAGGGCTCCGGGCTGTAGATGTCGATATAGTCGGTGGCCTTTGGCATCCTTCGGAAGGCACACTCGGTCAATAGCATCAGCTCGTCGTAGTCATAGAAAACCACCCGTCCGGAGCGGGTGACGCCGAAGTTCTTCGGCAGCAGGTCACCGGCAAAAATATTGGAGCGGGCGAGATCTTTCAGCGTTTGTCCCATATCGAGCACCGCCTGTTCGGCGCGCTCGGTATCGACCTCGGCCAGGTACAGGTTCAGCGGCCGCACCCGGCGCTCCACCCAGCAGTGGCGAATGACCAGACTGTCGTCTTCCATGTGGACCAGGCGACTGCAATCATTCAGCAGGCTGTCGCGCAAGGCCGGATCAAATCGATCGCTGGGGAAGCGCAGGTCCTTGTACTCCTGGGCATCGATCAGGCGGCCGACGCGATCGTGCTGGTAGACCATGTGATAGCGTTCGATCACCTGCTCACGCTTGATGGTCTTGGCCGGATCGAAGCGATCCCGCAACAGTTTGAACACCAGCGGATAGGACGGCAGGGTAAAAACCTGCATGACCATGCCGCGCTTGCCTTCGGCCTCTACCAGCAGTTCATCATCGGTCGCCGACAGCTGACGGAAAAACGCGCGATAACGATCGGTTTTACCCTGCTTGGCGCGGCCCAGCACGGTATAGATCTCGTCGACCGGCTTGTCCGGCAGCAAGGTGCGCAGGAACACCACCGTGTCGCCCACTGTCGGCAAGTCAGCAAGGAAGTAACTGAAGGTAAAGCCGAACAGGATGCTCACCTGCAGGCGGCGACACAGCAGGGCATCGACGCGAATCGCGTTGTCTTCAACAACCAGGGCAATCACGCAAGGCAGATAGTGATCGCGAGCAAAGGCGCGCCCCACCAGGTAGGCTCGCCCCTCGCGGTAGAACACCGTGGTCAGCAGCTCGATATTGCTGACCGGCCCGGGGTCTATCCGGGCGCTTTCCGCGGCGAGGCGCTTGGCCAGGCGCTTTGCATCTGCGTGCGGGTCGGCAAAGGGAAGGGAGAAGTCGAAGTCGCCAAGCAGGCGCTCGAAGCTGTCCTGAAGGCTTGCGCCGGCCGCGTAGACGTGGCGCGACACCGGATGGTTGATGCGATCGGTAGGCTCGATGTCCAGGGCCACGAACTCGACCTTGGGGTCAACCCCGCGGGTCTTGAACAGGCGCCGGCTGACGGTATTGAACCAGGTCTTGTACAGTTCGGCATCCAGGCGCTCGGCAACCGCGTCCCGGTAGCTGAGCCGAATTTCCTGCCATACCGAGCGCGAAAACAGCCGGCTGCCCAGGCGCTCGTCCAGGCGCCCGATCAGCTCGTTGATGCGACGATCATAAAGCTCGATGCGGGCGATCACATCGGCGCGCATGCCGGCCCGGTCGCCGGATTCGAACCGGCGTCGTCCACGCCGGGTGATATCGGAGAAACTGGCGTTGTAGTCGTCGAATGCGCGCAGCAGCAGCTCGGTGGCATCACTGACCGGACTCTTCAGTTGGCTCATCCTCAATTGCTCTCTCAGATCGGACCAAACAGCCTGAGGCTCAGCCAGAACCAGGCTGGCACCGTGACTGCGGATATCAATACGCCCCAGGCCACCATCGCCGAACCCAGGGCCGGTGCCAGGCGGGCGCTGGCCAACAGCGCGGCGGCGGTGATCATCGGCGGCATCGCCGATTCCAGCACCGCCACCGTGGCGACATCGGCCCGGGCACCGAGCAAAACAGCCAGCAGCATGGCCAGTGCGGGCAAAACCAGCAGCTTGCCGACCAGGCCGATCAGCAAGCCCAAGCGGTAGTCGGGTACCAGGCGCAGCTTCAGGCTCATGCCGATGGCCAGGGTAACCAGCGGCAGCAGCATGTCGGCAAAACGATGGACCAGCGTCTCGCCCCATGCCG
>PXBD01000037.1 GCA_003565625.1 Gammaproteobacteria bacterium
CGACCAGGGCGTTCTCGTACACGCCCGGCTTTCCTTCATGGTCGCGCGGGCTGGCCAGCCAGGTTGTCGGCACCACGCACTGGTAGTTGTCGATCTTGCGGTTCTTGATCACGATCCAGTGGCCGAGCCCCCCACGCGGTGCCTCCATGTAGCCGGCACCGCGCGCTTCGCGCGGCCAGCTCCCCGGACTCCACATGTCGGAGTTCTGGGTTCGGGTATCACCGGCGTTGATGTTGGTGGTCAGTTCATTGAACCAGCCGTCCATCATGTCAACGATGATCTTCGACTCCAGGGTCCGGGCGGCAATGCGCCCCATCGTCGAGAACATGGCCTCGACCGGCAGGTCGAGCTGCCCCAGCGCGTAGTTGGCCAGATCGACCGTCGGCTCGTGGCCGGATGCATAAAGCATGAGGACGCGGGCGAGCGGGCCGACCTCCATCACATTGCCTTTCCAGCGCGGCGCTTTCAGCCAGGTGTAAGTCGAGGCCGGATCGAGGTGGTCGTAGCCCGGCGCCGGGCCGTCGTAGGCCAGCTTGGTTTCGCCGTCGTAGGGGTGCAGGCCGACGGTCTTGCCGCCCGCGTACTCGTACCAGGAATGCGGAATGAATTCCTGTACCTGGCTCGGGTCATGCAAATCCAGCTCGTGGATGCGCGACAGGTCGCGGTTGAGAATGATGCCGCGCGGAATCGCCAGAGAACCCGGATCGAACATGCTGCCGCGGCTGGAGGGAAAATCGCCGAAGCACATGAAGTTGCCGGTTCCTTCACCGTGTCCAACCTTGAACCAGTCCTTGTAAAACGAAGCCACGGCCAGGGTGTCGGGTACGTACACCTGGTCGATGAACGCCTTCATCTGCTGGATGATGTTGGCGGTCTTTTGCAGCCCCGTGGTGTTGACCGAGGTCTGACCGGCGCCGGGCTCGTCGGCATGGACGCTGATGGCCACCGGTGCACCGCCGACCAGGAAGTTCGGGTGCGGGTTCTTGCCGCCGAAAATGGCGTGCAGCTTGGCCATTTCGCGCTGCCATTCCAGGGCTTCAAGATAGTGGGCCACCGCCATGAGGTTGGCTTCGGGCGGAAGCTTGTAGGCCGGATGGCCCCAGTACCCCTTGGCGAAAATTCCCAGCTGACCCGATTCCACGAAGTTGCGAATCTTGGTTTGCACGTCGCGGAAGTAACCCGGGGAGGACTTCGGCCAGTCGGAAATCGACTGCATCAACTGCGAGGTGGCAGCCGGGTCGGCATCCAGAGACGAGACCACGTCCACCCAGTCCAGCGCATGCAGGTGGTAAAAGTGCATGACGTGGTCGATGGCGTACTGGGCGCCAATCATGAGGTTGCGAATCAACTGGGCATTCGGCGGAATTTCGATCTTGAGCGCATCTTCCACGGACCGAACCGAGGCGATGGCGTGAACGAGCGTGCACACCCCGCAGATTCGCTGGGCAAACACCCATGCATCGCGCGGATCGCGATCCTTGAGAATGATCTCCAGGCCTCGAACGGCCGTGCCCGAACTCAGGGCCTTGGTGATCTTGCCGTTCTCTGTTTCTGCCTCGATCCTCAGGTGACCCTCGATGCGGGTGACCGGATCGACAACAACGGTCTGGTTGGACATGGGTTACTCCTTGATATTGTCGGCGACAAGCTCGACCAGGCTTTCGGTCTTCTTGTCCCAGTTGAAGTGTTCACCAGCATCGTCGAACGCAACACGGCAGTCCGAGCAGCTGGTCAGGAATCGCTTGGCGCCGGTATCGTCGACTTCCCGCAGCTTCATTTCCTGGGCCTTCAGGCGCAGGGGCCGGCTTCGCTCAATGTCGTTCATGCCGCCACCGCCGGCACAACAGAAGCTGTAGCCCTGGTGGTTGTACATTTCCTTCAGATTGACACCGAGCTCGCTCATCAGGGTGCGCGGTGCATCCATTACGCCGCCCTTGCGAACCAGCTGACAAGGATCGTGGAATGCCGTTGGCAGGCCATCGACCTTGTTGAGCTTGAGCTTGCCCGCCGCTACCTGTTCGGCAAAGTATTCGGTCACGTGACGGACCTTGAACGGCAGGGTCTCGCCCATCAGTTCGGCCGCCTGCCACCGCAATGAATAGTAGGCATGGCCGCACTCCGGCACCAGCACCAGCGATGCACCCACCTTCTTGGCCTGATCGACGACGCGTTTGGCAATGGTTTTCTGCAGTCCGTTGCTGCCGGCGTAGTAGCCGTAGTTTTCGGCCACAATGGCATCCGACCGGAAGGTGTAGTTTGCGCCCAGTTTGTTGAGCACCTTGACCATCGCCGCCACCGAGGACGGGTTCCGGTTGAGGTCGCTGCGCGGGGCGCAAACCATGATGTCGGCCTTGCCCTTGTCGAGCACAATGTCGACGCCGTGCTTCTCACCAATCTCCTTGAGCAGGTCGGCATAGGGCTTTTCGACGGCCTCGGGAACTCCGGTTTCGGCCTGCTGGGCCGCCCGATCCACCAACTCCTTGGGAGCAAGACCCGCCTCGTACATGCCGCGGCGGCCAATTTCAATCAACTCGGCGACCTCCAGACCCATTGGGCAGATCAGGCTGCAGCGGCCGCACAGGTTGCAGCTGTCGAACAGCAACTCCTGCCACTCCTCCAGATCCTCAAGGGTGACTTTTTTCTTCAGGCCCAGGATCTTGAAAAATGGAGCGAAGGCACCCGACTCGCGCCGGAAGGCGCGCTTGAACATCTCGGCCTTCCAGATCGGCGTGTACTTGGCCTCTTCCGTGGCGATATAGAAGTGGCAGGCATCCGCGCACATGCCGCAGTGGATGCAGGACTCCATGTTCATGGCAACGGTGGCGCCAAATCCGCGGGCAAAAGCGCTCATGGCACCCTCAACCCGTTGTTCGGCGGTCCGGTTGTCCTCAGCGGCGCCGGCGCCGGCAAATGCTTGAGTGGCAGTAGTGCTCATGTGGCAGCTCCCTTCTTGGCATGCAGGTACCCGTTAACGAAACGCGCCGGGAAGATATAGAAGGCGTGCATCAGCTTTCCGAACGGGAACCAGATCAACAGCAGATTGAACGAAATGATGTGGGCGGCGAGAATGAACTCGTACCGGCCCGGACCGCCCAGCACCGCCCACAAGCCCGAAAGCATGATGGCGTAGAGGATGGCAAGGGTGAAGTAGTCATCAAAGTTGGATATCTGACGCAGCGGCGGGTGCATTGCGCGACGAATGGTCGCGATCAGCATCAGGACCACGGTCAGGACCGAGACGACGGTAATCAGACCGCCAGGCAGCGTCGGCCACCACGGGGCTGAAAAACCGAACAGGTTCTGCCAGAAGATCACGTGCGGGGCACCCAGCAATACGATGGTGAACAGTCCGATGTGATAACCGTAACCAACCGCTTCACCGAAGGCAGTGCGGCCGATGAACTCCTTGTGGGGCCAGGATCTCAGGCCGCAGGTGGCCGTGCCGACCATCAGTGCCTTGTCGTTGGAGTTGCGCTCTTCGCTGTAGTGCTTGCGGAAGCCGAGCAAGGCAACCGACACCAATCTCCAGATCACTCCGAAGACGAAGACCAGCAAGGCGAAGTGGAGCATGGGTCCACGGGCAAATTCAAGTAACGTCATGTTGGTTCTCCTTATTCGGTCTCACCGGCCAGTTTTTTCTTGCGCGACTTGGCCGCCAGCCCAGCCGCCGCACCCACCGCAACGCCTGCCGCCGCTGCAGCCACGGATTGACCGCGCTCGCTGAACAGCTTCGCCGTTACGGGCTCATAGAAACCGCCCTGATCCCAGAAGCCGGGCTCGGAGCAGCCGATGCAGCCATGACCGGATTCGATCGGCCAGCCAGCGCCGCCGTTCCACTTGATCGTGGCGCAGGCGTTGTAGGTGGTCGGGCCACGGCAGCCCAGCTCGTACAAGCACCAGCCGTTGCGCGCACCTTCATCATCAAAGGATTTCGCGAACAGACCGCGGTCGTAGAAGCGCCGGCGGTAGCAGCGATCGTGGATGGTGTTGCCGAAGAACGCTTTCGGGCGCAGGTGACGATCCAGGTCGGGTACACCGGAGGCCAGGAAGCTGACCAGGGTCCCGGTCATGACTTCCGGGATCGGCGGGCAGCCAGGCACGTTGATGATGGGCTTGTCCTTGATCAGGTCAGCAACGCCGACCGCTCCGGTTGGATTCGGCTTGGCTGCGGCAACCCCGCCGTAGGCAGCGCAAACGCCGACTGCGACAATCGCGGCTGCGCCTTCAGCGGCCTCGTAGAGCTGCTCCAGGAAGGTGTGGCCATCGCTCATGCCGTGGATGCCGTTGTCGTTTGTGGAGATGGCACCGTCGACGATCAGGATGTACTCGCCGAAGTTCTCTTCCATGGCCTGGTAGCGGGCCTCTTCGGCCGCAACCCCGGCTGCCGCCTGCAAGGTGTGGTTGTAGTCGAGCGAAACCGTGTCAAAAATCAGGTTTTCCAGGCTGGGAGCGAACGACCGGGTCAATGACTCCAGACAGCCGGTGCATTCCTGGAACGGCATGTAGATCACCGAGGGCAGACGGGCCGCACGCAGCTGGCGGGCAAACGCCGTTGTCGCCATCGGCGGCATGGCCATCAGCGCCGTCATGCCGGCGCAGTACTTCATGAATTGACGACGACCGACGCCGGCCTCATCCATCACCTGACCGATGGTCGGTCGGTCTTTGCCTTGCTTCAGCTTGCTCATCTATAAAGCTCCTTTCAGTCGGTCGTTCAGTTCCCTGACCGCGTCCTCAATCTGATCGGTCTGCGCGCAGAGAAAGTCGGGAATGCGGTTGATCTCGATGTATTCACTCAGGATCCGGTCGTCCGATCCCTTGTGCTGGACCCACCAGACGCCGGAGTAGGCGGTTTCGCGGATCCGGGTCGGACCGCCCATGTCGATGGTCAGGTCGAGCTCGCCCTGGCCGAGCATGTCCATCAGTTCGGTGTACTCGCTCGGCGCCATGGGCAAGCTGCGCATGTCGATGGCAGCGGCCTCGCCGTTTTCCAGAAAGCGTTCCAGGTGGGCCAGGATTTCAAACCCGATCGCCTTGACCCCACCGCCAATGGTTACGCCCTTCGGGCTGGACTTGACCTTGAGGGGAATGGCTGTGCTCATGCGGCACACTCCTCGCTCAGCACCATTTCGGTAATGATTGCGGTGGCCCGGTCGACCCCGCCGGCAACCCTGGCGGTGGGTTCCGCACCCCAATCCACCGAATCGGGCTGGATTCCCACAAGCGCGTAATGTTCGGGCATGGTGTCGCGGAAACGCGCGGCGCCAATCACATCGAGCAGGTTGACTTCATGGACGCTGGAGCGACGGCAGGTGGTCAGGTAGACATCCATCTGCTCATCTTCAAAAACCTCTACGCAGCCCGGTTCGCGGTCCAGCTGGGCGGCGTCGACAACGATTAGCCGGCGCGCGCTTTCAACGATGTCAAGCAGCGTGAAACCCAGCGTGCCGCCGTCGACCAGTTCGACATGATCTGGCAGCCCGGCCTCGCGCAGGCGCTCGATCACGTGAATACCGGCACCGTCATCGGTCATCAGGTTGTTGCCGATGCCGATGACCACCGTATCGATGGTTTTGGCTCGGCTTGCGGTCAATGTCATGCGCTACCTCCTCCGACTCCGGCGTTCACAGTAGCCTCCAGCGCGGCATGACGGATTGACCCAGATCAAATGGCAACGCGATTTGGCTCTTGTTTTTGAATGCCCGGCACCGTCCGGTGCGCCAAAAGAGGCCTGTGTATAATCCTAATTTGCATTACCGCGTTGAGCCAAGGCTTGCCATGCACGAGTTATCCGTGTGCGAAGCGCTGCTGAGCCAGGTGCGGGCCACGGCCGGCACCAACCATGCGACCAGCGTCGGTCGGATCACCGTCCGCCTCGGCCCGCTGTCAGGCGTAGAGCCGGATCTGCTCAGCCAGGCCTTTTCGATTGCCCGTAACGGCCCGCTGACCAGCGATGCCAGCCTGCATATCGAGACCCAGCCGATCCGCATTCGCTGTCGCGAGTGTGGCAACGAAAACGAGGCGCTTGCCAATCGCCTGCTGTGCGCGGCCTGCAACGGCTTCCGGGTTGACCTGATCAGCGGCGACGAACTGCTGCTGGCGCAAGTGGAACTTCGCGGCGTGGCCCGCCCTCCAAACTCACCGACTGAACGAAAAGAGAATTCTGACCATGTGTGAAACCTGCGGTTGCTCCATTCCCGACCACAACCATCCGACCCCGGCCGACGAACACACCGTGGAAGTGCTGACCGGCCTGATGGACGCCAACGACCACGCCGCCGGCCACAACCGCGAGCACTTCAACCGCACCGGTACGCTGGTCATCAACCTGATGTCCTCGCCGGGTTCCGGCAAGACGCAGCTGCTTGAGCGCACCGCCCAGGCAATGAAAGATCGGGTCACCATGGCCGTCATTGAGGGCGACCTGGAAACCGAAAACGACGCCCGGCGCCTGCGCGAACAGGGCATCCGCGCCCACCAGATCGCCACCGGCAGCGCCTGCCACCTGGATGCCCACCTGGTCCACAAGGCCCTGCACGACTTTCCGCTGGAGATCGATGGCCAGACCACCGACATCTTGTTCATCGAAAACGTCGGCAACCTGGTCTGCCCGGCCGCATTTGACCTGGGCCAGCACGTCAACGTGGTCCTGCTGTCAACCACCGAGGGCGACGACAAACCCGCCAAGTACCCGGTCATGTTCCGGGCCGCGGACCTGGTCGTGATCAGCAAGGCCGACCTGCTGCCGTACATGGACGGCTTTAAGGTCGAGCGCGCTGAGCAGTCGCTGCGCGGCCTGGGCGTGGAAACGCCGACGCTGAACACCGCCGCCGGCCGCGAGCCGGACATCGGCGCCTGGATCGCCTGGCTGGAGCAGCAGCTGGAATCACACCGCCAGCATCATGGTCAGGCCGCCTCGGCGGCCTGAGTCAGGCTGTGCATCAACCAGGACAATCGAAGCTGGCGCGCGGGTTGGCGATCGCCTGCTGCGGGCCTCGCCACGCGTCGAACCAAAGTAGGCGATCGCCAACCCGCGCGGCCTCGAAGCCACAAACCTCGAAACCACTGACCCCGGACGCCATCACTGGCGCATGAACTGAACGATATGGGCGATGGTGGCGAGGATATGCAGCACCACCAGGCCGACCAGCAATGGCACCATCGCCACGTGCCAGGTTCGCCAGGTGAGGGCATCCGAGCTGCCGGCCGTCCACCACCACAGGGCACCGGTGACCCCGGTCGCCAGCATGGCCAGCAGCAGCAAGCCCTTGATCACCCCGAACAGGCCACCGCCCTCGTTGGCGGGAATCTTCAGGCGCAGCAAACCGGCCAGGTCGCTCAACAATGGCCTGAAATTGCCAAACATCCAGGGAAAATACTGGCGCAGCCGGCCCTGGGTCAGTGCGGTCAGGCTGAACGTCACGCTCAGAACCAGGGTCAGCACGCCGAGCAGAAGATGGCCCCAGACCCAGAACGTAGGGCTGGGCGGGACGCGGTTGTACAAATGGACCCAGGGGCTGGTGGCGATCAACCAGGCCAGCAACAGAATCAACAAACCGTGCTGAACGTGTATCCAGCGCTGCAGAAGTCGACGATTCAAGCAGCCTGACCCTCCATGCGCGCGGCAAAATCCTCAGCAAAGCGCGCAACCGCATCCCAGTCGGTGAAATCCACCTGCGTGTCCAGATCGGTCGGCCCCTTGTTGATCCACATGATCAGGCGAATCACCCAGCGGTCAAACGGCCGATAGCGCCGATAGTCCAGCCGTCCGCCGAACACCCCGACCTGCTGGGGCTGCCAGGGGCTGGTCTGGAGGAAGGCTTTGACGTAGGGGTTGGTTTCCGGGGTGTTCTTGTGCGGCTTGCGCGCGACCAGGTTGATGGAGAAAAACGCGCTGGGCTTGTCCTCCAGAACGCCCCGGTGGCGCTCAATGAACTCAAGCACGGCCGGGTTGTGCTTGCCGTTGCGGATGGCAGCGCCCATCAATATGGCGTCGAAGGCGGCCGGATCCGGCGTCTCGTCGGGCAAGGCCGACAGCGTAACCTGAGCACCGTGCCTCTCGAGAACCGGCCGCATGGCCTCGCAAACCTTGTGCGTGTGTCCATACACGCCCGAGTACACCACAAGTACGTTTCTTGCACTCACCAGCCATCTCCGATGCGGACTCCCAGCCGCGGCAGAACACGCTTATGCAGCACCACAATCAGCGCGGTGACGAAAAAGGCGCCAACGAAAACCCCCATCGCCGACCCAACGCTGCTCATCATCTCCGGCGCAGCAATCAGGACCGCGGCCAGGGCAATCATGATCACCCCTCCGACGAGCTTGAGAATGCGGCCGTGATGTTCCTGGAAGCGGTCGATGCGCAGCTTCACCACCGCGATGCTGAAAATCACCAGCTCGATCAGCAGGTAGACCAGAATGTAGATCCCCAGCAGCCCCAGAAAGGCCATTCCGCTGACCTCGTTGGCGCTGACCAGGCCACTCCAGATCACCGGAAAACCAGCCGTGCACGGCAACTCGATCAGGGCAATGCCGGCCGCCATCAGGATGGTCGCTCCAATCAGCGCCAGCGGTGATCGACCGTTGATCATCAGCTCGCGAAAACCCTTGAAGATCCCCGGCTTGTGCTTGTCATCGATGGTGAAGGAAAACCCGCGCTTGAACCAGAAGTAGTCCTTGACGTTGACCAGGCCGAAAGTCAGGGCAAACAAGGCCACGACCCAGTAAATCCAGGGCAGATACGCGGCAAAAGCCAGCACACTGAATACGCCGGCAATGAACAACCCGTAGATCAGCGCGGTCGTGAACAGGAAGGTCAGCCCCACCAGCAGGACGCGTCCGCGCGAACCCGAGTGCAACACCAGGGCAAGGAGAATGGTCAGCACCCAGATCGAGCAGGGATTGAAACCGTCCACAAAGGCAATCATCACGGTGCTGAACAACAGCGGCTGGACATTGAGGTCAATGGTTCCCAGCAGGGGGATATTCAGTTCGGCATCGGGCCGCTCGACCGCGCGCGAGTCAGTGGCGGCTTCGGCCAGCCGGCGTGAATCCGGACAGTCGGAAACCAGACATTGCTCGACCCGGGCCACGATCTCGGAGCGGATTGGTCGCGAATCGCCAACCCAGACCTCGCCGCCGAGAAAAATCATCGGCACCGAACCGGGTCGGACATCGTGAGCACTGGCCATGGCGCGCAGCAATTCATGATGCTCGCTGCTGGTCATGACTTCCATTTGGACTACAGCAAGTTCTTCATGCTCGTGCTCCAGGCGGTCCAGAAAAGGTTTCTGGCGCACGCACACAGGGCAGGTTTCACTCATGAAGACATACATGACCAAACCGTCGGCAGACGATTCTTTGGCCTGGGCTGCCATGGGGCCGGCAAGCAGCATCAGCAGCGCGAACCACAGCACCCAGGCGCATCGGCGAGACATAGAAGACGGCAACATAAAAATGGGGAATCGCCCGTTCGTTCAATTCAGAGGGTATTCTCTGCCCGAATCAGGCAAGACATCTTGATCGGGATCAAACCAGCCAGGAGTCGCAACATGACCGAACGTTTCACCGTATCCCTGGACAAGGAGCTGGCCGAGGCCTTCGAGGCCTACCGCCAGCGTCTCGGCTACCCCAACCGCTCGGAAGCCGTGCGCGATCTGCTGCGCGGGTTTCTGGCCAGAGAACGTGCGGCCGACGACCCCGAGGGCGCCTGCGTAGGCGTCTTGAGCTACGTCTACGACCACCACAAGGGCGGTCTGGGTCACCAGCTGACCGAGACCCAGCACGCCCACCACGACCTGACCGTGGCCACCCTGCACATCCACCTCGATCACGACAACTGCCTGGAAACCAACATCCTGCGCGGCTCGCTGAAGCGCGTGCGCGAATTCGCCCAGCAGTTCATCGCCCGTAGAGGCGTGCGCCACGGTGATCTGCACCTGGTGCCGGTCAAGGTCGAGGCCGACCGCCACAGCCATGGCGACCACAACCATCAACACGAGCACATTACGCCGCACGATTGAGTGCCCGGATTTGACCGGGATCAAGAATTTTATGAAGGCTTGGTTTATTCTTCATACCCACTTGATCACTGGAGCCCTGCCGCAGCATGTCCCGCTCTCGCCTTCGCGCCGCCGCGGCACTGAGCCTTGCGGTTGCTCTGGGTCTCAGCACCGAAAATCCGGCCCTGGCCGAATCCACCGCTGCAGCCGACGCCGAACTGCCCATGGACACCATCCTGGTCACCATCGGCCGGGTCCTGCAGCCCGAGCAGCAGGTGATTGCACCGGTCAGCGTGATCGGGCGCGACGACATCGAGCGGCGCCAGGCCGGCGACCTCGGCGACCTGCTGAGCGGCATTCCCGGCGTTACCGCCACCCAGGGCCCTCGGCCCGAGGCTTTCGTACCCAATATTCGCGGCCTGGGCGAAGGCCGGGTGGTGATGCGCCTGGACGGGTCGCGTCAGAACATGGCGATCCGCCACCGCGCCCAGACCCTGATCGACCCGGCCCTGCTCGAGCGCGTGGAAATCCTGCGCGGGCCGGCCTCCAGCCTGTACGGCAGCGGCGCGACGGGTGGGGTGATCCTGTTCGAGACCCTGGATGCCGACGGCTTTCTTGACCTCGGCCATGATTTCGGCGGCCAGGCCCGGCTCGGCTACCACAGCAACAACGATACCTACGCAGGCTCGGCCACGCTGGCGGTGCGAGTCGGCGACGTCGGCCTGATCACCAGCGTGTCGCGGCGCAGTTCCGACGACTACGAGGACGGCGACGGCAACACCCTGGGCTTTACCGAAAGCGACGTGCTCAGCGGCCTGATCAAGGCCAGCTGGCGCCCGGACGATGCCCAGCGCCTGAGCCTGAGCTACCTGGGCTTTGTCGACGACAGCCCCAGCCTGAGTACCGCCGACCGGGCCACGGGGGAGGTGATCGAGCGCAGCACCCGCCAGCAGTCCACCAGCCTGCGCTACCAGCTTTACCCGGAAAACGGCTGGCTGGCGCTGGACGCGGTGCTGTACTGGAGCGAG
>PXBD01000039.1 GCA_003565625.1 Gammaproteobacteria bacterium
GCAGCTTCCGCCAGGCCGCGGTCTATCAGGAAGGCCGCAAGGAACGCAGCAGCCGGCGCGCCCGGGCGATGTCGGGCCGCACCCGCTTCGGCCGCAAGGAGCAGGAAAAGAGCTGGATCAACGCCGAAGTCGATGCCCTGTACAAGCTCTCGGACGCCGGCGTGCGCGTACCCCAGCCGCTGGCCTTCGTCGACGGCGTCTTGCTGATGGAATTGATCACCGATAAGGAAGGCCACGTCGCCCCCCGGCTGGGCGAAGTGATTCTGGATGCCGAGACCGCGCGCGACTACCACCGGCGACTGATTGCCGAGGTGGTCCGCATGCTCATGGCAGGCCTGATCCACGGCGATCTTTCGGAATTCAATATCCTCATCGACGCCCACGGGCCGGTCATCATCGACCTGCCCCAGGCGGTCAATGCCGCGGCCAACCTGTCGGCCGGCATGCTGCTGGTGCGCGACGTCGACCGGCTCAAACGCTGCCTGGGCCGATTCGCCCCGGACCTGCTCGACAACGACTACGGCAAGGAAATGTGGGCCTTGTACGCCGGCGGCCGACTGCGGCCCGACAGCCAGCTGACCGGGCGCTACGAGCCCGAACAGGTCGACGTCAACCTGGCCGAGCTCATGGGCATCATAGACGCGGCCCGGGAGGAGGAAATGGAGCGCCGCGAGCGTTTGCGCGAAGACGAGGACGACGAGGCATGAGCCGCTCGGTACTGCTGGCCGAGGCCCCGATTCCCGATACCAACAAATCGCTGCTGCTCTACGAGCATAAGGACAAGTTCTCCATGGTCATCCCCGGCCGCGGCGAGTTGATGAACAGTCGTGTGCACGGCTCGGAAAAGGCGCTAGCCGACCTGGCCTGTGCCCGCATGGGCCAGCCAAGCTCACCGCGCATCCTGGTCGGCGGCCTGGGCATGGGTTTCACCCAAGCCGCCGCCCTGGCCGCGGTGGGCCCGGATGCGGAAGTCGTGGTGGCCGAACTGATCCCGGAGGTGGTCGACTGGCATCACGAATGGATCGGCGGGCCGGCCGACCACCCGCTCAACGACCCGCGCAGCACCGTCTTCGTCGGAGACGTCGCCCAACTCCTGCGCGCCGAACCCGACGGCTTCAACGCCATCCTGCTCGACGTCGACAACGGCCCGCAGGCCGTGATCCGGCGCGAAAATGACTGGCTCTACGGCCTCGAAGGTCTGGCCACGGCGCGCCACGCCCTGCGCAAGAACGGCGTGCTGGCAATCTGGTCAGCAGGGCCGGATGCGCAGTTCAGCGCCCGCCTGAAGCGCGCCGGGTTCCAGGCAGAACTGGTCATTGTCCGCCCCCACCGGGCCGGCAAGGGGGCACGGCATTGCATCTGGCTGGCGCGATAGCGAAACCTGTCACCCATCTGCCATGAGCTGCCGGTACACTGCGGCGCGTTCTATCGGCCAATAGGTTTTCACAAGCATGAAGTTCAACAGCGCGCAATCCCTGTTCCCCATTTGCCTGGTTCTTCTCCTGCTCTCACTCGGAGGCAACGCGCAGCCCGGCCCGCTGCCGGAACGCCACAGCCACGAACACAGCCCGCGGCTGGTGGTCGGCATTACCGTCGACCAGATGCGCCCGGACTACTTGTACCGGTTCTGGAATCACTACGGCGAGGGCGGATTCAAGCGCCTGCTCGACAACGGCTTCCTGTTTCGCAACGCCAAGTTCCGCCACGGCCACACCGCGACCGGACCGGGACATGCGGCGGTGTATACCGGCACCACGCCCCGGGTGCACGGACTGATAGGCAACCGCTGGTACGTACCGGAACTCGGGCGCGAGATCAACGTGGTCGAAGTACCGGACAGCGCGTATACATCCGTTGGCGGCGGCCCACGGGCGGGCCAGAACAGAGCCCCGGGCAACATGATGGTGACCACGGTGGGTGATGAGTTGCGCCTCTTCAGCGGGGAGCGCTCGCGCACGGTCTCGGTGTCGGCGAAAGATCGTGCCGCCATCCTGTCCGGCGGCCATACCGGCGATGCTTACTGGTTCGACCGGGCCACCGGGAATTTTGTCACGTCCACGTTTTACCGCGACGAACTGCCCGAATGGCTGCGCTCTTTCAACGAGCGCGGGCTGGCCCGGGAGTTTCTCCAGCGCACGTGGGAACCGGCCCGGCCGATTGAGACCTACGTCGAAAGCCGCCCGGACCGCAATCCCTACGAGCGGCCGCTGCCCGGGCTGTATCGGGCCACCTTCCCCATGGACCTGGCCGAGATCATGCGCCGGCCCAACATGGACGCCGGCATCCTGAACGTGACCCCGTTCGGTGACGAGCTGTTGTTCGAGCTGGCCAAGACCGCGCTGGTGGAAGAAGCACTGGGCCAGGGCGAGACTCCCGACATGTTGCTGATCGGCCTGTCGGCAGCCGACATCATCGGCCACTACTTCGGCCCGGCCTCCAAGCAGATCCAGGATTACTACATCCGCCTCGATGAATACCTGGCCGACTTCCTGGACTTTCTCGACGAACACTTCGAACGCGACGAGATCCTGATCGTGATCACCGCCGACCACGGCGCCCACTACGTACCCCAGTATCTGCACGATCAGCGCATCCCCACCGGCCACAGTAATTTCCATACGCGCCTGAACGAGACCTTGCGCGAGCAACTGCGAGGACACCTGGTGAATCGATTCGGCAGCGACCTGCTGCTGTCGATCAGCGGCCCGCACATCCACCTGAACCACCCGCGCATGGCCGAACTGCAGCTGGATCCGACCGTGGTCCGCCGCGAAACTGTCCGCTTTCTGCAGTCGCTGGATTTTGTCGGCGGTGCGCTCAGCGCCGACACCCTGGACCAGACCGAGTTCACCGAAGGCGTGCGCGGGCGCATGATGCAAACCTATTTCCCGGCCCGCGCCGGCGATGTCCTGATGTGGCTCACCCCGCACACTCGCGGCGACCTGGGTACCGGCTATACCGGGCACGGTACGCCCTGGACCACGGATGTCCACGTACCCATCCTGTTTTACGGCTACGACATCCCGCACGGGCAGTCCAGCGCCCCGGTCGCCCCGTCCGACATCGCCTCCACGCTGGCGGTGTTTCTGAACTCGCCGTTCCCTTCAGGCAACACCGGGCAGCCGCTCAACGATTTACTGTATCGAACGGCAGACGGCAAGAAAATGTAATCCTGCCACGGTCACACCGCCCGCCAGTCCTCAGGCTCTTGCGGCTTGTTGGCCAGAATATCCTCGATCTTCTCCATCACCGATTCATCCAGCTTGCTGACCGCCTCCAGCGCCTGCAGGTTCTGCTGAAGCTGGGCCACGCTCGATGCGCCGGTGATCACGCTGCTGACATTCGGATTTTTCAAACACCAGGCCAGGGCCAGTTGGGCCATGCTGATGTCGAGCTCAGCGGCCAGCGGTGCGAGCTTGCCCACTTTTTCCAGTCTGGCCCGACCTTCCTCGCTATCGAGCAACATCTCCTTGAGCCAGCCGTATTTCGCCAGGTCCAGACGCGACCCCTGGGGAATGCCCTGGTTGTATTTTCCGGTCAGCAGTCCACTGGCCAGCGGACTCCAGACGGTGGTTCCCAGACCGAGCTCGCGGTACAACGACGAATACTCGCGCTCGACCCGGTCGCGATGAAACATGTTGTACTGCGGCTGTTCCATCGACGGCGGACGCAGGTGCTCACGGCGGGCGACGGCATGGGCGGTGCGGATCTGCTCGGCGCTCCATTCGCTGGTCCCCCAGTACAGCGCCTTGCCTTCACGGATCACCTGGTTCATCGCCCAGACCGTTTCCTCGATCGGCGTGTGGATATCCGGCCGGTGGCAAAAAATCAAATCCACGTACTCGGTCTGCAGCCGCTGCAGCGCCGCGTCGGTGCCCTCCTTGACGTGCTTGAGCGAAAGCCCGGTGTCGTTGGGCCCATCACCGCCCCAGAAAATCTTGGTCGACAACACCAGGTCCGAACGCTTCCAGCCAGCCTTTGCGATGACCTCGCCCATGATCGACTCCGAGGCCCCCGATTCGTAGCCTTCGGCGTTATCGAAGAAGTTCACGCCCGCGTCAAAAGCGGCTTGCATCTGCTGGTAGGCCAGCGTTGTATCGACCTGTTCACCGAAGGTCACCCACGAGCCGAACGACAGCGCGGAGACTTTCAGACCCGAGCTTCCCAGAAAACGATATTCCATTGTTTGACTCCTGTTGGAGCGCTGCGCCACCCTGAATATTCGAATCAGGGAAGCGGCGCGTTTGAATAAAAATGCCAGATAAAAATCGCCGCCGCCCCGCGATCGGGGCGCCATGGTTCGGCCAACGCGTCGGTCTGCCTGCGATCGGGACGAGCCGGCAGTTTCTTGATCCGCGCAAGGCCTGCCTGGATCGCCAGGTCATCGGCCGGCCAGACATCGGGCCGACCCAGCGCAAAAAGCAGAAACATCTCGGCACTCCAGCGCCCGAAGCCCTTCAGCCGGGTAATCTCCTCAACCACCGAACCGTCGGCCAGATCGACCAGCGCGGCTGGCACCAGTCGACCTTCCAGAACGGCTTGGGACAAACCGCGCGCATAGCTGATTTTTTGCCGCGACAACCCCAGCGAGCGCAGTTCCTCTTCGGTCAGGGCCAGAAGCCGCTCCGGCTGAAACTCTCCGCCCAGAGCGATTTGAAGGCGGCCAAAGATGGAGGCAGCCGCCTTGACCGATAGTTGTTGCCCCACCAGGATCCGCAGCAGATGCTCAAAACTCGGCTCTCCGTGACGCCGCTCTGCGGGATACCCCACCTGCTCCAGCGCCAGGGCGATATGGCGGTCTTTTCGTGCAAGCCGATCCAGCGCAAGCTCAAGATGGCGACGGGTGAGCTGAAAATCCAAAACGGCTCCGATTGATTTCACGACAAGGCCACCCCCGATCCTACCCCAAGAAATCTCCTCGGAGGCGACCGTGATCCGCGGTACCGCTGACAGCGCTGTCTGCTTTTACTAGAATGAGGGCCACACAAAAAAACAAGCCGAAAGGCCGGGGTCAGAAACATGTCTGGAGGAGAATGCAAGGTGCACGGCGAGTTCGTGGACCTGGACGGTGATCGCTACTACGCGATTGCCAACGTCGATGCCATGCCGGCGTTTTTCATCAGCCTGGTCTCGAACGATGACCATTGGCTTTTTGCCTCTTCCACCGGGGGACTGACCGCGGGCCGCGTCTCCCCGGAGAACGCCTTGTTTCCCTATGTGCCGGTCGATAAGGTTCACGAAAGCTGGCCTCATACCGGCAGCAGAACGCTGCTGCGGGTTCGGAATGAACAGGGCACGTCGCTTTGGGAGCCATTCCATGGCAAGCACAGCGATGCGGCTCGATGGAGCCGCAACCTCTACAAGAACACCCTGGGCAACAAGCTCTGCTTCGAGGAAATCCATCATGATCTGGGCCTGCGCTTCCGCTACCGCTGGATGACCAGCCGGCGCTATGGCTTCGTGCGCGAGTGCGAGTTGATCAACCAGGGCCATGGCGAGGTACAGGTCGATCTGCTGGACGGGTTGCAAAACATCCTGCCCGCCGATACGCCCCTGTTCACCCAGACCGGTTTCAGCAACCTGGTCGATGCCTACAAGTGGACCGAACTGGATCCGCCCACGGGGCTTGGCATCATGACGCTGTACTCAGGAATCACCGACCGCGCCGAACCCCGCGAATCCCTGAAGGCAACCACCGTGTTCTGCCTCGGCCTGAATGAGCCCAACATCCTGCTCTCGTCGGCGCAGATCGAGGCCTTCCGCTGCGCCGGCGCGCTGCAACCGGAACGGCACAAGCGGGGGATCCGCGCAGCTTACCTGGTCAACAGCCGCTTCCGACTGCAGGCCGGCGAACAGCAAGACTGGCGGATCATTGCCAATACCCGCCAGACCCAAAAAGACGTCGTGGCCCTGCGTCTGGCGCTTCGGGAGACAGAAACACTCAACAACGAGATCACCCGCGACGTGGCCGCAGGTAGCGCTCACCTGGCCGGAATTCTCGCTGCCGGCGACGGCTTTCAGGACACCGCCGAAGAGCACGTCGCCGTCCACCATACGGCCAACGCATTGTTCAACATTCTCCGGGGCGGAATGTTCCATGATCAGTACCGCGTACCCGCCAATGACTTCGCTGCAACGATTCGGCATTTCAACCACCGCGTCCATGATCGAAACCAGGCCCTGCTGGCCGGATTGCCGGAGCGGGTTGAACTGGATGCACTTCGATTGGAAATCGAACAATGCGGGGACTGCCAACTTCAGCGTCTGGCCGGCGAATACCTGCCCATCACCTTTGGTCGCCGCCACGGTGATCCGAGCCGCCCCTGGAATCGGTTCGAAATCCGTTTGCAGGACGAGTACGGCAACCCCTTGCTTGGCTACGCGGGCAACTGGCGCGACATCTTCCAGAACTGGGAGGCATTGGCCTTCAGCTTTCCGGAATTCATCGAGCCCATGATCGCCAAGTTCGTCAACGCCTCGACGATGGACGGTTATAACCCCTACCGGATCACGAAAGACGGGATCGACTGGGAGGGGGAAGAGCCGGACGACCCGTGGAGTTATATTGGCTACTGGGGCGACCATCAGATCATTTACCTGCTGAAACTGCTGGAGTTGTCCAACCAGTTTCACCCGGAACGCCTGCACAAACTGCTCCGGGAGTCCTTGTTCAGCTACGCCAACGTACCCTACCGCATCAAGCCATTCGCAGAATTGCTTATCGATCCTAAGAACACGGTGCGCTATGACAAATCAACGGCGCGCGCCATTGATGAACGCGTGGCCAGGATCGGCGCCGACGGCAAGCTGGTTCTGGATGAACAGCAGCAGGCCTGGCAGGTCAACCTGCTGGAGAAACTGATTGTGCCGCTGTTGTCGAAGCTCGGCAACCTGGTCGTCGACGGCGGCATCTGGCTCAACACCCAGCGCCCGGAATGGAACGATGCCAACAACGCGCTGGTTGGTCACGGCTTGTCGATGGTCACCTTGTGCTACATGCGCCGCTACGTGATGTTCCTGGCCAATCTTCTGACAGACGAACAGAATCCATTTTCGCTCTCGAGCGAAGTAGGCCAGTGGCTGGTCGAAACCGCCGATGTGCTGGCCCGCCTGCGAAACCGCACAGACCACTCCATTGCGGATGCCGGAACTCGCTACCGCTTCATGGCCGAGCTTGGCCAAGCCGCCGGACGCTATCGCGCGGCCGTTTATGAACACGAGGGCTTTTCCGGCCGCATGGACCAGCCCGTCGCCGGCATTCAGCGCATGTTGACCGACGCCTTGCAAATCATCGACCTCAGTATCGCCAGCAATCAACGCGACGATCGGCTGTACAACGCCTACAATCTGATGCATCTCGGCGCAGACGAACTCGAGATCGAGCCCCTCTACCCCATGCTGGAAGGCCAGGTTGCCGCACTGAGCAGCAGGGCCATTTCCCCGAAAGCGGCGGTGGCGGTGCTGGAGGCCCTGTTCGACAGCGCAATTTATCGACCCGATCAGCAGACCTTCATGCTCTACCCCGATCGGGCCCTGCCGTCTTTTCTGGAAAAAAACCGGATCAGCGCAGAACAGCTGGCCGATCTGCCCCTGATCGACCAAATGCTCGCGCGCGGCGATGAGCGCATCATTGTGCGCGACGCCGAGAACTGTTACCGATTCAGTGCCGAGTTCGCTAACGTGACCGATCTGAACGCCACCCTCGATCGCGTGCTCGCAGACTACGGCGATAAAGCCGAGGCGGCGCGCAAGCCACTCGCCGCGCTGTATGAGTCGGTCTTCAACCACAAGGCCTTTACCGGCCGCTCCGGCACCATGTTCGGTTTCGAAGGCCTGGGCTCGGTGTACTGGCACATGGTGGCGAAGTTGCTCCTGGCGGTGCAGGAAAATTTCTTTCTGGCGCTGGAGCAAGAAGACCAGCAGACCTGCGCGCGCCTCGGCAGCCTCTATTACCGCGTCCGGGAAGGGCTGGGCTTCAACAAGACGCCACAAGAGTACGGCGCTTTTCCGACCGACCCATATTCCCATACGCCCGGCCATTCCGGTGCCCAGCAGCCGGGCATGACCGGCCAGGTAAAGGAAGAAATCCTGACC
This sequence comes from Gammaproteobacteria bacterium, assembly GCA_003565625.1. Lineage (GTDB taxonomy): Bacteria > Pseudomonadota > Gammaproteobacteria > Xanthomonadales > Wenzhouxiangellaceae > Wenzhouxiangella. The sequence continues at coordinate 8,095 of PXBD01000039.1, forward strand.
CGCTTCGGCGAGCTTGGCGTGCGTGTGGAAAGAGGCATCGCCCGCTTTGAACCAGCGCTCTTGCGCGCGCAGGAATTCAAGCGCCAGCCGGGTTCGTTCCGCTACCTGGACGTGGACGGAAACTGGCAGCACATCGAGCTGCCGGAGAACTCCCTGGCGTTTACCTGGTGCCAGGTACCGATAATCTACCGGCTGGATAATCGCCAGCCATCAAGCATTATGGTAGTTACCAGCGATGGCGAGCGCCACGCGGCAGGCACCGCCGCGTTGTCGGATCGATGGAGCACAGAGCTGTTCCGGCGCAGCGGCAGCATCCAACGACTTGAACTGTCCTTCCCGGCCTCGACCTTGTTTACCGACCGGGCTGATCACTGATCCGGCTCGCTGGCGATCCCGGAGCGCCGGCTTCGGCTGACCATGGGAATGGTCAGCATGGTGCTGGCGGCGGCCATCAGCAGCAGGGCGGTAAAAATGCCGGCCGAAATGATGTGCTGATCCAGCAGGATGTTGGCAAAAATGATCAGGATCAGCGCCTTGGTCTGCAGCAGCCAGCCGACCGTGCGCGCCTCACCGGGCGGCCAGCGCAGCACCCGACTGGCCATGTACACCCCGAGCAGCTTGCCGAGCACGGCGGCGGCGAGCAGGCCGGCAGCGATCACCAGCACGACTGCGCTGCCCAGCGCCCATTCGGTGCGCAGGCCGGTAGACAGGAAAAAGACCGGCATCATGACCAGCAGCAGAAAATAGCGCAGGCGATCCAGACGCTGCTCCCCCAGCCAGCGGCTTTCCATCACCGCCCCGGCCAGGAACGCGCCGACCATGTAGTGCAGCCCGGCCCAGTCGGCGGCCAGCGCGCAGGCCGCCAGCCAGACCAGGGCGATGAACCACCGGTCCGACTCGGGCAGGCGCGGCAGCCCTTTACGCAGTGCCACCGTAGCCAGCACAAACAGGCTCAAGAACAGGGCTTGTTTGCCCAGCCGTTCGAAGTCGAGCAGGATCACGGCAAGCAAACCCCAGATGGCAATATCGTCGAGGCTGGCATAGCGCAGCACTCGCTGCCCCAGCGGGCGGCGCAGGATATCGATCTTTTCCATGAACAACATCAGGATTGGCAAGGCCGTGACCGAGCAGGCCATGCCGATGGCCACGACAAACTGCCATGGAAAAGCCGCGCCGCCCATCGCGGCCGGGTCATACCAAAGGATCAGGCTGCCGACCAGAATCCCGAGAACCAGCGGGGTGACCAGGGCAAAGGAAGCCGTGACCACGCTGTCACGGCGCTGGCTCCAGGCCTGCGGCAGGTCCAGCTCCAGCCCGGCCACCCAGACAAACAGGATCACCCCCCAGGTGGCGATGCCGCTGAGCATCAGCGTGACCTCGGCGGTCAGAATGGCCTGGTAGGCTGCAGGAAATATTGCTCCCAGCAAACCCGGGCCCAGTGCAATGCCGGTCAGGATCTGAACCACCACCAGCGGCGCCCACCGCTCTGTGCGTCCCAGACGCCAGATCAGGTAGGGCACGGCCAGGATAATGATCATGGCCAGCAGCATTTTCTCCGCCGCCATCAACTGCCCAGGCCTTGTCTGGCTCTGCTCCAGTCAGCGGCGCACTGCCCGGCTGCGTTCAGTCGGGTTCGCAGGGTCATTGCTCGTTCAGCCGGACCGCCGCGCCCAGCAGACCAGGCTCTGAATGGGTGACGACGACCACGTTGACGCTTTCCAGGTGGGCGGCGAAACGGCCCTTGTCCAGAAAGCGCTCGCGGAAAGCGCTGGATTTCAGAAACGGGATGAAGCGCGGCACGATACCGCCGGCAATGGCGACAGTACGGGCCCCGTGCATCAGCGCGGCATCGCCGGCCACGCTGCCCAGAATGGCGCAGAAGCGGGCCAGCGCAGCCCGCGCAACCCCATCCTCACCGTTCAGTGCCGCCGCGACCAGCACGGCCGGCGCCACCAGACCTTCATCCGGGGTGCTTTGCTTGGACGGCGGAACGTCGGAAAGCGCGGCATGAATGGCAGACAAACCACGACCCGACAGGGCGCGCTCTACCGACACTCGACCGTGGCGGGCGGTCAGCCAGTCGTGAATGCGGCGCTCCTCCGAGCCCAGCGCGGCCAGGCTGATATGGCCACCCTCGGTCTCGATGACCTGCCATTGTTCATTCGGGCAGGGCACCAGCAAGGCCACTCCCATGCCGGTACCCGGGCCGATGACGCTGATCGGACCGGGCAATGCTGCCTGCGGCTGGCCATGCAGCCATTGATATTCATCCGGCTGGAGAAAAGGCAAACCAAGGGCGGCAGCACCGAAATCGTTGAGAATCCGCAACTCCTCCAGACCCAGCGAAGCGGCCAGTTCATTGCGGTTGAACGCCCAGGCGCGATTGGTCAGGCGGATCTCATCACCCTGGGCCGGACAGGCAACCGCCAGCGCAGCCCGCGACGGCTGCACTGCAACCCGCTCCAGATAATGCCGAATGGCCTGCTGCAGGCTGGCGAAATCGCGCGTGGGCAGCACCCGGATTGCCTGCAGCTGCGGACGCCCTGGTCCCGGCCGGGTAAGGGCAAAGCGGGCATTGGTGCCGCCGATATCGCCGACCAGGAGCGGTTCAGACATCTCAGGCACCTGCCCGTGCGACCCTGGGCTCCCGATTGCCTGGCTGCAGCTGGTTGAGGTAGTCCTGGTGCATCGGCAGCCGGCCCACCTGCCGGGCAATCGTGGCGCGTGTTTCGGCCATGAAATTCTTCAGTTCGGTGTCCGGGAGGTTGTTGACGAACGGATGCCAGGCCGCCGGTTCGATGCCCTGCCCGACCATGACCGCAACCCAGGACTGCTCGGCAAACAACTCGTACTGGTCCCGGAATACGCGCGCGCTGCGCTCGAACAAGCGAATCTTGTGGGCCAGCGTATCGGGGATACTCATCTCGCGGCAGTCAGTCCAGTAGCGCGAATCGGTGCGCTGGTTGACATGGTAGTGCAGGATGATGAAATCGCGGATGTACTCGGCCTCGAGGCGTACGTCGTTGTTGAACTGATCGATTTCCGTCGGCTCGATCTGCCGGGCCGGGAACAACTTGATGAAGCGGATCAGGCTGTTCTGGATCATGTGGATACTGGTCGATTCCAGTGGCTCCAGGAATCCGCTGGCCAGACCCAGGGCAAGGCAGTTGCGATTCCACTGCAACAGTCGGCGCCCGGTGCGAAAGCGCAGCTGGCGCGGTTCGGTAATCGGGCGGCCATCGATATTATCCAGCAGCAGCTTGGCGGCCCGATCGGGCTCCAGATACGCACTGGAATAGACAATCCCGTTACCGACCCGATGCTGCAACGGAATCTTCCACTGCCAGCCCTCGCCCCGTGCGGTCGCACGGGTGTAGGGCGCCGGCGGCGCAACCGATTCGCTTTGCACGGCAACGGCTGAGTCGGCCCGCAGCCAGTGTGACCAGTCTTCCCAGCCGGTCTGCAGGGTCTGCTCGATGAGCAGACCGCGAAAACCGCTGCAGTCGATAAAAAAGTCACCTTCGATGACGGGTCCCGATTCGAGCCGGACCGACTCGATCATTCCGCTTTCCGAATGCAGATTGACGTCGACTACCTTGCCTTCGATCCTGCGCACGCCCAGCGCTTCGCTGTAGGCTCGCAACATCCGGGCATACAGGCCGGCATCGAAATGGTAAGCATAGTTTGGCTTGCGCTCACCGTTGAGGCCGAAACGCCCGGCCCTGGCCAGAGAGGACTCGAAGCTGAAGTCGTTGAGGCTGGCAGTCTCGCCCAGCCGGCGCGCCTTGAGCCAGTAGTGGTGAAACTGGGCGGCCCAGGAGTCGGCCCCCGGCGGTCCGAACGGATGGATGTAGCGCTCGCCCAGCCGGCCCCAGTTCTCAAACTCGATGCCGAGCTTGAAGGTGCCGTTGACCGCATTCAGGAACTCGGCCTCATCCAGGCCGAGCAGGAGATGAAAGTTCTTGATCGCCGGGATGGTCGCCTCGCCGACGCCGACAGTACCGATTTCGTCGGATTCGATCAGTTCGATGCGTTTGTGGCGGCCGAAGGCCTGTGACAGGGCGGCGGCGGCCATCCAGCCGGCGGTGCCGCCGCCGACAATCACGATACGTCGAAAACCGTCGTTGTCCATCGCGTTCATGATTTGCACCCTTGCGATCAGCGATTGAGTCAGCGATTGAGTTGGTTGCGCAGCAGGCTGCGCAGGCGGCGGGCAGCGTTTTCATCCAGCTGGCCCAGGACCCCGCGACTGGCCTCCGGAATATGCGCTACGGTGTCATCATCGGCGTTGAACACGTAGTGATCAAACAAACCCTTCCAGGCGCGCCGCTGAGCCGGGGGCAGACCACGGATATTGAGAATGGCGTGCAGTAACGCATCGTTGGGCGCGCCCATGTACTCCGGAACTTCGCGCCACCAGTGGTTGATCAGGATATTGAACGACTCCAGGCCCTCAACGTGGTGCCACCACATGGCCGGGATGAATACCGCATCGCCCGCCTCCAGGGTGGCCGCACGCGCATGCTCCAGGGCTTCGGCAAAGCGCGGATACCGCTCCAGATCCGGCTGCTCGAAATCCACCAGGCTGATCTGCTGGCCAGCCGGGGTCAGTTCCATGGGCCCGACGTAGAGGTTGGCCAGTTGATCGGGCGGAAACAGGGTGAAACGTCGCCGCCCGGCGCACACGCAGGCAACGTTTTCCAGCGCATCGTAGTGAGCGGCTACGCGCGTGCGGTTGCCCAGCCAGATCCGGACCGAGGCCCGATTCGAGCCCTGCGGCAGGCTGTTTTCAGCACTCAAACCCGGCAAGCACAGATCGATCGCCGAGGAACCAACGTAAATGGTCGGCGGCTGCGGATTGTCGGCGTGGCGGGAAAGCTGCTCCAGCACTTCGGCAAACCCGACCCGACCGGCGGTGAAATTGGTGTCGCTCAAATCCTCGTTGTAGAAGATCCGGCCCTGCTCGCCGGGCTGGCCGATAAACGCCGTCACCGGCTTGCCGGTATCAAAGCGCTGCAGGTAGCCCGCGGCCTGCTCCATCGATTCACGCGCGGCCGCCACCAGCGGCCAGTCGGCAACCAGGCCGCGAAACACCACCGGCTGGTCCAGCTCGGCAACCCGGGCATGGATATCGCCGGGGGCTACGCCCGAGACTTCTTCCAGCGGCCGGACTACAGGCGCCACGGAGTCACTCCGCCGCGACGCGGTCGAGAAGATGGTTCTTGCGCTCGATCAGCACGGCCAGCTGTGGCATGGAGGCCAGCAGCATGTAGACGTGCTGCAAATAGCCCTTGCCGTGCAGCAGGCCCAGGCTGTCGGCATTCAGTTGCTGCAGCCGGTCTTCGTTGATGGTGTACAGGCCGGTCAGCGAATGGCGACTGCCGTCGTTGAACTCCACCTCCAGGTTCAGCGACTCGATCAAATCCAGACCGACCAGCGTACGCGAGAAGTCCTCGTTGGCCTGGTGGCCACCGTGGATACTGGCCAGCACCGAGTTGACCCGCTCGAGCAGGGGCGACTCGCCGCCATGCGGCAGAAACACCGGCTCGCCGCGATCGGTGGCAACAGAGGGATGATCCATGTCGATATGAACCACCGGCCCCGAGGCAGGCGAACCGGCCTCGTCGGCTTGCTGGAAGCCGATCAGAAAGGGCAGGCGCTCAATAGTCAGCGGCAGGCTGCGGGCCCGCCATTGACCGTCGTCGAGATACAGGTTTTCGGATTCCTCGAACCCCAGCAAGGCGACCGGTTCGTAATGCCCGGTTTCGACGTTGCGCACCAGGAACAACGGATACTCGGCCTGCAGACCGCCCAACTCCAGCGGAAAAATCCGCGCCACTTGCGTGTCGTACCCGCAGCCAGGCGCAAAGCGCCGGTCAATGCGGACATCCTTATGGGTCACATTGTCGAGCAGTTCGTGGCGTGCCATGGCGGTTGTTGTTCCTGTCATTGGCCGATTGCAGCCGGCACCGCGGGTGCGGAGGCGCTGCCGGCGATTTCGCCGAGCAGGCTACGGTTGTCCGGCAACTGCCTGAGCAGGCGACGGCTCAGTTGTTCGACATCACGAAACAACTGATGGGCCTGTTCCTGATCGGTGAGGGCACTGGCCCGCGCACGCGGACGGGTTTCAAAGCCCATGCCGTAGAGCACGTACTGGTAGCTGGCAGCAGAAAAGATCTCGTCGATGCGCGGAAAGTCGCGCGGGCTGGGCACCTGGTACTGCCACAGTTCCAGCAGCTGCTCCAGGCGGTCCGGAATGCTGTCGCTTTGCCGGTTCTCGATCCAGTAGGCGGAGTCGCTGCGCCGGCTCAACACATAATGCAGCTTGAGGAAGTCGATGATGCGCTGCCACCGATAGCCAAAAGCGTCGTTGAAACGCGCAGCACAAATGTCCATGCCGCGACGCGTGGCCGGCAGTTCATCGGCAATCTGGCCTGCGGCCAGTTCGATCATCACCAGCGCGCTGGCTTCCAGCGGTTCAATAAACCCGGCCGCCATGCCTACGGCAACGCAGTTGCGATGCCAGAAGCGTTCACGATAGCCGGGCCGGAAGCGGAGCTGGCGAGGCTCGATGGCTTGCGGATCGATCTGCGTATTCTGTTTCAGGTAGGCGCGAAGCACTTCCAGGGCATGCTCATCGCTGCTGTGGCGACCGGAATAGACGTAACCAATACCCCGGCGTGAACTCAGGCCGATATCCCAGACCCAGCCGGCATCCTGCGCGGTCGAGTTGGTCTGCGACTGGATCGGGCTGGACGGGTCAGCGTAGGGAACCTGTACCGCCAGGGCACGATCATTGAACAGGACATGGTCCTGGTCCAGGTAACCCACCCCGTAGTGACGACCCAGCAGCAGTGCTGCCTGACCGGTGCAGTCGATGAACAGATCACCCGCCAGACGACCATGCTTGGCCGTATTCAGCGCCCGGATATCTTCATCGGGCGTGCCTTCGATGCCGGTGACATGATCCAGCACATGGTGAACGTTCAGCTTTTCGGTGCAATGGGTCTTGAGCAGTTCAGCGAATTTGCCCGCATCGAGGTGATAGCCGTAGTTGAGCACATGCGCGTATTCCGGCGTCGCCGCCTGCTTGGGTGCCAGCAGGCGATCGCAGACCCGGCCCTGGGCGCTGACGGCATTGGTGAAACTGATCCGGTCGCGGTGTTCCTGCCAGGCCGGCACCACGCTGGCGCCAGGATAGCCGGCCGGAACCGAGAATGGGTGGTAGTAGCGATCATCGGCCGCGCCTGAGACCCATCCGCGAAAGCAGGTGCCCTGCTTGGGCGAGGCCGAGCAGGCCTGCAGGAAGTCGTTTTCGGACAGGCCGATGCGGCGCAGGGTGGCACGCATGGTCGGCCAGGTGCCTTCGCCAACACCAATGGTGCTGACGTCCGGTGACTCGATCAGGGTCACATGGATTCCGCCCTCGGACTGCGCCGGATAGCTGCTGGCAAGCACACCGGCGGTAATCCAGCCGGCGCTGCCGCCACCGACGATGACGATGTTCCTGATGCCTTGGTTGTCCAGGTTATCCATAAAAAAGCAAGCCGCTGTTGCCAGCGGCTTGCGTTTCAGTCACCGCCGGCGCTGATCAGAAGGTCCATCGCGCGCCGATATTGTAGCGCGCGCCGTACTGGTTACCCCGTTGGAATTGCTCTGGATAGCGTACGTAGACCCGCTGGGTTTGCTGGGTCACGTTGAGCCCTTCGAGGAAAATGGTGAGATTCGGGCGGGCGAACCAGGCCAGGTTGACATCCAGCTGGCCATAATCCTCAACAAAGACCGGCGCATCAAACTGATCGAAGCCGGCCACGAACTCATCGCGCCAGTTCCAGGCCAGGCGAGTCGAGATGTGCTCGTTTTCGTAAAAGCCGACCAGGTTGTACGAGTCACTCAGACCGGGCAACGCAAACTGGCGGTCCACCGCGTCCCGATCGACCTTGACATCGCCGGTCACCAGCGTCGCGTTGGCCTGAACGCCAAACCCGGTATCACCGAACATGTGCTGGACCTGGAATTCCCAACCCCAGACACGACCCCGCTCGGCGTTATCGGTTGTCGACACGTTCCACTCGATCACAGGATCACCCGGTTCGGCCCGCACGGGCGTAGTTGCGGGCCGGCCGAGGTTCTCGTTGATGCGAGCGAAGATATTGGCATTGCTCAACGGGATGCCCTCATCCGCCAACTGCTGACGGGCCAGTTCGGCCTGGGCACCGCGGAAGGGGTCGAGCAGATTGTCGAAACTCTCGCGCACCGTGGTTGCCACGAGGAAATTGTCAACGTGCTTGCGGAAGTACGAAACCGAGGCGTAACTGCCGGGCGCGTAGTACCACTCCAGCGCCAGATCGAAGTTATCCGACACGTAGGGCACCAGACCCGGGTTGCCGGAACTGGCCTCGCGGTTTTGCGGGTTGGGATTGCCCACGAACGACCGCACCGGGCTGAGCGCACCAATTGGCGGGCGTGCCAGCGTCCGGCTGTAGGAGAACCTCGAGATCAGGTCATGACGCCAGGTCAAATCAAAGTCCAGGCTCGGCAAGAACTCGGTATTGCTGTTGGATTCCTTGACGAAGGTTGGCGGACCAAACTCGGTGACGAATTCATCACCCCCGACCCAGACCACCGCTTCGGCCGGCACCTCGTCACCACTGGCCGTGGTTTCGGTGTCTTCGATACGAAGCCCGATGCGGGCGTTGAAGGGCAGTCCGGCAACCCGGTCCTGCATGTTGAGCTGGAAGTAGGCCGCGGTGATGTCTTCTTTCACCCCGCCTCCGCTGGCGTTGCCCAGCGGACCCGGCCAGAAGAACCCGCGCTCACCCGAGGGATCCTGAAAATCAGGACCCCAGGACGGCCAGTAGACGTCGTTGCACAACGGGTCGCCGGTCGAGAAGCAGTCCAGCGATTCGTACACATCCACGATGGTGTTGAAATCAAGCACGAAGTAGCGATCGAGCGGGAAGTCTCCGCTGTTGGAGAAATCCGACAACAGACCGCCGAACCCGGCCTCTTCCCACAGCTCATCGGGCCAGTACTGGGCTGAAGTCAGCCAGAACCCACCCGGCAACAGGCCGGAAAAAGCGTTGCGGTTGACGAACTTCTGCTGGGTGTAGCTGGCTCCAAAGTCGAGACTGACGATACTGCCGTCGCCGGGGTTGGTCCAGGTACCGTCCAACTGGAATTGCTGGATATCGTTCTTGTTGTCAACATCGAAGGCCTGGCCAAACAATGAGCCCATGTCGCTGCGGCGCAGGAAGTCCAGCATTTCGCCGGTCTCCTGGTCGCGGAAGGTCGCACCCCAGATCGGAATGCCGCCGCTGGAGTAGGAAGCAAACTTTTCGTCAATCGTTGCCGTAGTCGGCCCTGCGCCGGGAACGAAGCCACACCAGTCGCAGAACGTGTTACCAACAATCAGGTTCGCTGAACTGCCCGGCCGGCCGTCACCCAGCCCGCCACCCTTCAGGCGCGAGCGGGAATCATGCATGTCAAAACGGAATTCCAGGTTATCGGTGGCCTGGAACTCGGCGTTGAATCCGAGAGAATCGTTTTCCTTGACGGTGTTATCCCGAGCCACGTTGATGGCGTAATCGCCACCAACCTGGGTGACATCGGTGACGGTGCCGCGCTCGTTGATGGTGGCGGAAACATTGGGGTTGGCAAACCAGACGCCAAAGCTGTTGCGGTCGGCCTCGAATTCCAGTTCGGAGTACGTGTAATCGAGGGTCATGCGCAGGCGATCAACCGGCGCCCACTGCAGGGTCAGCTGCGCATTGGTTCGGGTGCGCGAGATATCGGCAAAACCATAGCCGGCATCCTGCGGGTGCCACCAGACGCCATCGGCACGCTGATTGTTGTTGTTGACCGTACCGCCTTCCAGACCGTAGTTCGGAATCCAGCTGTCAACATTGGCGAATTCTTCCCGGTTGTCACGTTCCTCGTAGGAGCCGGTGATGGCGATACCGAAAGTGTTGTCGGCGAACGTGTTGCTGTAGATACCGGCGATTTCCGGGGTGACGCGATTGAGATTACCCAGGTCGCCGTCGGAGGCCGATGTCTCATGCACGGCCTTGCCGATCAGCGCACCCCGCAAGCCCGGGTTTTCCAGCGGTCTTGGCGTGATGATGTTGACGGTAGCGCCAATGCCACCGGTCGGCAGTGAGGCCCGTCCACTCTTGATCACCTCGACCGCGGTGATACCAGTGGATGCGATGTCGCCGAAGTCGAACGAGCGACCGCCCTGGGTCGGCATGGTGCGGCCATTAAAGGTCACCAGGTTGAACTCCGGCCCGAAGCCACGCACGGTGATTTGCGAGCCTTCGTTATTGGTCCGGCTGATCGAGATACCGGGAATACGCTGCAGTGCCTCGGCAAGGTTCTGATCGGGGAACTTGCCGATGTCTTCGGCGGTGATGGCATCGACCAGGCCGATGGCATCGCGCTTGCGGTCCATGGAGCGCATCAGAGAACCGCGTACGCCAATCACCTGCATGCGGTCATCGACGAAAAAGTCAGTTGTCTGTTCGGTTGACTCGTCTTCCGGTGCCGCCTCTTCGTCTTGCTTTGCGTGCAGCGTTGAAACCATGCAGGTGCCCAGCGCCAGCGCAACCGCTGCAGCCAGCGGCGACTTTCGAAACTTGATCGAACCCATCGGGTGTTCCCTCCTCAGCCATTTGATTGAAAGCAGTCTGTTGGCGCCGTTCTTTTATCGTTTCTTATTGCAGTGCACAAATTTATTGTGGTGCACAACGACAGTGAAACCTTGATGACAGCGCTTGTCCTCGTGCTTTATAAAGAAAGCTGACAACGTTGTCAACCGGAACTCGACCAAAGCAGCATATCGGCGTACCATGCTTGCTCGTATTCGCTGCCACTACAAACGAGGCTTGCAATGAACAGCAGTCGGTCCTACGTCGTTCGGGTTGCGCTGATCGTGGCACTCGGCGGTTTCCTGATGGGCTTTGATGCCTCGGTGATCTCGGGCGTTGTGCGTTTCATCGGCCCGGAATTCGGCCTGTCAAGCCTGCAAACGGGCTGGGCCGTGGGCTCGCTGACGCTGACGGCGACGCTTGCAATGCTTCTCGCTGGACCCCTGAGCGATCGTTATGGCCGGCGCGGAATCCTGAAAGTCGCAGCCGTGCTGTACGCGGTATCAGCGGTGGCTTCTGCCCTGGCGCCGGACTTCACTACCTTTGTCCTGGCGCGCATGATCGGGGGTCTGGGGGTGGGTGCATCGCTGATCGTGGCGCCCATGTATATCGCCGAAATCGCGCCCCCGGCAAGCCGCGGAAAGCTTGTCAGCCTCAACCAGCTCAACATCGTCATCGGCATTTCGGCCGCCTTTTTCAGCAATTACGTCATTTTGCAGTGGGCTCAATCCGAAACCGCATGGGCTCAAGCGCTGATGCTCGATGTTCATGCCTGGCGCTGGATGCTTGGAGTCGAAGCGCTGCCGGCCGCGATTTTCTTCACGGGGTTGCTGTGGGTGCCGCAAAGCCCGCGCTGGCAAATCATGAAGGGCTTGCACGAACAAGCGGCGATCACCTTGAACCGGATCTTCGAGTCGGCCCAAACACAGCAGCAGATTGCCGATATACAGCGTCATCTTGCCGCCGACCAGACCCGGGAAAAGGTCTCGCTGAAGGAGATTTTTCATCCGGCGCTGCGCCTGGTGCTGGTGACCGGGATCGTGTTGGCGGTGTTGCAGCAGATCACGGGAATCAACGCTGTCTTTTTTTATGCTCCGCTGATTTTCGAGCAGTCCGGTATCGGCACCGATGCCTCTTTCATGCAGGCAGTGCTGGTCGGCCTTACCAACCTGGCGTTTACCGTCATTGCCATGCTGCTGATCGACCGGCTCGGCCGTCGACCGCTGTTGCTTGGCGGTATGACCGGGATTGCTCTTTCGATGATGCTGCTGGCATACGGGTTCGGATCAGCCACCTATGAATTGTCGGATGAGAATCTTCAGGCGCTGGATCTGCCCGCGACCATGGCCGTTCAGTTGGCCGACATGCGCGACACCTCTTTTTCAAGTGATGTGAGCTTCAGACAGGCATTGTCGGAAAGACTGGGCGAAGAGCAAGCCCGGGTCTGGGAATCAGAGATCATCACCATCGCCATCAATATCAATCCCCGGCTGATCCTGTTCGGCATTCTGTTCTTTGTCGCTTCCTTTGCCGTCTCCATCGGCCCGGTGATGTGGGTGATGTTTTCCGAGCTGTTCCCGCTGCGGGTCCGCGGTCTGGCGATCTCCTTGGCCGGTTTCATCAACTCGGCGGTCAGCTTTCTGGTGCAGCTGGTGTTTCCCTGGGAACTGGCGACGCTCGGCAACAGCCTGACTTTCTTGATCTATGGCTTGTTTGCCGTTGCCGGACTGTTTTTCATCTGGAAGGTGGTACCGGAAACAAAGCGGAAATCGCTCGAAGAACTCGAGGATCAACTTTCGCGCTGATGCTGCGGTAGACTTCAGCGCCATGGCTCAGCCCACCATCACTGATGTTGCCCGTCATGCGGGAGTTTCGATCAAGACGGTGTCGCGCGTACTCAACCGCGAAGACGGGGTACGCGATTCCACTCGTCTTCGAGTGGAATCGGCCATCGCTGACCTGGGCTATGCGCCCAATCAGTCGGCGCGCGATCTTGCCAGCCGACATGCGCACCTGATCTGCCTGGTCTACGATGACCCCAGCGCGTATGAACTGCCCTCTGCCGGCTACATCATGCGAATGCAGTCCGGCGCGCTACGGGTCTGTAGGCAGCATGGCTACGAACTGTTGATCCACCCCTGCAACTACCGCAACAAGGACATCCATGCCGATCTGGAGGGAGTAATCCGTCGCGCCCGACCGGCCGGAATCCTGCTGGCCGCACCGCTATCCAACATGCGCGGCATCGTCGGCACCATCAACGCCAGCGGTACCCCGCTGGTTCGCCTCTCGCCGGGCCTGAAACGTGTTCAGGATCGCGTTGTCGCAACCAACGACCGTGAATTCAGCGCTGGCATGGTTCATCACCTGGCCGCACTCGGACATCACCGAATTGCTTTCATCAGTGGTCACCCAAAACACAAGGCGGTAGGCCAGCGTCTGCTCGGTTACCAGGACGGTCTGGAACAGTGCGGGCTGGCGTTTTCGCCGCAGTTGGTCGCGGCAGGAGACAACTCGTTTTGCTCTGGACGCACCGCCGCCCTGCAGCTCCTGCAGCAGCCTTGCCGCCCCACCGCCATCTTTGCCGCCAACGATGATATGGCGGTCGGCGTGATGCATGCCGCCCACCAGCTCGGGGTTCGGATCCCCGGCGATTTGTCGGTGGCCGGCTGTGATGACATCACGCTCGCCCAGCAGGTGTTCCCGCCGCTGACCACCACTCGCCAGCCCTTCGCGGCCATGGCCGAACAAGCCACCCTGATGCTCATTCAGGGCAGCGCAAAAGATCGCCCGGATCAAGACGGGGTGGTCGTGCCCGGTTCACTGCAGATTCGCGCCACGACCGGCCCGCCGCCGGAATGAACGAGGGCAACACGGGCGGATTATTCGGCCAGTAACACCCGCTTGGGAGTTCTGTCCTCGAAGAACAGCCCCCAGTGCTTTTCCGCTCCCAGAGGGTTATTGGGGTCACCCTTCCAGGGCTCGTCAAATGCCGAGAAGAAAAACACCGTAACGTTGGCCAATCGCGCCCACTGCTTCAGCTCGCGGTAATAGCGCAGCTGCTGGGCCTCGCCGGCCCGGTCGCCGAACTCACTGGCCGTGGTCGCCCAGCCGGCTTCCAGCACCGCCATCGGCACGTCGGGCAAGGCCTGGCGCACCGCCATCAGATTCTCGACCGTGTAGGACAGACCTTCGTCGATGCCGCGCTCCTCCCACACCGGGTAGGTGTGGACGCCGATGAAATCCAGTTCAGCGGCCAGCGGGGCGCCGTCGCGAATCCACCATTCGTAGTTCTCGGCCACCGTAACCGACTGGGAGATCGCGCCCCGGACCTGGCGGACGTAGCCGATCACCCGCTCCAGCGGCACCAGGTGATCGGTCCAGTCGACCAGCGCCTCGTTGCCGACGTTGACCGACACCACGACATCCTCGAAGGCACGCGCCAGCTCAACCCCGCGCTCGATCTCGCGTTCGTTTTCGATCCTGTTGGCGGCCAGTTCCTGTTCCGGAATCGGTTCGTCCAGCCAGGGACAGCCCTCGTGATTGCTCAACTCGGCGCGCAACCACAGACCCAGCATGACCTGGATCGGCAACTCATGTTCGCGGATCAGTTCCAGCACTTGCCGTGAGTTCTCGCCCGAATCGTACAGGCGAATCAGGCGAAAGCCGTGCTCGACCAGGATTTCCAGATCTTCCAGGATTTCTTCCCGGCTGGGGTTGACGGCGCCGTCGCCGCGGTCGGGATGCTGACCTTCGCGGAAGCCGGAGTAGGCCACCGCCATGACTTCGCCGGCAATCAGGGCATCAGGTGCCTGCACAAAACCGTCCTCGACCAGAAAAGGAATATTGGCATGGGCCGCTCGCCCGTTCCCGTCGCTGACCCGGGCAAACAGCCGATAAGCGCCGCGCTCGTCGACGCGCACGCTCGCCCGCGCCCCGTCGGCTTCGGTGATGGCGCCGTCCACGCCGGGGATATAGGTCTCGTAGTCGCCGCCGACCTCGGTGGCTCCGCTCTCGGGCTTGACCTCCCAGTGATAGTCCAGCCGGTCCAGATCATCATGCGCAATGACGAAATGGGCCGGAAAGCTTTGGCCGGCGAGCACGATGACGTTCTCGCGCGAGGTGTGGCCGGCCAGGGTCAGGCTTTCCACCCGCGGCGCGCGCTGTTGCGGCCGTTCGCCGGTCCACAAGGTTTCCAGTACATCGATGGCCTCGGTCTGTTCGCCCTCGGGCGTGATCAGGCCAAACCAGGTCGGCGTGCGCTCCTGCTTCTGGCCCCAGAAAAAGGCATACGAGCCGATCAATTGTGACTGCAGCGGGGTCAGGACCTCGCGCTGGGCGCGCCTAAAAACCTCGGCCTTTTCCGAACTGGTCAATTCAACCGGTGCGCCCCAGGTGGTCGACTCCATCTCCCACCAACCGAGCGTGCCCCATTCGGTGACCATGAACGGCTGGTCGAAGGAGACCCCGGCCAGGGCATCAGGCAAGCGGAACAGGTTGCCGTAGACCTGGAAGCTCAAGAAGTCGAGCGCCGGCGCGCGCTCAAGGACGGCCTCAATTACCTCCGCGCGAATCCCGGCGATGGCGGTGGTGGTCGGGTGGTAGGGGTCCAGCTCCCGGATCATCAACGCGACATCGTTGACCGCCTCCCACACGCGCGGATTGGTGTAGCTGTGGTTCAGCTCATTGCCGATGATCCACAACAGCAGCGCCGGATGGTCGCGGTATTTCAGAACATCTGCGCGCATGGCCTCCAGCTGCGCGGCGACGGCCTCGGCGTCGTCGTAGTCGAAGCCGTGCCGCTCCGGCACCATCGGTAGGTTCAGCGCCACCGTCACGCCCAGGGCATGGGCCTGATCGAGCAGGGCCGGAATATCGAGTTCATCGGCGCGCGTGGTCCAGGTCCGGATCGAGTTGCCGCCGCGGGCAACGAAAGCTTCGAGATCGTCGTAGACCATGCCGGCGCCGCGCACCGTGTAGGGCTCGCCGCCGCGCAGCAGCTCATAGCCGCTGTCGCCGCGCACAATCTCCACTGGGTTTGATGCGGCATGGGCGGCAGTGGCGGTCACGGCAAGCACGGTCAGGATCATCATCGAGGTCAGCAAGGAAAGGATATTGGGCATGTCCAAAAGGGTCCGTTATGGCAGCGTTTTCAGGCGTCGATCAGCTGGAATTCTCCGGCCAGGTTCGAGTTCGAATCGCCGCCAACCCAGACCTGGAACCGGCCTGGCTCCAGTACCCAGCCGCGCTGGCGGTTATAGAACTTCAGATCGTCGGTTGATAAGCGGAATTCGACCCGAACCGTCTGGCCGGGTTCAACGCGCACGCGCTCAAAGCCCTTGAGCTCGCGCACGGGCCGGGTAATGCTGGCCACTGGATCGCGGACGTAGAGCTGGAGGATTTCCTCGGCGCCGCGCCGGCCGCAATTGCGCAGGTCCACGCTGATCTGCACCGACTCGCCCGGCCGAATCTGCGCCGGGCTCACTTGCAGATTCGAATACTCGAAGCGCGTGTAGGACAGGCCGTGGCCAAAACAAAACAGCGGCGTGTGGTCGACGTCGAGATGAAACGCCGACATCCCGAAGGAGGTCTGGGGTGCCCGCACCGGGATGTCGTCGATCTGAACCACCGTTTCGGGCAGCGGCGGCTTGCCGGTGTTCCTGGCGTTGTAGTACAGCGGGATCTGGCCGACCGCGCGCGGGAACGTCACCGGCAGCTTGCCCGAGGGTGAGGCGATGCCGAACAGCAGGTCGGCAATGGCGGGACCGCCCATGCTGCCGGGATGCCAGGCATAGAGGATCGCGTCGACCTCATCGACAATGTTGCTCAACGTCAGCGGCCGACCGGCCAGGATCACCGCGATCAGCGGTTTGCCGACCGCGTGGAGGCGCCGGACCAGTTGAACTTGCGCGCCGGGCAGGTCGATATCGGCACGCGAATGCGCCTCCCCCGACAAAATGGCCTCCTCACCCAGAAACAGCACCGTGGCATCGGCTGCATGGACTGCGGCCACGGCAGCGTCGATGTCGGCAAGGTCTCGACTGCGGCTGGTTTCCAGCACGGGCAAGTGGGCAATCTCCACCTGCCCGCCCAGCAATTCGCGGATACCGTCCAACGCGCTGACGCTCAACGTTGGATCGCCGTCGAAAATCCAGGTGCCCAGCTGCTCGTAGGCGTCGTCGGCCAGCGGGCCGATGAGCGCCAGCTTCTTGATCCGGCCGGCATCCAGCGGCAGCAGGTCATTGCGATTGACCAACAGCACCATGCTTTGCAGCGCCGCCTTGCGGGCGACCTGGAGCGCGGTTTGCTGCGCAGCCTCAGGGTCGTCGGCTGCCTGCGCATACGGCGCCTCGAACAGCCCGAGCTCGAACTTCAGGCGCAGGATTCGGGCAACGGCCGTATCGATGGTCGCCAGGCTGACGTGGCCGGACTGCACGGCAGCGGCCAGATGACGGGCGTACGTATCGCTGGCCATTTCGAGCTCCACGCCGGCGTTGGCTGCGGCGATGGCGGCTTCGCGGTCATCGGCGGTCAGGCCGTGGATGGACAGCTGCGGGATCGATTCCCAGTCGCTGACCACGATGCCCTCGAAAGCCCACTGGTCGCGCAGCACGTCGCGCAACAGACCGGAGTGGGCGCTGGCCGGAATGCCGTCGAGGTCGCTGAACGAGGTCATCAGGCTGGCCGCGCCCTGGTCGATGCAGGCTTTGAACGGCGGCAGATAAACGTTGTGCAGTTCGTTGTCTGGGATGTTCGTGGTGGCATAGTCGCGGCCGCTTTCGGACGTGCCGTAACCGGCGAAATGCTTGGCGCAGGCAGCGATCGATCCCGGGTCCGACAGGGATTCACCCTGGAAGCCCGCGACCATGGCCCGGGCCAGATGGCCGGCCAGAAAGACGTCCTCACCGAGGCTTTCGGCAACGCGCCCCCAGCGCGGATCACGGGCGATGTCGACCATGGGGGCAAAGGTCCAGTTGACCCCGGCCCGGGCGGCCTCCTGGGCCGCGACCCGGGCCCCGGCGCGGACCACTTCCGGGTTCCAGCTGGCGGCCTGGCCAAGCGGGAGCGGCAGGATGGTCTGGAAGCCATGAATCACATCCCGCCCGAACAGCAGCGGAATGCCGAGCGCGCTTTCCTCGATGGCGATGCGCTGCAGCTCGTTGACCGCATCGCGGTCGACCAGGTTGAGCACCGCGCCGACGCGTCCGCTGCGGATCTCGTCTCCCAGGCTTTCGATTGGCGAGCCCTCACCGGCTTGAACCAGCGCCATCTGTGCAATCTTGTCTTCCAGCGACATGCGCGCCATCAGCGCGGCTACCCGGTCGGCAAGCTCGGCCGATATTGCCCGTTCGGCTACCGGCTGCCGACTGTCTCCTGTCTCCGGGCGCATCGCTTAAGCAGGAGCGGCCAGCGGTGCTTCCGGTCGGCCGCGACGATTTTCCAGTTTGGCCCTGACTGCATAGGCCGTATCTTCCGTGATCGGGAAGCGGGCAATGGCCCAGATTGCCAGCAGCGAGGCGAGGGCCGGCAGGAAGGCGTCAAAGGCCCGCATCGCCTGGATAGTGCCGGCAGCTTGCGCCCCGCCGAGGTCTACATCAAAGCCGGTTGCGTTGAGCAGGAAACCACCGGCGGCAATGGCCGCAGCCATGCCCAGCTTGACCACCCACCAGAAAATCGAGCCGTACATGCCTTCGCGCCGCTCGTGGGTGTTCAATTCGTCAGCATCAACAACATCGGCAATCATCGACGGCATCAGGGTGAACAGGCCACCCAGCCCGAACGCAATCAGCGGCGCCGGCAACAGAACCAGCCACGGGTTGTCGGGCGTATAGCAGAACCACTTGAGGGTATAGCCGACCGCCGACAGGCCGATGGCGATGAAAAACGCGCGCCGCTTGCCCAGCCGGGTGCCCATCCAGGTCACCAGGACGATCACGCCAAAAGTGCACAGCGACTGCAGGGTGCCCGCGTAACCGGCGAACCGCGCCCCTTCGACCGTATCGCCGCCAAACACGTAGTAGATGATGACGTAAAACTGGAAGGCAGCGACCATGATGAAGCCGTTGAACACCAGGAAGGTGGCAATACACAGCTTCAGGAACGGCTTCGAGCGCAGCGTGGTCAGGAAGCCGGCGAAGAAATCCCTGAGATTGCGCGCCACGATGGCGACCATGCTGCGCGACGGGTCCCGTTCGCCCTCGTTGGCCTTGGCCGCAATCTCCTGGAATCGTTCGCGCAAAAAGATGGCGGGAAGAATGCCGACACCGATGGTAATCAGGCCAATAATGATGGCCAGTCCCGCCGCCCCCTCGGCCATGCCGTCGAACCAGCCCTCGTGCTGCATGATCAGCAGGAACCAGGGCACAACCAGATACACCGACTGGCCGATGAAATTCTGCACGCCCATCAGCCGGGTGCGCTCATGGTAGTCCGGCGTCAGCTCATAACCCAGCGCGACCCACGGCGTGGCAAAGATGGTGTAGCCGAGATAAAACAGGAATGAGCCGGCCAGGAAGTACCAGAAATACCAGCCCTCGGTCTTGCCGGGCGGCAGCTGCCACAGCAGCATGAACATGACCCCGGCGAAAATGGCGCCGAAAAAGATGTACGGTCGCCGCCTGCCCCAGCGCGAACGGGTGTTGTCCGAGATGTAGCCCATCACCGGGTCGGTGATGGCGTCAGTCAAGCGAGGCAGGGCACCCAGCAGCCCGACCAGGGCCGGGTTCATGCCGTAGGCAAGGTTGAGCACGATCATCATGCCGCCGATCGCGCCGGCCAGCAGATTGTTGACGAAGGCACCGGCACCGTAAAACAGCTTGTGCTGAAAAGGGATGCGATCTGCATCCGCGGTCTGGTGGCCGCTTAACCCCGTTTCGCGGTCATTCGAAGTCATTTTGAAATTCGATCTTTCGTCGAAGTTCTGCCAATCTTGAGGCACAATGATAGCGTTGTCAAAGCCCGCGGTCGAATCCATTGGAAAACCAGAACAAAACCCAGTTGCGCAATGCCCCGCCCTGGCTGCTGCTCGTTGCCGCCCTGAGCCTCTTGACGGCTTGCGCCCGCCCCGTGACTGAACCATCGCCCCAGCCAATGCCGCTTACAGAAGCCGACATTCCGACCATCATCGCCGGCATGACCCTGGCCGAAAAGGCCGGGCAGATGGTCCAGGTCGACGTATCCACGGCCACCCCGGCCGAGGTCGGCGAGTTCGGCCTGGGCTCGGTCATCAAGACCGTTCCCGACGGCAAGCTGGGCACCACCGATGCCTGGCGCAACCTGTTCGACAGCTACCAGCGCGAGGCGCTGGCCACCCGCACCGGCATCCCGATGCTGGCCGGCATCGATGCCGTCCATGGCCATGCCTATTTCGACGGCCCGGCCGTCATCCTGCCGCACAACATCGGCATCGGCGCCACCCGCAACCCGGCGCTGGCGCGAGAGCTGGCCCGGATCACGGCCTGTGAACTCGCAGCCACCGGCATCCGCTGGACCTTTGCGCCTACCATCGCGGTGGCGCGCAACATTCGCTGGGGCCGCACCTACGAAGCCTTCGGTGAGGATGTGGAATTGCAGGTGATGTTCGCAAGCCCCCTGGTCCAGGGTCTGCAGGGAACGGACCTGGCCGCGCCCGATGCCGTCGGTGCCACCGCCAAGCACTTCATCGCTGAAGGAGCGACCGAAGACGGCATTGACCGCGGCGATGCGCTCATCACCGAGGAAGAGCTGCGCGCCATGCACCTGCCCGGTTTCATCGACGCCATCGACCTGGGCGTGCCAGCCGTGATGGCCTCGTTCAGTTCGGTCAACGGCGAGCGGGTGCACGGATCACGAGCGCTGTTGACCGACCTGCTCAAAACCGAGCTGGGCTTCGACGGCGTTGTTCTGACCGACTGGGAAGGGATCGCCATGGGTGGTCTGACGATGAAGGAGGGGCTCGAGGCCGGGATCGATATGTTCATGCTGGTCGAATCCTGGCGGGAGGGCTTGCCCGAGATCATCCGCCTGGTCGAGGAAGGTGAAGTCCCGATGGCGCGCATCGATGATGCCGTCACCCGAATCCTGCGCATGAAGCTGCGCTTGGGGCTGTTCGAACGGCCGTTCAGTTCCGGGGTGTGCGCCGACGCGCTGGGATCCGAAGCCCACCGCGCGGTGGCACGCCAGGCCGTGCGCGAGTCCCTGGTGTTGTTGAAAAACGAAGACAACATCCTGCCGCTGTCGAAAGACCAGAGCGTGATCGTGGTGGGCACGCATGCCGACAACGTCGCCTACCAAAGCGGCGGCTGGACCAAGAAATGGCAGGGCGCGCATGAAGATCTCTTCGGCAACCCTGCCCGGCCGGTCGAGGGGGCTACCAGCATCATCGACGGGATCCGCAAACTGATCGGGGCCGATCGCGTGATCGATGCCGGCCGCGACGGCATCCGCGACGACGCCGATGTCGCCATCATCGTGGTCGGCGAGCAGCCCTATGCCGAGGGCATCGGCGACCGCCAGGCCGAGGAACTCGTGCTCACGCCTGAGCAACGCGCCCTGATCCGGGATTATCACGACCAGGGCACCCAGGTGATCACGGTACTGATCTCGGGCCGCCCGCTGCTGGTCAACGAGGAACTGGAGCGCTCGGCCGCTTTTGTCGCGGCATGGCTGCCCGGCTCGGAGGGGGACGGCATCGCCGAGGTCCTGTTCGGCGACCATGACTTCACTGGCCAACTCAGCTTCTCCTGGCCGCGCGAAGCCGCGCAGATCCCGATCAATGTCGGCGATACGGAATACGATCCGCTGTTCCCGTACGGATTCGGCCTGCGCTATGCACCATGAAGAAGGGCCCGACCACCACTTCTTCCAGAATCTGGAATTGGGGGATTGTCGGCCCGGGCCGGATGGCCGAAAAATTCGCCAGCGACCTCAAGCTGCTTCCCGACGCGCGCATCCATGCTGTCGCCTCCCGCTCGCTCGAACGCGCAGCGGCTTTTGCACGCCGGCATGATGCCGAACACGTCTACGGCTGCCACGAGGAGATTGCCCAATGCCCGAACCTGGACGTGGTCTACATCGCTACGCCCCACGTCTTGCATCACGCCAACACCCTGCACTGCCTGAGAAACGGCACTGCCGTGCTGTGCGAGAAGCCTTGGGCCATGAATGCCAGGCAAGCGGCGGAGATGGTGACTGCCGCCA
Source organism: Gammaproteobacteria bacterium (assembly GCA_003565625.1). Lineage (GTDB taxonomy): Bacteria > Pseudomonadota > Gammaproteobacteria > Xanthomonadales > Wenzhouxiangellaceae > Wenzhouxiangella. Next base: position 29,919 of record PXBD01000039.1, read on the forward strand.
GAGACCACCAGGTCTTCCTGATGGAAGCCCTGTGGACCCGTTTCCTGCCCACGATCACCACAGCCATGACCTTAATCGAGCAAGGCAGCATCGGTGATCTTTTGTCGGTCAAGGCCGACTTTGGATTCCCCGCGAACCCGGACACCAAGCATCGTCTTTTCGATCCGGCCCTGGGCGGCGGCGCGCTACTCGATATCGGGATCTACCCGGTGTTCCTGGCTTTACTCTTGCTGGGCCGTCCAACCGAGATTCATGCTGCAGCACAACTGGGACATACCGGCGTCGACGAAGAAATTGGCGTGGTGTTTAGCTATCCAAACGGAAGGCTGGCGCATCTGCAGGCCAGCATTCGAAGTCGCACCCGAACAGAAGCGTTCATCTATGGCTCGACCGGCACCCTGCACATCCACACGCCCTGGCATGGGCCTTCGGCCATGAGCTTGCTGCGCGAGGGCGAACCCTTGCAGGCCTTCCACTTCGACTACAAGGGTGAAGGCTATTACCTTGAAGCCGCCCATGTCATGGATTGCCTCGATCGACAACAGAAAGAAAGCGAGCTGCTCCCTCTGGATTTCAGCCTGCAACTGAGCGGTTTGCTGGACGCCATTCGTCAGGCAGCAGGCATCCGCTACCCCGGCATCGACCACAGCACTTGAACCAAACCCATCAGCGGTGGTGTTTCCGCAGTTGTCTGTTTGAGCAAACCGAATGGCAGCAAGGAGATCGCAAAGCACTTCAGGCGTTCGGGTCTTTGCCGTCCACAGCACCGCGCCGAGTTTCGGCACGATCATTCCCGAAACGCGGCTCGATATCGCGCCAGGCGGCAACCAGCAACGCAAGTGTGGCCAGGTGGAAAAGGCCCGAGGCCGGTAGCACCGCGTTCAGCTGCCAGATCAGACCGTTGCCAGCGCCAGCGTGCAGACGCCGCCGATGTATACGGACCGGAGACCCAACGTGGCCGGACGGCCGAGCCGCCACCACACGACCGCAAAGGCCAGAGCCGCCAGTAAGAATTTCAGCGTGCCCATGCCGCGCAGCAGCCGGAACAGTTCCGGGTCCTGGGCCCAGTGGGCGGCGGGTGCGAGGAGAGCAAGCGGAGTGGTCAACAGCAGGCCGCTAGCGATCAGCAGCAAAACGCGCGCACGGCTCAGAGTCGCCACCCGCGCCACAGCGGGGACGATGGGGCTCACGCGCTCGTGCTCGCGCATTGGCGTTGCAAACAGACTGAACGGCAAGAGCTTCATGGCGCCGATGATAGCAGCGCTTCAGCGAATCTCACAGCGCGGATCAAGACAACTCAGCCCTGACCACCGCTGAAGCTGGCTCGACTGACGATCAGCGGATCGGTTGGCCCGATATTGCCGATCTCCCTGCCGGTGTAGTTCATGCTGTTGAGCAGGTAGCGCATGGCATTCAGGCGCGCCCGCTTCTTGCAGTCGGACTTAATCACGATCCACGGGCATTCGGAGTGGTCGGTGTGGAAAAACATCGACTCCTTGGCCTGGGTGTACTCGTCCCACTTGTCCAGCGAGGCCAAGTCAATGGGGCTGAGCTTCCATTGCTTGAGCGGATGGATCTTGCGCTCGCGGAAGCGCCGGCGCTGCTCTTCCCGGCTGACCGAAAACCAGAACTTGATCACTTGGATACCACTGGCCACCAGGTGGCGCTCCATCTCCGGAGCCTGGCGCATGAACATCTCGTATTCATCGTCGGCGCAGAACCCCATCACCCGCTCGACACCGGCGCGGTTATACCAGGAGCGGTCGAACAACACGATCTCGCCGGAGCTTGGCATGTGCTGCAGGTAGCGCTGGAAATACCACTGGCCGCGCTCCAGGTCGGTCGGTTTCTCGAGGGCTACCACGCGCGCACCGCGCGGATTGAGATGCTCCATGAAACGCTTGATGGTCCCGCCCTTGCCGGCTGCATCACGGCCCTCGAACAGGATGACGATGCGCTGGCCGGTTTCCCTGACCCAGGCCTGCAGCTTGAGTAATTCCACCTGCAGCTTGTACTTGCGCCGCTCGTAGGTTTTGCGCGAGAGGCGGTTCTTGTAGGGATAAACGGCGGTGCGCCAATCCTTGACCAGTTCTTCGTCGCGACTGACCGGCAGGCGATCAAGGTCCGGCCAGCGCAGCAGTGCCATACGCAGAGCCGCGGCATCGTCCGGAGAAGCGCCCTCGAGGATCGCTTCAACCGTCTTCAAGGCCTCTTCATAGCCCGCCGGCTGCGGCTCGGAACGCTTGAGGATATCAGTGACCGCCGCACCCTTGGCGTCCTGGGCTTCGTTGGTCTGCTGCAGGGTGGTGTAGGCTTCCACGGTTCGGTAGGTCTGATCACTGGCATCATCAGTCGCGGCGCGCGTTACTCGGGTGTCGTTACTCATGCTGTGGTCTCCGGCCAACCAGAGCAGCTGCCATGGCGACAGCACCGCGCTGGCTTATGGTGAGTGGTGGAGCCGAGGGGGATCGAACTCCCGACCTCTGCATTGCGAACGCAGCGCTCTCCCAGCTGAGCTACAGCCCCAAGACTTCGAATTTTAGCAGAACCGCAGTCCTTTCAGACCCGCCATTATCGACGTCAAACCTCTTGATTGCGGGGTTAATAGTTCGAACTCGCATCGAAAACGCCAACGCCGAGTTCGGCGGCGATGTAGCGAATGGCGTTCATGGCTCGAACACTGTTGCCAGCCTCATTCAGGCGCGGCGAGAAGGCGGCAATTGAAAACTGGCCCGGAACAACGGCGACGATGCCGCCGCCGACGCCGGTCTTGGCCGGCAGGCCGGCCGTAAACATCCACATTCCGGATTCGTCATAGAAGCCGGCGGTTGCCATGACCGCCAACAAGGCAGGCACATGGGCTGCCGGCATGACCTCTTGCCCGGTCAGTGGATTGACCCCCAGATTGGCCAGGGTCGCACCCATGACGGCCAGGTCCCTCGCATTGACTCCAATGGAGCACTGCCGCGTGTAGACCCGCAAGGCCGCTTCAGGATCGCTGTACAAACGATCCCAGTTGTAGAGCAGGTTGGCGATGCCGCGATTGCCGAAAGCGGTTTCGTATTCAGACGCGAAGACGTCTTCCAGAACGGTGAGTGACCGACCGGAAAAATGGCTAATGTTGGCGTGGATTTTTTCCCAGCGCTGAGCTTCCGAATCAGCCTGGATCAGGCTGACCGCAGCAATGGCACCGGCATTGACCAGGGGATTACGCGAGTCCTCATGAATGGCCAGCGCCAGTTTTGAATTGAATGGCAGGCCGGTGGCCTCGACCCCGATCTTGTCGCGCAGCACTTCCGGGCCCTGTTCGGTCAGAATCAGCGCCGCGGTAAAGGGCTTGGAGACCGACTGGATGGAAAACTCGAAATCAACGTCACCCGCCGCGTGGATATCACCATCGCGAGTAACGATCACCACACCGAACAGATCACTGGGCACTTCGGTCAGAATCGGGATGTAGCTTGCGTTCTCTCCATCACGCAAGTCCTTGTATCTGGCATGGGCCGCTTCGACCACCGACTGGAAATCAGTCGCAGTGGCTAGGGCTGAACGGTCGACAGGACCGGGCCGCTGCGAGTCCAAATCGATCGAATCACGCGCATGCGCACATCCTGCGATCCACAGTGCGACTGCCGCCATGGCCAATAGTGTCTTGCGCTCGCTGAACATCGCGTCTTTGTCTCCCTGTCGAATTAGAGATTTATGCCACAAGTTCGGCAGCGTAGGCCAGGCTCGATCCTGCCAGCGCCATGATCACTACACCAAGCAAGGTGCAACGCCGAATGGATTCCGAATACACTGAAATTACCGCTTGTCAATCGCCAAGGATTACCGATGATTGCAAAGAAATGTAAACGCGATGGGCCACTGACATATGCAATGAGTTGCATCATCTTGCTGTCAGTTCTTGTCCTGCTTGTACCGCAGCACGCAGCGGCGGCCAAGAACGATTTCGTCTGGCTCGTCAACGGCGACCGAATTACCTGTGACATCAAGACTCTGGAACGCGGACGCTTGCGGGTCAGCACCGACAGCATGGGCACGGTCCAGCTGGAGTGGGGCGATATCGTGCGCATGAGCAGTGCCGATGAATACATCATCGAACTGACCAACGGTGAGCGCTTTCTGGGGTCACTGGTCGACTCGGGCCAGGATGGTCAGCTGCGGGTTCTGCTTGCTGGAGGGGAAGTGCTGCTGAACATGGCCGAGGTGGTCTGGATCGATCCGGTCAAGGAAGGGACGCTCACCGATCTTTGGGATGGCCATGTCAGCTTCGGTCTGGACTATACCAAGGCCAACAACAGCAGCACGTTCAGCGGCAGTTTCGGGGCTCGGCGACGGACCGAAGACTTTCAGGTCGGACTCTCCGCGACCGCCTTCCTGCGTTCGCAGGACGGTGCGTCCGACAGCCGTCGCGCCGACCTTGAGATTGAATATCGCCGTTTGCTGCTGCGGCGTCGGTTCTGGGCGCTGGTCGGGCTGTTGGAACGCAATGATGAACTGGGCATCGACCTGCGCTCGCTGGCTGGGGCGGGCTACGGACGGTTCCTTGTCCAGACCAACCGCAGCCTGTGGTCGGCTACGGCCGGAGTGGCCGTGGTCAATGAACAGCGCGCCGGCGACGAGGCGGCGGAGAACCAGATCGAGGCCTACCTGAACACACGCCACGAATACTTCCTGCACCACAGCCCGAAAACCACCTTCAACACCAACCTCACCCTGTTCCCCAGCCTGACCGATCCCGGGCGGCTGCGTGGCAACCTCGGGTTTTATCTGCGCCGTGAACTGGTATCGGATTTGTTCCTTGAGCTTCGGCTTTACGGTTCCTACGACAATGAACCGCCACAGGAAGGCGGCAAAAGTGACTACGGTCTGATCAGCAGCCTGGGCTACTCGTTTTGAAGACATACGCCGTTGCTGGTACGGATAACGCGCGCTGGATATTCTAAAATGCAATTTAATTGACCCTTCATCGGAGCAAAAGCGATGTGCACGCGTGTTGTCTACATAGGTCCCGAAGAAACTGTCCTTACCGGCAGGACGATGGATTTCTCCATTGATATCCCGGCCAATCTGTGGCTCTTTCCGCGCGGGATGAAGCGCAACGGTCAGGTCGGACCGCACTCCCTGGAATGGACATCGCGCTACGGGAGCATCTTCGCCAGTTCCTGGGACATGGCCGCTCCGGACGGCATGAATGAAAAGGGCTTGAGCTCGAAGTACTGCATGCCGGCGCTGCCGTGATACCAAAGTTGCCGGGTCTCGACGATTTCTTTCAGCGCCGGTAGCCGGGTGAACGGGACCGAGATGCTGTATTCGACACCCAGTTGATCGAGCAGGCTAACAATCTGATCGCTGAAGAAGGCCCCGTCCAGTCGAGCCTCGATACGCGCCCCCGGCAGCGCCTGCCTGATATGGCCTACGCAGCGGCGAATAAAGGCCTCTGATCCATTGGAATCGTGCACGTTGCCAGAGCGATGAAGAACATCGAGCACCTGTCCGGTCTGGGCGATGGTGCAGAACAACGGGTAGTAGCTTCGCTGGCCTTTCTTCTTGCGATTGAAGCCAA
>PXBD01000009.1 GCA_003565625.1 Gammaproteobacteria bacterium
TAACGTTTGGGTTAACCGGCGCCGCCACCGGCCTTGCCCGGCTATGCCGCCCCGGAGCTTTCCGGCGTCCGGTTGAACCCATTGTTAGGGGCGGCCGCCGACGATAGAATGGACCAAGTAGTAAATTCTGGAGGCCCTATGACTGCTGAGCCCCTGCAGCGCCTACGTTCTGAGATTCTGGCACTCTCCGAGGCCGAACGGGCTGAATTGGCCCATGACCTTATCCAAAGCCTTGATGCTCCCTGGGAAATTGGAGTTGAAGATGCCTGGGAGCGGGAAATTTCCCGGCGAATCGGTGAGATCGATGCCGGACAGGCTGAACTAGTTGAGCGCACAGAGTTTCGGAAACGAATTCGCGCAAAGCTAGAGCGACGATAGACTTGAAAGTACGACTTCTTCGCCAGGCTGCTGAGGAGGCTGAAGCAGCGGCGGTTTGGTATGAGCAAGAACGTCAGGGCCTTGGGGCCGAGTTCTTTGAGGCGATTGAGGCTGGCCTTGATGTTATAGAGGACGGTTTTCTTCCCCTCGCTCCGATGCCTGGAACCTCTGGCACCGAAGGAGCAAAACGCCTCATTCTCCGCCGCTTCCCATACGATATTGTTGTCGTCGATCGCGGCGATGAACGGCTCGTTGTTGCGTTTGCTCATCATTCACGGAAACCTGGCTTTTGGCGAGATCGGAATAGCCCCTAACGTTTGAGCTAAGCGGCGCGGCTTTGTCGCGTCCGGTGGAGCGCGAAGCGCGGAACGAAATTGAGCGATCTGTTAGGCTTAATAGTCAACTGCCAGTTCATTGTGAACCTTGGCAATAGCGGCTGAACTGCCGTTCGTTTCTGACCTCGACACCATTACAAATGGGGCGTGGAAACACGCACGCACTAAAGTCGCTCGCCCACGCTCTGTATGAATCTATGTCTTCAAATATTTCAGGTGGTTGATCCGTGCAGCTATCTCCACGCTCTTCCAGAAGGGCTAAACAGTTGGACTGAACAGAAATATCTTCGGCCTTGCAGTTAACCGAGTAGAGTTCAACGAGATTATCTGCTACACCAGCACTCTTCATCGGGAAGCGCATTGGTTCACCAGGAATAAAGTTCTGCGCCTGTGTATCCGCATTTGCGAAAACCGGAAACGCCAAGAGGATAAGAATAGCAAGAATGTGCATTGCAAAAATCTCCAGAATTTAGCCTAACGTCCCGGTTAACCGGCGCGGGCGAAGCCGCGTCCGAGTTGAACCGGTTGTTATGCGATTTGCTGCAAGGTGTTGGCAAGATCGCGGCCGGCTGTTGGGGAAGGAAGGGGTTTGCCGTCTTGGTGATAGAGCTCGATGGTCTCTTCGACAATTTGACACAGCTCGGCAAAAACTTCTTTTTCGTCGGAGCCGTGGCAACCGCCGTACAAGAGGCCCGGTGCGCTCCCCACAAAGCACTGATCTTCCTCAGACCATTCCACAATTTTGGCGTAGAGTGCGCTTTCTTTCATTTCTCAGCCTCCTGGACCGCCTTTTCTACGGCCCGTATCTGGTAATTCTTGGCATCGTCTCCGAGTTTGCCAGAAATCGTTACAGGCTTCGACACATTAGGGTGGACAAAATTCCGGTGGCTTCCCCTGCCTCCCCGATCCCTAAAGCCTGCTTTCTCCAGGACTTTAATCAACTCCCTTACCTTTGGTGGCATCGCCTAACCTATGCTCCCACTTCCAATCGCATAACTAATAAGTTGCTTTGAAAAGTGACTGGTACGGGATAGGATCTGACAATTGACGGATAACGTCCTCGAGCACGCTTTGCTGGCTGGCAGGTTTCTGAAACAGAACGTAAAGTTTGCTGCGGCCACCGTGGTTTTGGCTGAAATCTGACGCATAAGCACGCTGTTTTCCTACTGACTTTCCCAGTCCTTTGCTGTTTTTTTAGCCTACGCTCGCTTGTTTGAATAGTGCCCGAGTTCAAACCGGGTTTCAATTGTGGCAGAGAAGTTGCTGGATCGGATGCGGCGGGTGATGCGGACTGCGCATTACAGCTACCGCACTGAGCAGGCCTATATCGACTGGGTGCGGCGCTTTATTCGTTTCCATGGCCGACGCCATCCAGACACCATGGGCAAGTGTGAGGTTGGGGCGTTTCTGACCCATCTGGCGGTAGATAGCCATGTGGCGCCGGCCACTCAGAACCAGGCCTTGAACGGGATTCTTTTCCTCTACCGGCGCGGGCTCGAATTGGAATTGCCTTGGCTGGACAACCTGGTGCGGGCCAAGGAGAATCGGCGCATGCCGGTGGTGCTGTCACGCACGGAGGTCCGCCAGGTACTCGGGATTCTTGCTCCTCCGCATGATTTGATCGGGGGGCTGCTGTACGGTTCGGGCCTGGGAATTTCCGAGGCGCTGCGGCTGCGGGTCAAGGATGCCGATCTGGAGCGGCGCGAACTGATCGTGCGCGACGGCAAGGGCGGCAAGGACCGGGTCATGGTGCTGGCGGATTTGGCCCGGGACGGTTTACGCCTGCAGATCGAGCGGGCACTGGCGATCGGCGATTCGGAGCGGCGCCAGCAGCAGGGCGGCGTGATTCTGCCGCATGCGCTGGCCAGAAAGTATCCAAACACGCGTTTCGAGCCGGCCTGGCAGTGGGTATTCCCAGCGCGGCGCGATGGGTGCGCGCTCTCCGCTGGATCTGGCCTGAATTTGAGGGCGGGCACGCTACCGCACTGCTGGCCCCGCGCGGGGTCAGCCTGGTGGGACTGCCTGCTGCAACGTTTGATTCACCTGGTGCCTGGCAAGCGCCCGTGCTCAGTCTAGCCCCGTGTCGTTTCGTGAGTCCAGCGTTCCAGCCACCGGCACCGGGCGCCTCAGCACCTGGCGGGGCTCAGCCGATCAATCGCTCGATATCCGCCGGGCTGGCCACTTTGCCCTCCACCACGATCTCATCGTCAATGGCAAGCGCCGGCGTGCGCATGATTCCGGCATCGATGATGGCGTTCATCTCGGTGACTTTTTCCAGCTCGTAGTCCAGGCTTTTGTCGTTTGCCGCCTGCTCTGCGTTGGCGGCCAGCTGGTTGCACTTGGCGCAGCCGCTGCCGTAAATGGTGAATTTCATGAAGCCTCCTGTTGCATGAGGTGGGTTAGAAGAAGTTGCCGTAGATCACCCCGCTGTTGGTCGACATCACCACCACCAGGGCGCAGTACACCAGGGTCTTTTCCGTGCCCAGCACGGTGCGGATGACCAGCAGGTTGGGCAGCGACAGCGCCGGGCCGGCCAGCAGCAAGGCCAGGGCCGGGCCCTTGCCCATGCCCGCCCCCATCAGCGCTTCGACAATGGGCACTTCGGTCAGGGTGGAGAAATACATCAGCGCGCCGATCACGGCGGCGATGGCGGTCGAAGACAGCGAATTGTCGCCCACGGCCGCGGCCACCCAGGCCGAGGGAATGATGCCCTCGTGTCCCGGCCGGCCCAGGGCGAAACCGGCAACGAAAACGCCAACCAGCAGCAGCGGCATGATCTGCTTGGTGAAGTCCCAGGTCTGCGCGGCCCATTCGCGGTCTTCGACCCGGCTGGCGGCAATCATCATGACACCGGCCACTCCGATGACGAACGCCAGTTCCGGCACGGATGGCACAAGGAAAGCGGCCACGGCCACGGCGCCGGCCAGGATGGCAACCTGCCCCGGCGGCCAGTTCCAGCGCCAGATCAGCAGCGCGCCCAGGCCGGCGGCAAGCAGCGCGGTGATCTGCCATTTCCAGGCATGGATCTGCATCCAGGCCTCGCTGTCGGCTGCGGCCCAGTTGGCAAAGATCAGGATGCCGACCATCAAACCGAAAAAGGCCACCGTCACCGACAGCGGCTTTTCCGCCTCGCCGCCGCCGAAGCCACGAGCGTTGGCGCTGGCCCGTTCGGCTTCTTCCTTGCGATAGATCAGGTGCATGACCGTGCCGATGACCAGGGCAAACACAATCGCGCCCAGCGCCCGGGCAATGCCGATTTCCGCGCCCAGCACCTTGCCCGTCACCACCACGGCCATGACGTTGATGGCAGGTCCTGAATACAGAAAGGCGGTGGCCGCACCCAGGCCGGCGCCGCGCTTGTAGATGCCGCCGAACAACGGCAGCACCGTGCACGAACACACCGCCAGCAGACTTCCCGACACCGAGGCCACGCTGAACGCGATCGGCTTCGGTGCGGCCGGGCCGAGCAGGCGCATGATCGCACCCTGGTTGATATAGACCGCCATCGCACCGGCGATCAGGAACGCCGGCAGCAGGCAAAGGATGACGTGCTCGCGCGCGTACCAGCGGGTCAGCCGGATGCCTTCGAGCACAGCGTTATCGAAGCGCGGCACCCCGGCCGGCAGGAAGTAGATGACCGCAAAAGCAGCCGGCCCTCGCCGGGGTGGTCGCGGTACTGCTGGCGCAGCTTGTCGATGACCGGCGGCATGCTCAGGCTTTAGCGCTTGTCGGCGATTTCGCCCAGCACCTTCTCGGCCGCGGCCAGGGTTTCAATCACATCCGCCGGGCTATGCGCGTTGGAGACGAAGCCGGCCTCGAAGGCCGAAGGCGCCAGGTAGATGCCTTCGGCCAGCATCCCGGTAAAGAAAGCCTTGAAGTGCTCGAGGTCGCAGGCGGCGGCCTGGTCGAAGTTGGTTACCCGGTCTTCCTCGGTGAAGAAGAAGCCGAACATGCCGCCGACGGCCACCGTGGCCATTGGAATGCCGGCGGCATCGGCCTTGGCTTTAAGCCCGTCGGCCAGGCTGGCAGTGACCTGGCTCAAGTGCTCGTAGAAGCCCGGCGCACCGATCAGCTCCAGGTTGGCGATGCCGGCAGCCATGGCGACAGGATTTCCTGAAAGCGTGCCGGCCTGATAGACCGGGCCGTCGGGGGCGACCAGTTTCATGTACTCGGCCTTGCCGCCAAAGGCGCCAACCGGCATCCCGGCGCCGATGACCTTGCCGAAACAGGTCAGGTCCGGGGTGATGCCATACAGGCCTTGCGCGCCTTGCGGGTGGACGCGAAAACCGGTCATCACTTCATCGAACAGCAACGCGGCACCATAGCGGTCGCACAGCTCGCGCAGGCCTTCCAGGAAGCCCGGCTCGGGCAGGATGCAGTTCATGTTGCCGGCAATCGGCTCGACCGCCACGCAGGCGATCTCGTCCGGGTATTGCTTGAACAGGCTCTCGACCGAATCCAGGTCGTTGAAGCGCGCGTTCAGGGTCAGCTCGGCCAGGGCCTTGGGCACGCCGGGGGAGGTCGGCACGCCGAGAGTCTGGGCGCCGGAGCCGGCCTTGACCAGGAAGCTGTCGGCGTGGCCGTGGTAGCAGCCTTCAAACTTGATGAAACGCTCGCGACCGGTGGCGGCACGGGCCACGCGCAGGGCGCTCATGGCGGCCTCGGTGCCGGAGCTGACCATGCGCACCCGGTCCAGCGACGGGATCATGCTGCAGATCATCTCGGCCATGGTGACCTCACCAGGCGAGGGCGTGCCGAAGCTCAAGGAGTTGGCGGCCGCGCGCTGGACGGCCTCGACGATTTTCGGGTGGGCATGGCCGCAGATCATTGGGCCCCAGGAGCCGATGTAGTCGATGTAACGCTTGCCGTCCACGCTCCACATGTGGGCACCCTCAGCGCGCTCGAAAAATACCGGCTCGCCGCCGACAGCGGCAAAGGCGCGCACGGGTGAGTTGACGCCGCCGGGCATGTGGACGCGGGCGCGGGTGAACAGGTCGTGGCTCAGGCTCATGAAAATCGGGCTCCGTTGGGTTCAAATGGGTGTCATCGCGGACGCGTCGCGAACGGAATGCCGAGGCATTCCTATACAATGTCGCGCTTTGTCGATACTGATTTCAAGAGGAATGATACCCGTGAGCGAAGAACAGGAATTCAAAAGCTGGATGTGCATCGTCTGTGGCTGGATCTACCATGAGGAAGAAGGCGCGCCAGATGACGGCATCCCGCCGGGCACGCGCTGGGACGACGTACCCGAATCCTGGGTCTGCCCCGACTGCGGCGCGGGCAAGGAAGATTTCGAGATGGTGGAAATCTGAAACTGCCGCCTAGCCGGCACTCACGATCCCGCTCAACCAGCGCCCGTCCGGCCATAATCGGAACCAGCGCGCCTTGGGTCCGGTCGGGTCAAGGGTAAAGCGGGCGCTGCCGGGCTGGCCATTGGCGACCGTCGAGGGTGAAGACAGGCAGGCAATGCCGTTTTTGTTGCCACTGAATGCCTGGTGCACGTGGCCGAATGCCACGGCTTTTACGGTTTCCGGTTCCAGCCGGGCCCAGAGCCGCTCCGGTTCGGTCAGCGGGTACTTGTCGATCCATGGCGAGTTTACCGCCAGCGGCTGGTGGTGAACGAAGACCAGCGCCGGACGGCCGGGCGCCAGTTGATCCAGAGGCGCCAGGCGCGCTTCGTCCAGGTATCCCTCGGGACGGTTCGGGACGGCTGAATCCAGCAGCACGATCTGCCAGCCGCCCCATTCCAGCAGCGGACCGGCCTGAAAGCCCAGGCGATCGAAAACCGGCGCCATCACCGCTTGATCGTCGTGGTTGCCGGGGATCCAGGCCGTGCCCACGGCCAGGCCATCCAGCATTTTCCCGGCACGCTCGTAGGCCGCTTCCGAGGCATCCTCGGCCACGTCCCCGCTCAGCACCAAACCATCGGGCGCAAGCAGCCGACACGCAGGCAGCAGGCTCAGCAGATTGGCGTCGGCGTTCTCGCCCCGGTACGAGGCAGCCGGATCCGCCGACAGATGGCTGTCGGACAATTGCAGCAGGGTGAACGGCTGGGGCATGGGTGCTCGCTCATAAAGGGAACAGGACCAACAGTTTCGCAGAAACGGGGTTGCCGGTCAGTCAGGGGCATAATGCAAGCTGGCTTGAAGTCGGGAATCTTAGGCATGAATTTTTCCACCCCTGATCTGTGCGACGCGCATCCGGACGTGATGCAAGTGGTCACCAATCTGCACTGGAACAGCTACGGCGGTTTGCGGGCGTTCGGCGGCCAGATTGAAACCGTCAAATGCTTCGAGGACAACTCGCGGGTCAAGGAGTGTCTGTCCCAACCCGGACACGGCCGGGTGCTGGTGGTCGACGGCGGTGGATCGCTGCGGCACGCCCTGATCGGCGATCAGATCGCCGCTGCAGCGGCCGATAACGAATGGTCGGGCATCATCATCAACGGCGCCTGCCGCGATGTAGACGTCCTGCCGGGCATCGAATTCGGCGTGCTGGCGCTTGGAGCTGTCCCCATCAAGAGCGTGCGCCGCGGCGAAGGCCAGGCCGGGCTCCCGGTCTCGTTCGGAAGAGTACTGTTCAAGCCCGGAGACTGGGTCTATGCCGACGCCAACGGCGTCATCGCCGCGCCGCGCCAACTCAGCTGAGATGCCGCGTCAGTCCGAGCCCTTGTCCGGATCTTTTTGCGCCTTGTCCTGTTGCCGCGTCTTGCTGTAGCGGCGGATGAACAGGATCAGAAAGAAAGCGAACACGCCCATGATGATTGGCCCGATCCAGACTTCCAGCCCGGATTCGGCCGGGTTGAGCGCGGCGGCCGGGGAACGACCGTCCGGGTCCATGTAGCCGGACGGTTCCTCCTGATCGACCAATGGCTCGTCATTGGCCAGTCCGGAAACCGGCGCCAACGCCAGCATCAAGGTCAACAATATCGGCAATGCATTTCGCTGCCAGATTGGCACAAGCATTTCTCCAGTTCCAAAATCACGGACAAGGCTACCAAAAATGATGGAAACGACGCCTTTGGGCTCGCCAGACCGCACAGCGCCCTTGTGCTATCGTTCGTGACCCCAATCCTTGTTTCAGGAATCCTCATGAACAAAAAGCCACTTCGCAGTTACCTGATGGCCTGCCTGCTCAGCCTGGCCCTGCTGCCGCTGGCCACCGTTCACGCCTCTGCAGACCTGATTTCCAGCCAAGAAGCCCTGGCGATCGAGCGCTCCAGCCACACCGAACAGGTACAGGCCTGGCTCCAGCGTGACGAGGCAGCCGCAGAGTTGGTCGCCCTCGGCGTGGATCCGACCCTGGCCCAGGCCCGAGTGGCGGCACTCAGCCCGCAGGAACTCGAAGCCATTGCCGAACGCCTGGACGAACTCCCCGCGGGTGCCGGGGTCATCGAAGTTCTCGGCATCACCTTTCTGGTGCTGATCATCCTGGACCTGGTCGGCGTGATCAATCTCTTCGGCCTCGGGCGCTGATGCACTGCCTGGCTGGATGACCCGGAGCGCGCCGGAACGGCTGCTGGGCCTTCCGGCGCTGCTCACTACGTTGCTGGCACTGGCCGGCTGTGCTGGCCTGGGCCCGATGCAGCGCGACGCGCTGCAGGCCTTCCCGGAAGCGGTACAGATCGAACCGGTTCCGTTCTACCCGCAGACCGACATGCATTGCGGTCCAGCCGCCCTGGCCACGGTGCTGGACCAGAGCGGGATTGCCGTCGACTATGACCACCTGGTCGACCGGGTCTACCTGCCCGACCGCGGTGGCACGCTGCAGGTTGAACTGCTGGCCGCCGCGCGCAGCCATGACCGCATCCCCTGGGTACTGGATCCGGACCTGTCCGCCCTGTTGGCCGAAGTGGCCGCGGGCCGGCCAGTGCTGGTGCTGGAAAACCAGGGCGTGCGGCGGGTACCGTACTGGCACTACGCGGTGGTCATCGGCTTTGATCCCGACCAGGCCAGGATCATCCAGCACTCGGGTACCGAAGCCGAATTGTCCCGCCCGATGCGGCGCTGGCTGCGCGACTGGACCCTGGCCGGGCGCTGGGCCGTCATCAGCCTGCCGCCCGATCAGCTGCCGCTGGATCCGAACCGGGAACGCTGGCTGCAGACCCTGGCCGACTTCGAGGTGGTAGCTGAACCAGATGCGGCGCTGACCGCCTGGCAACGCGCCGCCGAGCGCTGGCCGGATGAAGCGCTGGTCTGGCTGGGCCAGGGCAACAGCCAGTATCGGCTGGGCGCCCTGGACGAAGCCGTATCCGCTTTTGAGCAGGCACTGACGGTACATCCGGATCAGCCGGCTGCCACTTTCAATCTGGCCGTGGTGCTGATAGAAAACGGTCAACCCTGCCGGGCGGTTGACCACCTGCAAACGCTGCTGCAGCATCCCGCCCTTGAAGAGCGCGCCGGTCACACCCTGGAAACCGCGCGCGCATCCTGCAACAGGTCACGCTGAAACGCGTCGGATTCTCACTCGGAAACCGAAAAGCAGCCCGCCACTGGCGGCCATCCCTGATCACGGATCTGCTCGAACTCCGCCCAGAAGCGGTCGTCAATGGCCCGCAGGCTGGCCGAGGTGTTCGCGCGCCGATAGCGGCCGAGGTGCGAGGGCCCACCGTTGTAGGCCGCATAGGTGGCCCGGACCAGGTTGTCCGCACCCCCAGGATGCTCATGCTCACCGCGGCGGATGGCGTAGTCGACCAGGTAGTGCTCGAGAATGCCGATGCCGGCGGCGATGTTGTACTCCAGTTCGGCCTCCAGACGCTCGACGTCGTACATCCCGCGCCAGACCCGGCCCATGATCTGCATCATGCCGATCGCGCCGACCGAGGAGCGGATCACGCGCGGCTGGTCGGCCGGACCGACGTAGTGGCGCCAACACGACTCGCGCCAGGCCGTGGTTCGAACCAGCGGATGGAACAAGCTCCGAAACTCGGCGGGAATGCGCCCGCTGTTGGCCATGTGCTCCCGATAGAGCTCGTCCAACAGTTGGCCGACGCGGGCGAGATAGTCATCCAGATTGGCCGGACGTGCGACCACACCGCGCAGCGATTCGGCCAGTGGCAGCACATCGGCGTGGGCCTGCGGAAACAAACCTTGCCACCACTTTTTCGCCGGTCCGGTCGCAGCAGTGGCCGGGCGGGAGGAATCCAGGCCGAACAATCGGCGAAGGTCCGGATCCTCCTCCAGCGGCAGCGGCGTGAAGCTGGCCGGGGCCTCACCGGCCATCAACAGGCGGGCCATCCGTCGCAACCCCTCGCGACTGATCTCCAGGCCAAACTCGGGCCCCAGCGCATCGACTGCTGTCAGCACATCGCCGGCGGCGATGAAACCGGCCAGGCGCAGGTCACGGTCGTCGGCCACATCCACAGGCTCCAGCCGAGTCAGTAACGGTCGCAAGCCGGTCCAGGCCTGCAGGAACAGCTCGCGCACCGGATCGGAACCCGGGTCATCATCGACCAGCGCTTCGGCAATGCGCTGGCGGGTCTCGAGCAGCAGCGACAGAAAGTCCAGCTGCAGGTCGCGATCGTCCACCTGAGCGGCCAGGCGCGCGATCAGCACGGTCAGAAAACCGTCGAGCTCATCTTCGACCCGCTGCCACTCCAGCTGCTCGTCCGGGGCCAGCGCCGGCTCCGGAAGCGCAGCATGTTCCGGCTCCCGCGTCGGCCGCTGCACGGCAAAGCCGATGACTGCACGCAGCCCGTCCGGATCGGGGGCCACGTCGATCAGTCGGCCGCGCTCGCTCAGGCGCGGCGCCAGGCCCACGGGACTGGGAGAAAACCCCTCGATCAGGTCGTCAAATGCCGCTAACA
>PXBD01000095.1 GCA_003565625.1 Gammaproteobacteria bacterium
CAGCCAGTGCGTAGTTGTCGTCGTTGGCAACTAACTTTGGTACAGCAGGTTTTACGAGGATTGCTGTCTCCTCGGCATGCCCCAGGGTACGTCCGATCCACGTCGAAGCCGGTACGCCCCCAAAGTCTTGACTAAATAGACTAGCAGGTCGCCGGCAAGTTCCGCAACTTCACGCGGCCAGAATATCCTCACTCCATCCAACTTTTATCGATTTTTCGCGTGCCAATCCTGCTCTGGTTCAAACGTGATCTGCGGGTTCACGATCATGCGGCGCTGCTTCGGGCGGCGGCTGGCGGCGCAGTGCTGCCGCTGTACATCGTCGAGCCCGAATACTGGCGGCTGGCCGATACCAGTACCCGACAGTGGCTTTTCACCGCAGATTGTCTGCACAGCCTCAGACAGGCGCTGGGCGAACTCGGACAGCCGCTGGTGGTTCGAGTGGGCGAGGCCGTTGACGTGCTGGACCAGTTGTGCCGAACGCACGCCATTGAAGAGATGGTCTCGCACGAGGAGACCGGTAACGGCTGGAGCTACGAACGCGACCTGCGGGTCCGCGCCTGGGCGCGGCGCAAGGCAATTCGCTGGGTCGAGCTCTCGCAGAGCGCGGTGGTACGGGGCCTGAAATCCCGCGATGGCTGGGCGGCAAGGCGCAACCGCTCGATGGCGGTAACCCCGCTGCAGGCCCCATTGGCGCTGCCGCCGGTGGCCATCGAGCCTGGCCGGATCCCGGCGGCCCTTGATCTCGGGCTGGCCGATGATGGCTGTACGGATCGCCAGATCGGGGGGCGTGAGCAAGGGCTTCGCGAGCTTGCGAGTTTTCTCAACGAGCGTGGACGAGTCTATCGCGCGGCGATGTCCTCACCGCTGTCGGGAGAGCGGTGCTGCTCGCGCCTGTCGCCGTACCTGGCTTCAGGGTGCGTTGTCGGTGCGGGAGGCGGTTCATGCCCTGGAGGGAAGGCGTGAGAACAGCCTGGACCGGGAGTGGCGCGCGTCATTGAAAAGTTTCGCCTCGCGCCTGGCCTGGCGTGACCACTTCATCCAGAAGCTCGAAGACCAGCCCAGCCTGGAGCTACGACCGGCATCAACAGTATTCGCATCTACAATCCGGTCAAACAGGGCCAGGATCAGGACCCGCAGGGACGTTTCATTCGCCGCTGGGTGCCGGAGTTGGGCGCGATTCCCGACAGTTTCCTGCATCAGCCCTGGCTGTGGCCGAAATCCGGCTTGGCCGGACAGTATCCGGAACCGATCGTGGACGTGAACGCCGCTGCCCGAGAGGCACGCGACAAGGTCTGGGCCTCGCGCCGGCAGGCGGGGTTTCGTGCCCAGGCAGAGCAGGTTGCCGTGCGCCATGCCAGCCGCAAGGATGGCCACGGGCACTTCGTGCGCGACGGTGGCCTCAAGCGACCAAGGTCTGGAGACGTGGAAGAATCGCCGCAGCTCAGCCTGAATTTATGAGGGGAACTGGATTTCCGGGTAGCGACGCTCAGTTCTTCATCAAGCGCGCTTTCTGGCGCTCCCAGTCCCGGTCTTTTTGCGCCCGGCGCTTGTCGTGGGTCTGCTTGCCGCGGGCGATGGCGATTTCCACCTTGACCTTGCCCCGTTTCCAGTACATCGCGGTCGGCACGATGGTCTGGCCCTTGCGCTCGACCACGCCGATGAGGCGGTCGATTTCACGTCGGTGCAGCAGCAGACGGCGATTGCGCATGGGGTCGGGCCTGACGTGGGTCGAGGCCGAGGTCAGCGGGGTGATCAGGCAGCCGAACAGAAAGGCATCGCCGTTTTTGAGCAGCACGTAGCTCTCGCCGAACTGAATCTTGCCGGCGCGCAAGGCCTTGACTTCCCAGCCCTCCAGGGCGATGCCGGCCTCGATGCGCTCATCGAGGTGGTACTCGAAGCGGGCGCGCTTGTTCAGGGCGATGGTGCTGGAAGCGGGCTTGCTCATGCGCTTGGGCTTGCGGCCTGTGGTTCGGGATAGCCGGCCACTATACCGCAGGCCGGGCCGCTGGCGTATCATGCTTCGATGACTGAAGTCCACCGTTTTGCCCTGGTCGAATATCGGCCCGAACAGATGTTTGATCTGGTTTGTGATGTGCGGCGCTATCCGCGCTTTCTCGATTGGGTGCGTTCGGCCGATGTCCACGAACAGAGCGACGAGATCCAGGTCGCGTCGCTGGCGGTTACGCTGGGCGGAATCCGGGCCCGTTTCACAACCGAGAACCGCCTGGCGCGGCCGGAGCGGATTGACCTGAGCCTGCGCGAGGGAACCTTCGAGGACTTGCGCGGCTGTTGGCGCTTCGCCGCCCTCGGCCACGGCACCCGGGTCAGCCTCGATCTGGATTTTCGCTTTTCCGGCAGCGCATTGATGCGCCCTTTTCGGCGCGGGTTCGCGCGCATGGCCGATCGCATGGTCGACGATTTCTGTCGCCGGGCCGATGTTGTCTACGGGCCGGTCTGTGCAGATTGAGGTGGCCGCGGCCCTGCCGGACCGTCAGCTGGTCGTCACTGTCCACCTGGCCGAGGGTGCCACGGTGGCAGAGGCGGTGGCAGAGGCGGAGCTGGCAAAAAAACTGCCCGGGCTGGAAGTGGATTGGAGTCGGGTTGGCATCTTCGGCAAGCGGGTGCGCGCCGAACAGGTGCTGACCGACGGGGATCGGGTCGAAATCTACCGGCCGTTGAAGGCTGACCCCAAGGAAGTTCGGCGTCAGCTGGCCGAACTGGAGAGAGCCGGCAAAAACAGGCCCGGCTGAAGGCCTGGCGGGCGGCTGGCGTCCGCCAGCGGTTCAGGTCCCGTCTCGTCGAATCGATTCCAGGTCCTGAATGGGTACGTCGGTTGGGGCCTGCATCTCGCGCAGTGCGCGCGCGGCGACCGTGTCCTGCTCCAGGTAACTGCCCTCGACCGAGGCCAGTCGTTCATCCTCGAAACGCAGCGTGAGGACGCGCTTGACCGGCGTGCCGCCGCGACGGGCAAAGGTATTCATGTAGTCCCAGCGGTTGGCGTGGAAAGGGCTTTGCACCGACGGTGAACCCAGCAGGACCAGCACCTGGCGTTTGGTCATGCCGGTTTCCAGCTGGGCCACGCTGTCATCGTCGAGCACGTTGCCCTGCTGGATATCCTGCTTGTAAACGAGGTTGCAGCCGGACAGGCTCAGGAACAGGAAGATGCCGAGGATCACGCGCATGGCAGGGTTCTGACCGATGGAAAATCAGCCACCGATGATACACTAGCCTCGAAGTCCCTGAGGGGAAGTCGTGATCAACGGGGTTGTGATGACAGAAAGAACAATGGATTTGCGCAAGGTCGGGCTGAAAGTCACCCATCCCCGCCTGCAGATTTTGCGGCTCCTCGAGAAAACCGAGCGCAAGAAACATCTGACGGCAGACGAAATCTACCGCTTGCTCAATGAGCAGGGCGATGAAATCGGGCTCGCCACCGTGTACCGGGTTCTGAGCCAGTTCGAGCAGGCCTGCCTGGTCCGCAAGCACATGTTCGACGACGGCAGCGGCCGGCCGATGCAGGCCTGTTACGAGCTCCATGAAGGCGACAACCACGATCATATGGTTTGCCTGGAAACCGGCGACGTGATCGAGTTCGTCGATGAGGAGATCAACCGGCGGCAAACCGAGATTGCCGCCCGTCATGGTTACGACATCGTCGAAAGCTCGCTCATTCTCTACGTTCGGCCGAAAAAGGACTGACCCGGGCGGTTACCGCCTCAGTAAGTTTCCTTACTTGCCCGCCAGCATCTCGCGGGCGTGGGCCCGGCTGCCGGCCGAGTCCCGGTTGCCGAGCATGCGGGCCAGTTCCTGCTCTCTTGCCGCCTGGTCCAGCGCTTCGACCCGAATGGATGTGCCATCATCGCTGCCGGTCTTGACCACCCGAAGCTGGTGGTCGGCGCGCGCGGCCACCTGGGCCAGGTGGGTGACGCAGAAGGCCTGGCTGTCACCAGCGGCGGCGCGCAGGAAATCGCCGACCACGTGCGCGGTTTCGCCGCCGATACCGGCATCCACCTCATCAAAGATCCGCGCCGGCTGTTGATCCTGCGGCAGCGCCGAAATCATCAGGGCCAGGCTGACCCGCGATAGCTCGCCACCCGAGGCCACCTTGTGCAGCGCCTGTGGCCGCTGCCCGGGGTTGGCGCTGAACAGGATGGCGATCTCGTCCTGGCCGTGCGCGGCCGGGTCGGGCCGCGATCGTCGGCTGACCTCGATCCGCAACCTGGCCCCGGCCATGCCGAGCGCGGCCAGTTTTTCAGCGGCGGTTGTGGCCAGTTCATCAGCCGCGCGCCGGCGCTGGGCTGACAGCTCGTCGGCGGCCTGTTGCCAAGCCTGGAGGGCGTCGGTCAGCGCCTGGTTGAGCTGCTCGCGACGCTGGTCCTGATCGGCCAGCTGGGCCAGCCGCTCGGTCAGCCGCGCGGTCAGTTGGGGCAACTCCTCGGGTCGGACCCGGTGCTTGCGGGCCAGGTCCAGGGTTGTCTCCAGTCGCCGGTTGAGCAGGGCCAGGGCTTGGGGGTCGTCAGGTTCGTGGTGATCCAGTCGGTCAAGGCTGCTCAAGGCCTCGTCGAGGTTGATTTCGGCTTCGCCCAGAACGGCGCGGATGTCTTCCAGTCGCGCATCAAGATGAACCACCCCGGCCAGAGCCTGAACGGCCTCGCGCAGCAGCTGGCGTGCATTCGGGCCGGCGTCGTCGCCGAGCGCGGTGCGGGTGCGCTGCAGGCAAGCCTGGATTTCGTCGCTGCGGGCCAGGCGTTCCTGCTCCTGCTCCAGTTGTTCGTATTCACCGGGCTGCAGGTTCAGGGCTTCCAGTTCGCGCTGCTGGAAAGTCAGCAATTCCAGCTGGGAGGGGTCGCCGCAATCCTGCTCAAAGGCCTCGATGCGATCCTGGGCCGCCTGCCACCGGGCGTGGGCATGGGCCACGGTCGCCACGGCCTGCGGCGCGACCTGGCGGTCGAGAATCTCGCGCTGCACGCCGGGCCGGGCGAGCAGCTGGTGCTCGTGCTGGCCATGAATCTCTACCAGCATGGCCCCGAGTTCGGACAGCTGGCCCATGGTGGCGCTGCGGCCGTTGATCCAGGCGCGGGATCCGCCTTCGGCCGCAATCACGCGCCGGATCAGCAGCCGGTCTTCTTCGAACATGGCTTGATCTTCCAGCCAGGCGCGCGCCGCCGGCTGGTTGGTCAGGCAAAATTCCGCGCTTAGATCGGCCTGGCGGCGGCCCTGGGCAACCTGGCTGGAGCTGGCCCGATTGCCAAGCAACAGGCCAAGAGCGTCGATCAAAATGGACTTTCCGGCCCCCGTTTCGCCGCTGATGACCGTGAAACCGGCAGCGAATTCCAGCTCGATCTGATCGATGATGGCGAAATCACGGATGGACAAAAAGCGCAGCATGGGGTGCGGGTTCGACAGGCTAAAACCAATTGGGAAGTGTACCTGCTGGTTCCGGGTCACAGCCAGTTGGCTCCGAATGCTTGCAATCACCCGGTCGCAGCCCCATGTTCGCGGCATTGCACACCAACGCATCAGGGTTAGCCATGGGACAAACTTACGACGAATCTGGCCACATGGATCAGAAACCGGAGGACGGGCACGCCTCGGAACTCGACGACAACCTGACCGACGAGTCGGTTCCGCCCCAGCAGCCGGCCGAAACGCTGGAAGAGCAGGGCGAAGACGCGCCGGCGGCCGAGGAAGAATTGGCCCGCATGCGCGAGGCACTGCTGCGGACAAGGGCTGAGATGGACAACCTGCGCAAGCGTACCGACAGGGAGCTGGAGCGCTCGCGGCGCTACCTGCACGAGGCGCTGATGAAAGACCTGGTTCCGGTACTGGATGCCCTCGATCAGGGTCTGGAAAACGCTGCTGCCGACGATGATTCGCTGCGCGACGGGCTGGGCATGATCCGCAACCAGTTGCTGCAGAATCTCGGCCGCCATGGACTGGAAGTGCTGGAGCCGGAAGGTGAGCGCTTCGACCCGGACTGGCATGAGGCGATGAGCATGCAGGCCAGCGCCGAGCATGCGCCGGATTCGATTCTTCTGGTGCTACAGCGTGGCTACACGCTGAACGGAAGACTGATTCGCCCGGCACGGGTGATCGTGGCGCGCGCGCCCTAGGCGAGGCCTGGAAACGGGCTGCGCCACCGGCGTGAATTGAAATAGCGCCGAAAAAGCCCCACTTTCATCGGCAACGAAGACATAGCGCAGTCGATTCACGACTGCTTGAGACGAATAAACGCAAGGCACAGACAGGATCACAAGCAATGAGCAAGATTATTGGCATTGACCTCGGAACAACGAATTCCTGCGTGGCCCTGATGGAAGGGGGCAAGACGCGGGTGATCGAAAACGCGGAAGGCGACCGCACGACGCCGTCGACGGTTGCCTTCACCAAGGACGGTGAAGTCCTGGTCGGCCAGCCGGCCAAGCGTCAGGCGGTGACCAACCCGGACCGGACGCTGTATGCCGTCAAGCGGCTGATCGGACGCAAGTTCAGCGAAGACGTCGTCCAGAAGGACAAGGAACTGGTCCCGTACCGGATTATGCAGGCAGACAACGGTGATGCCTGGGTGGAAGTGGACGACAAGAAGATGGCGCCGCCGGAAATCTCGGCGCGGGTGTTGATGAAGATGAAGAAAACCGCCGAGGACTACCTGGGCGAAGAAGTCACCGAAGCCGTCATCACGGTGCCGGCCTACTTCAACGACTCGCAGCGCCAGGCAACCAAGGACGCCGGCAAGATCGCCGGGTTGAACGTGCGCCGGATCATCAACGAGCCGACCGCGGCCGCTCTGGCCTACGGGCTGGACAAGAAGGGCGCCGATCGCAAGATCGCGGTCTATGACCTTGGCGGCGGCACCTTCGATATCTCCATCATCGAGATCGCCGATGTCGACGGCGAGAAGCAGTTCGAGGTTCTGGCCACTAATGGAGATACCTTCCTTGGCGGAGAGGATTTCGACCTTCGCCTGATCGACTACCTGGCCACCGAGTTCAAGAAAGACCAGGGCGTGGACCTGAAGAACGACCCGCTGGCCCTGCAGCGCCTGCGTGAAGCCGCAGAGCGGGCAAAGATCGAGTTGTCTTCGGCCGAGCAGACCGAAGTTAACCTGCCCTATATCACGGCCGATGCTTCCGGTCCGAAACACCTGAACATCAAGGTGACCCGCTCGAAGCTGGAGTCGCTGGTTGAGGATCTGGTCAAGCGCTCGATCGACCCCTGCCGCACCGCGCTCAATGACGCCGGCCTGAAGGTCGGTGAGATCGACGAGGTGATCCTGGTCGGCGGCCAGACCCGCATGCCGCGGGTGCAAAAGGCGGTGGCCGAGTTCTTTGGCAAGGAAGCGCGTCGCGACGTCAACCCCGACGAGGCCGTGGCTGTGGGTGCCGCAATCCAGGGCGGCGTGCTGGCCGGTGACGTCAAGGACGTGTTGCTGCTGGATGTCACGCCGTTGTCGCTGGGTATCGAGACCCTGGGAGGGGTGTTCACCAAGCTGATCGAAAAGAACACCACCATCCCGACCAAGGCCTCGCAGGTTTTCTCGACCGCCGATGACAACCAGAGCGCGGTGACCGTGCACGTGTTGCAGGGGGAGCGCGAAATGGCGTCGGCCAACAAGTCGCTGGCGCGCTTTGACCTGACCGGAATCCCGGCGGCACCGCGCGGCATGCCGCAGATCGAGGTCACTTTCGACATCGACGCCAACGGCATCCTGCACGTTTCGGCCAAGGATCAGGCCACCGGGCGTGAACAGCGCATCGAGATCAAGGCCGGTTCGGGCTTGAGCGACGAAGAGATCGAAAACATGGTGCGCGATGCCGAGGCCCATCGCGAAGAAGACAAGCGCTTCCAGGAACTGGTCAGCGCGCGCAATTCGGCCGATGGCGTGGCGCATGCCACTCGCACCAGCCTGAAGGAAAATGCCGAGGCCATCGACGATGGCACCCGCCAGAAGATCGAAGACGCCCTGGCCAAGGTGGATGAAGCCATCAAGGGCGACGACAAGGCGGCCATCGATACAGCGGTCAATGAACTGCAACAGGCCGGGGCCGAGCTTTACCAGAAAGCGGCGGAGAAAGCCCAGGCCGGCGCGGCCGAAGGTGCCGCCGAGGCGGCCGAGGAGGGGGCTTCGGCTTCCGAGAGCGGCGACGACGTGGTCGACGCCGAGTTCACCGAGGTCGACGACGACAAGAAGTGATGGCGCCCCGGGGACAACGGGTCAGGCCTCTGATCGCTGGAGTAAGCCATGCCGGCTGACTACTATGAAACGCTGGGTGTTGCCAGAACGGCTTCACCCGACGAGCTCAAGAAAGCCTATCGGCGCCTGGCCCGGAAGTACCACCCGGACGTCAGCTCCGAGCCGGATGCCGAAACGCGCTTCAAGGAAGTCCAGAAAGCCTACGAGGTGCTCAAGGACGACAAGAAGCGCGCCGCCTACGACCGCTTCGGCCATGCCGGCGTCAACGGTGGTGCCGGCGGGCCGCAGGGCGGCGCCGGCTTTGGCGATATCAACGACATCTTCGGGGATATCTTCGGCGATATTTTTGGCGGTGGCCGGCGCCGCCGCCAGCAGTCCCGGCGCGGCCAGGATCTGCGCTACGAGCTGGAGCTGGAGCTGGAAGAGGCCGTTCAGGGGGTCGAAAAAGAGATTCGCATCCCGACCCTGGGCAAATGCACCAGCTGCGACGGCAGCGGCTCGAAAAGCGGTCGGCTGGATGTTTGTTCGACCTGCGGCGGCCAGGGCCAGGTGCGTATGCAGCAGGGTATCTTTTCTGTCCAGCAGACCTGCCCGGCCTGCGGCGGTAGCGGCCGGACCATCAAGGACCCGTGCGCCGAATGCGACGGCAATGGCCAGGTGCGCGAAACCCGCACCCTGCAGGTCAAGGTGCCGCCCGGTGTGGACGAAGGCGACCGGATTCGCTTGAGCGGCGAGGGCGCGGCAGGCGCCCAGGGCGGTCAGTCGGGCGATTTGTACGTTGATATCCACGTCCGCCCGCACCCCTTGTTCCAGCGCGACGGGGATGATTTGTTCTGCGAGGTGCCGATCCCGATTACCACGGCAGCGCTGGGCGGACAGCTCAAGGTGCCGACCCTGGGCGGCTCGGTGATGCTCAAGATCCCATCAGAAACCCAGTCGGGCCGCCTGTTCCGGCTGCGCGGCAAGGGCGTCCAGTCGGTCCGCAGCCGCGCCACCGGAGATCTGTTGTGCCGGGTTGCGGTGGAAACACCGGTCAACCTGACCCGCGAGCAGAAAGACCTGCTGCGTGAGTTTCAGAAGACTTTTGGTGATGACTCGCGCCACAACCCCCAGTCCGGCGGCTGGACCGATCGGGTCAAGAGCTTTTTTGATCGCATGGGGCTGTAACCAGCATGCGGGTGCTGCTCAGCGGGGCCAGCGGCGTGATTGGTCGCGAACTGATGGCCCTGATAGAGCGCGAACCCGGCTGCACGGTTTCAGCCACAGCCTCCCGGCAGGCATTTTTTCCCGACGACTGCCGCGGGGACGTGTTGATCGATTT
Organism: Gammaproteobacteria bacterium; assembly: GCA_003565625.1. Taxonomy (GTDB): domain Bacteria; phylum Pseudomonadota; class Gammaproteobacteria; order Xanthomonadales; family Wenzhouxiangellaceae; genus Wenzhouxiangella. The sequence goes on from PXBD01000095.1 coordinate 9,516, forward strand.
CTCGCACCCGGCTCTGACCGAGCGCAGCCTGGACCTAGCCCGGGAACTGGGCATTCCTGCGGTGGTCGGCACGACCGGATTGACCGACGCTTGCCGCGAGCGGATTGACGCTGCCGCCCGGCAGATCCCGGTCTGCGTGGCAGCCAATTTCAGTATCGGGGTCAACCTGATGCTGGCGCTGGTCGAGCGGGCGGCGCTGGATCTGCCGGACTCCTTCGACATCGAGATCAGCGAGATTCACCACCGCAGAAAGCGCGACGCGCCTTCGGGAACCGCGCTGGCGCTCGGTGATGCCGTCTGTGCCGCACGCGGCTGCGATTTGGCCACCGCACGGCAGATGGATCGCAGTTCCCGTGACCGTGCCCGCGCGCCGGGAGAAATCGGTTTCCAGGTAGTTCGGGGCGGCGATGTGGCCGGCGAGCACACGGTTTTTTTTCTTGGCGACGGCGAGCGGCTGGAGATCAGCCACCGGGCCAGCGATCGATCGATTTTTGCTCGCGGCGCGCTGCTCGCGGCAAAAAAACTCACCGGACTGGGCCCGGGTCGGGTAGACTTTGCCTCGCTGGTGCTGGGTTCTCAGTGAAGCTGATCGGAGGTGCGGTTGCGCGCTCAAGATCGTTGACAAGCGGGGCAAAATTGCTACAATGCACGGCTTGATCTGGGGCCATAGCTCAGCTGGGAGAGCGCTACAATGGCATTGTAGAGGTCGGCGGTTCGATCCCGCCTGGCTCCACCAGAATTCGACCTAGGCACG
>PXBD01000044.1 GCA_003565625.1 Gammaproteobacteria bacterium
CGCCACTCGTCAGCAAGCTAGCAAGCTAGCTCCTGCTACCGTTCGACTTGCATGTGTTAGGCATGCCGCCAGCGTTCAATCTGAGCCAGGATCAAACTCTTCAGTTTAAAAGCAAAGCTTTTGAACTAGAGATGAACCTCGCCAAAGAATTGCTGAATTGCTTTTCTAGGCTTGGTCGCTCTCAAAATGGCTTCGAGCCAATCGAGGGCGCCCACACAAATTATCTGCTTTTATTTGTAATGAACTCTTTACAAAACTGGCTGCGTTTCGCTAACCAGGCCGACCATTATAGATCGAATTGCGTGACAGTCAATACCTTTTCGAAAAGATTTTTTCTGTCCGCCCCGCCTGTTTGACCAAGCGAGCCGCGCATTATAGACCCTGGAATCGAACCGTCAACCCTTGATGCGCACTTTTTTCGACAACTTCGCCGCTGGCGAGGTTCCGCGCAACCTGGCCAGCCCTCAGGACGGCCCAGTCAGGCCCGCCAGGCGTCGATGGAGACGGTCGAGTTCAAGATTGGCGCAGCCCCCGGTCGACACCCGGGTCCGCAGGCTTTCCTCCGGCTCGCGCCGACTGAGTTGATCCAGCTCGGCCGCGGCCTGCCGATAGGCTTCACGGAACGGTTGTCCCTCACCGACCAGTTCGTTGGCACGATCGGTGGCGTGCAGCTCCGGGGCGATCGCAGAGCGCATGCGCTCTGCTCGCCAGTCCAGGCCGGAAAGCAAGCCAGGCAGGAGCTCCAGCCCGGCCAGCCCGCGCTCGAAAGCACGGATCAGCGGTGGCTTGGTGTCCTGCAGGTCACGCTGGTAGCCAGAAGGCAGGCTCAACACACCTTCCAACTCCACCCTTGCGCCCATGACGCCTGCATGCAGCGAGCGCAACAGCTCGACCGTGTCCGGATTGAGTTTGTTGGGCATGATGGAAGAGCCGGTGCAAAACGCCGCCGGAATGCGAACGAATCCGAATTCCTGGCTGGCGAACAGGCTCAGGTCCCAGGCCAGGCGGCGCAGATCGCCGGTAGCGGCCGCCAAGGCATCCAGCGCGCGCAACTCGACCTTGCCGCGCGCGTTCTGGGCATATTGCGGATTAACGACCAGGCGGGCGAAACCCAGTTCCTCGGCAACCCCGTCCCGGTCCAGCGGTAAATTGACGCCAAAGCCCGAGGCCGTTCCCAGCGGGCAGGCATCGAGCCAGTCCGAAATCTGCCCGGCCAGGGCGAGATTATCGATGAAAGCTTCGCCATGGCCGCCCCACCAAAGCCCGAGCGAAGACGGCATCGCCTGCTGCAGATGAGTATGACCGGGCAGCGGCAAACCGCCTTCGCGTCCGGCCCGCTGCAGGCAGACTTCAGCCACCTGCGCACACACCCGCCCGAGCCCGGCCAGGCGGTCTTTTAGGTACAAGCGCAAGGCAACTGCTACCTGGTCGTTGCGGCTGCGTCCGGCGTGGATGCGGCCGCCGACTTCGCCAAGGTGCTCGGTCAACCAGGACTCGATGGCCGAATGCCCGTCTTCGTAGCGCTGGTCGAGCACAAAGTCGCCCCGACTGAACGCGTGGGCCAGTTCGTCCAGACTGCTGACCATGGCCTTGGCTTGCGCTTCACTGATCACGCCAATGCGCGCCAGACCCCGAGCATGCGCCTGACTGGCACGAATATCAAACGGCAGCAGATGGCGATCCAGCACGACATCGTCCCCGGCCAGAAAACGCATGACCCGCTCGTCGACGTCCGTGCTCGATCCTTTTTTCCAGATGTAATCAGACATAAGCAGCTTCGGCTGATAAGGATTTTTCAAGAAACCGCAGATGAACGCGGATGAACGCAGATGAAACGAAAGAGCAACAGATTGCTCCACGCTGCCACGCCGCTGCGGCAACGCGCGGGGAATTCAGGCACCACAACCGCGAATACACGGAAACCCATCCGCGTTCATTTGCGTTCATCTGCGGTTCCCAAACGAATTCCCGCCAGTTCGTCAAATCCCAGCGCCAGGTTGATGTTCTGCAGGGCCTGGCTGACTGCACCCTTGAGCAGGTTGTCGAGCACGGCAACATAGGTGACCCGGTAGGGCTGGCGCGGGTCGACGGAAAACCCGCCGATCCGGATCTCCGGACTGCCGGAGATTTCCCGAATTTCCGGGATTTCCGGCACCACCTTGATCAGTGGCGCATCCCGATACGCCTGGTCGAACAACTCCAGCAGTTGATCGGGCGTGAGCTCTTGCGAGAGATTGACTGAGATTGTCAGGCTGATGCCGCGAAAGAACGGGGCGACGTGCGGATGGAACCGCACCGGGCGGCCCAGGTGAACCGAGATCTCGCGTTCGTGGACATGGTCGGTCAAGCTGTAGGGGATCAGGTTGTCGGCCAGGCGTTCAGGATCGTTGCGTGGCGAGGGCGTCCTGCCGGCCCCGCTGTACCCGGATACGCCGAACACGACCGGCGGCCGGGTCAGAAAGTCGCGCAGCGGCATCAAGGCAAACTGCGCGCCGGTGGCGTAGCAACCGGGATTGGCCACCCGCCTGGCCTGCTTGAGAGCCTCGCGATTCCACTCGCTCAGGCCATAGACCCAGTCGGCATCAAACCGGTAGTCGGCACCCAGATCCACAATCAACGCTTCCGGGTGAGAGGCATTGATCGCCGCCACCCAGGGCGCACTGGCGCCGTTGGGCAGGGCCAGTATCCAGACCCCGGCATTCAAATCAGCCACAGCATCCAGGTTCAGCGCAACCAGCTTGGCATTGGCATCCGGCCACCCGGGATCGATCTGGCGCAGCGTCATGCCGGCCTCGGATCGAGAGCTCGCCAGCGCCAGTTCCAGGCCGGGGTGAGCAGCAATCAGGGGCAGCAGCGCGGCCCCGGTGTAGCCGCGCCCGCCGATCAGGGCAATGCGTTCAGGGTTCAAGTCCATCCTCCTCCCAGCCCGAGTCGCGGCTGCGCGCGTCTTCGACCAGGCGTTCCAGCAAACCGAAATTCTCGACCCCGATGGTGTGCACAATCCATTCGCCCTGCCGGAAACTGGCATGTGCCTGCTGCAGGTACCAGCCGGCAATCGGGTTGGAGGCACGCGAGCGCCAGTACAAGCGCGGGCAGCGAGAGCGCAGGATCTGCCACAACGCCGCGGCCAAACCCTCGCCCTGCGCTTCCGGGGTGACCACGAACTTGTCCAGATAGGGGATGCCATCAACGCCGCGGGCCATCAACGCTGCCGCGCGCCCGGATTCAGCCAGCAGCACACCGGCCAGATCCCGGCCATTGCGCCAGTCGGGTCGCAGCTTGCGCCCGAAGCTGTCCTCCAGCATGGCCTCCAGGGCGGCCGCGCGCTCTTCGGGCACCCGCTCGAACCAGTCGATTTGCTCACCCCGGCGGATCAGCGTGCCGGCCCCGGTGTGGGTAAACAACTCGCGGGTCAGCTTGGCCGCCGAGGTAATCGAAACAGAGGTCTCCCGCGGCAGCTGCTCGAGCATGTCCTTGATCTGGGCCAGCTTGAGCTGCATACCCGAGTGGACCCAGTCCTGGGCGATCAGGTGCTCGTAGTCGCCGCTGATCGAAATGGCCGAGATGATGCGCCCGTTCTGATCCAGCAAACCGCCGGTGCCGGTCAGGAAGATCACCTTGTAGGGCTTGACCGTCCAGACCAGCTCGCGTGTGGCGATGTCGGCGTTGATGTTCATCACCTGCCCCCCGGGCGATTCCCCCAGGCAGGCGACCACCGGCAGGGAGCCTGCGCGCACCGCGGAGAGCACCGGATCAAGCTCGACACTGTCGATCTGCCCGACCAGCCCCAGCTTGTCAGGGTCGGCCAGGCTGGCATTGAATACGCCGTGCAGGATGCCGCGGGCGCGCACCCCGCGCGCCTCCAGGGCATCGACCAGGGTGGCGTTGGCGCGGTAGATCACCGGCCGGGCCACCGCCATCACCGCCTCCGTGGTCACCCGCAAACCGTCGTGCTTTTCCACCGGGACCCCGGCCTCGGCCATCGCCTCGTCGAGCTGCGGACCGGCGCCGTGCAAAACAATCGGGGTCAAGCCCAATCGATGCAGAAACGCCAGCGCGGCCGCGAGCTCGTCAAGGTTTTCCTGCAACACGGCGCCGCCGACCTTGACCACGGCAAAGCGCGATTCCTCGATGCGCGAGAACTGCTTGAGGTACTGCCGGGCCTCGCGGCTGGAGCCGAGCTGACCGAGCAACTCGATGACGGTCCGGCGGACTTCAGCCATAGCTATCAACCATCCGCAGATAGCGCGCAGCGGCCAGCTCGAGCTGCTCGACGCTGACCCATTCATCCACGGCGTGGGCCTGGGCGATGTCACCGGGTCCCAGCACCAAAGCCGGCAGGCCGGCATCGGAAAACAACGAAGCCTCGGTCCAGAACCCCACCGGTTCGCCAAGCGGGAGATCGTGCCGGCGACAGAACTCGCGCGCGGCCTGCTCGTCCTGCCCGGCAGCCGGCAGCGGAGGGCCGGAAAAGGGGATATGCCAGTCGACCCACTCATCGGCCCCGGCCAGCCCCCGCAACGCCTCAAGCAGCGCATCGTTGGACTGGCCCGGACCGAGCCGGGCGGAGTAGTGCAGGCGAGCGTCGCCGGCAATCACGTTCGACTTCGTCCCGCCGTTGAAAAGACCGAGGTTGAAACAGGTCGGGCGGCCCGCCTCGGCTTCGGCAGCGCAGTGCTCGATGGCCGCACTGGTCCAGCGCGCCGCGCGGTGGTTGGCATTGTCGGCCAGGGCGCGCGGCTCTGAAGAATGCCCCATGACGCCGTGAAAATGTCCCTTGACCGACAAAAACCCGCGGTGGGCCAGAACGGCCCGGCCATTGGTCGGCTCACACACCACGACCTGGTCGAAATCGCGATGCTCCGGTGTTTCCAGAAATTTGCGAATGCAGCAGCTGCCGGCACCTTCTTCGTCACTGGAAAACAGAATGGCCATGGGCGCCCGGGTCTGCTCGGCGACGGCCAGCAGACCGGCGGCTGCGCCCTTGATATCGCACACCCCGCGGCCGTAGACCTTGCCATCGGCCACCGTCATCTCCAGCGGCGGCCTGGTCCAGCCCTCGCCGATCGGCACCGTGTCGAGGTGGCAGTTGAACAGGGTTCGCGCGCGACCCCGGCGGGCAAACAGGTTGACATGACCGTCGCCGTGGTCTTCCAAGGCCAGCTCGAAACCGGCCCGGTCCAGCACTTCGGCCGCATGGACAAACATCGCGCTGTCGGGCGTGATTGCACGCGGCGGGTTCTGGCTGTCGCAGGCCACCAGCGGCGCCAGGTTTTCCAGTACGTGTTCCAGGTTCACTTGCGCACGCGCGCAGCCAGGGTCGAGCTCTGGCCAACCAGCTTGACAAAGCCCTCGGCCTCCTCCGGCGTCCAGCCGGCCGACTGGGCGTACACCGCGTCCGGGTCCTTGAGCAGGTAGCGCGAGCCCACCGCCACCGCTTCGACCACGCCGCCGTCGGTGGCCAGGCGGACCACGCCGGTGACGTATTGATTCGCGCTTTCCAGATAAGCCTCGAGATCGGCCTTGTGCGGTTCGAAGAAAAAGCCGGTGTAGACCAGCTCGGCCCAGCGCTGGGCGATGGTCTGCTGAAACTGGTTTTGCAGGCGGGTGTTGACCGCTTCTCTCAGAGCGCGTTGCGCGATCATCAGCCCGTCCACGCCCGGGCACTCGAACACGATGCGGCCTTTCAGCCCGATCGAGACATCGCCGGTATAGATATGGCGACCGACGCCGTAGGCGCCCAGGCGCTGGTTCAGGCGCTTCAAGATTTCCGGGCCGGGCAGTGGTTCGTCGTCCAGACTGACCGCGCGGCCGTTCCGGAAACCGATGGTCAGCGCCAGGGCTTGTTCGGGCCACTCGGATCTGGGCCGGCACAGCACCCGGGTGTCGTCGCCGGGCACGCCGAATTCATCAATTTCCTGGCCCGACAGAGTCACGCCGAGCAGGTTTTCGTTGATCGAATAGCGGCTGTTGGATTCCGGCACCTCGATCCCGGCATCGGCCATCAGCTGCAGTTCATGGGCGCGCACATTGGCCGTTTCACGCTGGAGGTCGCGGATCGGGGCGTGGATGGCGTAGTCGCCCAGCGAACGCACGCTCTGGTCGAAGCGCAGCTGGTCGTTGCCCATGCCGGTACAGCCGTGGGCGAAATGACAGGTACCCAGCCGGTCGGCAAGCTCCAGACATTGCTGGACAATCACGTAGCGGTCCGAGCACAGCATCGGGTACTGCTCGAGCATGCGCGCACCCGACCACAGCAGGGGGACCACGAACTGATCCCACAGCGGCCCGGACGCATCCAGCTCGTGATGCTCGACAGCGCCCAGGGCGCGGGCGCGCCCGGCGATCCAGGCTTTCTGGTCCGCGGCGATACCGCCGGTATCAACAAAGGCGGTGTGGACCTCGAAACCCCGCTCTTTCAGGGCCAGCACGCAGTAGCTGGTGTCCAGGCCGCCGGAAAAGGCGAGTACGACTTTTTCAGTCATCGTGTTCAGCTTTCATCCATCAGTTTCAGCATCAGCGCTTTCTGCACGTGCAGCCGGTTCTCGGCCTCGTCCAGGGCGACACAGTAGTCGGCGTCCATCACCTCGTCGGTCGCCTTGATGTTGCGCCGCAGCGGCAGGCAGTGACTGAAGCGGGCGTTATTGGTCAGCGCCATTTTCGCACCATCGACCATGAAATGCCGGTACGGAGCCCGAACTGCCGCTTCTTCCTCGGGGCGACCGTAGTACGGCAGCGCGCCCCAGCTTTTGGCGTAGACGAAATCCGCGCCGGAATACGCCTCTTCAATATTCGTGCTCACCTTCAGCGAGCCACCGGATCGTTTCGCCTGGCGCTCGCCGGCCTCCATGAACTGCTCGTCGAGCCGATAGGCCTCTTCCGGGATCAGCATCGTGACATCCATACCGAACTTGGTCGCGATCAGCAGGGCCGAGTTGGCCACGGCGGTGTTGAGGGGGCGCGGATGGAAGGTCCAGGTGAGGACGAACTTCCTGCCGTCCGGCTGACCCAGATGATCCTGAACCGCCCGCATCAGGGCCAGCTCCTGACAGGGATGGACGATCGTCTCCATGTTGATCACCGGCACCGAGGCGTGCGCGGCCAGGGCCTTGATGACCCGGTCCTGGCGGTCGACCGACCAGTCCTTGAACAGCGGGAAGGCGCGCAGGCCGATGGCGTCACAGTAGCGCGACAGCACCCCGGCGACCTCGGCAATGTGTTCCTCGGCATCGCCGTCCATCACCACGCCGGGCTCGAACTCGATGCCCCAGGCAGCCTTGCCCGGCTCCAGCACCACCGCGTGCGCGCCGAGGTGAAAAGCGCCGATTTCGAAGGACGAGCGCGTCCGCAAACTCGGGTTGAGAAACAGCAGGGCGAGAGTCTTGCCGGCCAGGCGCTGGTTGACCGGTTCGCGCCGCAGACGATCCGCGCTGTCGAGCAGGGACTGCAGTTCCTCTCTCGACCAGTCCAGCGTGGTCAGAAAATGTCGCATCGTTGGCAGTCCTCGCATCATCAGGCAAAACAAAAAACCCAGCGCGCCGGCTGGGCTGGAATCAGTCTCCTGAATCTGCCACATCCACCCGCGCATGGCAAGCGCAAAGGCCTGGCGGCTGTCGCGCAACAGCTCGAAGCTCTTGACCTTTGACAGGCGACGATGGATGCTAGCGACAGTCGAACATCATTTTGTCCAAAGGAAACCGCATGGGTATCGAAGTTGCCGGCCTTCTGAGCCTGATCTGGTTGATCATCGTCATCTGGGCCATCATCAAGACCGCGCAGGCACGGGTCGGGGCCGTGCCCAAGGTCTTGTGGATTCTGGTCCTGCTGTTCTTTCCCCTGGTGGGCCTGATCTTCTGGTTCTTGCTGGGGCCCAAGGGCTGAGCGCTCTGATCAACCTGCTGTCGACCAATCGCTAGTGGGCCAGCTTCAGCCGCGCGAATTTGCGCTTGCCCACCTGCAGCACACCCTCGAACCCCGCCTGCAGAGTCAAAGCGCGGTCGTCGATGCGCGCGCCATCGATCTTGACCGCACCCTGCTTGATCATGCGGAACGCTTCGGAGTTCGATGACGTAAGCCCGCAGGCAGTCAGAGCAGCGGCAATCCCGAGGCCCTGATCGCCGGCCGGCAGGGTCTTTTCCGGGATGTCTTCCGGCATCTCGCCCTGACGGAAGCGGGCGATGAAGGTTTCGCGTGCCTGCTCGCCAGCGCCTGAGCCGTGGAAGCGGTCGACCAGCTCCAGCCCCAACTCGAACTTGACGTCGCGCGGGTTGCGGCCTTCGTTCACGGCGGTTTTCAGGGCGGCCAGCTCGACGCTGGGCCGGAAACTCAACAACTCGAAATAACGCCACATCAGCTCATCGGAAATGCTCATCAGCTTGCCGAACATCTCGTCGGGTGGGTCGGTGATGCCGATGTAGTTATCCAGCGACTTCGACATTTTCTGGATACCGTCGGTACCTTCCAGCAGCGGCCAGGTGATGATGACCTGGGGCTTCTGGTGTTCCTGGGACTGCAGCTGGCGACCGACCAGCAGGTTGAACTTCTGGTCGGTGCCGCCCATCTCGATGTCGGACTTCAGCGCCACCGAGTCGTAGCCCTGGACCAGCGGATACAGGAACTCGTGGACGGCGATGGGCTGGCCGCCCTTGTAGCGGTTTTCGAAGTCGTCGCGCTCGAGCATGCGCGCCACGGTGTACTTCGAGGCCAGGCGGATCATGTCGGCAGACGACATCTCGCCGAACCACTCGGAGTTGAAGCGCACCTCGGTGGCCGAGCGATCCAGGATCTTGAACACCTGCTCGGCGTAAGTTCGGGCGTTGGCGCGGATATCGTCCTCGCTCAAGGGCTTGCGGGTGACGTTCTTGCCGGTCGGGTCGCCGATCATGCCGGTGAAATCACCGATCAGGAAGATCGCCACGTGGCCTGCGGCCTGGAAGCGGCGCATGGCATTGATGATCACGGTGTGGCCCAGGTGCAGGTCAGGCGCGGTCGGGTCGAAACCGACCTTGACCCGCAGGGCCCGGCCTTCGTCGAGACGCTGCCGCAACTCGTCGGGCTGGATGATTTCGGCGGCGCCGCGAATCAGTTCTTCTACTTTGGTTGCTTTCATTGCCGGAGCGGGGGCTTGGAATCTGGACGGGTGGATTGACTTCCGGACCCGGAAATCGGTAATGTTACCGGGTTTTTCGATCACAAAGCTCAAGCATGATGAGAAAAGCCATGGCGCGCCGTCGCGTTGGCACGACCCGACACCGCCTGGTTGCCCGCATTCACGGGTGGCTGGGGCGGGCAACTGTTCAGGCATCATCATGGCTGGGCACGGTGCGCAGCGCGCTGATCGACCACCCGCGCTGGTCCGTCGCGGCCATCGCCCTGATCGCGCTGGGCCTGGTCCTGAACCTGGTCGACTTCAGCCCTCAGGATCAGGGCGCGATGGTCAGTGAACGGGTTCTTGTGCTCCCTGAGCCGGGCGAGCGGATTGCCGAACAGGCGGTGCAGCCGGCAACCGCGGCACCGGCAGCGGTTGTCGACCATGCTGATTCGAAGACCATCGAATCCGCCCGCCCAGCGGGCCGGGACTGGCAGCTGGTGGAAGTCCGGTCCGGCCAGACCCTGGAGCGTATCTTTCGCAACCTGGGGCTGAGCGCGCGCGATCTGCATGAGGTGGTTTCGCTGGACCAATACACCCGCCGCCTGGCGCGCATCCGACCGGGAGACCAGTTCGGCTTCGACATCGACGATGATGGCCAGTTTGTTGCCCTGCGCGCCGACTACGACGAAGATCGCTGGCTGATTGTCCAGCGGGGCGAGGACGGACTGGAGAGCAGAATGCAGCCCCGCGCGATGGATTCGCGCATCGTCGAGGCCAGCGGAATCATTTCCTCGTCGTTGTTCAACGCGGCCTCGAAGGCCGGCCTGTCGGACAACATGACCATGCGCCTGGCCAACATCTTCGGCTGGGACATCGATTTCGCCCTCGACATTCGCTCGGGTGACCGCTTCGCGCTGATCTATGAAGAAATCTGGCGCGACGGGGAATTCCTGCGCGACGGCCCGATTCTGGCGGCCCGGTTCGTCAACCGCGGCGACAGCTTCGAGGCCATTCGCTTTGATGCCGGCAACGGCCCGGACTACTTCGCTCCCGACGGGCGGCCGATGCGCAAAGCCTTCCTGCGCGCGCCGCTGAACTTCACCCGGGTCACATCGAATTTCAATCCGCGACGCTTCCACCCCATTACCCGGCAGGTGCGACCACACAACGGGACCGACTACGGTGCTCCCACCGGCACTCCGGTCTGGGCGGCCGGAGATGGCCGGGTCATTCGGTCGGCCTACAACAACGCCAACGGCAACTACGTGTTCATCCAGCACGGCAACCACATCGTCACCCGCTACCTGCATCTGCATCGGCGCAGCGTCCGCGTTGGTGACCGGGTCCGCCAGGGACAAACCATCGGCACCGTGGGCATGACCGGCATGGCCACCGGACCGCATCTGCATTACGAGTTTCTCGTCAACGGCGCGCATCGCAATCCGCGCACGGTCGACTTGCCCGACGCCGACCCGCTGCCGGCAGACCAGATGGAGGCATTCCGCCAGGCGCAACGTCCGCTCCTGGCCCAACTTGATGCCCTGCAAGGTCCCACCGTACTGCTCGCGCAGCGTGATGAACTCCGCTGCGAGGGTGCCGACACCGACTGCTGAGCGTGCACGAACGCTACGTCGGACTGCTCTCCGGCACCAGCATGGACGGCATTGATGCGGTCGTCGCAGAATTCGAAACACCGACCGCGCACATTCTGGCCCAGCGCACGCTGGCCTTCCCGGAGCCAGTCACCGAGGCCCTGGACCAGGCCCGCAATGACCCCGACCGTTTTCCGGCCGCCCGGCTTGCCAGACTGGATGCCCTTCTGGGGGACGCCTTCGCGGCCGCGGCACTGGAAGTCATCGAGGCCGCCGGCATCGCTGCCGGTCAGATTCGGGCGATCGGCAGCCATGGACAGACAATCCTGCATCGACCCGACGATGTTCCCCCGACAACCCTGCAGATTGGCGATCCGCACCGGATTGCCGCCCGCACCGGGCTGGTGACCGTCGCCGATTTTCGCCGCTCCGACCTCGCCGCAGGCGGACAGGGAGCACCGCTGGCGCCTTTGTTCCATCGCGAGCAACTCTTCAGCGCGGAAGAAAATCGGGTGGTGCTCAACCTGGGCGGCATCGCCAATATCAGTATTCTTCCGGCCAGCGGCGGCGTGGGCGGGTTCGATACCGGCCCGGCCAACTGCTTGCTGGATGCCTGGTATCGCCGTCACCATTCCGGGCGTTTCGACCCGGCCGGCTCCTGGGCAGCAAGCGGCACCGTCGATTCGGCCTGGCTCAACGTTTTGCTGGCCGATGGCTACTTTGCCCGGCCCGCGCCCAAAAGCACCGGGATCGAGTACTTCAGTCCGGCCTGGCTGGATGCCCGCCTGCCTGCCGGGTCCGACAGGCGGCCAGCGGATGTTCAGGCCACCCTGATGGAGCTCTCGGCCCAGAGCATCGCAGGCGCCATTGCCGGCCTGCCCGCAGCCCAGCGGCCACAACAGATCATTGTCTGCGGCGGCGGCGTGCACAACCAGACTCTGATGGGCAGACTCGCCAAACTGGTGCGTCCAGCCCGACTGGATTCCTCGGCCCGCTTCGGCCTTGATCCTGATCACATCGAATCTCTTCTGTTCGCCTGGTTGGCGCGGGAGCGGCTGGCCGGACGACCCATATTGTCGGGGCCGGTAACCGGCGCCGCGCGGCCAATCCTGGCCGGGAGTGTCGTGCGCCCGGGTGACGGAACAGCGCGCACCGTCAAGAGTCTGATGGATTGAACTCACACACTCCTGCATCGACCATGCACCGCTGCCACAAGACACTCGGAATGATTGCTTTTGCCGTTGGTTTGAGCGCCTGCGGCGGACCGGATACCGAAACGGCTCCACCGCCGCCAGAACCTGCGAACGGCAACGACAACTTCGCGCGCTCGGAGCCGGCGGAGGCGCCGCCGGACCCAGGCGAATTGACCCTGGATTCCATAGCCGAAACCGATCCGCTGGAAGAGGCGCGTGCGCAGCGCCAGCAGCTGCGCGAACAACGCGGCAGGAACCGCCACTGGTGGGACGACGATGCCCTGGCCGAACGACTGGGGTTGAATCCGGATCAACGCAGCGCCCTGCTCGAAGCCCGCGAAGCCCTCCACAGGGTCCGAACCGAAGGTCGTGAACGCATGCGCTCCCAGCGCGAGTTGCAGCGCCATGCCGACACCGCAGGCGACCGCGAGCGCCTCGAAGAACTGCAGGCCCAGACCAATGCGCTGCGGCAACAGATGGATGCCGCCGAACAGGCCTGGCAGGAAGACTTGCGCGCCGTTCTCCGACACGAGCAGATCGAGCGCCTGGCCGAAGAACGCCCGGATCTGGTTCAGCCGCCGGCCGACCGCTAAGCCCTGCGATATCCAGCCAACACGTGAACTGGCGCGCGACTTAGCCCACCGTCGCAGTCCACCAAAACCTCTATTGCCCCTGCAATCGGACTACAGGATTTGCGCCAAGGTCACCTGGCCGGGTCCTGCGCGGCGGCATCCGAGTCGGCTTCATCGGCCGGTTGGGCTGCGGCAGGCGCTGTCCGGGATGCCTCGTCTTCGTCCATGAACTGGTTGTTCAGACGCTGCACATAGGTCTCAAATTGATCGCGTAGCGCATGCAAGCGCCGGAGCGCGCCGCGCCCAAGCCCGGTCGGTGAGGCCCGCAAAATCGAGCGCCAGAACACCGTGTTTTTCAGGAAAGCAGCCTGCCAGTTGCCGGAGGCGGTCTCTTGGGGAAGGCTGCGCGCGACCCGGCGCGCCAGCCATCTCCGGTTGAAAAAATGGATGCCCAGCAGTGCGGCCAGCAACGCGACCGCGGCCGACCCGGATGCGACCGGATGCGCCGGTATCGCCTCGAGCAGCGCGCTGAATCCACCAGCCATGGATCGGGCCGCATAGAGTGCCGCAGCCAGGAGCACGGCCATCATGACCACATCGATGCGCACCACCCAGCGCCGCCAGCGTCCCAGCGCTTCCTTCAGCGCGGGCAGGGCATCCATTTCAATCGACTCGGCAATCGCCTGCATTGCACCAACGATGCGGTAGGAACGTGAGGAAGTGATCTCGGCAATCCGGGCATGGATCTGGTCGCGGTCGCGCGTTGCCCTGGCTTCGTACCGGGCCCGAACCTCGTCGTTGGCAATCTCGACGGCCGCGCTTTCGTTGTAGAGACAATAAAAGCGACCCGTAGCGTTGCCCTGGCGCACCACCGCACGCTGCCAGGCAGCGACGACCTCCTCGAGGTTGTCCTCGCGCCAGGCGGTATCGATCTGGTTGAGCACAAACACCAGCTTGGTGAAATCGTTGCGCTCGGCCACCCGGTTGACCAGATGCTCGAGGGTGTCGCGCATGGCTCCGGGCTCCGGGTGCCGGGCGTCGAAAAAGACCAGCACCAGATCCGACAGATCGATGATGTGGTCGGTCAACTGCAGGATCGTCGCCCGTTGCTCATCGGCGTCAAACCCCGGCGAGTCGATCAGGATCCGGCCACGCAGGCGCTCGGACTTGACCGTCTTCATGGCGAGAAAGTGATCGACCGTGCGGCCTGCGCCATCGCTCAAACGTTCGATCTCGTTGCTGACCCGGTAAAAGGGAAAGCGCGGATCCCCATCCAGGGCCAGACCCGGCAATTCCTTGACCTGCTCACTGGCGCCATAGCTGATCACGGTAAACCGATCGTCCACGGCCTGGCTGCCGCTGCGCTGCACAGTCGCGCCGATGTATTCGTTGACAAACGTTGATTTGCCCGCCGAGAAGGTCCCGAGCACCGCGATCATCGGCCACCACGAGATGGTGAAAGCGTAGGATTCCTCCTCGGGATCCATCAGGCCGGCCGCGTAACCGAGGCGGTCAAGGTCACGGAACAAATCGACCACCCCGTCCAGCGCCGGGTTCTCCTCTGAAAGTCGATTGCTGAGCAGACTGAGCTGCTGATGTACGCGCGTACCGGGGCGGTTGAACATACGACCTCTGCCATTGGGACCCACTGCAGGATAAACGCCTGGTTTCGTAATTGCCAGCGGCTACCGGCCCGGGCTGCAGCCAGACCGGGCCTGAAACCTAAGCGGTCTTCAGCCCGGGTCGCCCCGAAGCATGGCGCGGTTGATCTCGACCTTGCGCTGCATGAGGTAGATCACCAGCAGCATCGCCGGAATCCCGAGGGCCGAGGCATAGAAGAAGAAAAACACGTAGCTGGTCTGATCGACGATCCAGCCCGAGGGCCCGCCGAGGAACTTGCCCGGCAGGGTCATTAATGAACTGAAAAGAGCATATTGCGTAGCGGTATAGCGGCGGCTGACCAGGCCCGACATCCAGGCGATGAACACCGTGGCCGAGAAGCCGACGAAAAAATTGTCGCCGGTAATCGTCATGGTCAGCGCCCACAGCACCGGCTGCAGGGTCGCCAGCCAGGCAAACAGGAGGTTGGTCGCAGCGATTCCGACCGCGCCGACCAACATCATCGGCATCAGGCCAAAGCGTGCCACCATCAGGCCGCCGACCAGGCCGCCGGTGATGGTCATCGCCACCCCGAACAGACCGCTGATGGCGCCGATCTGCGACAAGCTGTAACCCACGTCGAGGTACAGCGGATTGGCCATCGCGGCCATCGACAGATCACTGGCCTTGTACAGCCCGACCAGGGCCAGGATCGGCAGCGCCAGCCAGCGGAAGCGGCGCAGGAAATCGACGAACGGGGCAACCACCGCGCCGGTGATCCAGGCGCCCATGTCGGCGGCAAAGCCTGTCAGCGGCGTACGCTCACGAAACGCAATCACCAGCGGGTCTTTTTCGATGTCCAGGCGTTCCGGCGAGGACGGCTCGGGCGAAATGGCCACGGCCAGCATGCCGATGATCATCAGGGCCGCCATGGCCAGGTAGGCGGCAGTCCAGCCAACCGCATCGGCCACGAACAGCGCACCGGCGCCGGTCGCCAGCAAGGCCAGGCGGTACCCGAGCACGTAGGTACCGGCCAGTGCAGCCTGGAATTCGACCGCATCAGACTCGATTCGGAAGGCATCGATGGTGATGTCCTGGGTCGCCGAGGCAAACGCCACCACCACCGCCAAAAGCGCCAGCTGGGTGAGCTGGGTGAGCGGGTCGGTCACGGCCATCCCGGCCAGGCCCAGCACGATGGCCAGCTGCGCGGCCAGCATCCAGCCTCTTCGCTGGCCCAGCCAGACGGTCAGGAGTGGTAACCGAATGCGGTCGACCACCGGCGCCCACAGCACCTTGATCGAGTAGGTGATGCCGACCCAGGCAAAAAAGCCGATCGCGGTTCGCGACACACCCTCCGAGCGCAGCCAGGCGGTGAGGGTGGAAAACACCAGCATGAACGGCAGCCCGGCGGAAAAGCCGAGCAGCAGCATGCGCAGCACCGTCGGGCGGGTATAGACCGCCCAGGCATCGCGCCAGCTGCGGCGCGGTGACGAAACCTCAGTCGGCATAGTCGAGGATCAGCGGCGCATGATCCGAGAAACGCCCCTCGACATAGATCTCGGCGCCCCGGACCCGGTCTTTGAGGCCCTGGCTGACGACGTGGTAGTCGATGCGCCACCCCACGTTGTTGTCCCAGGCCCGGCCCCGGTTGGACCACCAGGTGTAGCGATCGGGGCGCGGGTCGACCTCGCGGAAGGCGTCGACCAGGCCGACGGGGCCGAACACCTCGTCCAGCCAGGCGCGCTCTTCGGGCAGGAAGCCGGAGTTCTTCTGGTTGGCCTTCCAGTTCTTGAGATCAATTTCCTTGTGGGCGATGTTCCAGTCGCCGCAGATCACGTAGTCGCGACCGTCGGCGGCCAGCTCGGCCAGCATCGGCTGGAAATGATCCATGCAGCGGTACTTGAACTGCTGGCGCTCATCCTTGGAGGTACCGGACGGCAGGTAGAGTGAAATGACGCTCAAGTTGCCGAAGTCGGCCCGCAGCCAGCGGCCCTCGCGATCGAATTCTTCCCAGCCCAGGCCATAGCTGACCTGATCGGGCTGCAGGCGCGAATAGAGCGCAACACCGGAATAGCCCTTCTTTTCAGCATCGTGGTAGAAGCAGTGGTAGCCGGCCGGGAAAAAGGCACGGTCAACCAGCTGCGGCAGCTGCGCCTTGGTTTCCTGGATGCAGACGAAGTCAACGTTCTGGGCCGGCAACCAGTCAAAGAAACCCTTGCGCGCGGCCGCGCGGATGCCGTTGGCGTTCAGCGAGAGGATGCGCATGTTCAAACACCGGGTCGGTCTTCAGAATCAGCGGCTATGGTAACCGCGCCGGCGACCTGCCTCGAGACGCAAACCCGATCCGGAATCTTAGTCCGCGCGCACCCGTATGCCGTCGGCAATCCGATCGCCCGGGTGGATGATCAGCCGCTCACCCGGTTCGAGCCCGCTCAGGATCTGGCTGACCAGGCCGCTGCTGCGGCC
Organism: Gammaproteobacteria bacterium; assembly: GCA_003565625.1. Lineage (GTDB taxonomy): Bacteria > Pseudomonadota > Gammaproteobacteria > Xanthomonadales > Wenzhouxiangellaceae > Wenzhouxiangella. Next base: position 16,514 of record PXBD01000044.1, read on the forward strand.
CCGCTCGACCTCGCGTCGTTGAGCGCGCCCATTGTCGACGACGTAAACGGCCCAGCCGTCGGCGTGACGGAACAGCGCGCTGGTCGGCACCTGCAGCACGTCCTCTTCTTCCCACAGCACGAACTCTGCTTCGACCCGAAAGCCCACGCCCAGCTGGGCCCAGGCCTGTTCGGGCTCGACGAAATCAATGATGACCGGTACGCGCTGCTCGTCTACGCCCAGGGCCGAGACCCGCGTGAATCCGGCAGGCTCGACCCGCCGCACGATACCCTCGAGCGCCTCGTCACCCCCCCAGCCGGTCATCAGCACACCCATGCCGGGCCGAACGCGAACCGCCATCATGGTCAGCAAATCCACCTGGACTTCCAGGTCGACCAGACTGCCAACCTCGAGTACCGGCTCGCCGGCAGCAACCGCGCCTTCGCAGCAGCGTTGCCGGCGCAGGACCAAGCCGTCGATGGGTGAGCGCACTTCCAGTTCGGGCTGGTCCTCGGCCGGGCGCTGGCCGCTGGCGATATCGAGCACGGCGCGCGCGCTTTCGACCTCGAAACCGGCCACCTCAACGGCGAACTCGGCCGCCCGGCGCGCCGCGTTCTGGCGCTCGCGAGCGGCGCGCACGCGGTCCATTTTAGCGCTCGAGACCAGTCCGCGCTCGTGCAGCTCGACCTGGCGCTGGTACTCGCGCTCAGCCAGGCGGGCGTCGGCGTCGGCGGTTTCCAGGTTGGCGCGCGCGGTCTGCTGGCGCGCGCGGGCCGCCGACAATGCCTCGCGCGCCTGCTCCAGGCTGCGCACATCCAGCGCCGGAGCCGGCAACGGCTCCATGCGGAACAAGGTCTGGCCCAGCCCGACCTCGTCACCCGGCTCCGGCTGCACGCGCAGCAAAAAGCCGGCGATCGGAGCCGAGACCGTGTAGGTATTGCGCAGCCGGGTCTGGCCTTCCTCGTCGACCGATTCGACAAAGCGCCCGAGCGTGACCTCGCCCACCGTCACCGGATGCGGCGAAGGCCTGAGCGCCAGGACCAGGACGACGACCAGGGCCACCCCCACCAGGGGCAGAATCCAGCGTTTTTTGCGTTTCATCTTGCTCACCACCGTACAGCGATTTCCTGATTCATGCGGCCAGGCCAGTCGATGCGCCACGACCGATAGCCAATTTTTCTAACCGCAGATGAACGCGGATGAACGCAGATGATTTGATGTTGGAGCTCGGAAACGTCCAACGCGTAAAGGCTCGGCGGCTTAGCCAATCACAACTCTCGTATTGAAAGCTTTTTTCCTTATCCGCGTTCATCTGCGTTCATCTGCGGTTACATAAATGCCTTTACCACCATCCAGCACTTCACTCGACCCCCTTCAAGGCGGCCACCATGTCCAACTCGCGCAGCCGCCGGGCAATCAAGATGACCGACAGCGCCGAGGCCACCAGCACGCCGGCAGCAGCGAAGGCGTAGGTCTGGTGGGTAATGTGGAAGGGGACGCGCAGCATGTCCATGCTGAAGGCCAGGCTGAGCAGCCAGGAAAACAGCGTCCCGAACAACCAGCCCAGCGGAATCGCGAGCAAGGTCAGCAGCAGGATCTCGCCGACCAACACCCAGCTGACCTGGGCGCGGGGAAAGCCCAGCACGCGCAGGGTGGCCAGTTCACGCTCGCGCTCGGCAAAGGCGATGCGGGCGTTGTTGTAGACCAGGGCGAAAGTGATCGAGCCGGCCAGCAGCAGCAGGATCGCCATCAGGGTCAGCACGGTATCTTCCATGTAGCCCCTGAGGCCATCCTCGGCCTCGGCAATCAGCCCGATCGAGGCGATCCTTGGTGCTTCCCACAGCCGATCGTAGAGAGCGGTGCGGGCTTCCGGGTCGGTCATCAGCCACACCCCGCTCACGGCCGGGCCCTCGCGCATCAGTGTATTGAGCGGCTCGATGCGCATGTAGGCGCTCAGGCCCAGCGGCTCGTCGACCACGCCGGCCAGCACCAACTCGACCTGCCTGCGCGCGCCCTCAAGCGTCTCGACCACGACCGGATCGCCGGGACGCAAGCCCAGCTGCTCGGCGAGGAAACGGGTCATGAACAGACCCTCGTCCGGCATATAGATGGGGTTGGCGTCTCGGTCGATCAGGCCGCGCAACTCGGCGCGCTCGGGCAGACCGAGGATGGCGTTGCGCTCGCTCAAATGGCCATTGACCAGGCGCACCGGCACCTGGCGATAGCCTTCGGCGTGCAACACCCCTGACATGGCTTTCAGTTCGGCCAGCACGCTCTGCGAGGTTGGCTCGATGAAACTCAGGTGGGTGTCCATGCGGAGCACCTTGCGGTACTGCTGGTCGATCATGTGCTGGATCGCATTGAACTGGTAGCTGCCCAGCACCAGCAGCGAGGTCGACAGGGCGATGCCGCACACGGTCATGGCACTCTTGAAGCGGTGGCGGTCGAGGTTGCGCAGGATGATGCGGGTAGTCTGGGCCAGGCGTTGGCCAACGCGGGACCGCTCGAACCAGCCGGGGCGAAAATCCTCCGGGGACGGCGGCCGCATGGCCTCGGCCGGCGGCAGGCGCACCGCGCGCGCCACGGCCCGAAAGGTACCGAAGCCGGCGCTCAGACCGGAAACAACGATCGCCAAAACGACGACCCGCGCCTGCAGTCGGGTCACGGTTTCGGGAAAACGGAAATACTCGGCATACAGCGCGGCCATGGCCTCCCCGGCCCACAGACCGAGCACGATGCCCAGGGTCACGCCGATGGCGACGATCAGGGCGGTCAGCAGCGCGTAGTGTCCGGCCAGCTCGCCGTCGCGGTAGCCGAAGGCCTTCAGCACGGCGATCTGCTGGCGCTGGGTCTGGATGATCCGGCCCATCAGCACGCTGAGCAAAAACCCGGAAACACCGAGAAAGACCGTCGGGAGCACCACGGCCATGACCTTGAGCTGGGTAATCTCCTCGCTCAGCATGCGGTGCGACATGAGCTCATCGCGCCCGTGGGCGCCAATCCCGCCGTAGGGCGCGAGGATCTGATCGAGGCGCTCGATGACGCCGTCGACCCCCACCCCGGACTGCAGACTCACCGTCAGATTGTTGAAGGCCCCGCCCATGCCGAAGGCGTTGGCTAGCGCGCGCCGGTTCATCCACAGTACGGCGTAGCGCTCGTAGTCGGGCAAGAGATCATTCGGACCGACCTGGTAGACGAACTCCGGCGACAGCGCGGTGCCGCTGATGCGCAGCCGCTCGAAGCGGCCGCGGATGATGACTTTGAGCTCGTCGCCGGGCTGAAGACCATGCGCCTCGGCGAAGGGCTCGCTGACCACGACCTGGTCGCCGCGGCCGGAGTCCGGCAGGCTACCGGCGCGCAAGGCCAGGCGGTTGAGACCGGGCTGGCGCCCGTCGGGGATGGACAGGATCTGGCCACGGATCGGATCCGGATAACCGGGCACTTCCAGCCTCACCGGCGCGACCACCCGGGTCTCGATCTGATTGATGCCGGGAATGGCCTGGAGCCGCTCGGCCAGCACGTCCGGCGCGCGCGTCACCGAGGTCCAGACGTCGGCCAGCTGGTGACTGGAATAGAAGCGCTCCATGGACAGACGAATGGCATCCAGCGAGGTCACCGCGATCATCAGCGTCATGACGCCGGCGGCGATGACCACAGCGATCGCGGCCACCTGTCCCTTGAGCCCGGTCAGGTCGCGCAGCAGCTTGCGATGGAGCGCCTGCATGTCCAAGGCGCTACCAGGCCAGCTCGGCCGGCGCGACTCTCCGGTCGTTGACATGAATGTCGGAGACCTTGCCGTCGCTCAAACGAATCACCCGGTCGGCCATCTGGCCGATGACCTCGTTGTGGGTGATGATGGCGGTGGTGGTGTTGAGCTCGCGGTTGATGTGCTCGATGACCTCGAGCACGCGGATGCCGGTTTTCGAGTCCAGCGCGCCGGTCGGCTCGTCGCACATCAACACCATCGGCCGTTTGGCGATGGCGCGGGCAATGGCCACGCGCTGCTGCTCACCGCCGGACAGCTGCGACGGGAAGTGATCGAGGCGGTCGTCCAGGCCGACCAACTCCAGCGCCTCTTCCGGGCGCATGGGATCAGTGGCAATGTCGGTGGCGATGGCCACGTTCTCGCGCGCGGTCAGCGAGGGAATCAGGTTATAGAACTGGAACACGAAGCCGACATGCTCGCGCCGGAAGCGGGTCAGCTCGGCCTCGCCGGCGCGGGACAGTTCCTGGTCGCGGTAGCGCAGCTTGCCATCGGTGGCCACGTCCAGGCCGCCCATGATGTTGAGCAGGGTCGACTTGCCCGAACCGGAAGCGCCCAGCATGACCACCAGTTCGCCCTCGTAGAGCTCGAGGTCCACGCCGCGCAGGGCGTGGATGGCGACCTCGCCCATGTGGTAGACCTTGGTCAACGCCTCGGCCTGGAAAACGGACTGCTTCATTACGGCATTCCACTCCTCAGTCTTGCCTCGAGCCGCACCGACCCGGCCCGTTGCCTTCACTGTAGCCCGGGGGCAATGGTCTGGCAACGAGGGAACAAACCGATGGCAACTACCCCCGCACACTCGCTAGAATGCTTGCATGATGCCGGACTGGACAACCCGCTTTCTGGAACTAGCCGTGCGCTACCAGGCGCTGCGCTTCGGGCAGTTCACTCTGAAGTCAGGGCGGCTGAGCCCGTATTTCTTCAATGCCGGCGCATTCTGCGACGGCTGCAGCCTCGACCAGCTCGCGCGCTGCTATGCCGAAGCCATCGCCGCCTCGGGCCTGCGCTTCGACCTGGTCTTCGGGCCGGCCTACAAGGGCATCGCCCTGGCTGCCCTGGTCGCAGCCGCGCTGCAACGAGACCACGGCATCAACGTCGGTTTCGCCTACAACCGCAAGGAAGCCAAGGACCATGGCGAAGGCGGCGTGCTGGTCGGGGCCCCGCTGCAGGGCCGGGCCCTGATCATTGATGACGTGATCTCGGCCGGCACCGCGATTGGTGAGTCGCTGGACTTGATCCGGTCTGCCGGCGCTGACCCGGTCGGCGTTGTCATCGCGCTTGACCGCCAGGAGCGTGGTGCCGATCAGCGCTCGGCCGCGCAGTCCCTGCGCGCAGGCGGGCTTGAGGTGGTCAGCATCGCTCGCCTCGACGACCTGGTCGCCTGGCTGGAACAGTGCGGACAGGATCCGGATGCACTTGGCAGGATGCGTGACTATCGAACCCGCTACGGAGTCGAACCGGCATGATCAAGCGCTCGGGCCTGCTGCTGGCGGGGCTGCTGGCGTGCTCCATGGTCTACGCCCAGACCGTCTATCGCTGGACCGATGCCAACGGACTGATCCACTATGGTCACGCGGTCCCGCCGGAACACCGCGCGCGCGGCTATGACCGGCTGGGCCCGGACGGCACCGTGGTCGAGCGCATCGAACCTGAGATCGCGCCAGAGGAGCGGGCCCGGCGGATCGCCCAGCGTGCGTTACAGGCCGAACTGGAGGCCGAGCAGCAGGATCAGGCCGCGCGTGACCGCCTGCTGCTGGCCGCCTACCGCAACGAACAGGATCTGCAGAACAGCCTCAACTGGCGCCTCGAGAACTTCGACAACCAGCGTGCCGCGCTGGAAACCTCGCTGGAGCACGCGCGCGGACGCTTTGAATCGCTGGTGTCTCAAGCAGCGTCGATGAAACGCCGCGATCAGCCGGTTTCGGACTCCCTCGAGGAATCGATCAACGCGAGCCGGGCCGAGATTCGCCGGCTGCAAAAGGCCATCGATGACCTCGAGGAACGTCGCAATGAAACCAGCGCCAGCTTCCATGACGACCTGGAGCGTTTGCGGGCGCTCATCGGCCGGCAGTAAATGTATACCCGCTGTCCATCCTGCGAGGCCTGTTATGAACTGCAGACCTGGGAAATGGCCGAGGCCGCCGGGGTGGTTCGATGCAGCAACTGTGGCAAGACCTTCAACTCGCTCGCCAGCCTGTTTGCCGAGCGGCCGGATGAAACCACCACGCCACTGCGCGGCCGCGGCATGCCGCCACTGCTGGGTCACAGGGTGTACGAGCAGCACGAGATTCCCGGACTGGATGCTGCCGATGACAGCGGCAGCGATGATCTCGATGTCCAGGTGCAAAACGACGCTGTCCCGGCAGCAATCGACCTGGACAATGATCCTGGGCAGGGTTCCAGCCGGCCGTGGTCGGTGGCAGCCGGACTGCTGCTGGCCGCGCTGCTCGCCCAGTTCATCTGGCTGTATGAGGCACCGGCGCGCTGGCTGCAAAGTGCTGATCCGGGAATCGCGAGTGCAGCTGCCGTAACCCTGGTTGCGCGCGACCTGCACGCGCATCCTTCGCTGGCCGATGCGGTAGTGATCAGCGCCACGCTGCGCAATGAGAGCGCGGCTGCCATCGAATGGCCGGTGCTTGAACTGCGTCTGTTCGACAGCAGCAATCAAATGATCGGGGTGCGCCGTTTTCAACCAGGGGACTATCTGGCCGCCACCCAGCAGCTTGGCAATCGGCTCGCGCCGGGCCGCGATCTGCCGATTATTCTGGAAGTCCTGATCACCGGCTCGCAGCCGGCCGGTTTCGAATTTCGGTTTTTCTAGCTCGCCGGGTTCGCAGTTTGCGTTTGCGCCCGCTGACCCGGCCGGGCATTGTGCTATCGTTAGCGGTCTTTGACTGCGCCGGCGAAGCGCGGAACGACAGGACGAGGGAAGCATGGGAAAACTCAACGGCAGCGGTCCCTGCCTGCACGAGGTGGTGCGCTCTGTGGTCGATCAGTATCTGGACGATATGGGCCAGACACCGCCCGACAATCTCTACGATGTACTGATTGCGGAGGTTGAGCGGCCATTGATCGAGGCGGTGCTGGTGCGCACCGGCGGCAACCAGTCACGCAGCGCTGAAATCCTGGGCATCACCCGGGCGACCTTGCGCAACCGGCTCAAGCGCTATCAGATCCAGCCGCAGCCGCGATGAGCCCGCACCGGCCAACGGCCCTGCTGAGCGTGTCCGACAAGACCGGGATCGTGGATCTGGCCCGCGCCCTGGTATCCGCCGGCTGGCGCATTCTCTCAACCGGCGGAACCGCGCGTGAGCTGCAGAAAAACGCGCTCGAAGTGACCGAGGTTTCCAGCCATACCGGCTTTCCGGAGGTCATGGCCGGCCGCGTCAAAACGCTGCACCCGGTCATCCACGGCGGTCTGCTGGGCCGGCGCGGCATCGATGACTCGATCATGGTCCAACATGGCATGGACGCCATCGATCTGCTTGCCGTCAACCTCTACCCATTCGCCGCCACCACCGCCCAGGTCGGCTGTACCGATGCCGAGGCCATCGAGCAGATTGATGTCGGAGGCCCGGCCATGCTGCGAGCCGCAGCCAAGAACCATGCGGATGTCTGTGTGCTGTGCGACCCGGCCGACTACCCGACGCTCATCGAACGGTTGCCGGACCTGCCTCCTGTCGAACAGCGCCGCCAGCTGGCGGTCAAGGCTTTCGCCCACACCAGTGCCTACGACGGCCAGATCAGCCAATGGCTGGCCGCCGGGAGCCGACCCGATGCCCTGCCACCCAGGCTCCACCTGCCGCTGGCGCAGGTCCAGACGCTGCGCTACGGAGAAAATCCGCATCAACTCGCCGGCCTGTACCGGGATACGACCCGGGACGCAGAGGGCGGGCTGGCCGGCGCGCGGCCTTTGCAGGGCAAGGCCCTGTCTTTCAACAATCTGCTCGACGCTGACGCCGCGTGGCGGGCGGTGGGCCTGCTGAACCCGGAGCGCCCGGCCTGCGTGATCGTCAAGCACACCAACCCGTGCGGGGCGGCCCTGGGTGAATCCCCTGCCCATGCCTATGAGCAGGCCCTGGCCTGCGATCCCGTCTCGGCGTTTGGCGGCATCATCGCCTTCAACCGCGAAATCGACCAGGCTCTCGCGAAAGCGCTGTGCGAGCGCTTTGTCGAAGTCATTCTGGCGCCCTCGTTCAGCCCGGCCGCACTCGAGCTATTGAGCCGGAAAACCAACCTGCGCCTGCTCGCGCCGACGCGCTCGACAAGCGACGCACTCGACGTGCGCCCGATCGACGGCGGCTGGCTGGTACAGCAGCCTGACGCCCCGGCCGCCGATGAGTCTGCCTGGACAGTGGCCAGCCGGCGCCAGCCAGCGCCGGGCGAACTGGCCGACCTGCAATTTGCCTGGGCGGTAGTCCAGTCGGTGCGTTCCAACGCCATCGTGTACGCGCGCGCCGAGGCCACCATCGGCATCGGCGCCGGACAAATGAGCCGGGTTGATTCGGCGCGCATCGGCGCCTGGAAGGCCGCCGAGGCCAAACTGGAGCTGGCCGGTGGCGTCATGGCATCCGATGCCTTCTTCCCCTTTGCCGACAGCATTGAGACCGCAGCCGAGCGCGGCATCCGCGCGGTGATCCAGCCCGGGGGCTCGATGCGCGACGAGGAAGTCATCGCGGCCTGCAACCAGCACGACATGGCCATGATCCTGACCGGCCGACGCCACTTCCGTCATTAGATCGGGCAGCGGCACCGGCGGTACAATCCAGCCTGAGCCCATCGACCTGCGGTTTTTCCCATGAAAGTTCTCATCATTGGCAGCGGCGGTCGAGAGCATGCCCTGGCCTGGAAGGCGGCATGCTCGGACAAGGTATCCGAAGTACTGGTAGCGCCCGGCAATGCCGGAACCGCGCTGGAACCCGGAGTGCGCAACGCCACGGTGGACGTCGACGACCTCGACAGCCTGATTTCCCTGGCCCGCGCTGAACAAATCGAGCTGACCATCGTCGGACCGGAGGCACCGCTGGCTGCCGGCCTGGTTGATCGCTTTTCCCGGGCCGGGCTGAAATGCTTCGGCCCGTCGGCCCAGGCATCCCGGCTGGAGTCTTCCAAGGCCTTCGCCAAGGATTTCATGGGCCGCCATGGCATCCCGACCGCCGGCCATGCGGTCGTCGACAGCGTAGAGGAAGGCCTGCGCCAGGCGCGCGCGATGGGCTATCCGGTCGTGCTGAAGGCGGACGGACTTGCCGCCGGCAAGGGCGTGGTCATTGTCGACGACGAGGCAGCGGCCAAACAGACGCTGGCAGACATGCTGTCGGGTGCCGCATTCGGCGCTGCCGGCAGCCGGGTCGTGATCGAGGAATTCCTGGTCGGCGAAGAGGTCAGCTTCATCGTCCTGGCCGACGGCGGAAAAGCTTTGCCGCTGGCTTCCAGCCAGGACCACAAGCGCCGCGACGAGGGTGACCTGGGGCCCAATACCGGCGGCATGGGGGCCTACTCTCCGGCCCCGGTGGTCACGGCCGAGCTGTACCGGCAACTTCTCGCTGAAGTCATCGAACCGGCGCTGGCCGGTATGCGCGCTGACGGTTGCCCGTTTACCGGCTTTTTGTACGCAGGGGTGATGCTCACGCCCGGCGGGCCCAGGGTGCTCGAATTCAACGTGCGCTTTGGCGACCCCGAAACCCAGCCCATTCTGATGCGGCTGCAATCCGACCTGGTCGAAACCTTGCTGGCGGTGCTCGACGGACGCATCGACCAAATCACGCTGGAGTGGGATGAGCGCACGGCACTTGGCATCGTGATGGCCGCAGGCGGTTATCCGGAGGACTACGTCAAGGGCAAGCCGATCTCCGGGCTCGACATCGCCCCGCCCGAGACGGTGAAAGTCTTCCACGCCGGCACCCGCATGGACGGCGAGCAAGTCGTGACCAACGGTGGCCGAGTACTCTGTGTCACCGCCCTCGGCGACAGCGTCGCCCAGGCCCAGGCCCACGCCCTGGAATGGACCGCCCGCATCGGCTTTGAAGACGGGTTTTATCGCGCCGATATCGGCCATCGGGCGATCAGTCCCGCCCGCACTGATGGGCATGATTGACCCGCGTTCATCTGCGGTTCCAAGAGTCTTTTTTTAACCCATGGACGTCTCCCACTTACTCGACGAACTCAACGACGCCCAGCGCCAGGCGGTGACGGCAGAGGACGGGCATTTGCTGGTGCTGGCCGGCGCCGGTTCCGGCAAGACCCGGGTGCTGGTGCATCGCATTGCCTGGCTGATCCAGGTTCATCATGTTTCGCCCATGAGCCTGCTGGCGGTCACCTTCACCAACAAGGCGGCCGGCGAGATGCGCGGGCGGGTCGGGCGCCTGCTCGACATTCGTCCGGACGGTCTCTGGATCGGGACTTTTCATGGTATCTGCCATCGCCTGCTGCGCATGCATGCAGCCGAAGTGGGGCTGTCCGACACCTTCCAGATCCTCGACTCGGAGGATCAGTTTCGGCTGGTCCGGCGCGTCATGCGTGAGCTGGAAATCGATGAGAGCGAGCATCCGCCACGCCAGGTTCAGGGCTTTATCAATCACCACAAGGACGAAGGCCGGCGACCGGGCCAGATCGAGCACTTCGACCGCAGCTTTCAGTCGCGCCAGGTGGAAATCTACCAGCGGTACCAGGATTACTGCGAACGCTCCGGCCTGGTTGACTTCGCCGAGTTGCTGCTGCGCACGGTCGAGTTGCTGCGCGATCACCCCGAGCGTCGCGCCCACTATCAAGCGCGGTTCGGTCACATCCTGATCGACGAGTTTCAGGACACCAACACCCTGCAATACGCCCTGGTGCGGCTGCTGGCCGGAGACGGTAATCGTCTGTTCGTGGTTGGCGATGACGACCAGTCAATCTACGGCTGGCGCGGTGCCCGGGTCGAAAACGTCGCCCACTACAACCGCGACTTCCAGCCCGAGATGATCCGCCTCGAGCAGAACTACCGCTCCACCCGCACCATCCTCGAAGCCGCCAACCAGGTCATCAACCATAACGACGACCGCATGGGCAAGAGCCTTTGGACCGAAGGCGAGCAGGGCGAACCAATCCGCTTGTTTTCGGCCTACAACGCCGAGGAAGAGGCCGAGTTCGTGATCGCCCGGATTCAGGACTGGATCGTCCAGGGCGGTCGCCCGTCCGATGGGGCCGTACTGTACCGCTCCAACGCCCAGTCGCGCCTGTTCGAGCAAGCGCTGTTGCGCGAGGACATTCCTTACCGCGTGTACGGGGGTCTGCGCTTCTTCGAGCGGGCCGAAATCAAGGACGCCATGGCCTACCTGCGGCTGATGCACAACCCGCACGACGACACCGCCTTCGAACGCGTGGTCAATGTGCCGGCACGCGGCATCGGCGAGCAAACGGTCAACCGGATCCGCGAGCACGCCCGTGCCCATGGACAATCGCTCGGTCAGGCCGCCACCGAAATGGTGGCTCAGGGAGGGCTGGCCGCGCGCGCCGGCTCGGCCGTGGGCGGCTTCCTGCAGCTGATTGATCAACTCACCACAGCCCGGCCGGAAACCGATCTGGCCGGCGCGGTTCGGATCGTGGTCAAGCAAACCGGGCTGGTCGCCTGGTACCAGAAACGGGAACCCGCCGACCGGGCCGAGGCGCGCGAGGAGAACCTGGCCGAACTGGTGCGGGCCGCGGAGGGTTTCGACCAGCCATTCGAGGACGAGCAGGCAGGCTTGAGCGTCATGGCCTCGTTCCTGTCGCAGGCCGCGCTCGAGGCCGGTGAACACCAGGCCGAGCGCTGGGAGGACTGCGTGCAGTTGATGACCTTGCACTCGGCCAAAGGCCTGGAGTTTCCGCTGGTGTTTCTGGCCGGCATGGAAGAAGGCCTGTTCCCGCATCAAAAGTCGATCGAGGAGCCGGGCCGCCTGGCCGAAGAGCGCCGTCTATGCTACGTCGGCATGACCCGCGCCATGCAGCGCCTGTATGTCACTCATGCCGAGTCGCGCCAGACCTATGGTCAGACCAACTTCTCGCGTCCATCGCGTTTTCTCAACGAGATTCCGGCGGAATTGATCGAGTCCATCCGCTCCAGCTTCCGCGTCGGGTCCGCTCATAGCGACCGCCCGGTCGCCGAGGACGCCGGCGGGTTTGGCCTGGGTGCGGCCGTGCGCCACAGCCGGTTCGGATTCGGAACCGTTGTCAGCCTGGAAGGGCAGGGCCCGAATGCTCGCATCCAGGTCAATTTCGAGCAGGCCGGCAGCAAATGGCTGGTCCTGGCGTACGCGAACCTTGAACTCGTCGCCTGAGGCGGCGTGGCTGGAAGAGCCGGCAACCGCGAATGAACGCCGATGACTGCAGATCAACACCGGTTTTGCCTTTCGATGGTGAAATCACAAGGAATCCAATCATGACCCATAGCCACTGGCACAAGAACATCCCCGAACGCGAACGCCTGATCTTCGCCCTCGATGTCCCCGACCCGGACCGGGCCATGCAGCTGATCGAACAACTGGACGACTCGGTCGTGTTCTACAAGTTGGGCCTGGAAATGTTCCTCAGTGGAGCCTACTTCGAACTGAGCGCGGAACTGAAACGACGGGGCAAGCGCGTTTTTGCCGATCTGAAACTGTTCGACATCCCGGCCACCGTCGGCCGAGCCGTGGCCCAACTGGCCCGCCTCGAGGTCGACTTCCTGACCGTGCACGGCAACGATGCCATGCTCAAAGCCGCCGTTGCCGAGCGCGGCAGCACCGGCATCCTGGCGGTCACTGCGCTGACCAGCCTGGACCGCGGCGACCTGGACGATCTGGGTTTTGCCTGTGACGTGGAGGCTCTGGTGCTTTCACGGGCCCAACGCGCGCTGGCGATCGGCTGCGCCGGGGTTGTCTCGTCTGGACTGGAGGCCAAGGCGCTGCGAACCGGCGTTGATCACGGCCTGGTGGTGGTGTGCCCCGGGATTCGTCCGGTGGATAACCAGGGCGGAGATCAGAAGCGCACACTATCGGCCGCCGAAGCCTTCCGGGCCGGGGCCGATTACATCGTGGTCGGGCGCCCGATTCGAGATGCCGGCGATCCACACCAGGCCGCCGAAAACCTGCAACAAGAGATTTCACGGTTTTTCAGCATGTTATGATTTTTATATAAATCACTTGATTACTTTACATCTTTAACTTACTATTATCCATGAGGTTTACATCGCACTGTAACTCTCGCTCAACAATCAACCAGTGGCCGCGTTTACCGACCCGAGCCACATTACCGGTCTCGACCGGCTGCGGGCGCTTCGGAATGGAAGCGCCCTTTTTTTGCCCATTACCGGCTTGGTCGGAGAAAACGGGCGGTGGTACACTCCGGGCTCTTTTCCGGTCGCAAACTCGATGCCCGAGCAAAGCCGCCTTCGCCGTTTGGGCGTGAGCCTGTATTCAGCCTGGCTGGGGCTGTTGCGCTGGCTGCTCCATCTGTGGGTGCGCAGCACGATCGTGCCTGAAGACCTCTCGGAACTCGGACTCGACCCCGAACGCCCTACCTTCTACGTTCTTGATACCTACGCCCTGAGTTCACTGCTGATTGCCGACCAGATCTGCCGGGATCAGGGCTGGCATCGTCCCGCACGACCCTTCCGCGCAGGCAAGATCGAACTGACCCGAAGCTACGGTGCCCATCGGCGCTACCGGGGGTTGCTGATTCGCAGTCTGGAACGGCGCAGACACTCGGCCATGCTCAGGCACCTGCTGGATCTGGCCGAGATCAGCGACGCCGAACCAAACGGGATCCAGATTGTGCCGGTTTCGGTGCTGATCGGACGTGCACCTGACAACGAGGACGGGTTTTTCAAGATCCTGTTTTCCGAGAACTGGGACCTGGGTGGACGGCTGCGGCGGCTGTTCTCGACCCTGGTCAACGGGCGTGCCACGCTGGTGCAGTTCGGCCAGCCGGTGCTGCTCGATGACATCCTCGCGCAAAGCCCCGGCAATGGCCAGGCGCTGGCCAAACTGAGCCGAATCCTCCGGGTCCACTTCAAGCGAACACGAACCGCGGCCATCGGGCCGGACCGATCACATCGCCGCACCCTGGTCGAGACCGTAATCAACAGCCCGGCCGTGGAGGAGGCAGTCGCTGCCAAGGCGCGCAAGGACGGGATCTCGCAGGTCAAGGCGCAGGCCATGGCGCGCGGGTACGCGCGCGAAATTGCCGCCGACTATTCCTACACGGTCGTGCGCATCTGCGACATGCTGCTGACCTGGTTCTGGAACCGGATCTATCGCGGCGTCGAGGTCAAACATTTCCGCCAGTTCCGGGAAAATTCGGCCGGCAACGAGGTCATCTACGTACCCTGCCACCGCAGCCACATCGACTACTTGCTGCTCAGCTACCTGCTCTACCACCGCGGGTTTGTTCCGCCCCATATCGCGGCCGGCGTCAACCTCAACATGCCGCTGATCGGCGGTCTGCTGCGACGCGGGGGCGCGTTTTTCCTGCGCCGCTCGTTCCGCTCGCAGCCGCTCTACGCCGCCGTATTCAACCAGTATGTCGCGCTGATTCTCAGCCGCGGCGTAGCGCTGGAATACTTCATCGAAGGGACACGGTCACGCACCGGCAGGCTGCTGCCACCGCGCGCGGGCATGCTGTCGATTACGGTTCGCGCCTTTCTGCGTTCTCAGAATCGGCCGATCCTGTTCCAGCCGGTCTACATCGGCTATGAACGCCTGGCCGAAGGGAACGCCTATATCTCGGAGCTTTCCGGCCAGCAGAAAAAGCCGGAGTCCTTGTCTGACCTGCGCAATCTGGTCAACATCCTGCGCAAGAACTACGGCGAAGTCACGGTCAGTTTCGGCGAGCCGGTGAGACTGAACCAACTGCTGGAACAACATGACCCGGACTGGGCCCAGCGCCCCTACGACGTCGACAGCAAGCCGCCGTGGCTCTCCGGCCTGGTAGACGACCTGGCCGGACAGATCATGGTCAACATCAATCGCAGTTCCCACGTCAACCCGATCAATCTGCTGTCGATCGCGTTGCTCGCCAGCCGCAAGCAGGCGCTGGACGAAGGCGATCTTGGCCGCCTGCTCGGCCTGCTGAAAGGATTGGTTGGCGGGCTGCAATACTCCGATCGAGTCACGGTGACCGCCATGCCGCCAGAGCAGATCATCGAATACGGCCTGCAAATGGGGCTGGTCGAGCGGCACGTGCACCGGCTTGGCAGCATCATTCGCACCGACGCGACTACCGCGGTACTCCTGACCTATTTCCGCAATAATTCGGCGCACCTGCTCGCGATGAGCGCATGGATCGCTTGCTGTTTTCTCAACGTCCAGAGAGTTCACCGGTCGCGCCTAAAGGCGCTGACAGCCACCGTGTATCCGTTTCTGCGACGCGAACTGTTTCTGCCCTGGACGCTGGACGGCCTCGACGAGGTGGTTGACCATACCGCCGACCTGATGGTCGAACTGGGCCTGCTGCGACAGTCGCAGGACCGTTTGCAGCGCCCGCCCGGCGGCAGCAATGAAACCTACTACCTGCGCCTGCTGGCCAACACCATGGTCCAGACCTTCGAGCGCTATTTCATTACCGTATCCATTCTGGCCAAGAACGGCTCAGGCCACCTGACCCGGGCGCAGCTGGAGCAGCTGTGTATTCTCTCCGCGCAGCGTATTTCCTTGCTGCATCAGTTCGAGGCACCGGAATTTTCCGACCGGACGTTGTTCAAGCAGTTCATTGAATCGCTAACCGAATCCGGCGTGCTCGGCCGCGACGATAATGGCCGGCTGATATTCGATCAGCGCCTGCAGGAGTTCGCCCGGGATGCGCGCCTGATTCTTGACAAGGAAGTCCGTCACGCCATCATCCAGGTCACCCCGGAGGTCCTGGAGCTCGAGCAACCGTCGTCATGACCCAAACCCCTTAGGCGTCGAGGTCAGGAATCAGCTTGCTCTCCCAGTAAGAAATCTGATCCCGCAGGCGCAGCTTGCGTTTCTTCATTCGGCGAAGTTGAAGCTGGTCGATCGACGGGGTTTCGGCCAGGTGGGCAATCGCGCGGTCGAGGTCACGATGCTCTTGGCGCAAACCCATCAGGTGGGACTGGATCGAGGTGTGTTGTTCGGTCAAAAGCTAACCCCGTTTCCCGTGTAGAGCCGCATCGGCTCTCGCCGCCCCGAACGGCACGAACCGGGCCGGCGCGGCCTCATCACCCGACCGGATTCGGGCAGGCTGCGGCATTGCGACGCCAGGCGGCTAGACCATTGCCCCGACAATTGCCCCAACAATCGTCCCGACACTCAGCGCTTGAGCTGCTTGCGGAAGCGCTCCAGTGCGGCCAGCTGGGCCATGGCCTGGGCCAGCTGGGCCTGGGCCTGGGCCACTTCCATGCCGGCGGAGCGATCGGCGATGGCACGCTCGGCTTCTTCCTTGGCCTTCAGTGCCGCCGACTCGTCCAGATCTCCGGCGCGCTGGGCCGTGTCGGACAACACGGTGACGACCTGCGGCTGGATCTCGAGCAGCCCGCCAGAAATAAAGTAGAACTCTTCGCCGCCTTCCGGGAGCAGCACCCGGACCTGGCCGGGACGCAATCTTGTCAACAGCGGTGCGTGGCGCGGTGCAATACCCAGATCGCCCTCTTCACCGGGCACAACGACCATGGTCGCACTGCCCGAGAAAATCTCCGCCTCGGCACTGACGATGTCGCAATGGATGGTGGATGCCATGTCGTTATCCCGCGTTCAGGTGGAGCCGGATCAAGCAGCCTTGTCCAGCATCTTGGCGCCCTTCTCGACCGCCTCGTCGATGGTACCGACCATATAGAAGGCCTGCTCCGGCAGGTGGTCGTAGTCACCATCGACAATGCCCTTGAAGCCGCGAATCGTTTCCTTGAGGGAAACATAGACACCGGGCGAGCCGGTGAACACCTCGGCGACGAAGAACGGCTGCGAGAAGAAGCGCTCGACCTTGCGCGCGCGGGCGACGGTCTGCTTGTCTTCTTCGCTGAGTTCATCCATCCCCAGGATGGCGATGATGTCCTTGAGCTCCTTGTAGCGCTGCAGTGTGCCCTGAACCTTGCGGGCCACGTCGTAGTGCTCCTGGCCCACCACCAGTGGGTCGAGCTGGCGCGAGGTGGAGTCGAGCGGATCGACGGCCGGGTAGATACCCAGCTCGGCGATGTTGCGCGATAGAACCACGGTCGCGTCGAGGTGGGCAAAGGTGGTCGCCGGCGAAGGGTCGGTCAGGTCATCGGCCGGAACATACACAGCCTGGATCGAGGTGATCGAACCGGTCTTGGTCGAGGTGATCCGCTCCTGGAGCGCACCCATTTCCTCGGCCAGGGTCGGCTGATAGCCCACCGCGGAGGGCATGCGGCCAAGCAACGCGGAAACCTCGACCCCGGCCAGCGTATAGCGATAGATGTTGTCGATGAACATCAACACATCCCGCCCTTCGTCGCGGAAGTACTCGGCGATGGTCAGGCCAGTCAAGGCCACCCGCAGGCGGTTACCCGGCGGCTCGTTCATCTGACCGTAGACCAGCGCGACCTTGTCGAGGACGTCGGAATCCTTCATCTCGTGGTAGAAGTCATTGCCTTCGCGGGTGCGCTCACCCACGCCGGCGAATACCGAGTAGCCGGAGTGCTCGATGGCGATATTACGGATCAACTCCATCATGTTGACCGTCTTGCCGACACCGGCACCGCCGAACAGGCCGACCTTGCCGCCCTTGGCGAACGGACAGATCAGATCGATCACCTTGATGCCGGTTTCGAGCAGCTCGTTGCTGGCCGCCTGCTCCTCGAAACTCGGTGGTTGACGATGGATCGGCCAGTGTGCGTCGGCGCCAATGTCACCGGCCTCGTCGATCGGGTTGCCCATCACGTCCATGATGCGGCCCAGGGTTTTCTTGCCCACCGGGACAGTGATGGCGTCCCCGCTGTTGCTTACGCTGCCGTAACGCTTGAGTCCGTCGGTAGAGCCCAGGGCAATCGTCCGAACCACACCGTCCCCGAGCTGCTGCTGCACCTCAAGCAGGGTGCCGGTCTCGTCGATCGTCAAAGCGTCATAGATCTTGGGAACCTCGCCGCGCGGAAATTCCACGTCAACTACGGCACCGATAATCTGAACTATTTTTCCGGAACTCATTGTGCTCATCCCTTGTGTTTTGGCCCCGCCCTGATCAGACTTCGACGAAACCCGTTTCCTGAAATTGATTCAAAGCGGTCATGAAACCGCAGAAGCACCACCCACGATTTCCGAAATCTCCTGGGTGATGGCAGCCTGGCGCGCCTTGTTGTACACCAGCCTGAGATCGTCGATAAGGTTGCTCGCATTATCCGATGCGCTCTTCATCGCCACCATGCGGGCGGCATGCTCGCTGGCCAGATTCTCCAGGGTAGCCTGGTACACCACCGACTCGATATAGCGAACCAGGAAATCATCCAGCAGTGACTCCGGGTCCGGCTCGTACAGGTAGTCCCAGTACTGATCAAAGCCTTCCTCTTCGGACGGCGGCAACGGCAGGAGTTGCTCTATCGTAACCTTCTGGGTCATGGTGTTGACAAAGCGGTTGTAGCACAGGTGCAGGCGATCGAGCCGATGCTCGCGGAAATCATCGAGAACCACCTTGATGGCGCCAATGAGTTCTTCCAGGCGCGGCTTCTCGCCCAGATCCTGGGTGCTGGCCGAAACATCCACCTTCAGGCGGCGGAAAAACTGCGCGGCCTTGCGCCCGATGATGACCGTGGTGACCTCCACGCCCTGCTCCTGCCAGGCGCGAAACTCACCGAGAAGCTGGCGAAACATGTTGTTGTTCAACCCGCCGCACAGGCCCCGATCGGTAGCGACCACGATATAGCCTACGCGCTTGATCTCGTCGCGCCCCTCGCTAAACGGATGCGGGTTTTCCAGATTGGCGTGGGCAAGGTGCCCGATTACCTGGCGCATCATGCGTGCGTAGGGCCGCGAGGCCTGCATCATGTCCTGGGCCTTGCGGATCTTGCTGGCCGAGACCATTTCCAGCGCCCGCGTCACCTTGCGGGTGTTCTGGACGCTCTTGATCTTGCCGACGATTTCCTTTGAGCCGCTCATGATCGTTTACCAGCTGCCGGTGGACTTGAAATCATCCAGCGCCGCTTTCACCTCAGCGGCCAATTCATCGTTCCAGTCGCCGGTTTCGTTGATCCTGTCGAGCAGTTCCTTGTGGCTGTTTTCCATGAAACTCAGCAACGCCTGTTCGAAGTCCACCACCTTGTTGAGCGGCAGATCGTCGAGATAACCCTCGTTACCGGCAAACAGGCTGACGGTCATCTCGGCCACCGACATCGGCGAGTACTGCGCCTGCTTCATCAGTTCGGTCACACGCTGACCACGCTCCAGCTGCTTGCGGGTGGCTTCGTCCAGATCCGAGGCGAACTGCGAGAAGGCGGCCAGCTCACGATACTGGGCCAGGGCCAGGCGGACACCGCCACCGAGCTTCTTGATGACCTTGGTCTGGGCGGCACCGCCCACGCGCGAGACCGACAGCCCGGCGTTGATCGCCGGGCGGATGCCGGCATTGAACAGGTCCGTTTCCAGGAAGATCTGACCGTCGGTGATCGAAATCACGTTGGTCGGAACGAAGGCGGACACGTCGCCGGCCTGGGTCTCGATAATCGGCAGGGCCGTGAGCGACCCGGTCTTGCCCTTGACCTCGCCGTTGGTCTGTTTTTCGACATAGTCTGCATTGACCCGGGCCGCGCGCTCGAGCAGGCGCGAATGAAGGTAGAACACATCGCCCGGGAACGCCTCACGGCCCGGCGGGCGGCGCAACAGCAGCGAGACCTGGCGGTAGGCCACGGCCTGCTTGGACAGGTCGTCGTAGACAATCAGCGCGTCTTCGCCACGGTCGCGGAAATACTCACCCATGGCGCATCCGGCATAAGGCGCGAGGTACTGCAGGGCGGCAGATTCAGCTGCGTTGGCTGCAACCACGATGGTGTGATCCATGGCCCCGTACTCTTCGAGCTTGCGGACCAGGTTCGAGACCGAGGAGGTCTTCTGTCCCACGGCCACATAGATGCACTTGATGCCGGTGCCCTTCTGGTTGATGATCGCGTCGATCGCCACGGCTGTCTTGCCGGTCTGGCGGTCGCCGATAATCAACTCGCGCTGCCCACGGCCGATCGGCACCATGGCGTCGATGGCTTTCAGGCCGGTCTGAACCGGCTGGCTGACGCTTTCACGGGTAATAACACCCGGGGCGATTTTTTCGATCGGCTCGAACTGATCGGTTTCGATCGGCCCGTTGCCGTCTATGGGATTGCCCAGCGCATCGACCACGCGACCCAGCAGGGCATTGCCTACCGGGACCTGCAGAATACGCCCGGTGCAGCGCACCGTGTCCCCTTCCTTGATGTGCTTGTACTCGCCCATGACCACTGCACCAACCGAGTCACGCTCGAGGTTCAGGGCCAGGCCGTAGGTATCTCCGGGGAATTCGATCATCTCCCCCTGCATCACGTCGGCCAGTCCGTGCAGGCGGCAGATGCCGTCCGAAACACTGACCACCATACCCTCGGTGCGGGCTTCGGAGGAGACCTCGAACTGCTCGACCCGCTTGCGGATCAGTTCGGAAATTTCTGTCGGGTTGAGGGTCTGTTGCATGCTTGCAATCCTTGGAAAAATCGTTTCATATCTCAGGCGGCCACCTGGCGCGCCAGGCGCTCCAGCTGTCCCCGCACGCTGCCGTCAATCACCTGGTCCTGAGCCCGAATCACCGCGCCGCCGATCAGGGAGGCATCCACCTCCACTTCCAGATCGACTTCCCGGTCAAACCGCTTGCGCAAACGGTCGCTCAAGGCACCCCGTTCCTCTTCGCTCATCGGATGGGCCGAGGTAACCAGCACGTACACCCGAGCCTCGGCCTCACGGCGCAGTGCCTCGAACTGGGCATGAATATCCGGCAGCAGACTGAGCCGGCGATACGTGTTCAGTGTCTTCAGGAAATTGACGAACGGGTCATCAAAGCGATCGCCGCCGACGCTGGTAAACAAGTCGAGAACCTGCGCGCGCGTCAGGCGCGGGTTGTCGAGCAATGCCAGCACCGCCTCGTCGAGCGCAACATGCGCGGCCACGGCCAGATTGCCGCTCCAGCGCTCCAGCGCAGCGCCTTCTTCGGCCGCCATGAAGGCAGCGCGCGCATAGGGTCTGGCCAGTGTGGTTCGATTCAGCATGGCCGGCCCCGACTACAACTGTGCTGCCAGCTTATCGAGCAACTCGCGGTGAGCCTTGGCATCGATTTCCTTCTCGATGACCCTTCCGGCACCGGCCACGGCCAGCTCGGCCAGGCGCTCGCGCAGTGCTTCGCGCGCCTGGTTGGTGGCGAGCCGGATCTCGGCTTCGGCCGCGGCCACCTGGCGGTCTCGCTCGGCGACGGCGGATTGGCGAGCTTCCTCGACAATCTGGTTGCTGCGGGTACTCGCCTGCTCAATGATTTCACCGGCCTTGCGGCGCGCTTCGCGGAGGACTTCGTCGGCTTCGGCCTGGGCGCGGTCCAGCGCCTGCTCGGCCTGTTCCGAGTGGGCCAGGCCTTCGGCGATCTTCTGCCGGCGTTCTTCCATGGCCTGTGTCAACGGCGGCCAGACAAACTTCATGACCGCCCAGATGAAGACCAGGAAGGTTCCGGCCTGGCCGACCAGTGTCCAGATACTCGGTAGCATAGGAGCGCCTTGCGTTCGTTAGCGTTTGGAAGACCTAGAGCCGGCGTCAGCCGCCGACAGCCTGCTGGATCGGACCCAGCAACGGGTTGGCAAACATCAGCAGGGCGGCAAAGGCCACACCGATGATCGACAGCGCGTCAAGGAGACCGGCGATGATGAACATGCGAACCTGCAGCATGCCGGCCAGTTCAGGCTGGCGGGCCGCGCCTTCCAGAAACTTCCCGCCCAGCAGGGCAAAGCCGATAGCGGTGCCGATGGCGGTGGCCACGAAGATCAGGCCGACAGCGATCGCGGTGTTGGCCTGAACCTGCGCAATCAGACCGGCCAGTTCCATTGAAGATGCTTCCATTGTTGTCTCCTAAAGATGCCTTGTATGTAGAGCGAAAAGCGAAGTTAAAGAATCGACGGTTCTGTTTTAGTGTTTTTCATAGGCCAACGACAGATACACAATCGTCAGCGTCATGAACAGGAAAGCCTGCAGGGGCACGACCAGAATGTGGAAGATCGCCCAGGCGCCACCGGGAATGAACTGGATCCACCACGGCAGCAGAGCAATCAGCACAAAAATCAACTCGGCAGCATACAGGTTGCCGAACAACCGCATGGCCAGCGACACGGTCTTGGCGAGCAGCTCCACGAGGTTGAGAACCAGGTTGGGAATCCACAACAGCGGATTGGCGCCGAACGGATGGGTGAACAGTTCCGCACCGAAGCCACCCAGGCCCTTGCCCTTGATGCCGTAGATGATGATCAGGGCCAGCACCGTGACCGAAAGACCGAACGGGGCATTGATGTCGGCCGACGGCACGATGCGGAAATAATCAGCCAGACCCGCCTTGCACACGGCGTAAGGAACATAGTCCACCGGCACCAGGTCCATCAGGTTCCACAGGAAGACGACACCAAAAATGGTCAGGGCCAGCGGGCCGACAAAGTCGCGCGGGCCGTGGAAGCTCTCCTTGACCGTGTTGTCAACAAAATCGACCAGCATTTCAACGAAGTTCTGCAACCCGCCGGGCACCCCGGCTGTCGCCCGGCGCGCCGCCAGCATCAGGAACCCGACCAGGAACAACCCCAGCACCCACGAAACAATCATGGTGTCCAGGTGCAACACCCAGGGATCCATAGGATCTGCCCCCTTGGGCAGGCGCAGGTTGGTAATGTGGTGGACGACGTAGGCGTCCGCGGTGGGCATTTCGCAGGCGGAGGCCTGCTCAGCGCCTGGCATTGGTAAGGAGTCAGTTGCCATAGTCTCGAAAAACGACTTCCGCTTGTCAGTTCCTAAGGTTCATGCCCACCCAATGCGCCCAGTTTCCGCATCGCCAGCCAGTAGGCCATCAAGGTCATCGTGTACCCGACCACCACTGGCAGAAAGTAGCCGGCAAACCAGTTGGCGACAACCACAAAAAGAATCACCGCCAGCACAAATTTCAACGCCATGGCACGGTAAAAGGTGCGCACCATGGTCTTCGCCTCACGGCCCTGAGACAGGGCAACCCGCAGACCGGTAATGGCCGTCAGGAACAAGCCGATCGCTCCCCCGCACAGAGCCGCAAAAGCCATCGGCAGCCCGGCTGTCAACCCGAACACAACGGCCACACCGACCGCCAGCAAGGCCTGGCTGCGCAGCAACCAGGCAATCACCCGGGCCAGCGCCGCATCCGTCGCATCCGTCTCAGTCATGCATGCAGCCGACCGCAGTCCGGCCTGTACTCGTCACGGTTGAAGACTCCCAGCCTTCCTTGACTCGCCGGCTTGGCAAACCACCAGACCCGGAACCCGCGAAGCCCGTGAAGTATAGCAGTCCGGTCATTGCCGCGGCAAGGAATCGGGCCGACTTCGTGGCATCAAAGGCCTCAGGAACCACGCAGGCGATCAAGCAGACCATCGAGCTCCTCGAGACTGGTATAGCGGATGGTCAGCTGGCCTTTGCCGCTGGCCTGATGGGTCACCCGAACCGGAGCACAGAGGTGTTCGCCCAGCTCCCGCTCCAGGCGCTCCAGGTCGGGATTGCGCGGTGTTACCGGCCCCCTACCCTTGGGCCCGCCCTCGCGCATGCGTCGCACCAGGGCCTCGGTCTGGCGCACCGAGAGCTCCAGGTTGACCACCTGTTGGGCGACACGGACCTGATCACCCGGCTTCAAGGCAAGCAGGGCCCGGGCGTGCCCCATGTCGATCCGGCGCTCATCGACCAAGGCGCGCACTTGCGGCGCCAGTTCCAGAAGACGCAGCAGGTTAGTGACCGCCGCACGCGAACGGCCGACGTTTTCGGCCGCCTGACCGTGGGTCAATTCAAACTCGTCGATCAGCCGCTTGAGCGCCGCGGCCTCTTCGAGCGGGTTGAGGTCCTCGCGCTGAATGTTTTCGATCAGCGCCAGCGCCAGGGTGGCTTCGTCGGGCACTTCGCGGACGATGGCACTGATGCTGTCCTTGCCGGCGATGCGGCTGGCGCGCCAGCGCCGCTCGCCGGCGATCAACTCATAGCGGCCGGCCCGGGCCAGCGGGCGCACAACCACCGGCTGAACCAGTCCCTGGGCGCGAATCGACTCGGCCAATTCCTCCAGGCGTTCGGGGTCCATGCCGGTCCGCGGCTGATAACGTCCCGGCTCAATGGCATCCAGCGGCAGCTGCTTCAGGGCCGAGCGGTCGTCATCTGCCGCGGGCGACTGGGCAGCACCCCGGGTCTTGCCGAGGAGCGCGCCCAGATTGCGGCCCAAAGGCTTTTTCTTGCGCGCAGTGTTCATAGCGCGGCTCCCGACCGACGCAGGTATTCTCCGGCCAGGCCCAGGTAGGCGATGGCGCCGCGCGACTCGCGGTCGTACTGGATCACCGACTGGCCGTAGCTGGGCGCTTCGGCCACCCGCACATTGCGCGGCACCACGGTAGTAAACAACTTGTCGCCGAAGTGCTCCTGAAGCTGGCGCGAGACGGCACCGGACAGATTGTTGCGCACATCGAACATGGTTCGCACCAGCCCTTCGATCTCCAGTGCCGGGTTGACCGAATCCTGCACTTGCTCGATGGTGTTGATCAGCGCGGTCAAACCCTCCAGCGCGTAGTACTCGCACTGCATGGGAATCAGCACGCCGTGGGCCGCGGTCAGGGCGTTCAGGGTCAACACGTTCAGCGCCGGCGGGCAATCGATGATGACATGGTGGTATCGCCCGGCCAGCGGCTGTAGTGCCTGTTTGAGCACGACCGCGCGGTCATCGAGATCCAGCAGGGCCACTTCGGCGGCGGTCAGATCGCCGTTGGCCGGGATCAGGTCGAGCTTCATCGCTTCAACACGGCGCACCACCTCTGCGGCCGGCTGCTCGTCGAGCAAGACCTCGCACACGGTCGGCTCATGCTGCTCGAGCTCGAGACCGCAGCCGGTCGTGGTGTTGCCCTGCGGGTCCATGTCGATCAACAGCACGCAGCGATCCAGCTCGGCCAGGCCGGCAGCCAGGTTGAGCGCGGTCGTGGTCTTGCCGACCCCGCCCTTCTGGTTCGCTACTGCCACAATCCGGCACTTGCTTGCTGTCATCGTATTCCCACGGTCGCCAGGCAACGTCGCGCCGGCAGGCCCGCAACCTCCAGTTCATTGAGCCTGACATTGTACGGCGGCGGCACCGCCGATCGCTCGCTTTCCGACAGATCGCCCTTCATGGCCAACAGCGGCACCCCTTGTTCGAGCCAGTAACCGGCCCAGCCAACCAGCCGCTCCAGCGGCGCCAGCGCCCGGGCAATCACGGCATCGGGCATCCGGCGCGGCCGGTAGCTTTCCAGCCGCCCCTGTACCGGCTCGATATTGTCCAGCCCCAACTCCCTACGCGCCTGGCGCAGGAAACGGATTTTCTTGCCGTTGCTGTCGAGCAGAACGAAATGACAATGCGGACAGGCAACCGCCAGCGGCACTCCGGGCAGGCCGGCGCCAGTGCCGGCATCGAGAAACCAGCGCCCGTCGAGGTACGGCAGCAGGGCGAGGCTGTCGAGCAGATGGCGTGCTACCATCTGCGCCGGATCAACAATCGCGGTCAGGTTGTAGGCGCGGTTCCAGCGGCGCAGCAATTCAAGGTAGGCCACCATCCGCTCCTGGCCTGCTGGCGGCACCTCCAGCCCCATGCGGCGCAAGCCCGCCTTGAGCACGGCCGCCTGGTCCTCCAGCGCCGGGGTGTCGGCGGCCGATTCAAACGTCATGGATCACGAGCTCCCGATCATGCGAAAGATCTTCATTATAGGTTTGCTCCTGGTCCTGTCGGTCTGGCTCCTGTTGCTGCCGGGGGTGGTTGGAATCTATCTGCGCGATGCGGTGCCCGACTGGCTGGCCGAATGGTCCAGCCCCGAGGAGGCAGGCTATCGCCCGGGCTGGTTTGGCTCGGAGCTGACCTGGCAACCCGAACCTGACCTTCGGCTGCGCTTGAGCGCACGCCACTTTCCGCCACTTCGCGTTGGCTGGCTGAGCCTGGCCGGCACCCTGGAGCTCCCGCTGAGTTCACGACCGGCAGACCTGCGCGGCCATCTTGGACTGACCGGCGGCTGGCATCTGCATGCCGCAGCCGCTGATTTCCGACCCATTGCTGACGGCCCGGTACAGGCCCGCGGTCTGGCGTTGAACCTGTCGCAGGCTGCCGGTCAACCGGCCACGCTGTTATTCAGCGCCGATGAACTGAACCTGCAGCCCGGCTCGCCCGGCCTGAGTGACTTGCGGGTGCGCGCTCTGCGGCGCTCGACCGACACCGACCTGGTTCACGTCGCGCTGGAGGCCGAAATCAGTGACCAGCAGCTAGGCACCGCCGGTCTCCGGCTGCAGGCCGGACCGATTCCGCCCGAACAGCTTGGCCTGCTTTTTCAGGGCCTGGGCCAGCTGGCCGAAAGCACGCCCGGCTCCATCAGCGAGGGCATGGCGCTGATGACGCTGGCTGGGGCCTGGCAGGAAATGGCCGCTGCCGGGCTGGTGATCGACATTGAACGGCTGCAGCTGGGCTCGGACATGGCGTTCCGTGGACGCTGGGTTGGCACCCGGGCGAATCCGGAGGTGACGGGGTCCGGACGCCTGGACGAGTTGGCCGAATGGCAGGAACGCCTGCGGCCGGGAACGCTAGCGGCCAACATGGACCCAGCCGAGGCGATCGCTGCCTGGCTGACGGAACTGGGACAACTGGAAACCGAGGGAGAACAGTTCCGCTTCAGCTATCCACCGACACCGGGTGATCCAGCCCGCTGATTTCGGTATGCCGCAGACAGGCGACCTGCTGGTCTTCCTGGACGGTTTCCAGCACGGGCACCCGATTGGCGCAGGCTTCGACCGCAAACGGGCAGCGCGTCCGGAACACGCAACCGGTCGGCGGCTCGAGCGGCGACGGCGTGTCGCCCTGCAGCGACTGGCGCACCCGGGCGCGCTCCGCGACCGGATCCGGGATCGGTACGGACTCAATCAGCGCACGGGTGTAGGGGTGCCGCGGGTCGAGGTAGATGCGTTCGCGGTCAGCCACCTCCATGACCCGGCCGAGATACATCACCAGCACCCGGTCGGACACGTGCCGAACCACCGACAGGTCGTGGGCAATGAAAATCAGCGACAACTGCAGCTTCTTTTGCAGGTCCTTAAGCAGGTTGACAATCTGGGCCTGAATCGAAACATCCAGCGCGCTGACCGGTTCATCGCACACCACCAGGCGCGGGTTGACCACCAGGGCGCGGGCAATGCCGACGCGCTGGCACTGACCGCCCGAGAACTCGTGCGGGTAGCGGTTGACCTGGTCCGGCGACAGTCCGACCAGCTTCATCATCCCGGCCACGCGCTCACGCACCTGGAGGCGACTCATGGAGGGGTAGAACACCCGCAGCGGCTCGGCCACGATCTCGCCCACCGTCATGCGCGGATCAAGCGAGCCGGACGGGTCCTGGAAAATGAGCTGGATCTCGCGCCGTTTCAGACGCATCGCCTCATCGGACAAGGTCGTCAAATCCTCGCCCAGCCACACCACCGAACCGGCCTGCGGCCGAACCAGGCCAAGAATCGCTCTTGCCAGCGTCGACTTGCCACAGCCCGACTCGCCGACGATCCCCAGGGTCTCGGCCGGATATACGTCCAGGCTGACGTTATCTACCGCGCGCACCGTCCGATAGTCATGGCGCAGGAAGCGCCCGGTATCGACGCGAAAATGGACTGCCAGGTCGCGCACCTTGAGCACCGGCGCACGCTGGCTCATGACGCTTCTTCCTTTGACGGCAGCGCGTCAAGATGGCAGCGCTTGAGTCGACCCTCGCCGACCGCGTCGAGCGCTGGACGTTCCTGGCAGCGCTCCCAGGCATACAGGCAGCGCGCCGAGAACGGGCAGCCTGACGGCAGGTCAAGCAAGCTCGGCGGATTACCCGGAATGGCGTTGAGGATGCCGGAGCGGGGTTGATCCAGGCGCGGCACCGAGTGCAGCAAACCCTCTGTGTAGGGATGCCGGGGATCGGCGAACAATTCATCGACCGGCGCAAACTCCATCTCCTGGCCGGCGTACAGGACCAGCACCCGGTCGGCCAGGCCGGCAACAACGCCAAGGTCATGGGTGATCAGCAAAATGGCGGTCGATGAGGTCTCCGAGAGCTCATCCATCAAGCTGTTGATCTGCGACTGGACGGTCACATCGAGGGCGGTCGTGGGCTCGTCGGCAATCAACAGGTCCGGCTGACACAAAAGCCCCATGGCGATCATGATGCGCTGGCACATCCCGCCGGACAGTTGGTGCGGATACTGGCGCATGCGCTGTTCGGCGTCGTCGAGACGAACCAGCCGCAGCATCTCGGTCGCCCGAACCCGCGCCTCGCGCCGGCGCAGGTTCCGATGGTGGGTGAGCACTTCGACCAGCTGATCGCCGATGGTCATGTACGGGTTGAGCGAGGAAACCGGATCCTGAAAGATCATCGAGATCTTCGAGCCGCGAACCCGACTCAGCTCCCCCGGCGACATGCCCAGCAACTCCTGTCCGCGAAACTTCACCGAGCCCCGGGCCCGGCCGTTCTCGGCCAGCAGCCCCATGATCGCCAGCGCGGTCTGGGTCTTGCCCGACCCGGACTCGCCCACCATGCCCAGGGTTTCCCCCGGCTCGAGGTCAAAGCTGATGCCGTTGACCGCATGCACCACGCCTTCGGGCGTGGCAAAACTCACGGTCAGGTCTCGGACTTCCAGCAGCGCCATCTCAGCAACCTCTGCAATCGGGACAAGGGGTCATACCCGGTCCTTCGGGTCGAGCGCATCGCGCAGCCCGTCACCCAGAAAATTGAACGCAAACAGCGTCACGGCCAGAAAAGCGGCCGGAAACAGCAGCGACCAGGGCGCGGTTTCGAGCTCCTGGGCACCCTCGTTGACCAGCGCACCCCATGAGGTCAGCGGCTCCTGCACACCAAGACCGAGAAAACTCAGAAAACTCTCGACCAGAATGACCTGCGGAATGGTCAGGGTGACATAGACAATCACCACACCAAGCAGGTTGGGCACGATATGGCGCCGGATGATCTGCCACTCGGTCGCGCCACAGGCGCGCGCGGCCTCGACGAAATCCTTGTTCTTCAGGCTCAGGGTCTGGCCACGGACGATCCGCGCCATATCCAGCCAGTTGACCGCACCGATGGCGACGAAGATCAGGAATATGTTGCGCCCGAAAACCACCATCAGCACAATCACGAAGAACATGAAAGGCATGGCGTAAATGCCATCGACAAAACGCATCATGATGTTGTCGATGCGGCCGCCAAAAAAGCCGGCCACGGCCCCGTAGGAAACCCCGATCACCAGCGATACCATGGTGGCGACCAGGCCCACCAGCAGGGAAATCTGGCCGCCGATCATGGTTCGCACGAACAAGTCACGGCCCAGCGCATCGGTTCCGAACAGGTGGCCGGTTTCCAGCGACGGCGGCGTGGAATAGTGATCCCAGTCCGGGATTTCGTGATCCCATTCGCTCAGCCATGGGCCCACGAGGACCATGATCACCATCACACCCAGCGTCCCCAGGGCAACCACGGCGGCCTTGTTCTTCAGCAACCGATGCCAGGCGTCCACGTACAGCGAGCGACGACGCATGCTGCGCGTGTCGAGCGCACGATCAAAGGCATCCCGTGTCGTTTCCCTCATCGCTCAGGCGCCCTGCTCATCGTAGCGAATGCGCGGATCCAGCCAGGCGTAAATCAGGTCGACCAGGAAATTGAACAGGATGATCAGCATGCCGTAGAGAATGACCACGCCCATGACCAGGGTGTAGTCGCGATTAAGCGCACCCTGGACAAAGTAGGATCCGATCCCGGGAATGGTAAAAATCCGCTCGACCACCACCGAACCGGTCAGGATGGCCGCAGCCGCAGGGCCCAGGTAGGAAATCACCGGCAACAGCGCCGGCTTGAGGGCGTGGTTGAACAGGATTTCCTTTTCCGGCATTCCCTTGGCGCGGGCGGTGCGAATGAAACTCGAGCGCAAGACCTCGATCATCGAGCCGCGGGTAATGCGCGCCACGTAAGCGATCATCGGCAGGGCCAGGGTGACGACGGGCAGCACCATGCGTGCCGGCGAGAACTCCCAACCACCCGCCGGCAGCCAGCCCAGGGTAATGGCAAACAGCAGAATCAACAGCGGCGCCATGACGAAATTGGGAATGGAAAGACCAATCATGGCGACGCCCATGATGGAGTAATCCGCCGGCCGGTTCTGACGCAGGGCGGCCCAGGCTCCGATGGGAATTCCTATCGTCAGCGCCACCAGCAAGGCCAACCCGCCCAGGGTGAACGATACCGGTGCTCCCTGCGCGATGAGATCGTTCACCGTCCAGTCCAGGTAATGGTAGGACGGCCCCAGATCCAGGCGCGCGATCTGCCAGAGGTAGCGCAGGTACTGGACCGGCAACGGTTCATCAAGATGGTACTTGGCGGCCAGGTTGGCCTCGATGTCCGGCGGCAAGGCCCGCTCGGAATCAAATGGCCCACCCGGCGCGATTCGAATCAGGAAAAACGCGAACGTGATCAGCAGGAACAGCGTTGGTATCGCCGAGGCCAGTCGCTTGATGGAGTAGCCGATCATCCGGATTCCGCCGCCTCGGGAGGGACCACGGGCGCGCCGTCCTGCTGTTCGCCCTGTTCGCGCAGGAGAAACATGTGCCGGGTCAGGTGCTGGTCCATGATGTTTTCTTGCCAGCCGACCAGGCGCGGATCGACCAGGCGCTTGGATACATAAATAAACACCGGCAGCACAACCTGATCGTCGAGCAGGATGCGTTCGGCCTCGGCCATGAGATTGCGCCGGCGCGAGGGAATCCGCTCGGCTGCAATCTGCTCGAGCAGACGGTCGAAGCTGGGGTTGTCGTAGCCGGCGTCATTGCGACCGTGGCCGCTATGAAACAATTCCAGAAAGGTGAATGCATCCCGGTAATCGCCAATCCAGCCGGACCGGAACACCTGGGTCACGCGGCGCTGGGCGCGGTTTTGCAGAAACACCCGAAACTCTTCATTGACCATCCGGGTGCGCACACCGAGTACATCTTTCCACATCGCGGCCATGGCCACGGCAATACGACGGTGGTTTTCCGAGGTGTTGTAGCGCAACTCCACGGTCAGCGGATTGTCCTCGGAATAGCCGGCCTGGTGGTACAGCCGCAGCGCCTCGGCCTCTCGCTCCTGCTGGGTCCAGGTCTGGTATTCGCGCTCCGGCGGATCGTAGTCGGGCAGCCCGGGCGGCACCAGGTTGAAGGTCGGGATCTCACCGAACTGACTGACCCGTTCGGTCAGGATGTCGCGATTGACCGCCAGATTCAGCGCCCGGCGCAGGGCCAGGTTGTCGCGAAACGGCTCGCGAGTCAGATTGAAGGAAAAAAAGTAGGTGCCGAACCAGGGCGAGATCATCAAGGCCTGTTCCATGTTGCGCTGCAGCCAGCGGAACTGGCCATTCGGCACCTGGTAGGTCCAGTGCAGGTCGCCGGCCCGGAATCGATTGAACTCGGAATTGACGTCTTCGAACGGGTAAAACACCACGCGCTCGACGATGACCTCATCGGCAGCCCGAAAGTGCGGGTTGCGCTCCAGTTCCACCCGGGCGCGGATCTGCCAATCGCGCAGCCGGTAGGCCCCATTGGAGACCAGGTTGCCGGGTCGCACGTGGGCGCTGCCGTGGGCCTCGTAGCTGGGTCGGTGGACGGGGAAAGTCGTCGGGTGAGTGAGCAGACCCAGGAAATAGGGCGTGGGGTCGTCCAGACGCACCTGGAAGGTGGTTGGACTGAGCGCGCTCACCCCCAGCTCTTCGGGCGGCAGCCGGCCGGCAAACACCGCCTCGGCGTTGACCACCGGGGCCAGCATGCGCCCGTAGGCCGCTGCGGTGGCCGGGTTTACGACCCGCCGCCAGGACCAGACGAAGTCCTCGGCCGTGACCGGATCACCGTTGCTCCAGCGGCCTGCAGGATCCAGGTAAAAGGTATAAGTCAAACCGTCGCGGCTGATATCCCAGTGGGCCGCGGCCCCGGCAACAACGCGTCCATCCGGCGTGGTGGTCGCCAGTCCCTCGAACAGATCGCGCAGGATATTGGAGCTGGGCACGCCCTCGGCCAGGTGCGGGTCCAGCGTCTGCGGCTCCTCACCATTACCGCGCATGACCACCTGCTCGGCGGCCAGCACATGCTCCATCGGGCGGCCCTGGTCGTCAAACTCCACGGCCACCGGCTGCGGCAGGCGCGGTGCACGCGGCGACTCCTCGCCGGCCTGTTCGGCCTGACAGGCAACCAGCAACAACGCGCCCAGCACGCAAAACAGCCTCATTCCAGCCACAACCGGTGCGCCAGAGGGACATCCCTGACGTTGTCTGTGAACTCGCGCACTTCGGGCCATGCAAACGCACTCGGAAATGAGGATAATTGCGGCTCCATTCTATCTCGGTGGTGAACCGTGAACCCGGATAACGTACTGACTCGACCACAGGAACTGGTCGCCTGGCTGGCCAGCGGTTCGCGCCCCAAATCCGAATGGCGTATCGGCACCGAACACGAGAAGTTCGGTTTCTGCACCGCCACGCTGGAGCCCCTGCGCTACGCCGGCGAGAACGGAATCCGGGCCATGCTCGAGGGCCTGGCCCGGGAGTTTGATTGGGAAACCGTCCCCGAGGACGGCCTCCCGATCGCCCTGAAAAAACCCGACGGCTGTTCGATCACGCTCGAACCCGGCGGCCAGCTGGAACTGTCCGGCGCCCTGCTCGACAACCTGCACCAGACCTGCAGCGAGGTGAACACGCACCTGGCCGAGGTGCGCGCCGTAGCCGAGCCTTTGGGCATCGGCTTCATCGGCCTGGGCTTCCACCCCAGCGCCCGCCGCGAGGACATCGAGTGGATGCCCAAGGCGCGCTACGTGATCATGCGCAACTACATGCCCAAGGTCGGCACCATGGGCCAAGACATGATGAAGCGCACCTGCACCGTGCAGGTCAACCTGGATTTTTCCAGCGAGGCCGACATGGTGGCCAAGTTCCGCGCCTCGCTGGCCCTGCAGCCAATCGCCACCGCGCTGTTCGCCAACTCCCCGTTTGTCGAAGGCAAGCCCAGCGGCTTTTTGAGCTACCGCAGCCAGGTTTGGACCGATACCGACCGCGACCGCACCGGCATGCTGCCCTGGGTGTTCGAAGACAGCATGGGCTTCGAGCGCTACGTCGACTGGATGCTGGATGTACCGATGTATTTCGTCCGTCGCGACGGCCGCTACATCGACGTGGCCGGTCGTTCCTTCCGCGACTTCCTGGCCGGCAAGCTGCCCGGTCTGGAGGGCGAATACCCGACCCTGGCCGACTGGGAAGACCACCTGACCACGGCCTTCCCCGAGGTCCGTCTGAAGCGCTTCCTGGAAATGCGCGGCGCCGACGGCGGCCCCTGGCGACGGCTTTGTGCCCTGCCCGCGTTCTGGGTCGGCCTGCTCTACGACGAAGCCAACCTGGCCGCCTGTCTGGACATGAGCTGCGAATGGAGCCTGGAGCAGCGCCAGCGCCTGCGCGAGGACGTGGCCCGCATCGGCCTGAAGGCAAAGGTCGGCAACCGCAGCGTGGGCGAACTTGCCCGCGAATTGCTCAACCTGGCCCAGGCCGGCCTGGCGCGACGCCAGCGCTTCAACGGTGCCGGTGATCACGAAGGCGGATTTCTCAATGCCCTTGAAGAAGTGGTCGACCGTGGCACGACTCCGGCTGAAGTCAAGCTGGCGGCCTACGAAACGCGCTGGCAGGGGGATATTCGGCAAATCTTTCGGGAATTTGCCTACTGATCCCGAAGCGGCCCATCAAGCCGTCTCCCACTGGCCAGGCTGCAGCTGGCCGAGTTCGTAGGCTCCGATGCGGGTGCGGATCAGGCGCAGGGTGGGCAGGCCGACGGCGGCGGTCATCCGCCGGACCTGGCGGTTACGACCTTCGGTGAGGGTGATTTCCAGCCACGAGGTGCGCTTGCCCGGGCGCGGCTGCACCGCCGGTGCGCGCTTCCACAACCAGCCCGGCGCGCGCGCGAGCAAACGCAGCTCGGCCGGACGAGTAGGTCCATCCTTGAGCACAACACCGCGCCGCAAACGCTCCATTGCGGCGGTATTCGGCACACCCTCGACCTGCACCAGATAGGTTTTGCCGGTTTCGGACGCCGCGTTGGCCAGAGCGTTTTTCAGACGGCCATCGTCGGTCAGGATCAGCAGACCCTCGCTGTCGAAATCCAGCCTCCCGGCGGCATACACGCCCGGCATGTCGATGTAGTCGGCCAGGGTGGCACGAGCCTGGCGATCGGTAAACTGCGCCAGCACCCGGAACGGCTTGTTGAAGCGCAGCGTCGGCACCCCGATTCAGGCCGGCAGGGCCAGGGCCGGATCGATGTCGGCAAGCAGCCCGGACACCCGCACGCGCAGGCGCTCAGCGGCGTGCTCATCTCGCCCTTCGATACGCACCAGCAGATGCCCGCGCGCCTCATCGACGACGATGCCGGCCCAGGCATCGGCCGACTCCAGCACCAGCCCGTAGTCATCCCGTACCAGGCCATCACCTGCCTGCTCGCAGAAACGCTCCAGCACTTGCCAGACCTGCAATCCGGCCGGGTCGAGCCGAACCAGCGGCAGGCTGACGCGCTCGGGCAGCTCGGCAAGGATCTGCTCGACCGAACGGGTATCGGCGGCCAGGATTTCCAGCAGGCGGCAGGTGGCGTGCAGACAGTCGGGCACCAGGCTGTCGTCGCGACCAAGGAGCAATTGTCCTGAGAAACTGCCGGCCAGCGCGGCGCCCTGCTCCCGGGCCGCGGCCTCGATCGCGACCGGGCCCGGACCGGCCCGCACAACCGAACCACCCAGCGGCTCGGCCCAATGCTGGAGACGGCTTGAGGTCAGCGCATCACAGACCACGACCGCCCCGGGTTGAGTCGCCCACAATGAACGCGCCAGCAGCATCAGCAAGCTGTCCGGCCAGAGAATGTCGCCATTGCCCGCCACCAGGTTCACCCGCTGACCATCGCCGTCGAAAGCCAGACCAAGATCGGCGCCGAAGCTGCGCACGCACAGGCGCAGATCGTCCAGGTAGGCGGCGTTACCCGGGTCGGGCGGATGATTGGGAAAGGACCCGTCGACATCGGCATACAGGGGGATCAAGTCGGCGCCAATGGCCTGGAACAAACGCGGCAACATCAGCCCGCAAACCCCGTTGGCGCAATCAACGACCACTTTGAGCGGGCGCTCCAGCTGGATCTCCGCGGCCAGACGCTCGATATAGCGCGTGCTGACCGCCAACTCCTCGAGCCCGCCCGTCTGCTCGCCAGTGCGGCTTGCCGCGTCATCGGCCAGACGCCGGGCAAGACGCGGTCCCTCCAGGGTTGCCCCATCCAGCACAATCTGCAGCCCGTTCCATTCGGCTGCCCGTTCGGAGCCACTGACGATGACCCCGGACCGGTCAGCCACCTCCATGGCGGCAAAACGCAGCACCGGAGCCGGCACGGCACCCAACTGCAACGCATCGATACCGGATGCGCGCAGTCCCTGCACCAGCCCTTCAAGCAGGATCGGGCTGTGCAGACGACCGTCGCGGGCAACCACCAGACGCCGGCAGCCCGCCTCTGCGGCCAGACCACCGACAGCAGCACCCAGCCGTTCGACAAAATCTGCATCAAAGCCGTCATCGGTTCGTCCGAACAGGCCTTCGGCGGTGACCAGGACAGACTCCGGCAGATCAGGCAGCGCTTGTTCCTCCTCCTCCAGCGCCAGCATCAGATCATCCTCATCCGGCCGCAGCGGAGCCGGTGAAGGAGGGCTGGCTGGCTCCACCGATTCCACCTCATCGGCAGTGTCCTCGGCAGCTTGATCGACCATCTCCAGGGAAGCGGGCTCCTCGCTGACCGGGTTCGTGGCATCGTCCGTCGCCGGCGGCTGTTCGGTTTTGGGTGGAGTCGGCTCAGACTCCGTGGATAGATCCAGGATCAAGCTGTCAGGATCATCTTCTTCTACAGTGGGTAGTCCGGCCGGATCACCGCGCCCCTGGTCGGCGAAAAAATCGTCGTCCAGGGCCAGATGCAGACCCTCCGAGCCCGGGCCATCCGGTGCGGCTGCATCCGGAGGTGCATCCTCGGTCTTGGCTTCGGTCTTGGCTGCAGACTCGGCAGGTTTCGGTTCGGGCTCCGGTGGTGAGGCGGCTGGCGGCGGGGTGGCTGGCGGCGTCCATTCCGCCACCTGAGGCGATTGTGCTGGTTTCGGCGCGGCCGTAGCCGGGCGTGCTGAAGAAGCTCGTCGGCTCCCGACCGATGGCGCTGGCTGGCGCCGCAGCAGCAAGAAGCCGGCCAGCAGCAGCACAAGCCCCATCCCGGCCAATGCAGCGGACTGTCCTGGTTCAAGGGCGATGGGCGTGCTGGCCGACCGCCGCCAGGCCACTTCCAGGCGACTGCCGCTGACCGGCACCCGCCGCAGCTGCCCTGCATCGCTTTGACCATGGGTCCAGAAACCCTCCCAGCGCTGACCGCGCTGCTGACCGACAGACAAGAATCCGGACCACTCCGGCGGCGTCCAGTGGCGGGCAAGCGCAGGCGCCGGGAGGCCCAGCAGCAGCAGACCGGTCAATTCATCATCGGCCTCGATCCGCCGCGCCATCAACAACTCCGGCTGCCCGCCGGCTCCCTGCAGGCGCAGGTCCGGAGTCGTCCTCCCACTGCGGCGCGCCTCGATCAATAAATCCAGCATTACATAGTCAAGCGTCTCGTCCGGCTCCAGCGCTTCCAGCGCGGGCGGCACCGCAACAACAACGGGGATCGAGTCCACGCCCAGCGGGCCCAGCGTCCGGACCAGCAACGGGCCCGCATCACCGCCCGACTCCACGGTGTCGGCCAGCGCCCGCTGCACCGGGTCGGAGGCCAGTTCCTGGTCAACGTCCGTCAGCCAGCGCGCCGCCATCCGGGCAAACGTTCTGGCATCGGCCTCGGCCTGCTCCTGCTTGTGGACATCCTGCAAACCCGCGTATCCGGCCAGGCCGGCGCAAACAAGGCCAGCCAGCCCCAGCGCCATGACCACCAGACCGGCAGCGCGGGCGAACATCAGCTGGACCCGGTGTGGCCGATGCCGCCATCGGCTCGATCGCTCGGGACAAAGTCCTCGACGATCTGAAGCGCCATCTGAACAACCGGCACGACCACAAGTTGGGCAATGCGCTGTCCCGGCTCGATGCGGATATCATCGCGGCCCCGGTTCCAGCAGGAGATCTTGACCTCACCCTGGTAATCGCTGTCGATCAAGCCGACCAGGTTGCCCAGCACCAGCCCCTGTTTGTGGCCCAGGCCGGAACGCGGCAACAACACTGCAGCCAGCTGCGGATCGTCCAGATGGATCGCCATACCCGAGGGAACCAGAGCCGTCTCGCCGGGCGCGAGGATCAGCTCGTCTTCCAGGCAGGCACGCAAATCCATGCCGGCCGAACCGGCGGTTGCGTACGTCGGCAGGGGCCAGGTCGAACCCAGCCGCGGATCAATGATGCGTACCTGCAACTGCCTCACCCGCCTTCTCCTCGACCAGGGGTCTTTTCCGACCGCATTGCGCGCCGAATTCCTACACCATGACGCTCAGAATACCGAATGCATCGGCCCCTTCCAAGCGCCGACAATTTCGCACACGACACCAAACCGAGCCCAAAGTGTATGCGAATTGCCGACTGGCCACTGACCGAGCGTCCGCGCGAGCGCCTGCTGGAGCACGGGCCCCAAACATTAAGCGATGCCGAGCTGCTCGCCATATTGCTGCGCACCGGCGCCCGCGGCCGTTCGGCTTTGGACCTGGCCCGGCTGCTGCTGTCCCGCCACGGCGGCCTGCGCGGACTGCTCGATACCGAACGTGATGATCTGTGCCAGTCGCCCGGCATGGGGCCGGCGAAGTACGCCCAGCTGCACGCGACCATGGAACTGGCCCGCCGCCATCTGCGCGAAACCCTGACCCGCGGCCAGCCCCTGACCAGCCCGCAGGCCACGCGCGAATACCTGCGCGCCGCCCTGCGCGACCGTCCGCACGAAGTCTTCTGCGCGCTGATGCTCGACACCCGCCATCGCGTCATCAGCTTCGAGGAACTGTTCACCGGCACCATCGACTCGGCCCATGTTCACCCGCGGGTGGTGGTCGAGAAAGCCCTGACCAGGCGCGCCGCGGCGCTGATCGTGGCCCACAACCACCCCTCGGGCGTGGCCGAACCCAGCCAGGCCGATCTGGCCATCACCCGGCGCCTGCGCGATGCGCTCGGGCTGGTCGATATCCGTCTGCTCGATCATTTCATCGTCGGTGATACGGAGGTCACCTCGCTGGCTGAACGCGGCCTGGTCTGATCCGCGCCGACAACCGGGTTTCGCTTGCTTCGCCCGGCCCCCGGCGGCACAATGGCGGGCTTTCCCAAAGCCCTTCAGCCCACTCCATCATGACCGACCGTCGCCAGCTCGCCAACGCCATTCGTTTTCTTTCCATGGACGCCGTCCAGCGCGCCAACTCCGGCCATCCCGGCATGCCCATGGGCATGGCCGATATCGCCGAGGTGCTGTTCAACGACCACCTCAAGCACAACCCGGCCAACCCGCAGTGGTGGGATCGCGACCGCTTCGTGGTCTCCAACGGCCACGGCTCCATGCTGCTGTACTCAGTGCTGCACTTGAGCGGCTATGGCGTCAGCCTGGACGATCTGAAAAACTTCCGCCAGCTGCACTCACCCACCCCCGGTCATCCGGAATATGGTGAGGCGCCGGGCGTGGAAACCACCACCGGCCCGCTCGGCCAGGGCCTGGCCAACGCGGTCGGCCTGGCGCTGGCCGAGAAACTGCTGGCCGCGCGCTTCAACACCGACGAACTCACCCTGGTCGATCACGCCACGTGGGTGTTCGCCGGCGATGGCTGCCTGATGGAAGGCATCTCGCACGAGGCCTGCTCGCTGGCCGGCACCCTGGGCTTAAGCAAGTTGATCGTGTTCTACGACGACAACGGCATTTCCATAGACGGCGAGGTCGAAGGCTGGTTTACCGACGACACCCCGGCCCGTTTTCGGGCCTACGGCTGGCAGGTCATCGAGGCGGTTGACGGCCACAACCCGGTCGCAATCGATGAGGCCATCAAGGCCGCCCGCGGCAACACCGACCAACCCACCCTGATCTGCTGCAAGACCACGATCGGCTTCGGCGCACCAACCAAGGCCGGCACCGCTGCCACCCACGGCGCGCCGCTGGGTGATGAGGAAATCGCGGCCACGCGCGAAGCACTGGACTGGAATCATCCACCGTTCGAAGTGCCCGACGAGATCCGAAATGGCTGGGATGCCCGCGAGGCCGGAGCGCAGCGCGAACAGGAGTGGCGGACAACCTGGAGTGCCTACCGCGACAGTCGGCCGGAGCAGTCGGCCGAGTTCGAACGCCGGATGCAGGGAGAGCTGCCCGAGGACTTCGAAGACCGCTTTGTCGAAGTGCTCATGGCAATGCAGGCCGACAACAGCAAGGTGGCCACGCGCAAGGCCTCGACCATGGCCTTGGAGATCATGGCCAAGGCATTGCCGGAAATGCTCGGCGGCTCGGCCGACCTGACCGGCTCGAACAACACCAACTGGTCGGGCAGCGTCGACGTCAACGAGAATCCGGCTCAGGGTAACTACATCTACTATGGCGTGCGCGAGTTCGGCATGACCGCGATTGCCAACGGCCTGGCCCTGCACGGCGGATTCATTCCCTACACCGGCACCTTCCTGGTCTTTTCCGACTACGCCCGCAACGCCGTGCGCATGTCGGCGCTGATCCCGACCGGCGCGATCCACGTCTACACCCACGACTCCATTGGCCTGGGCGAAGACGGCCCGACCCACCAGCCGGTCGAGCATCTGGCCTCGCTGCGCCTGATCCCGAACCTGGAAGTCTGGCGACCCTGCGACAAGGTCGAGACCCTGGCCGCCTGGGGCGCGGCCGTTGCCCGGCGCAATGGCCCAACCGCGCTGGTTCTGACCCGTCAGGGGTTGCCGCACCAGGCGCGCAGCGAAGACCAAGTCGCCGATATCGTGCGCGGCGGCTACGTGCTGCGTGATCCGAAACAAGGCAGTCCACAGGCGGTGATCATGGCTTCCGGCTC
Source organism: Gammaproteobacteria bacterium (assembly GCA_003565625.1). Classification (GTDB taxonomy): domain Bacteria; phylum Pseudomonadota; class Gammaproteobacteria; order Xanthomonadales; family Wenzhouxiangellaceae; genus Wenzhouxiangella. The sequence goes on from PXBD01000044.1 coordinate 56,491, forward strand.
CGAGGTCGGCCTGGCCATTGCCGCAGCCGATGCGCTGGAGGCCGAAGGCATCAACGTACGCGTGGTTTCCATGCCCAACCCGGATTTCTTCGAGGCCCAGGATCCCAGGTACCGCGACACCGTGCTGCCGCCAGACCTCACCGCCCGGGTGGCGGTCGAAGCCGGCGTGACCCGCTACTGGCGCCCCCTGGTCGGCGATCGCGGCCGCATCATCGGCATCGACCGCTTCGGCGCCTCGGCCCCGGCCGAACAACTGTTCGTCGAGTTTGGCTTTACGGCCGAAAACGTCGCCGAGGCGGTGCGAGAGACGCTGTAAGTCTTCTGCCGGCATGGCCGTCCGGCCGATTCAATTCCGTATTCAGGTTGACCCACTCACTGAATACGGAGAATCCATCGTGCATAAAATGAAACTTATGATCCTGCTGACCGCCCTGGCACTGGCCGCCTGCGGCAACGGTTCGGCCGGGTCTGGTAGCTCGGGCGGTTCGATCACCGCCGCGGACATCGGTGCGGGACTGGAAGCCGGCGGCTACGAGATCACTTTCAGCGGCAGCCTTGCCGACGGCGGGGCGTGGGAGAGTGATCGGCCACCGGTCAGCGTCTTCCCCAACGCCTACCGGGAGCAGCGTGCCCGATCGGATTTTCCCGGTCGCCAGGGCGTCGCCCGGGGTGAAGGCCAGGGACCCTACATGCTCAGGATCCAGCGCCTGATCAGCCGCGATGGCGGCGAAGCGCAGTATGGCCGCGTCGATCTTCAGCTGCCGCCCGACGCCCGGGCTGGCGAAAGCTATGTCATCCAGGGCCGCTTCTATGCCGAAGATGGCCAGGCCTATGCGGAACTCGTCTCCCCTGGTCATTGGGTCGGTGGTGCAGGAGGCAACATGGAGGAACATACCGGCTGGCGCGAGAGGGGCAACCTCGGCAATCCGCCCATCACCGGCACGCTGGACATTGGCGAGATTGGCCAGGTGTTGACGGCAAGCTTCGAGCTGACCGTGGCCGATGACCCCGAACACCTACGCCATGCCGTGGTCAGTGGCCGGGTATTCAAGGTGCCGATCGAAAGCCTGGAATCGCTGGAGTCACGCACCCTGCGCGTGCCGCCGCCTGATCAGCGCTAACGCGTCGGCGGATCGAGGGAAGTTAGGGAGCGGAGAGTCCCTGACCTTGCCGCTCCCGTCAGTTTCATGGACAAACCACCGCCAGCTCGAACGCGCCGGTCAGGGCGTCGGGATGCTCATTCAGGGCGTGGAGCTGGCCGACGGCGGTGGCGGCAAGCTGATCGCCCTGCACAAAGCGCACCAGAGGCAAATCGTACGGACCCGCATTGCTGCTGCCGACCTCGCCCACGCGATACGACTCCTCACCCGGGCGCACCCGCCGCACCAGCAAGCGGGAGCGGGCATCCGGCATCAGAGTAACCTCGACCTGATCGTTCTCGTGGCCCATGAAGCGATTCCAGCTGGCCTCGAGCCGGCTCAGCATGCGGCTCATTTCCAATCGTAGATATCGGCCGTCCCCCACCGGGATGGTCTGGGCGAACTGGAAGGTCTTGACGTCATTGGTCGGATGATACTCAGCATCGGCCTGACAGACCGGCGGCAAACCGTGCTGACCCGTCACCGCACCTTCGAAGCGCTGCCCGTCGATCACCAGGCGGAAATGGCCGGGCGGTGGCAGTTCGATGTTGTCCAGGGACTCGGACGCAAACGGGGTCGACTCAGCGGCCGTCAGCGAGGCGCTCTGGGCGGTGATCAGCGCCAGCAACAGGGCCGGCATCAGCGTTTTCATCGTGGTGGTCTCCTTATTGATGGGTTTACCTTGCCCGGTGGCATTGAGCAGAGGCGGCGGTCAACGCTCGCTGTCCTTTTTTCGCAAAAGGCGGAAAAAAGCGGCCAGGTGCGCGAGCTGGACGACCGGCAGCCCGGCGGCGCCGCAAAAGGACGCAACCCGGGCTTCGGCCTGTGGCGCGATGAGCGACTTGGTCGAGGAACAAATCGATGCGCTGCGCAAAGGTCGTGCCTTCGACTGATGCTGGTCGATACCGATGAGCTGATCGTCTTCAGGCCCTGAAGCCTCGGCAAAGCGGAAAACGAGATCACTCGACCTGCAAGCTGAGCTTCAACCGGCCTTCCGGCATCAAGGCGCCAGCCGGGCTTCCAGCCAGGCCAGGCGCGGGTGATTGGGGCCGTAGGTGTCGGCCAGAGCATCCAGGTTGGCGGCCAGGATGGGGCGCGCGGCAGCGTCTCCCAGCTGGTATCCGGCGGCCGCCATCAAGGCTTCGGCCTTGGCGATTTCCCAATGCTCGTCGGGCAGGCGCTCACGCCGGATGTCCAGGCAACGCTCGGCGGCGGCCAGCGCTCGCTGGGGCTGATCCAGGTCCAGCAGCACCACCGCCTTTTCGCACCAGGCGCCGGCCTTGTGGGTCGCGGCCGGAGCGCCCATGGCAGCCATCTGCTCAATCAGTGCAGAAAGGCGCTCGACGGCCACTGCCGGATCGCGCCGGGCCAGCGCCTGAGCGCCCTGGGCGCGGACGATGACGGTAAACAGGTGATCCGGGCCGACGCTGTCGAGCAGGATGGCTTCGGCCCGGGAAAAGTGTTCCGCAGCCAGCTCGAGATCGCCCCCGGTGAGCGCCAGCAGGCCCAGCGAGCGCAGGGTGATGGCGTAGTGCGGGCTGGTTTCGCCGTTGAATCGGCCCATCATGTCGCGGGCCTGCTCGAGCTGATTCCAGGCCTTATCCAGGCGATGCCGAATGATCAGCACCTGGCCGTAGTTGTTCATGGCCGCGGCCAGCGCGGCCGACTCGCCGAAGCGCTGGCGACGCAAACCAATCGCCTCGGCATAGGCCGATTCGGCCAGCAGCAGATCGCCCTGCTGGTGATAGATCGCCGCCAAGTTGCTGAGCACGGTCAGCGCGTCGGCGGACCGACCCATGCGAATGGCCCGCCAGTTGGTCAGCGAGTCTTCAAAAACCAGCATTGCCACGTCTAGTCGCCCGACGCTTTGCAGGCTGACGCCCAGGTTGTTCAGCGCCATCGCCAGGGTCCGACTCGAGCCATCGTCAATGGCCTGGGCCAGGCCGACAGCGCGTTCCAGTGCCTCGATCGAGGCCACCCAATCGCCCAGCGCGCGCAGCGCGCTGCCACGCGTCTGGTATAGCGTGGCCAGTCGGCGGCGGTGATCGCCGGGCTGGCTTTCGATGATGGCCAACGCCTGGTCGATCCGCTCCAGAGCAAGCTCATGATTGCCCAGATAGGCTTCGGCGAGGCCGAGGTTGCCGTAGGCATCAAAGCGCAGCATCGGCGGCGTCGTTGCCTCGTCGGACTCGATGAATCGGCGCAGGACCATGGCCGCACTCTGATAATCCTGGAGCGCGACGTACAGCGAACCCAGCAGGGCTTCGAGGTAGGATCGACCAAGCTGGTCTTCGGCCAGCAGTTCGTCCAGCCGATCGACCGAGCCATCGAGCAGCTCGCGCGCACCCAGCTCGCCGTTATCGGCGTCCTCGGCAACCACCCGAAACAGGCTGGTCAACTGGTCGCGCATCGCCTCCCAGCGCAGGTTCTCGAACTGGGCCAGGTCGCGCTCTGCGCGCACCACCTGGGCCTGCCAGCCCAGCACCGAGGCTCCGACCACCGCACCAACCGTCAGCGCTACGGCCAGCGAGGCACCCACCGGATTGCGCCGCGACCACAAGCGCAGGCGGCGCAGCGGGCCGGCCCGGCGGGCCAGTACCGGATGATGCTCGCGGATTCGCTTGACCTCGTCGGCCAGCGCAGCCACCGAGGGATAACGATCGGCCGGCTCCGTGGCACAAGCCTTGCCGATCACGGCCACCAGGTCGGCAGCACGCGGGTGTTGCAAACCGGATGTGTCCGGGGCACTGCCGTCGCCAGCCGGGCGTTGTCCGCTCAGCAGCCAGTTAAGCAGGGCACCCAGCGCCCAGACATCGGACTGGGCCGTGGCCGGCTGCCCGGCAAACAACTCCGGTGCGGCAAAGGCCGGGGTCAGCGCGCGCGCACTCAGGCCGGGGTCGCCGGATTCATCTGCCAGCAGCCGCGCCACCCCAAAATCGAGCAGCCGGGCCCGGCCATTGGGCGTGATCCGAACATTGCCCGGCTTGATGTCGCCGTGCACCACCATGCGCTGATGGGCATGGGTCAGCGCATCGGCAATCTGGCCGAAGGTCTTTAGCGGCTCAAGGCCACCGCGCAGGTGCTCGGAAAGGTCCTCGCCGGGCACCCACTCCATCACCAGAAAGGCCTGACCGTCCGCGGTCAGACCACCGTCGATCAGGCGCGAAATACCGGGATGATTGAGCCGGGCCAACAGCTGTCGTTCCTGAACCAGGCGCTCGACCACGCCGGGATGGCGCGAGCCGATCAGCTTGATCGCAGCTTCCATCTCGAAGGCCCCGTCGGCGCGCTCGGCCTTGTAGACCACGCCCATGCCACCGCGCCCGGCCGGCCCGACCACTCGCCACGAACCGAGCCGGGCCCCGGGCTCGAGCTGCGGCAGTTCATCTTCGCCGGCAACCACGCGCTCGGCGGTGCGCGCTACCGCGTTCTGCAAGTGGCTGGTTGGCGTCTGGCTGGCCTCGACCAGCCGTTCCAGCCAGAAGTGCAGGCGCGGGCAGCGATGCCCAAGCACCTCGAGCCGCCGGGTGCGCTCGACAGGGTCAAGATCCAGCGCCTTGTCGAGCAGGCGGTCGAGCAATTGCCGGCGGGCGGGGGTCAGGCGGCCCTGGTGGTCAGATCGCATCGGCCAGCTCCAGCATCATCCAGGCCCGGCCCTTCTGCAGCTCGCGCCGCACAGTGCGCTCCGACAAATCCAGCATTTCGCCGATTTCAGCCGCCGTGCAGCCCAGGTAAATACTCGCCGTCATGACCTCGGCCTGGCGCGGGTAGTCGGCTTCAAGCCGGGTCAGCGCCGCCTCCACGTCCAGGGTAAAGTCCGAGTCGTCTTCGGTCGATCCGAGCTGGTCCGACCATTCGACATCAATCTGCGCCCCACCCCGCTTGGCGGCCATCTGCCGCCGGGCATAGTCGACGATGAGCTGGCGCATGACCTTGGCCATCAGGCGCTTGAAATGCAGCCGGTTTTCGATCCGGTCCTGCAGTCTGACCTGCAGCTTCAGAAAGGCCTCGTTGACCAGGGCGGTGGTCTGCAGCGTCGGCCCGGCCAGCCTGCCGGCTGCCGCGCGCTGGTTGTGGCCAATGCGTCGGAGATCCTCATACATCAGCGGGACCAGGCGACGAAACTGGTCCGGGGAGCGCCGGATCTCATCGAGCAGGCGGGTGATTTCGTCTGGATCGGCAGGGGTCATAAGCCCATCGACGGCGCAAGCCGGGCAACAGTTACAGCCAGCGCCAAGGATACGACAAGGCAGCAGCCGGCGGAAGTGGCCTGTTATCGCTCGATTGGCAACCGCTGCGGGCGCCAGTCACTGAAGATCTGGCGGTCAGCCGCCGTCTGCAGCCCATGGCCCTTGATCCGATCACCCACCAAAAGGCCCTGGAACACAAACCTGGTGCCGGATTCCGGATCCTCGGCAGCGATGGTGATTCCATCGGCTCGAATTCGAGCAGAGGCAACCTGCAGCTCAAGCTGGCCGACGTCGAAGCGCAATATTTCTGCTTCCTGGAAGCGCTGTCGCACCTCCATGGTTCCATTCCACTCCTCATCCTGCCAGCGCCAGGTGCCGCCGAAGTTGGCCGGAACAATCCATTGGTGGATGGTTCGCAAATCGATTTCGCGCGTGGCGTCCGGCAGCCACTCACCCATGCCATAACGGTGCGATACCACGCGGCTGCCAGGCGCCAGTTGCTCCAGCAACAACGGCTTGAGACGGATATTGGTCGACTCGAGCACGTACAGCGTAACCACGCTGGCCATACGCAAGTCGGTCTGAAAAAAATCCTGCTCCAGGAAGCGGACCCTTTCGCGCACGCCAGCCTCGCGTGCCTTTTCACGGGACAGCGCAACCAGGTCGGGTTCGATTTCCACACCATGCGCGAGCGCGCCCCGGCGCGCTGCGGCAATCACGATCCGTCCGTCCCCTGACCCCAGATCGATGACGTAGTCCGTAGATCCTACTTCAGCCAGATCGAGCATACCCTCGACCACTGACTGCGGCGTCGTGGTGAACCCGACCGTCGGGTCTACACCTGGCGAATCGGAAATACCCATCAGCGCAAGCAGCGCGAACGGACCGACAGATTTGAAATCGACCAACACAATCAGCCAACAAGTTGCTTTCTGACTGCTCGCTAACGTCCAGCCCCGACAAAGATCCCGACACCCGGACTGACCTTGGTCGAATAGCGCGCCGCATCCGGGGCAACCACCACGACCAGGGCAAGCTCGCCGCGCGCCGCGCGCATGGCTTGCCGAGCGCTATCAATAGCCAGCCGTTCGGCGCTGTCCGGGGAATCAACATAATCACGTTGCCGGACCGCTCCATCCAGGCGCCTAAATCAGCCGGGGCGATACCGGCACGGCCAGCCGCGCGCTGCAGTTCGGCAAAGGCACGTCGTCAAAGCGCAATTCGACATACAGCGCCTCGGCACCGCCAAAATGAGCCTGACGGGCAAGCAAATCAGCACTGAACAGCGCGGCAATAAAAACCGAAACCAATAACATCGTCGGTATTTTCATCCTGTTTTTCCTCTTGTGCAGCGGTCAGCGCGATCGCGCGTGTTCCTTCCACAAGACGAAATCTCGATCCGGAATCTGCCACCCTGGACTAAGGACAGTAAAACTCGAAGCTTACTTCCACATGCTCCGGAGCGTTGCGCCGGGCGGCCGGGCCGGCTCGCTGCAGCCGGGTGGTGCCGAACGCCAGACCGGGCTCGGCACTGATCTCGGTATCGGCGGGAGCCGGCGGCTCGGAGCGGAACCTGGCACCGCCGTCACCGTCCAGCTGCAGTTCCACAAGTTGCGGGTGGCCGAAGGCAACCGAACCGATCTCTCCCGCCCGCTCGGCCGTGTAGACCAGACGCAGAGAGACATTGTCGCCGCGTCCCACCAGCACGTAATCGTTCTCCAGCAGGTAGCAGTCGGAGGTTTTCAGGATTCCAGCGCTGGCGTTCCAGGTCACGTGGCCCCGCCAGGTGGTATCGACCATGGCGCTCGAGCGCAGCTGGGCGGCGGCATCGGCCAGGGAACGGTGCTTGGTTTTGGGCTCGGTCTGATCCTCACAGGCGGTCAGCAACAAGACCACAACCAGTGCGACCAGACCGCGCCAGGGTCGGTTACCAGACATGACCTGCCTGCTGTTGGCTGCGGTATGTTCCGCCCAATGTAGCGCGCCGCGCCGCGAAACGCCAGTCCCCGGGTGGCGCAATCAGCTTCAGTGGGTGGTCGCGCTGCTCCGATCGCAGTACAATCGCGGTGTTCATTCAAGCCATTCACCCCTGGGAGAGTTCCATGTCCATCAAGGTCGCCATCAACGGCTACGGCCGCATCGGTCGCAACGTGCTCCGCGCACTCTACGAGTACAACCGCACCAACGAAATCACCATTGTTGCGGTCAACGACCTCGGCGATACCGAAACCAACGCCCACCTGACCCGCTATGACACCACGCACGGTCGCTTCCATGCCGACGTCAGCGTCGACGGCAATGACCTGATCGTCAACGGCGACCGCGTCCGGGTGCTGGCCGAGCGTGATCCGGCCAAGCTGCCGTGGGCCGAAATGGGGGTCGACGTGGTGATGGAATGCACCGGCTTTTTCGCCAGCAAGGAGAAGGCCTCCGCGCATCTTCAGGCCGGCGCCCGCAAGGTCCTGATTTCGGCCCCGGCCGGCAAGGATTTGCCAACCATCGTCTACGGCGTCAACCACGACATTCTCAAGCCTGACGACCACGTCGTTTCGAATGCCTCGTGCACAACGAACTGCCTGGCCCCGGTGGTCAAGCCGCTCAACGATGCCATCGGTATCGAATCGGGCCTGATGACCACCATTCACGCCTACACCAACGACCAGGGCCTGACCGACGTCTTCCACAAGGACCTGCGCCGGGCCCGCTCGGCCACCATGAGCCAGATCCCGACCAAAACCGGGGCTGCCGCAGCCGTCGGCCTGGTGCTGCCGGAAATGGACGGCAAGCTTGACGGCTTTGCCATGCGCGTGCCCACGATCAACGTCTCGGTGGTGGACTTGAGCTTCATCGCCAGCCGGGAGACCACCGTGGAAGAAGTCAACGCGACCGTTCGAACGGCCAGCGAAGGCGTGCTCCACGGCATTCTCGGCTACAACGACGAGCCGCTGGTATCGATCGACTTCAATCACGACCCGCGCTCCTCGGTGTTTGATGCCGGCCTGACCAAGGTCAGCGGCCGCCTGGTCAAGGTTCTGAGCTGGTACGACAACGAGTGGGGCTTTTCCAACCGTATGCTCGACACCGCCTCCGTCCTTGCTCGCATGTAAGACGATCCGCCAGGAATCTGCCATGAAAACGCTTGACCAGATCGACGTCCAGGGCAAACGGGTGCTGATCCGCTCGGACCTGAACGTGCCGGTACACAACGGCGAGGTGACCTCGCGCGCACGCATCCAGGCCAGTCTGCCGACCTTGCAGGCCGCCCTCGACAAGGGCGCTGCGGTGATGGTGATGTCGCATCTCGGGCGGCCGGTCGAGGGCAAGCCGGATCCACAATACTCGCTGCAGCCCGTCGCCGACGTGCTCGGCGAGTTGCTCGGTCAGCCGGTGCGCCTGGTCAGCGACTGGCTGGACGGGGTAGAAGTGCAACCGGGCGAGCTGGTGCTGCTGGAAAACGTGCGTTTTCTCGAAGGCGAAAAAGCCAACGACGCGGCCCTGGCCGAGCGCATGGCCGCGCTGTGCGATGTGTTCGTGATGGATGCCTTTGCCACAGCCCACCGCGCCCAGGCCTCGACCGAAGGCGTGATCCGCAAGGCACCGCTTGCCTGCGCGGGCCCGTTGCTGGCCACCGAGCTCAGCGCGCTGAAAAAAGCCCTTGCCGACCCGGCCCGGCCCATGGTGGCCATCGTCGGCGGGTCCAAGGTCTCGACCAAGCTGCATGTCCTCGAAGCGCTGATCGACAAGGTCGACCAGTTGATCGTCGGCGGCGGCATCGCCAACACCTTTCTGGCCGCGGCCGGTCATCGCATCGGGCAGTCGCTGCATGAGCCCGACCTGGTCGAGACGGCCAAGGCCCTGCTGGAGCGGGCCGAAGCCCGCGGCGCCAGCATCCCGCTGCCGTCAGACGTCCTCACCGCCGAGCGCTTTCACCAGGAGGCACACCCCAGCCTGCGCGACGTCGAACGGGTGCACAACGACGAAATGATCCTCGATATCGGACCGGAATCAGCCGGCAAGCTCGCCTCCATCATCCGCGGTGCCGGCACGGTGATCTGGAATGGCCCGGTGGGCGTGTTCGAGTTCGAGAACTTCCGCTCCGGCACCAGCGCGATTGCCCATGCCGTGGCCGCCTGCGAAGGGTTTTCGCTGGCCGGCGGCGGCGACACCATCGCCGCGATCGAAAAATTCGGCATCCGTGACCGGATCGACTACATCTCAACCGCCGGCGGGGCGTTTCTGGAATACATCGAAGGCCGCGAACTACCGGCCGTGGTCGCGCTCAACGCCTGAACAAAAACTGCCCCCGGGCTCAGTTGACGCTTGCCAATTTGTCCTGGGTACGGGTGGCGAAGTCGTCGGCGGCGTGGCGTTCGTGCAGCTGGGTTTCCGGCGGGCCGAACGGCTTGTTGACCATCACCCCGCGCTGCACCGCCGGGCGCGCGTCGATTGCACGGGCCCAGCGCTGCAGGTTTTCATAAGACTCGACCTGCAGGAACTCGCCGGCCTCGTATAAACGACCGAGGGCGAGCTGGCCGTACCAGGGCCAGATGCCAATGTCGGCGATGGTGTAATCCTCGCCGGCAATGAAGGTCTTGTCTGCCAGTTCGCGGTCGAGCACATCAAGCTGACGCTTGGCCTCCATGGCGAAGCGGTCGATGCAGTATTCGATCCGGGTCGGCGCGTAGGCATAGAAGTGGCCAAAACCACCGCCGAGGTAGGGCGCGGCCCCCATCTGCCAGAACAGCCAGTTCAGGCACTCGGTGCGCGCTGCCCGAGCTTCGGGCAGGAAGGCGCCGAACTTCTCGGCCAGGTAGAGCAGAATCGCACCGGACTCGAACACCCGCTGGGTCGGCTCGACGCTTCGGTCTACCAGGGCCGGGATCTTCGAGTTGGGGTTGACCCCGACAAAGCCGGAGCCAAACTGGTCGCCCTCGCCAATGCGAATCAGCCAGGCATCGTACTCGGCGTCGGAAAAACCTCGTTCCAGCAACTCTTCGAACATCACGCTGACCTTGACCCCGTTGGGCGTGGCCAGCGAGTAGAGCTGATGCGGATGGCTGCCGACCGGCAGTTCCTTGTCGTGGGTGGCGCCTGCCACCGGCCGGTTGATGTTGGCAAATTTGCCGCCGCTGGCGCGATTCCACTGCCAGACTTTCGGCGGGGTGTAGTCCGAATCACTCACGGAAACAAACCTCCAGTTGATTCAATCGTTGTCGGCCGCCGCCTGGCGGGCCCGGAATTGCTGCGCCTCGACCGCGGCAATCGCGGTCATGTTGACCACACGGCGGACGCTGGCCGAAGAGGTGAGCACATGGGCCGGTCGCCCCACCCCCATCAAAATGGCCTCCACGCTGACCGCACCGCCGATCACGCGGGCAAAATGGAACGCGATATGGGCCGAGTCCTGGTCCGGCATGATGAGCAGATTGGGCTGCCCCTTGAGGCGAGAATTGGGGAACACCCGGTCGCGAACTTCCGGGATCAGGGCGACATCAACCGTCATTTCGCCCTCAACCTCCAGATCAGGCGCCAGCTCGGCAAGGCGCTCGCGAACCCGGCGCATCTTCGAGGCCTGGGCATCGGTATGCGAGCCGAAGGTCGAATGGGAGACCAGTGCCACCTTGGGCGTAATGCCGAACATGCGAATGCGCTCGGCGGCCATCAGGGTGAGCTCGCTGAGTTGCTCGATGTCCGGGTTCGGGTTGACGTGGGTATCGCAGACGAACCAGACGCCGGCATCGTTGGTGACCACCGACAAGGCGCCGAGCGTCTTGTATCCCGGCGCCATGCCGAGAACCTCGGTCACGTAGCGCAGCTTCTTCTGATAGCGCCCGACCACGCCGCAGATCAGGGCATCGGCCTCATCGCGGTAGACCATCAGCGCGCCAATGATGGTGGTGCGCGTGCGCACAATCGCCTTGGCCGAATCCGGGGTCACGCCACGCCGTTGGGTAATGTCGTAAAAGGTTTGCCAGTACTCCTTGAAGCGCGGGTCGGATTCGGGATTGACCAGTTCGAAATCGCGACCGGGGCGAATCCTGAGGCCGGCGCGCTCGATCCGCATATCCACCACCGAGGGACGGCCGATGAGAATCGGCCGCGCCAGCCCCTCGTCGATGATCGTCTGGACTGCGCGCAACACGCGTTCCTCTTCCCCCTCGGCAAACACCACCCGCTTCGGGTCACGGCGCGCGGCATCGAACACCGGCTTCATCAAAAGCCCGGTCCGGAAGACATACTGGCTCAGACGCTCGCTGTATTCCTCGAGGTCGATGGTGCGGGTGGCAACGCCAGACTCCATCGCCGCCTCGGCCACAGCCGGGGCCAGCTGGACCAGCAGGCGCGGGTCGAACGGCTGCGGGATCAGGTAGTCCGGCCCGAAACGCGGCGCTTCGCCACCATAGGCCGCGGCCGAAACGTCCGAGGCTTCCATCCGCGCCAGTTCAGCGATGGCGTGCACGCAGGCCATCTTCATTTCATCGTTGATGGCGGTCGCCCCGACATCCAGGGCACCGCGGAAAATGTAGGGAAAGCAGAGAACGTTGTTGACCTGGTTCGGATAGTCCGAGCGACCGGTGGCGATCAACGCATCCGGGCGGGCCGCACGCGCCAGGTCGGGCATGATCTCCGGCACCGGGTTGGCCAGCGCCAGGATGATCGGGCGGTCGGCCATGCGCTGCACCATGTCGCCGCTCAGCACACCGGGCGCAGACACGCCCAGGAACACATCGGCTCCGTCAATGGCCTCGGCCAGACTGCGCGCTGGCGTGTCGGCCGCATACTGGGCCTTGCGCGCATCCATGTCGCTCTCGCGGCCGCGATAGACCACCCCGTTGCGGTCGCAAACAATCACATGCTCGCGCTTGAGCCCCATGGTCACCAGCAAATCCAGGCAGGCCATACCAGCCGCACCCGCCCCGGAGGCCACCAGGCGAATGTCCTCGATATTCTTGCCGGACAACGCCAGGCCGTTGACCAGCGCCGCCGCGGTAATGATGGCCGTGCCGTGCTGGTCATCGTGGAAGACCGGGATGTTCATCCGCTCCTTGAGACGGTCCTCGACCTCGAAACACTCCGGGGCCTTGATGTCTTCAAGGTTGATCCCGCCGAAGGTTGGCTCCAGGCTGGCAATGATGTCAATCAGCTTGTCGGGGTCGGGCTCGTTGATCTCGATATCGAACACATCGATATCAGCGAATTTCTTGAACAACACGCCCTTGCCTTCCATTACCGGCTTGGCCGCCAACGGCCCGATATTGCCCAGACCGAGAACCGCCGTGCCGTTGGAAATCACCGCCACCAGGTTGCCCCTGGCCGTGTACTCGCGCACCGTATCCGGATTGGCGTGGATCTCCTCGGATGCCGCTGCCACGCCGGGCGAATAGGCCAGGGCCAGGTCACGAGCCGTGGCCAGCGTCTTGGTCGGCGTGACCTTGATTTTGCCCGGTACCGGGTACCGGTGATATTCGAGCGCCTGCTCTCTGAACTTGTCTCTGTCTGGCATCAGCCTTCTTCTTCTTCGCTCCACTCACCCAGCGCGGCCAGGCCGTTCATCCGGGCCCGATGCAGCAGAATCTGCTGGGCGTTTTCGCGGTTGCCTTGCGGGTCTGCCGCCCAGGCGGCCAGGCACTCGGCCTGCAGCGCGCGACCGTAGGAGAAGCTCATCGGCCAGGGCATGTCGCCCATCTTGTTCATGGCATCCAGGTGCGCGGTGGCTTCGACATCTCCCTGCCCGCCCGACAGAAACACCACTCCGGCGGTGGCGGCAGGTACCGCGTTGAGCAGGCAGTCGACCGTGGCTTCGGCCACTTCCTCGACTTCGGCACGCTCGTCGGCCTCGCTACCGGAAATCACCATCGAGGGCTTGAGCAAGGTGCCTTCGAGCATCACGTTCTGATCGTAGAGCTGGGCAAACAGCGCTTTGAGCGTTGCTTCGGTGACATCGAACGAGGTATCGAGGTCGTGCGCTCCATCCATCAGCACCTCGGGCTCGACGATGGGCACGATGCCGGCTTCCTGGCACAGTGCGGCGTAGCGGGCCAGAGCGTGGGCGTTGGCGTCGATACAAGCCCGTGAGGGAATGTCTTCACCAATGCTGATCACCGCCCGCCACTTGGCGAACTTCGCGCCCAGCTCGACGTACTCGGCCAGGCGCTCGCGCAGCCCGTCCAGGCCCTCGGTCACCTTCTCCCCTGCAAACCCGGCCAGCGGCCTGGCGCCGGCATCGACCTTGATGCCTGGCAGGATGCCGGCTCGTTCCATCACCTGAACCAGCGAGCTGCCGTCCGCCATTTTCTGGCGGATGGTTTCGTCAAACAGGATCGCCCCGGAGATATGCTCGCCCAAGCCGGGCGCGCTCAGCATCATGGAGCGGTAATCCAGGCGATTGGCTTCGGTGTTTTCGACCTGGACGCTGTCGAACCGTTTCTTGATCGTGCCGCTGGATTCATCAATGGCGAGAAGGCCCTTGCCGGGGGCGACCAGCGCCTGGGCAATAGCTACCAGTTGTTCGTATCGATCGGTCATCTAGGCTCCTGAGGGCACACGCTGAATGCGCTGCTTAGCAACCTTATTGTAGCGCCCGCAGAAGGGCTACTGCGCCTTGAAGCGAAGACGCCGTTCGGTGGCCGCCAGCCGGCGCAGCACACCCAGCAGCTCTTCCTGCAGGGCTTCGATTTCCGGCAGCCGGGCCAGTGCGGCATGCACATCGCGACCGTCGCGGATACGGATCATCTCCGCTCCCAGGGCCTGGATCCGCTCATGGAGCAGGCTGATCTGTTCGCCGGCCCCGGCATCCTGCTGAACCAGGGGGTTGGCCTTCAGCTTCGGGCCCAGGCGCGATTGGCGCGGGTCCAGCAACGGCGGAATCTCGATCTGGCCCTTGCAGTAGGCCAGCAGATTGCGCATCCACGACCGATGCTCGACCTGGGCATACAACAACTCCAAAGCCGCATGGTCGAGCCGATGCGCCTGCTGCCAGACCTCGGGCAACTGCCAGTTACGGACCCATTCGAGCACTCCCGAAGCCGGCATCGGCCGGGCCACAACATAGCCCTGGGCCACCTCGCAGCCCAGCTGGACCAGTACGCGCCCGTGCTCCAGGCTGGAAACGCCTTCAGCGATCGTCTCCAGGCCGAAGGCGCGAGCAAGATTGAGTACACCATCCAGAATGGCCAGATCTTCCGGATCATGCAGCATGTCACGCACGAAGCTCTGGTCGAGTTTGAGCACCCGCACCGGCAGACGCTTGAGATAGGTCAGCGAGGAATAGCCGGTGCCGAAATCATCGAGGGCAACATCCACGCCGCGTTTCGCGCACTCGCCAATCACGCGCGAGACTTCGCCGATGTCTTCCAGGGCGCTGCTTTCGACCACCTCCAGCTGCAGGCTGGACGGGTCGACCTCCGAATGCCGCTGCAGCTCCTGAGTCAGCTCGGCAACAAACCCCGGATGCTGGATATGATCACCGGCGATATTGACGCTGACCGGCAGCTTCAGCCCCCGGCGCTGCCAGGAGTTCATATGCTGCAGGGCCCGGCGCACAACCCAGCGCCCGAGCTCAAGCTCCAGGGCATGGCGGCTGATCAGCGGCAGAAAGGCGGCCGGACTGAGCAGGCCGCGTTCCGGATGATGCCAGCGGATCAATGCCTCGGCGCCGACCACCGCGCCGGTGCGCATGTTTACCTTGGGCTGGAAATACAGGGCGAACTCGGACTGCTGCAGGCCCCGGCGGATCCGTTCGACCTGCTCATGACGCCCGCGCAGGTCGCTGTCGCGGTCGACATCGAACAGCCGGTACCGGTTCTTGCCACCCACCTTGGCCTGGTACATGGCCTGATCGGCCTGGCGCAGCAACTGGTCGGCGTCGATGTCGAGCGGTTGCGGATACAAACTGACCCCGATGCTGGCCGAGACCTGCATGGAGGTGCCGTTCATCGTTTCCGGGCTGTTCAGCGCGGCCAGCAGCCGGTCGAGCATGGTGGCATAGGTGGTAGCACCCTCCATGTCACTCATGATCACGGCAAACTCGTCGCCGCCCAGCCGGGCCACGGTATCGGTCTCGCGCAGGCAGTCCTGCATGCGCCGCGCCAGTCGAACCAGCAGCCGGTCACCGACATCGTGGCCGTGCGTGTCGTTGACCGCCTTGAAGCCGTCGAGGTCGATAAAACCCAGGGCCAGCGGGTTGCCGGTGCGACGCGCACGCGCCATCGCCAGGGTCAGCCGGTCGGCCATCAGCACCCGGTTGGGCAAGCCGGTCAGCGCGTCATAATGGGCAATGTGGTGAAGCTTGCGCTCGTTGTCTTTTTGCCGGGTGATGTCATCAAACAGCGTCACCGAGCCTTGCTCCTCGCTCAGCGGCACGCTGGTGAGAGCAACCTCCACCTGACGACCATCCCGGCGCCGGAAATACTGCTCACCGGTAAAGCACTCACCACGCGCGGTTGCGGCAAGAATCGGGCAGGGCAGCGACCGGTCCGGCGCCTCGCCGGCGGGAAGATGAAACAACTCGTGCGCCTTCTGGCCAATCAACTGCTCGCGCTCGAAACCAAGCAGCTCGCAAGCACGCGGATTGACCTCGGTGATCACACCGCGCGCATCGAGCACGTACATGCCCTGACCCAAAGAACGGGTGATCAGCTCCAGGCGCGCGCGCTCGGACAACTTTTCCGACGTTGTCCGCACCGCGTAGTGTCCGCCCACCCCCAGCAGCAGCAAGGCAGCCAGGGTCACCACCAGGCTGACGCCAAGCCCTTGTTCCGCGCTCCCCATGAGCGGAACCGCCATCAGGGTCAGAACCAGGGCCAGAATCACGGCCCAAACCAGCGCATATGCAAGATAGCGACGAGGCCCGGAACTCACCGCGACGCTCCGCGCGCGCCCGCCCGTTTCCACCCCACATCGAAATTTTTTGCGTTCTGCCGCACGCCTTATCTACCGCCCCGTTGTGTACCAACACCAGCGGCGCCGCCCCCCGGAAGCGCGCACCGCCACCGGGCTCAGTATACGCCAGCGCCTAGGCGGTCAGAATCTTCAAGGTATTGCTGCCTCCCGGCAGCCCCTGGGTGTCGCCCAGGGTCATGAGGACGCGCTCGCCTTCGGCAACCAGACCGGCATCAAGCACCGCGCGCAGCGCCCGGCGAATCTGCTTGCTGCGCGTCTCATCGGTCAGGTGGGGGAAAAACAGCGGCCGGACATGCTGGAACAGGCGGACCCGGCGCAGGGTGGCGCGATTGGGGCTCAGCGCGATGATCGGCGCCGGCGAGCGGACCCGGCTGAGCCACTGGGCCGTGGCGCCGGAATCGGTGAGCGCGATGATGGCGCGCACCGGCAGATTGTTGGCGGTCATCATCGCCGCCATCGCTATGGCCTGGTCGATGCGCTCGGCCCGCACGTTGAGCCGCCGCGACGGAACATGCGCCTGCACATGACGCTCGGCACCCTCGCAGATGCGTCCCATGGCCTCGATCACGCGCACCGGATGACGCCCGACCGCAGTTTCCGCCGACAGCATGACCGCATCGGTTCCATCGATCACGGAATTGGCCACGTCGAGGACTTCGGCCCGGGTCGGCACGGGACTGTCGATCATGGACTGCATCATCTGGGTCGCCGTGATCACGGCCCGGTTGTGCTCCAGGGCCGCCGAGATGATGCGCTTTTGCAGCCCCGGCAGTTCGGCATCGCCGATTTCGACCCCGAGGTCGCCGCGGGCCACGAGCAGCGCATCGGACGCCTCGGTAATGCTTGCGAGATTTTCGATCGCCTCGGTTCGCTCGATCTTGGCCACCAGCCGGGCCTGCCCCCCGGCCTGGTGAAGCAGGCTGCGCGCCTGCTCGATATCGCTGGCGTTGCGCGGAAACGAAACGGCCAGGTAATCCACCTGCCAGGCGGCCGCGTGCTCGATATCGGCCACGTCGGCCTCGGACAGGCCCGGCACCGACAGACCACCGCCGCGCAGATTCAGACCCTTGCGATCCGACAGCGGACCGGATGTCAGCACCGTGCAATGGATGTCGGTGCCGTCCACCCGCTCGACGCGCAGCGCCATCAAGCCGTCATCCAGCAGCAACTCGCTCCCGGGCGCCACGTCATCGACCAGCCCGAGATAGGCCACCCCGACACCAGTTTCATCACCGGCGGGCGGATCCGGGCGCGCATACAGGGCAAAAGGCGCGCCGGCGGTCAACTCGATCTTGCCCTCGCGGAAGCGGTCGATGCGAATCTTGGGGCCGGACAGATCAGCCAGCACGGCGACATCGGTGTCGAGCTCACGCGCCGCCGAACGAACCATGCGGATGCGGCGCGAATGGGTTTCGGCATCGCCGTGCGAGAAGTTGATCCGAACCATGTCGCAGCCGGCCTGAATCAGGCGCTCGAGGACGTCCGGGTCATCGGTTGCCGGGCCGAGTGTCGCGACAATCTTGGTGCGGCGGTTCACGATGCACCGACCCAGGTCGGCGTCTGGAATTCAGGATAGGTCACGGGTAATCCTCATTACGTTGGGGTTGCGGCGCAGGCGTCGCATTACGCGCGCCAGTTGGTCGCGCCCGGTTACGCTCAAGACAAACCGCAGCACTGCGGTTTCGCGCGTGGAATGGCTTTGATCGACCTGCTCGATGTTGGCTCCGATCTGGCCCAGGGCGGCCGACACCGAGGCCAGCACGCCCGGACCGTTGACCGTAATCAGGTTCAGCGCAACAGAGAAGTGGCCGTGGATCAGCGGCTCCCAGCTTACCTCGAGACAGCGCTCGGCGTAGTTCTTTTCCAGTTCGGGCACGTTCGGGCAGCGCAGGCGGTGAATGACCACGCCCTTGCCCGGCGAAAGGTAACCCATGATCGGGTCACCGGGAATCGGGTGGCAGCACGAGGCATAGATCACGGCGCTGCCTTCATCACCGCCGATGGTCAGGCTGGCCAGGTTGTCATCCAAATCACGCCGATGTCGCTGGGTCAGCGGCAGCAGCTTGCCCGCTACCACCCGCGCCAGCAGATCGCCGCGAGCAATGCGAATCAGCAGATCCTCCAGCCGCTCGAGGCCGGATTTTTTCAGATAGCGCTCGAGGCGTCGCTGGGAAATGCTTTCCAGCGAATGACCACGACGGGCCAGGGCCTGGTCAAGCAGACGATCTCCAATCGCGACCGAATCGGCCTGCTCGAGGTTTTTCATATGGCCTCGAATCGCGGTTCGGGCCTTTGACGTCACCACGAATTCCTGCCACTCCGGCTGCGGCACGGCTCCCTTGCGGGTCACGATCTCGATTGTCTGGCCATTTTCCAGGCGGGTATTGAGCGGCATGGCCATGCCGTCGATGCGCGCACCCACGGCCTGGTTGCCGACATCGGTATGAATGGCATAGGCAAAATCCAGCGCACACGAATCGGCCTTGAGATCGATGATCTTGCCGCGCGGGGTGAACACGAAGATCTCGTCGGGAAACAGTTCGGCCCGGGCCGAATCCATGAACTCGTTGGAATCCTGGGCACGTGACTGGGTTTCGACCAGCTTGAGCAACCACTCCCGGGCCCGCACCGCGGTCGAGCGATCCGGGCCGGACTTGTACATCCAGTGCGCGGCCGCACCCTTTTCGGCCACCAGGTCCATCTCCTCGGTCCGGATCTGCAGCTCGATGGGCACGTTGAACGGCGAGCTCAACACCGTGTGCAGCGACTGGTAGCCGTTGGGCTTGGGCAAGGCGATGTAGTCCTTGAAGCTGCCGGGCTTGGGCTTGTAGAGCGCATGGGCCACTCCCAGGGCCTGGTAGCAGTGCGGCTCAGAGTGGGTAACGATGCGGAACGCGTAGACGTCCATGACCCGCTCGTAGGGCACGTTCTTGTCGCGCATCTTGCAGTAGATGCTGTACGGGGTCTTGGTGCGGCCCTCGATGCGGCACGGAATCCCGGCCTCGCCCAGGCGTTTTTTCAGGGCCGCGGTAATCGACTCGATCACTTGCTGGCGGTTCCCGGCCAGCTTGGTCACCCGGCTCACGATCACCCGGTGGCGGTTGGGATACAGGTTGGCGAAACCGAGCTCCTCGAGCTCTTCCTTGAGCACGTTCATGCCCAGACGATCGGCAATCGGGGCGTAGATCTGCAGGGTTTCGCGCGAAATGCGGCGGCGCGAGGCAGGGGCCATGGCGCCAATGGTGCGCATGTTGTGGGTGCGATCGGCCAGCTTGATGAAGATCACCCGCAGGTCGCGGCTCATGGCCAGCAGCAGCTTGCGAAAGCTTTCCGCATCGGCTTCAAGCCGGTTGCGGAACTTCATCTTGTCGAGCTTGGTCACCCCGTCGACCAGCTTGGCGACATCTTCGCCGAAATCGTGCACCAGATCATCGCGCTCGACCGGCGTGTCTTCGATGGTGTCGTGCAGGATGGCCGCGGCGATGGTCTGGTGGTCCATGCGCAGCCCGGCGAGAATGCGCGCGACCGCGACCGGGTGCAGGATATAGGGCTCGCCGGAGCGGCGGGTCTGGTGCTTGTGAGCCTCGGCACCGGTTTCGTAGGCGCGCAAAACCAGCGCGACCTGCTCCGGCTCAAGATAGGTGTTGAGCAGATCCCTGAGTGCGCGGACCGGCTCCGGCAGCATCAGACAGCCGGGGCTCAGTCGTCGTCGTCGTCGTCCGGCGGCGGCGGCACCTCGGCCTGCATGGCCGCCAGGCGCGCGTCCAGATCGGCCTGCAACTCGCCAATGTTGTCGTCGTTGACCACGCCATCGGCGATCTCGCGCAGGGCAATGACAGTGGGCTTGTCCGAGGACTCTTCGACCAGCGGATCGGCACCGTTGGCGATCATGCGGGCGCGCTGGGCGGCCGTGACCACCAGCTCAAAACGGTTGGGTACTGCATCGATGCAGTCTTCTACGGTAACTCGTGCCATGACAGGCTCTTTTCTAAGGTGAATCCACTATTGTACTGTCGCTGGCGGCTTCATCCAATAGGCATTGCACATGGTCATTCTGGCGCGCCCTGCGCTGCGGCCAGGCCAGGACGATGGATACCAGTTCGTCGACGGCGCGGTCGAAGTCATCATTGATCACCATCCAGCCAAAATCCCGGCAGGCCTGGATTTCGCGCCGAGCCTCGCCAAGACGCCGACGGATGACCTCTTCGGCATCCGAGCCGCGGTTGCGCAGGCGCTCGGCCAGCACAGCCATCGATGGCGGCAGGATGAATACCGTGCAGGCATCGGGAAAGTGGCGCGCGACCTGGGCGGCGCCCTGGACATCAATCTCCAGGACCACGCCGCGCCCCTGCGCCCACAACGCCGCAACCTGCTCGCGCGCGGTGCCGTAATAATTACCAAACACCTCGGCATGTTCGAGGTAGCGGCCCGCTTCGATGCCGCGACGAAACGTCTCAACGTCAATGAAGTGGTAGTGCTCGCCGTCTACCTCGCCGGCGCGCGGCGGCCGCGTGGTGTCTGACACCGACAGCGCCAGATGGTCGACCCGATCCAGCAGGGCCCGAATCAGGCTGGTCTTGCCGGTCCCGCTCGGCGCGGCAATCACGTACAGCTCGCCCTTACTCGACATTCTGCACCTGCTCGCGCATCTGTTCGATCAGCACCTTCAGCTCCACGGCTGCCTGACCGGTTTCGACCACGGCCGCCTTGGACCCCAGCGTATTGGCCTCGCGGTTGAGTTCCTGCATCAGGAAATCCAGGCGCCGACCGACCGGTTCGTCCAGGCCCGTCACGCGCCGGATTTCGGCCACGTGTACGCCCAGCCGGTCGAGCTCTTCGTCGACGTCGAGCTTTTGCAGCTGCAGCACGACCTCCTGCTCGATCCGGCCGGCATCCACCGGATGGTCGAGCGCGGCCAGGCGGTCGCGGAAGCGCTGGTCCAGCCCGGCGCGGATAGCGGGCAGATGCGCCCGCACCTCGGCCACCTGGGCCTCGATGCCGGCAAGCCGGGTCTCGATCATCCCGGCAATGGCCGTGCCCTCCTGCTCGCGCGCCTCGACCAGTGCTGCCAGCGCCTCGGCCAGAAGTTCCAGCGCGGCGGCGCGTTCGGCAGCAAAGTCGGCGCGCTCCTGGATCACCAGTCCGGGCCAGTTGAGCAGATGAACCACATCCGGCTCGGCCGCGCCACCGGCATAACGGCCGAGTTCGCGCACCAGCCCACCCAGCCGGCCGGCCAATGCCTCGTCCAGGCGCAGGCTGGTCGCCTCGGCACCGGGCTCGGCCTGGAAGCGCAAAACGGCCTCGATCTTGCCGCGGTTCAGATGCTGCTTGAAGGCGGCGCGGACATCAGGCTCGAGGATGCGGAATTCCTCCGGCAAACGCAGGTGGAGGTCCAGGTAGCGCTGATTGACCGAGCGCAGCTCCCAGGTCAGCTGGCCCCGGTCGGTGCGCCGGGAGCGCTGCGCGTAGGCGGTCATGCTTCGTATCATGGTTTCGGGCTGGCCGGCTGCGGCCGGGAGTCAACAAGCGATCATGGTAACCTTGCCGCCCCCGAAACAGGAAAGGAATCCACCGTGACCAGACCCTCAGGCCGCGCGGCCGACCAGTTGCGCACGGTCGTCATCGAGCGCCACTTCACCAAGCACGCCGAAGGCTCGGTCCTGATCAGCTGCGGCGAGACGCGCGTGCTGTGCACCGCCAGCGTCGAAGAACGCGTGCCGCCCTGGCTCAGGGGCAAGGGCCAGGGCTGGGTGACGGCCGAGTACGGCATGCTGCCGCGCGCGACCGGCACGCGCAACCAGCGCGAGGCCAGCCGCGGCAAGCAGGGCGGGCGCACGCTGGAAATCCAGCGTCTGATCGGCCGCTCCCTGCGCGCCGTGATCGACCTGGAAGCCCTCGGCGAGCGCTCTGTGACCCTGGACTGCGACGTCCTTCAGGCCGACGGCGGCACCCGCACCGCCTCGATCACCGGCGCCTACGTGGCCCTGGTCGATGCCATGGACCGCCTGTTCGATGCCGGCAAGCTCAAGCGCAACCCGATCCACGGCCAGGTTGCCGCCGTGTCGGTGGGGATGCTCGGCAGCGATGCCGTGCTCGACCTGGACTACGCCGAAGACTCCACCGCCGATACCGACCTGAACGTGGTTATGAACGACGGCGGCGGGCTGATCGAAATCCAGGGCACGGCCGAAGGCCACGCCTTCCACCGCCACGAGCTCGACGCCATGCTCGGCCTGGCCGAAAAAGGCATCAGCGAGCTTGTCGAGGCCCAGGAGACCGCGCTCCGTGGCGCTTGAGCAACTGGTCCTGGCCAGCGGCAACAAGGGCAA
>PXBD01000071.1 GCA_003565625.1 Gammaproteobacteria bacterium
GCCCCGCGGCAAGTCTGGCGCCGGCAGGCAGGGCCCAGGCGCAGGCGTCCATCCACCCAGCGCCAAGGATTCCGCCCACAAGGAGGATCGCGCATGAGCACACGGATCAACGCTGGTAACAGCCCGGATTCAATGGATGCCTTCACCAGCCCGCTGTTTCGCAAGAGCAATATCGACAAAGCGCTGACGCTGGCTATCCGCGGTGTCCCGATGGCCTGGCAGGCAAACGAGGCGCCGGTCAACCTGGAAAAAGCGCGCGATGTCTACGCTGATGAAATCCGTCAGCTCGATGTAGTGCACCCGCGGCGTCGACTCTTTTCATCGCGCCAGATGTAAAAAGACCTCCCACGTGGAGGTCTTTTTACATCTGAGGTGTCCGATGGCTTGATGAGAACCTGATGGTTCGAACCGAGCCGCAGGCGAGCTCGATGCGGCGCAGCCGCGCAGTCAATCCTGTCGGGCGCGCAACATTTACGTTATTTCTCAGTGCCTTACTAACCTTCTTCGCCGTGCGGCTCTGCACAAAAACCGCTGTCCCGGTCGTGTCCCAGAGTGGGAATGTCACCCTTGAAGGGCTCGCTATCTTGCTCTACTCGACGATGGAAATTCTCCTCCTCCGAAATCGGCCTGGGACAAAATTGGGACGTGTATGGGCGGCCCAGGGGCGGCAAAATCGGTGAGTTGACCACTGCCTTCAAACCGTCCCGGAAACGCGATTCCCGCCATTTTTGACGGATTGTCCTGATGCCGCCAGGCAGCCCTCCCTGCACCGAAGCGGAAGCCATCCCATGAGCCGTCGCTACGGGCAGGTCTTTGCCGTGCTCAACATGGACAACGCCTACGTGCCGTTTCGAGGAAATCCGGCTGGACGCGCTGGACACCGTCGACAGAAGTGGACCTCTCGCTGGCTCAGCTCGAGATCATCGCGTTGCGCAGGAAGTGCTTGGTGCGCCGCACCTCGGCATGATCAATACCTTCAAGCACAATGTCGCCTGAACTTGTAGCGCCGTCCGGTGCCAAGTTGACCTGAATCCAGAGGGAGCCTGACATGAACGCAATCGGCCTGATGTTGATCGGTCTTGGTGCATTTGCGCTGGGGTACTTATTTTACTCACGCTTCATTGCCGACAAAATCTACGGCCTTGACGACAGCCGAACAACGCCGGCTCATGAAATGGAAGACGGGGTCGACTACGTGCCGACCAATCGTTTCATACTCTGGGGTCATCACTTCACCTCGGTGGCCGGCGCGGCGCCCATCGTCGGCCCGGCCATTGCAGTCATCTGGGGTTGGCTGCCGGCGTTTATCTGGGTGGTGGTGGGTACG
Source organism: Gammaproteobacteria bacterium (assembly GCA_003565625.1). Lineage (GTDB taxonomy): Bacteria > Pseudomonadota > Gammaproteobacteria > Xanthomonadales > Wenzhouxiangellaceae > Wenzhouxiangella. The sequence goes on from PXBD01000071.1 coordinate 1,328, forward strand.
GTTTTCATCGCCGGGGTGCACGACTTCGGCGCAATCTGGGCCAGTGTGCGCAACAAGGCCCAGTCGGTCGGGTCGCTGACCGGGGCACTGGTCGGTAAACGCGCCCAGAGCATTTTCATGATCGTGATCTTCTTGCTGTTGCTGATGGTCAACGCCGTCTTTGCCGTGGTCATCGCCGGGTTGTTTGTCAACTTCCCCGAAAGTGTGGTCCCGGCCTGGAGCGCAATTGTGGTGGCCCTGATTCTGGGGCAGCTGATCTACCGCAAGCTGATCGGGCTGACGCTGCTGTCGATCATCGGGGTAGCCGTGCTCTACCTGATGATCTGGGTGGGACAATACACCCCGGTGGTGCTGCCGGACCAGGCTTTCGGGCTCGGGGCCAATGCCCAATGGATTGTGCTGTTGTTCGTCTATGCCGGTATCGCCTCGCTGCTGCCGGTCTGGGTGTTGCTGCAGCCGCGCGACTATATCAACGGTCTGCAGCTGTTTGTTGGCCTGGGCCTGTTGTTCGCCGCTGTGCTGATCGCCAGCCCGCAGGTGGTCGCCCCGGCCTTCAATACCAACATCCCGGCCGGAACACCGCCGTTGATTCCGCTGCTGTTTGTGACCATTGCCTGCGGCGCGATTTCCGGATTCCATGGCCTGGTGTCTTCCGGCACCACGTCCAAGCAACTCAGCCGCGAGAGCGATGCCCGCTTTGTTGGCTATTTCGGCGCCGTGGGCGAAGGCTCGCTGGCCCTGGCCGCAATTATTGCCACCACCGCCGGGTTTGCCACCCTGGGCGAATGGGAGGCGATGTATACCGCGTTTGGCGCCGGCGGGGTCAATGCCTTTGTCGAGGGCGGCGCGACCATCATGAACAACGGCTATGGTCTGCCCATGGCGGTCGGGACCACGCTGCTGGCGGTCATGGCCGTGTTGTTCGCCGCCACGACCATGGACACGGGCGTGCGCTTGCAGCGTTACATCATCCAGGAATGGGGCCAGATCTACGAGCTGGGCTGGTTGCGCAAGAACGGCCCGGCCACGATCCTGGCCGTGGGCGCTTGCCTGGCCCTGGCCTTTGGCGCCGGCGGCATGGACGGCACCGGTGGCCTGGTCATCTGGCCGCTGTTTGGCACCACCAACCAGTTGCTGGCCGCGTTGACCCTGCTGGTGATCACCCTGATGGTTGTGCGCCTGGGCCGGCCACCCTGGTTCACCCTGGTGCCCATGGCGTTGATGCTGATCATGACCTTGGCCGCCCTGTTCTACCAGCTGATCCAGTTTTATCAAGCAGAAAACTGGTTCCTGCTCGGTCTTGACCTGGTTGTGCTGGTGGCTGCCCTGGCTGTCGTCCTGGAGGTGACATCGACCGTCAACCGGGCACTGAAAGAGGGCAAAGCCGAGGCCGGGTCAACATGAAGCCGGCACTGAAGTCCGCCGATCTTTTTCTCGAGAAATACTATGCCGGGCGCTGGAAGCAGGGCCTGGCTCGAGACCTGCGGGATCGTGAAGACCTGTTCATGCTGCTGCTGTTTTCCGAAACGCTCGGCATTCCCAACCCGACCGCCTGGTATACGCTGGAACTGCGCGGCGTCATGCTCGAGGAGTTTCATCAGTGGCATCAGCGTCAGGGTATGGAACACTCGCCGCTGGATGATTTCCGCTGCTGCTGAAGTGGCCTGACCGTTGATTGAACAACTGCTTCAGCGTCGAGTGATTTTCTGTGGCGGCAAGGGCGGCGTTGGCAAGACCACCGTGGCCGCAGCGCTCGCCGTGCTGGCTACCCAACGAGGCCGCCGGGTTCGGATTGTCTCGACCGACCCGGCCCACTCCCTGGGCGACCTGCTCGAGACCCGGCTCGACCATCGGCCAACGCGTGTTGCGGCTGGTTTCGAAGCCATGGAGATTGACCCGGAGCAGGCCGTGCAGGCCTATCTGGACGAGGTCGCCGGGCGTTTGCGCGACTATGTCAAACCCGCGCTGTATGGCGAAATCGACCGCCAGATGGCCCAGGCCCGGCATGCACCCGGGGCCATGGAGGCCGCCTTGCTCGAACAGGTCGCCACGATGATCAGCGAGCCGCCGGACGGGGTCGACCTGCTGATTTTCGATACCGCGCCGACCGGCCATACCTTGCGGCTGCTTTCGCTGCCGGAAGCCATGGCCGCCTGGACCGACGGCCTGCTCGGCCAGCAGCGCCACAGTGAAGCGGTTGGGCGGGCTTTTCGCGGCTTGCTGCCCGGTCAGACCGATACCGCCGGCGATGAGCGACGGGCCAAACTGGCGCGAACGCTGGAAGGTCGCCGCAAACGCTTTCTCAAGGCACGCGAACGCCTGGTGGATGCCAGCTATAGCGGCTTTGTCCTGGTGCTCGTCCCCGAGCGCCTGCCGGTGACCGAAACCGCGCGCACGCTCGACAGCCTGGTTGATTTCAAGGTGCCGATTGCCGGCCTGGTCGTCAACCAGGTTCTGCCCGAAAAGGCCGAAGGCCAGTTCCTGGCCGGACGCCGCCAGGTCCAGGAAACGCATCTGGCCGACATCGAGCGGCGCTTTGCCAGGTGGCCGCGGCTGCATCTGCCGTTGCAGCGTGATGACGTTCGCATCGGCAAAGGACTGGAGCATCTGGCCGCCTTGCTTGAATCCGCTCCGGGCTGAATCGCTTTTGGTCCCGCGCTGCTTCCCGTAGAGCTCCTGCAGCGGTTCAATAACGACGCCATAAAGACGGTGGTAGTGTGGAAGGCAGTTCAACAACGGGAACGACCATGAAAGTGGTTTCGCTCAGAAGCCCCGGCGGGCTGGACAATCTTGAGGTGGGCACAAGGGAAAGCCCCGGACAGCCCGGGCCAGGAGAAATGCGCGTGCGCATCCTCGCCAGCTCGCTGAATTTCCATGACTACATGGTCGTCAACGGGTCGATCAATACCGCGGACGGTCGGATTCCGATGTCTGATGGCGCCGGTGTCGTCGAAGCGGTCGGTGAAGGCGTAAGCGAGTTCGCGGTGGGTGATCGCGTGGTGTCGACTTTCTTTCCTGGATGGCTGGACGGCCCGCCCAAGGTTGACAATTTCCGCACAACGCCGGGTGACGGCGTTGATGGCTACGCGCGCGAACAGGTGCTGGCCTCGCCGCAATGCTTCACCCGCGCGCCCGAAGGCTACACTCATCAGCAGGAGGCAACCCTGACCACGGCCGGCCTGACGGCCTGGCGCGCGCTGGTCGTCAACGGCCAGGTCAGGGCCGGGGAAACCGTGTTGACCCTGGGTACTGGCGGCGTTTCGGTTTTTGCGCTGCAGTTCGCCAAGGCGATGGGCGCTGTGGTGATTGCGACCTCTTCATCGGATCAAAAGATCGAGCGACTGCGCGAACTCGGCGCCGACCACACCATCAACTACCGATCCGACCCCGACTGGGGCAAGCGCGTTTTGGAAATCACCGACGGTGCCGGCGCCGATCACGTCATCGAGGTCGGTGGTCCGGGTACGCTGCCGCAGTCAATCCAGGCGGTGCGCATCGGCGGTCACATCGCGATGATCGGCGGGCTGACCGGCGCTTCCGGCGAAGTGCCCATCGCCAATCTCAAGGCAAAGCAGGCACGCCTCCAGGGGCTGATTGTCGGCAGCCGCGCTGATCAGCACGACATGGTGCGTGCACTTGAGGCCACGGGCATCCAGCCGATCATCGACTGCTGCTTTGCCTTCGACGAAATCGCCGAGGCATTCCGTTACCAGGAAGCCGGCAGACACTTCGGCAAGGTCTGCCTTCAATTCTGAACCTTCGATCAGCGGGCGGGTGGCCTCGGCCACCCGCCGGGAGAACCCATGGGTTCACAGCCCCAGTTTCTTCAGGCTTCGCAGGGCGGCCTCTTCGACTTCTGCAATCCTGGCCTTGGCCGCCTGGCGCAGTTCGGTTACAGCAGTATGCTGTTCTGCAGCCTTGGACTGGGCCAGGTCGGAGATCGCATCACGCAATTCCTCGACGGCTGCCATCAAGCGCACCATCGGATCAGACACTGTAGCCGGGCGACCGGCCGCTTTTTTCTTGCCGCGCTTCTTCTTGGAAGCCTTTTTCTTGCTGGCTTTCTTGCGCGTGGCCTTCTTGGTGCCGGGCGCGGTGCCGACCTTCTTCGAGGCTTTCTTCTTGCCGGTCTTTTTCTTCGAAGCCTTTTTCTTCGAAGCTTTTTTCTTGGAAGCTTTTTTCTTTGTCGCTTTCTTTTTAGTAGTTTTCTTCTTCGAGTTCTTTGAGCCGGGCGGCCGACCACGCCGTTTCGGTGCCGGTTCGGCGGCTTCGGTCGAGGCTTCTTCCGGAGCCTGTTGGTCTAAGCGGGTTTCTTCTTGAGATTGCATGTTGGGTTCTCTTGTGATGATCGGGTTCAGTACGCTGGCGCAAAAATGAACCATCCATAGCTTCAGCGAGCGTTCTCATAGTAGCAAAACCTCGCACGGCTTTCAGTGTGATGCATACCAATCAATGAGGGAGGATTATTCGCTGTGGTCGGGGGTTCCTTTGCCCCACTTTGCCATCCAGTCTCCGATATCGGAAGGTTGGTCGTAAAGATAGCCCTGCAGATGAACGTTAGCGAAGCCGGCAAAGCATTCCGCCTGCGGGCTGGTTTCGACACCTTCGGCGACAACCCTGAGCTTGAGTTCCTGGGCTGCGGAAATGATGATTTTGACCAGCGCGAAATCAGCCAGATCCTGCGGCAGTCCCGCGATGAAGGACTGGTCGATTTTCAGTTCCGTGACCGGTAGACGCTTCAAATACGATAGCGAGGAATAGCCGGTGCCGAAATCATCAATGGCGATCCCGACCCCGAGCGCGCGCAGCGCCTGAAGACGTTCCTGGGCGATTTCCGGATTGGTCATGAAGACACTTTCGGTAATTTCAAGAATCAGCCCGGATGCGTTGACGTCGCTTGCCGCCAGGAGGGATTCCACGTCGACGACAAAGGCCGGGTCCCGAACCTGGGCCGGGCTGATGTTGACGCTGAGAGTGAGGCTCGGATCGATGGCCTGCAGGCGCTTGAGCACGCCCAGCGATTGCTCGAGTACCCAGTGGCCGATGGGAATGATCTGGCCACTGTCTTCGGCCAGCGGGATGAAACGGCCGGGTGAAATCGCGCCCAGCGTATCGTGGCGCCAGCGTAGCAGCGCCTCGGCACCTACCAGAACCCCGTTGACGCCGACCTGCGCCTGTATGGCCAAGCGCAGTTGATCACGCTGTATGGCCCGGGTCAAGTCTTGTGCCAGACGGAATGTTTCCTGGGCCTGCAAGGAGGCATCGGCGTTGAAGAACCGAATCGTCCCGCCGCCTTCGGCCTTGGCCGCATGCAGCGCCGAGCCGGTCATTTGCATGAAATCACCGGGATGGAATTCACCACTGATCAGGCAATCCTGGTCACAGAAAGCTACGCCAATGGAAGCGTTGGCCACCAGAGTGCGCGAATCGACCCGGTAGGGCGCGCGCAGCACCTGGTCCATGCGTTGCACCCAGGGCTCAGACTGTCCCAGTGACCCCCCATCGGGTTGCGTCTCCAGCGGTGGCAGGAGGGCAAACTCATCCGGCCCGATTCGGGCCACCAGGGTGCCGGGAGATGCCTGTTCCGTCAGGCGCTGGGCGACCAGCTGCAGCAGCCGGTCGGCCATGTCATGACCGTGGGTCTCATTGAAACCATGGAACCGATCAATATTGACCAGCGCAAGGGTCTGGCGGGAGATGCCTGCCGTGAGTTGGCCCAGCCGCTGTTCCAGGGCCTCGAAAAAGGCTGTCCGGTTGGCCAGGCCGGTCAATGGATCGTAACGCTCCAGGGAGTGGAGCTGTTCGGTGAGTTGTTCTCGTTCGGTGATGTCTTCCTTGACCGCGATGAAGCAGGTCGGCTCCCCGTGTTCGTCGAGCACCGGGCGGATCGCAACCCATTCGACCAGCTCCGAGCCGTCCTTGCGGCGGTTGACCAGTCGGCCCTGCCAGCTTTTTCCAGAGCTTATCGTGGCCCAGAGATCAACGTATAGCGCTGGTGGGGTCCGGTTGGACTGAAAGATGCGGGGGTTTTGCCCGATCAGTTCCTCGCGCGTGTAACCGTAGGCGTCCAGGGCGGTCTGATTGACGTACTCCATCCTGCCATCACAATCGGTAATGACGATGCTGGCGGGGCTCTGGTTGACCGCCATATCGAGCTTGCGCGCGTCAAAAACAGCACGTCGCAGACGCTCTTCGGTCTCCTTGCGCTCGGAAATATCGGTCTGCAGAGCCATGAAGCCTTCCAGTTCACCGGCGCTGTTGCGAACGGGTGAGCAGGCAATATGTAGGTCGTGTTTCCGCCCACCCTTGGTGTAGTTGACAATCTCGACCTGGAACCCTTCGCCGGCGGCCAGTTGCCGCGACATCAGGTCGATCACCTCCGGATCGCTGTCCGGGCCCTGGAGCAGATCACCCGGCTTGCGCCCCAGCATCTCCTCCAGGGTGAAGCCGGTCATCCGCATCGTTGCTTCATTGATCCAGGTCACCTTGCCTTCGACATCGGTAAAAATCACGCCATGACTGGTCCGGGCAACCACATTGGAAAGCTTTTCCAGCTCCTGCTCGGTCTGGCGAAGGGCCGAAACATCCATCACCGTGGTGATCTTGTAGCGCCGGCCATCGCTCAAGACCACACGCCCGGCCGTCACCAGGATTTTCCGGCGCTCACCGGCTTTGTTCAGGACCTCCCGCTCACCTGCGCTTTCTTCGCCGCCGGCCAGGAAATCATCATGCAGCCGCGCGGCGGGTTCGCGCATCTCCGGCGGCAGCATTTTGGTGAACGGTTGTCCAATCAGCTCTTCGGGCTTATAGCCGTACGCTTGGCAATAGGCCGGATTGACCATGACAAAGCGCCGATCCTGGCCGGTGACACAGATTCCAATATCGGCAAAATGCAGGAGCCCGAGAAGAAACTCGCGCCCCTCGCCGGAACGTAAATGGGTTGGATCCCAGTTCAATGTCTCTACCACTGCTGCGAGATTTTTCGGGCCGTCAAAAGATAGACCAGGAGCTTAACAGACCAGCGCTACGCAATTGAGTCGACCTCCAGCGGGGATCGGTCAATTCGCCTGCGACAGTACAGTACGTAGTGGTTTGTGGTGGCGCACCTGTCACAGGTTTTTGTAATACCATTTTCGAGAGAGGGGTTTCTGATCTTTTCAGGGAGCAATCAGCGCATGTCGTTCAAGAACTTGAACATCGGCACCAAGATCCTGTCAGGGTTTTCCATCATCCTCGTCATCGCCATCCTCATTGGCCTGATTGGCTTCGCGGGGTTAAACAATGTGGGGCGGTCATTCCATGTGGTTGCCGATGAAGCCGTTCCGCAGGTGCGCTTTCTTGGCGAAATGGAAGCCGGTCTCGAGCGCCTGGCCGCCGCCTATGGACGTTTGCTGGATACCCAGTTGACGCAATCGGAACGGGAGCATGTGACAAATCGTATCCAGGCGCTGCGCGCGCAGTATCGTCAGTCGCAACAGGAGTTTGCCGGAATTCCGCGCGACGACGAACAAGAACTCGCGTATCAAAGCCTGCTTGAGGCCCTGCAGGTATGGGAAGCGGTCAATATGGAGCAAGTAGATCCGGCGCATGCTCGCTTCACGGAAATTGACCTGCTGGACCCGGTTGCTACCAATCGAGATCTTGAGTTGTTCATGAAGGACTTCGCGCAACTGCAGATCCGGGCGTTGAATGCGATTGATAATATGCAAAGGATCGCAAGAAGGCACGAAGATCCTGCGCGATCCAATTTTGGTCAATGGGCGAGCGGCTTCAGCACCAGCAATGAGACGCTGAATGGGATATTCGGTGAGATGCGTGAATATCACCGCCGTATCCACGCCTCTATCGGCGGTCTCAACGAAGCGATTGCTCGAGGTGATCAGGCGGCTGCCATGATCATTTATAACGACGAACTGGAACCTGCGGTAATGTGGGCGACCCGCATGTTCAGCGGGTTCAATAACATCGCAGAGGATGCCGTGTCGGCCTTGGCAGAGATGAGCCGCTTGATTGGCGAGGATAGCCTGGCAGCGCAGGAAGCATTCAACGTGGAGCTGGCGCGGCTGAGAGAGTTAAGTTTTGCCGGCGTTGGAAGAGAACTGCAGCGCGGGGACCAGATCATTACCCGCAGCAATTCGATCAACCTTGTCGCCATGGCCATCGGCGTAACCATCGCGATGATTCTTGGGCTGCTGACCACTCGCCAGGTGACTGGCGGCATCAACTCCGGCGTGGCCATTGCCAGGCGCATTGCCGATGGTGATCTTACGGTCAAGGCCGACCAGGCGCTGCTGGCCCAGAAAGATGAAGTCGGTGAACTGGTCCGGACCATGGATCGCATGTCGGCAAAACTGCGCGAAATCATCGGCTCGGTGGTCACCGGTGCCGACAACATCACCGCGGCCAGCCAGCAGACCTCGTCCACTGCCCAGAGCCTGAGCCAGGGTGCCAGCGAGCAGGCGGCCAGCGTGGAAGAAACCACGGCCTCGGTTGAGCAGATGTCGGCCTCGATCGAGCAGAACACCGAAAACGCCAAGGTCACCGATACCATGGCGACCAAGGCCGCGAACGATGCTGCGGAAGGTGGCAAGGCGGTCAGCAAGACGGTGGAGGCAATGAAGGCGATTGCCGAGAAGATCTCGATCATCGACGATATTGCCTACCAGACCAACCTGCTGGCGCTGAACGCGGCCATCGAGGCGGCCCGGGC
>PXBD01000055.1 GCA_003565625.1 Gammaproteobacteria bacterium
CTGGCACCACATAGAGTGCGTAATAAAGGCCAATGACGAGGCTGACGGCAAAACCGGCCCAAAGCCATGGTGAGAGCACCTGACAGACACGATAGAAGATGGGCGGTGAGCCCAGCTTGTGGAAACCGACCTTGATGTTATGCCAGATCATTCGATATTCAGTTTCAGTGCAGCGGTAATAGCCAGGGGAACCAGAGTAACAGCCAGGATCAGCAGGGCGGTTAGCAGACCTAAATGAGCCTGTATCGACAAGCCGTCGGCAGCCGCCGAGACCGCTCCGGTGGCAAAGATTAGCACGGGAACGACCAGCGGAAAAATCAGAATCGACAGCAGCACGCTGCCGCGGTTGGTGCCCAGGGTCAGGGCTGAGGCCAGACCGCCGATCAAGGACAGCAGCGGCGTTCCGATCAACAGGGTCAGCATCAGCGTGCCCAGGGCGCGATCCGGCAGATACAGCATCTGCGCCGCCACCGGAGCAAACAGGATCACCGGCAGGCCGGTGATCAGCCAGTGACTGAACAGGCGCGTGACAACCAGCAAACCGACTGGTGTTTCGCCCGTCCACCACTGTTCCAGCGTGCCGTCATCGAGATCCGGACGAAACAGATGCTCGAGCGCCAGCAGGCTGGCCAGGAGCGCGGCCACCCAGACCATGCCGGGCGCGATCGCCGCGAGCAGGTTGGGGCCCGGGCCGACACCGAGTGGAACCAGAATCAGTACCGCTAGCAAAAACACCAGCGGCATCAGCGACTCGCCGCCATGGCGCAGGGCCAGCCGCAGGTCGCGCTTGAGCAGGGCCAGCACCGCGCGCACGCTTAGTCCCCCTCCCGGAAGGCCGGCTGAATGACCAGGCGCTCAGGTTCGGTCTGCAGTCGGGGCTGGCGCTGATGGGTTGACAGTGCGGCCGCACCGCCAGCGCCGAGGTGCTCGTTCAGCAAGCTGTCAACCAGTTCGCCGCCAGCATCATCCAGGCTCGCGTAAGGCTCGTCCAGCAGCCAGATGGGGCGTCTTGCGACCAGCAGTCCGGCCAGCCCGAGGCGACGTTTTTGCCCGGCCGACAGCGCCCGTGCCGGCCGCAGTCCGAGCCCGGCCAGCCCGACCCGGGCCATGGCGCGGTTGATTTCCATGCCCTTGTCGCCGCTGAAACCTACGCTGAACGAAAGGTTTTCCCGGCAGTTCAGGTCTCCCTTTACGGCGGCCAGATGGCCCAGGAAGGCCAGGCTGGTCGAGCGCTCCAAAGAACCGGTGGCCGGCTCGAGGATGCCGGCCAGGACCCGCAGCAAGGTGGTTTTGCCGCTGCCGTTGGGGCCGGAAACGACCAGCGCCTGGCCTGGCCTCAGGCGCACATCAACAGGCCGGAAAACCAGTTCGCCACCGCGGGTAAAGCCGACCTGTTCAGCCTTCAGTAATTGGCTCACTGGCAGAATTGCAGATTGCGGAAAGAGGCGGACAAAAGATTCATCGACTGGGCGGGTGCGGAACCAAAGGAAGCATCGGCGAGATATCGTACCATCGGCTCACGCGGAGCGGTTGCTCCAAAGAAACGGATCGGAGAACCATGACCAGATATGACTACGACTTGTTCGTGATCGGCGCCGGCTCAGGCGGGGTTCGAGCGGCACGGATCGCGGCCGGACATGGCGCGCGGGTGGCCATCTGTGAGGAATCGAGGGTCGGCGGAACCTGCGTGATTCGCGGCTGCGTACCCAAGAAACTGTTGGTGTATGCCTCCCAGTTCGCCGAATCGTTTGCCGATGCCGCCGGCTACGGCTGGTCGGCGCCGGAAAGTCAATTTTCCTGGCCTGCTCTGATCCGTGCCAAGGATGCGGAAATCGATCGTCTCAACCGGATCTACCTGGGGCTGCTGGACAATGCCGGGGTAGACCTGCACATGGGGCGTGGTCGGCTGGTGGATGACCACACGGTGGCTGTTGGCGAAGCACGCTTTACCGCCGAACGCATTCTGATCGCGGTCGGCGGCCGGCCCTGGGTGCCCGACATTCCCGGCAAGGAGTTGGGGTTTACCTCCGACGGAGCCTTTCATCTTGAAAAGCAGCCGAGGCGGGTTCTGATTGCCGGCGCAGGCTACATTGCCGTGGAGTTTGCCGGCATTTTCAACGGACTCGGATCCGAGGTCACCCTGGCCTACCGGCGTGACCGAATCCTGCGCGGGTTTGATGGGGATGTCCGGCTGGCCGTTGAGCGCGGCATGGCCGGACGCGGCGTTGATTTTCGCTACCACGCCGCCCCGGCCCGGCTGGAAGCGGTGGGAGAGGGGATTCGCGTAACCTACTCCGATGACCGCACCCAGGTCGTAGATGGCGTGATGTTCGCAACCGGTCGCCAGCCTTACACCTGGGATCTGGGGCTGGAGCAGGTCGGGGTGCAAACCGGCCCGGGTAACCGGATCGAGGTTGACGACTACAGCCGCACGTCTGTTGAACACATTTTCGCGGTCGGCGATGTGACCGACCGGTTCAACCTGACCCCGGTAGCCCTGATGGAAGGGCATGCCTTTGCCGACACCCAGTTCGGCGGCATGGACCGGCCGGTCGAGCATGCCGACACCCCGGCGGCCGTATTTTCCCAGCCACCGGTGGGCACGGTTGGCCTGACCGAGGAGCAGGCGCAAGCGCACGGGCTGAGGGTGAAGGTGTTCCGATCCGAATTTACGCCGATGAAATATACTCTGGCCGGCCGCCAAGAGAAGGGCATGATGAAACTTGTGGTGGATGCCGATACAAATCGAGTGGTCGGCTGCCACGTGGTTGGTCCGGACGCATCGGAAATGCTCCAGGGGTTCGCGGTAGCGGTTCGGGCCGGGCTGACCAAGGCCGATTTCGACCGCACCATCGGCATCCACCCGACCGCCGCCGAGGAACTGGTCACAATGCGCCAGCCGCTGGCCTGATTCTCGGCTCCAGCCGAGGTATATTGCGAGGAATCCGATGACACGAATACTGCCTCTGGTTTTGTTCCTGCTGCTCTCATCTCCGGTGCTGGCCGAGGGCGGGCAGTGGGAGAAGGAAGCGCGCTACGGGCAGCGCTGGATTGTGCACCTGGAGGATGCCCCAACGCTGGAATACACCGGCCCGGATTCAGCCAAAGCCCGTCCCCAGGGGGCTGCTGGCCCGATGCTTCAGGCGACGGCGCCTGGCGTGACCGGACGGCCCTTCGATCTCAACGATGCGGCCATTCGGGCTTACAGCGAGCACCTTGACGGCCGCCATGAGCGCTTCATCGCTGAAGCCGGCATGCGGCTGGGCCGGACTCTGGTGCCGGTGGCTCGTCTCCGCCACACCCTCAATTCCGTCATTCTGGAAGTCGATCCAGCCGAGGCTGCGGTCCTGGAAGCTCTGCCCGGAGTGGTCGGTGTCGAGCGCGAGCGGATGTACAGCTTGCAGTTGTCCAGCGGCCCGCGCCAGATCGGCGCGCCGGCGGTCTGGGGCGGGACAAGCCAGTTGCCGGCTGCCAGAGGCGAGGGCATTGTCGTCGGTGTGATTGACAGCGGCATCAACTGGAACCATCGCGCTTTTTCCGACGATCCGGCCGATAGTGCGGGATTCATTTACGAAAATCCGTTGGGCGAGCGCCTGGGTCTGTGCGGTCGATCCAGCGTGCAATGCAACGACAAGCTGATCGGGGTGTACGACTTCACCAGCCAATCAACTGACGGCCTTGATAAGGATGGCCACGGAACTCACGTGGCGGCGATTGCGGTGGCCAACGAATGGGAACCCGGCCAGGCAGGCGTTGCGAACCGAGCCAACCTGGTGTCTTACCGGGTTTGCCTGGAACAGGATCCGGAGGACGACGACTCCGGTGGTTGTCAAGGTTCCGCCATTCGCAGCGCTCTGGAGCAGGCCGTGATGGACGGGGTTGACGTGGTCAATTTCTCTATCGGCAGCCCTGACTCGCTCAACCCCTGGACCAGTTCCACCGCCCGGCAGGCGCTTAATGTTCGCGATGCCGGAATCACTTTCGTGACCTCGGGCGGGAACGAAGGCCCGGGGCGGGGCACCGTGGGCTGGCCGGCCGAGGCGCCCTGGGCTCTGGCGGTGGGCAGCAGCACCACCTCGGCGTGCGCCATGAGTCGGATCGAAGTCGAAGGCCAGGGCACGCGCTCGGTGCGCTATGGCACCGGGCCCAACGATTCGGCCGCGGCGCTTGGCTTTCTGCCGATCCGGCGAGGCGAGGCGTTTGACGGCAACTCGTTGGGCTGTACAGCTTTCCCCGCCGGCGCGTTCGACAACTCCACTGCGCTGCTGGAGCGCGGAGACTGCACGTTCGAAGTCAAGGTGGGCAATGCCGAGGCGGCTGGGGCACGAGCAGTGCTGATCTTCAACAATGTCGCCGATGGCGCGATCTGCATGGCGGGATTGGAAACCACCAACGTGCCGGCCGCAGCGATGACCCGAAGCGATGGACTGGATCTGGATCGCCTGGTTCGGGACAACGCCGGGCAGCGGGCCCGGTTCGCGCAAGACTCTCTGGCTGATCAGGTTTCCAGCTTTTCTTCGCGCGGGCCGTCCGACAGTGTTCCCGGGGTCATGAAGCCCAACGTCCTGGCCCCGGGTCAGGGCATCGAGGCGGCCTACATTCCAGGATCGGACGATGTTGCCGGATTGACGGGAACCTCCATGGCCAGCCCGCACGTGGCCGGTGCGGTTGCGCTGCTGCGCCAGCTCAATCCGGGCCTGAAGCCCGATCAGGCCACTTCCATCATCGAGACCACGGCCGAAGCGCAGCCGGTCACGGTCAGTGGTGAGCCGGCCAGCATCCATGACCGCGGCGCCGGACGAGTTCGGGTTGATCTGGCGGCCCGCGCCGGGCTCTATCTCCCGGTCACCCGGAGCGAGTTCCTGGCCGCCAATCCGGCACTGGGTGGCGACCTCAGGCAGTTGAATCTGCCCGGCATGGTCAACGAGCATTGCGGCTCGCAGTGCACCTTCACCCGCACGGTGCGCGCGCTGCGAGCCGGCAGTTGGAGCGTCAGTGCGGAGGGCGAGCCGGACATCGAGGTCAGCCCGAGCAGTTTCTCGCTCCAGCCGGGAGAGTCGCGCCAGCTGACCATCACGATCAGGCCTGCGCCCAGAGGTAATACTGCCCTGCAGGACGGTGCTGTTGTGCTCACTCCGTCCAGCCTTTCCGCTCCGGTGCCTGGAGTGGTGCAACTGGCCACCCAGCGCCTTCCGATCGGTGTGCGATCGACGACCGGTGAAGTCAACCTCCCGGAACGGGTCGCAATCGATGCGGCTAGCCGCCAGGGGCGGCACCTGCTTGGCCTCGGCTTTGTCGATGATTTGCCCGAGGCGGTTTTTCGAACCAGCGGGATCGTGGTGCCAGTGGTCGAGGAATTTCGCCTGCCGCAGGATTCCGACAATTCAGATCCTTACGATGACAGTGCGGGTACCAAAACCTTTCTGGTCGACGTTCCGGAGGGGGCAATGGCGTTGTGGGCGGAGACGACGGCCTCGTCGGCACCCGATATCGACCTGTTCGTGGGGCGGGACGCCAATCGTGACGGGCGGGCGCAGGAGAGTGAGGAGCGCTGTCGTTCGATTACGCCGGATGAACTGGAGCGTTGCGTCATTACCAACCCAACGCCTGGAACCTGGTGGGTGGTGGTGCAGAACTGGGCTTCGTCGTCCGCATTGGACGATTCAGTTCGACTCGAACTGGCGGTCCTGAAAGAAGAGCAGAGTCCCTCGTTGACCGCGTTCGGGCCCGGGCGGCATCAGGCCGGCCCGCTGGAGATTGAGGTGTTCTGGGACGACCCGAGTTTGCGTGCCGGGGAGCGGGTGCTGGGCGTGGTTGGGGTCAGCAGCCGCCGGGACCAGTCATCTGACGTCGGCATTGTGCCCCTGGTCATCCAGCTGGATCGACGGGCGCCTGTCTCCACCACGGTGGTGTTTCCTGGCGAGACGGTGCCGGTCGCAGTGCCGGGTGGCGGGCGCCATGACCGGCTGGTTTTCGATGTCCCGCCAACGGCAAGCTCGATCGAGGTGACCATCGAGGGCGAGGCGGATGTGTCTGGTAGTCTGCGCCGAGTTCCTTTTGCCAGCATTCGTGAAACCGCACCGGCTACGCCGGCGCCGGCCGGCCCCGTGCTGGCCAGTGGTTCGGGATCGGCGTCCGGTTTCCGCCTGGCCCGATCCGGCAATGTCGAGCCGGGGCGCTACTTTATCGAACTGGACAATTCGTCGGCCAGCGATCGTGTGGTACAGGTTACCGTCGCTGTTCAGGACAGCGCCGCCGTGGTGCCGCGCTTCGGGTTCTGGGCTCCGGTCGGTACTGAGTCCAATCCGCGCCAGGATATCGCCCAGGGGATCGAGTGGCAGAAGGCGGGCGATGGCTTCGCGCTCTGGTACAGCTACGAGCCTGGCGGTTTGCCCGTTTTCTACCTGGGGCAGGCTGCGCTCGATCCGAACTCCTCGGTGTGGGCAGCGGAGGTCAGCCGCTACACCATCGGAGACGCGAACCAGCTGCCCGATGTGGCCGGCGTGATTGGCATCACGGCGGTCAGCGAAGAAGAAATGATCTTCTCCTGGCGCCTGAATGGTGGTCATGGTTCGGATATCAAGATGAATTTCAACGCGGCGACTTGTCCGATGGTTGACGGTGAGCCGGTCAGCTACACCGGCACCTGGTTCACTCCAGGCCAGGATCAGGGAGGCAGCTCGGTCGTGGTGACCGACAACGCCCAGGGTCATATCCGGTACTACTACGACGGGCTTGGTGTCGGTCGCTGGGTACTGGCCACGGATGGAGGTGGCGCGCCGCTGAGCGAAGAAATGGAGCTGTTCGAGTTCCGTGGCTTTTGCCCGAACTGCGAGTCGACCGAGGTGAGCTCGGAGGTGGTGGGCGTGTACTCGCGCTCGTACGAGGGCGAGAACGATGGCATCGAGGCGATGGAGTTTGTCTCGCGGCCGCCGCTGGGGGAGTCGATCTCGATCGAGGTGCCGATCAGCAAGCTGTCTACCCGCGTGCCTTGTCCCTGATGGGCCGCATACGCTGGCTCAGTGTTGGTCTGGTCTTGGTTGCAGCTGTTTGTGAATCCACCAGCTGCCGATCAAAATGACTGCAAGACCGAGCAACGGTAGGCCGATCGTTGGTTCCAGCAATAGCCCGGGGCCGGCCCGTTCGCGGGTATCGCTGATGCTGTCGAGGCCGCGACCAACCGCCGCGTAGAGCACCGTGGTTGGCAGCAGCCCGATGGCGGTCGCCGCGGTGAAATGACCAGCTCTGACACGCGTCATTGCGGCAGCGGCATTGACCAGAAAGAATGGCGCGACCGGAATGATTCGCAGCAGTATCAGGTACCAGGTGATATCCCGTTCCAGCAGATCAAGCCATGGTCCTGTTCGGCCCCGTTTGGTGCGCTTCCTGATCTTTCCGGCGCCGGCTGCTCGAATCAGGACCAGAGTCAACAGCGCACCGATGGTGCCCGCCAGCAAGGCGGTTGTCGCACCTGCGATCAGCCCGAAAAAATATCCTCCGGCCAGGCAGAATACCGTTCCTACCGGCAGAGTCGTTAGGATCAGACCGACAAAACCGAGCGCGAACAGAACCAAAGCGCCCCAGTAGTGGCGCTGTACGAATCCATCCAGTGCTTCGAGCAGAGCAAAAACGTGCTCCATGCCGAACCAGGCAATCGCCGCCAGGGCGACCAGAAGTCCCAAGGCTGCGCGCAACTCAACGGAGCGCCACCAGGCCGACGTTTCTGGCTCGGGCATCCCCACCTCCCGGTCAGCGGTCAGGCATCCAGCAGTTTGTCGATCAACTCGACCAGCCGATCAACCTCATCGAGCGTGTTGTACAAAGGCACGGGAGCGGCACGGATAATGTCGGGCTCGCGCCAGTCGCAGATCACGCCGCGCGCTTCCAGGCGTTCGAACAGCTTGAGCCCGGCTTCGCGCCCGCCGCGAACCTGCAGCGAGAGTTGACAACCGCGTCGGTGCGGTTCCAGCGGTGTGAGAATGTTGATCCGGTCGGCCAGGCATTCCTGGATCCGATGGGCCAGGTGCCCGGTCAGTTCCAGCGATTGCTTGCGCAAGGCCGCGATGCCACCGGCTTCGGCGAACAGGTCCAGCGAAGCCCAAAGCGGGGCGAGGGTCAGGATGGGCGGTTCGGAAATCTGCCAGCCCTCGGCGCCCCGCATGGGTTTGAAATCCGGACCCATGCGGAATCGGCTGTGTTCGTCGTGGCCCCACCAGCCGGCCAGGCGGGGCCCGGCAAAGTCGCGATAGCGCTCGTGCACAAAGCACCCGGCAACCGCGGCCGGGCCGGAGTTGAGGTATTTGTAGCTGCACCAGACGGCAAAGTCGGCGCCGATCTCGTGCAGCGCAAGCGGCACATTGCCGACCGCGTGGGCCAGGTCCAGGCCGAGGGTGACGCCGGCTTTGCGACAGGCCCGCGCGATGCGGGCCAGGTCGAAGACCTGGCCGGTGGCGTACTGCACCCCCGGCCATAGCACTAGCGCGACCTGGTCTCCGTAGCGTTCCAGGTAGTCTTCAAGGTCTTCCTCATGCAACAGGCGGTCGCGTCGCGGCGCCAGTTCAGCCAGGTCCTTGTGTGGATCCAGACCATGCCACTGTAACTGGGAGACGACCGCGTAGCGGTCCGAGGGAAACGCACCGCGTTCCATGACGATGCGCCGGCGTTGGTCCTGCGGCCGGAAGAAGCTGGTCATCATCAGGTGGAGGTTGATGGTGAGGGTGTTCATCACCACCACTTCGTGGCGTCGAGCCCCGACCAGCTCGGCCAGGATGTCGATCCCGAGACGATGAAATTCCAGCCATGGTGTCGGGCCGTCGAAATGCCCTACTACGCCGAGCTGGGCCCAGCGTTCGATCTGGGCGTTGACCGCGTCGGCTGCCGTTATGGGCTGAGCGCCAAGCGAGTTACCGACCAGGTACAGACTGTCGGCTCCGCCCGGGCCCCTCGGAATACGGAACCGGTCGCGGAACTGACCCGGCGCGTTGTCGGTCTGGATCACGGTCATCGAGGAAAACTCCGTGGGAACGCTCATGAGATTACCATTGTCGAGTGGTTGCTTTGATGCCGTGGGCGACGGGTCTACCGCGGATGAACGCAGATGAACGCAGATACAAGAGCCTTGGCTTGGGGCCTCGGGTAAGGATAGAGCGATCACTGAGAACCTGCAGCGCTGGATTTTCTGCACGGCCACGCAGACTCCCCAAACTCTATCCGCGTTCATCCGCGTTCATCTGCGGTCAAACGTCCTTGACAGCTTTCCGAATTGCCGAAATCTGAAACTTCGCCTGATGAAAATCACCGACTTCCAATTCGACCTCCCTGACCACCTCATCGCCCAGCATCCTTTGCCCGAGCGTTCGGCGAGCCGTCTGCTGAGCCTCGATCGGGCAAGCGGAGGGTTGAGCGACCGGCGTTTTGCTGACCTGCCGCAGTTGTTGCAGCCGGAAGATTTGCTGGTGTTCAACAATACCCGGGTGATTCCGGCCCGATTGTGGGCGGCCAAGGCCAGTGGCGGCCGGGTCGAAATTCTTCTTGAGCGCGTCCTGGATGGACGCATGGCCCTGGCTCAGCTGCGCGCCAACCGCAAGCCGGCCGCAGATACCGAGCTGGAGGTGCAAGGCGGTGATGTGCGGCTGCGCGTGGCCGGGCGCGAGGGTGAGTTCTGGCGACTGGAGGTGGCGCATGGCTCAAGTTGGGCCGATGTGCTCGAACGCTTTGGCCACATGCCGCTGCCGCCCTACATCGAGCGAGGCGAGGAGCAGGCGGACCGCGAGCGCTACCAGACCGTCTATGGACAGGTGCCCGGTGCGGTCGCCGCGCCAACCGCCGGGCTGCATTTCGATTCTGCCCTGCTGGAGCGTATCGGCGCGCTTGGCGTTCGACGGGCGTTCTGCACCCTGCATGTCGGTGCCGGGACCTTCCAGCCGGTGCGCGCGAAGAACATCGAGGATCACGTCATGCACGCCGAGTGGCTGCAGGTCGATGACAGTTTGGTCGACGCCGTCGCCCAAACCCGACGGCGCGGCGGTCGCGTGATCGCGGTCGGCACCACGGCGGTGCGTTCGCTGGAAACGGCGGCCGCCAGCGGGCAGTTGCAGCCGTATACCGGTGACAGCCGCCTGTTCATCTACCCGGGCTACGAGTTCCGCGTCGTCGACGGCCTGATCACCAACTTCCACCTGCCGGGTTCGACCCTGATCATGCTGGTCTCGGCCTTTGCCGGGCGCGAGGCGGTGTTGCATGCGTATCGGCATGCGGTTGAGCAGAAATACCGATTTTTCAGCTATGGCGATGCGATGTTCATTGCTTGAGTTTTTTTGGGAACCGCAGATGAACGCAGATCAACGCAGATAAAAAGAATGTGAATCGGAACCTTTCGGACTGAAGGATTCGTTCACTCGCAGTATATTCGCATCATCAAAGGATCAGCTTTTTCCCTTATCCGCGTTCATCTGCGTTCATCTGCGGTTCCCCAATCTTTTCCCCGGAGCAGAGCATGCAATTCGACCTGATCAAGACTGAGGGCTCGGCCAGACGCGGCCGCCTGACTTTCGACCGCGGCACGGTCGAAACGCCGGCATTCATGCCGGTTGGTACCTACGGCACGGTCAAGGCGATGACGCCGGAGGAGTTGCGCGCGACTGGCGCGGAGATCATTCTGGGCAATACCTTTCACCTCATGCTCCGGCCCGGCACCGAGGTGATTGCCGCCCATGGCGACCTGCATGATTTCATGCACTGGCCGGGTCCGATTCTGACCGATTCAGGCGGTTTCCAGGTCTGGAGCCTGGCCGACTTGCGCAAGATGACCGAGCAGGGCGTGACCTTTGCCTCGCCGGTTGACGGGGCCAAAGTGTTCCTGGGGCCGGAGGAGTCGATGGCGGTGCAGCGCGCGCTGGGCTCGGACATCGTGATGATTTTCGACGAGTGCACGCCGTATCCGGCCACGGAAGGTCAAGCGGCCGAATCCATGCGCCGCTCGCTGCGCTGGGCCGAGCGCTCGAAAACGGCCCACGGCGACAGCGCTGCGGCCCTGTTCGGAATCGTTCAGGGCGGCATGTACGCCGGTCTCCGGGCCGAGTCCGCGGCCGGGCTGGTCGGGATTGGTTTCGACGGCTACGCCATTGGCGGCCTGTCCGTGGGCGAGCCGGAAGGCGAGCGCAATGCCGTGCTCGAAGCGACCACGCCGTACCTGCCCGCCGATCGGCCACGCTACCTGATGGGGGTGGGGCGGCCGGAAGACCTGGTCGCCGGGGTCCTGCGCGGGGTCGATATGTTCGACTGCGTCATGCCGACCCGCAACGCCCGCAACGGCCACCTCTTCACCTCGGGTGGTGTGCTGAAAATTCGCAACGCCCGATATGAGCGTGACACCCGGCCGATCGATGAGAACTGCGACTGCTACACCTGCCAGAACTACTCGCGCGCCTATGTCAAACACCTGAACAAGTGCAACGAGATCCTCGGCCATCGCCTCGCCACGATCCACAACCTGCACTATTACCAGACCGTCATGCGGCGCTTGCGCGCCGGGATCGAGGAGGGGCGGTTGGCCGAAGTCGTCGAAGGGTTGCGAGGGCGATGGGCTGGCGGGGTAGGGGATTGAGGGGTTCAGGGTTCAGGTTTCAGGGCGGGCCTCGATCCAGTTTTCCTGAATCCTGAACCCTGAACCCTTCCGCCTCGGCCAACCTTGGCCGGGGCGGGAAGTGTGTGCGATAATGCGCGGTTCCTGTCGGGGTGCTCGAGCCCCCGGCGTTGCCAAATTTCTGATCAGTCGAGGACTACCCGTATGGATTTTCTGATCGCCAGCGCCATGGCCCAGGATGCCGCCGCCCAGCAGCCCAGCGTGTGGGGCAGCCTGATTCCGCTGATCCTGATCGTCGTCATTTTCTGGTTTCTTCTGATTCGGCCGCAGATGAAACGCAACAAGGAACACCGGGAACTGGTCTCCGGCCTGGCCGTGGGCGACGAGGTGGTGTCGGCCGGTGGCCTGCTGGGCAAGATCACCGAGGTCGGTGATTCCTTTGTTTCGGTCAAGCTGGCCGACAATATCGTCATCAAGCTGCAGCGCCACTCCGTCGCCCAGGTAGTGCCCAAGGGCACCATGGACTCGGCCGGCTGAGCCGGCACCTGACACCCGATCGCTCTTCGGAAAGTAATCGAATGAATCGTTTCCCGCCCTGGAAATACGCCCTGCTGATCATCGCGCTCGGTATCGGCATGATCTACGCTCTGCCGAATTTGTTCGGCGACGATCCTGCCGTTCAGGTCTCCTCGCTGCGCGGGTTCGAGCTCGAGGCCGATCTGCCGAACCGGATCGAGACCCTGCTGAGCTCGGCCGACATCGCGTACAACTCGATCAGCTTCGAGCCGCAGCGACTGCTTGTTCGGCTGGACAACCCTGATCTCCAGGCGCGCGCGGCCGACCTGTTGCGCGACTCGCTTGCCGAAGACTACGTGGTAGCGCTGAACCTGGCACCCTCGACGCCGGGCTGGCTGCGGGTGCTGCGGGCCGAGCCCATGGTACTCGGGCTGGACCTGCAGGGTGGGGTCCACTTCCTGATGCAGGTCGATATGGATGCGGCTCGCACCCAGCAGCTGGAGCGCTTCGTCAGCGATGTCCGAACCGTTCTGCGCCAGGGCAACGTGCGCTACCGTTCGGTGCGCGTGGATCGTAACCACATCGTGGCCGAGATGCGTTCGGCCGAGGATCGTGACGCTGCCATGCGTCTGATCGAGCGGGAACTCGATGAGCTGGTTCTCGAATCGCGTGATGGTTCGGAAACCTTCAATATCCGTGCCAGCATCGATGAGAGCATTCTCCAGGACTTGCAGCAGACCGCCCTGCGTCAGAACATCACGACCCTGCGCAACCGCGTCAACGAGCTTGGCGTATCCGAGCCGGTGATCCAGCAGCAGGGCGCCGAACGTATCGTGGTGCAGCTTCCCGGCGTTCAGGATACGGCCGAGGCCAAGCGCGTGCTCGGTTCTACGGCCACCATCGAGTACCGCGGCGTGGACGAGCAGAACGACCCGTTCGAGGCCCATCGGACCGGCCGGATTCCCCCGCAATCGCGGTTGTATTTCATGCGCGACGGTTCACCCATCCTGCTCTCGCGCACCGTCATTGCCTCCGGTGACAACCTGGTCGGCGCGGCGGCCGGATTCGACCAGCAGACCGGACAGCCCAACGTCGTCGTTACTCTCGACGGGGTGGGCGCGCGACGCATGCTGGAACATACCAGCCAGAACGTCGGCAACCGCATGGCCGTGGTGTTCATCGAGCACCGGCCGGAAACGCGCGAGGTGGACGGTGAAGAAGTTCAGGGCACGCGGCGGGTCGAGGAAGTGATCTCGGCGGCGGTAACGCGCGAACCGTTCGGGCGGCGCTTCCAGACCACCGGCCTTGGGTCGGCCACCGAGGCCACCCAGCTGGCCATGCTCCTGCGCGCCGGTGCCCTGGCCGCACCAATGCAGATCATCGAAGAGCGCACCGTTGGCCCCAGCCTCGGCCAGGACAACATCGATCAGGGCTTCCGGTCGGTGCTGATCGGCTTCGTGCTGGTGTTGATCGTCATGGCGGTGTACTACCGGGTTTTTGGCCTGGTAGCCAACCTTGCCCTGACCGCCAACCTGGTCCTGATTGTCGCCCTGCTTTCGCTGCTGGGGGCAACGCTTACCCTCCCCGGTATTGCCGGTATTGTCTTGACCGTCGGCATGGCGGTGGATGCCAACGTACTGATCTTCGAACGGATTCGTGAAGAATTGCGCAACGGCAACACGCCCCAGGCGGCGATTCGCGCAGGCTATGAAAAAGCCTTTTCGACCATCGCCGATGCCAACGTCACCACCCTGATCGCGGCGATCGTGTTGTTCATGTTCGGAACCGGTCCGATCAAGGGCTTTGCCGTGACCTTGAGTCTTGGTATCGCCACGTCGATGTTCACCGCCATCATCGGCACCCGGGGCGTGATCAACCTGATTTACGGGCGCCGCAAGCGGGTTCAGGCCCTGGCGATCTAGAGGACTCTCTGCATCATGGATATCATCAAGGCCAACACCAGCATCAATTTCATGCGCCAGCGCAATACGGCGCTGATCATTTCGGCCATCATTCTGCTGATCGGTGTCGTTTCGCTGGTCACTCGCGGCATCAATTTTGGCCTGGATTTCACCGGCGGGACGCTGATCGAGGTCAGCTATCCGGCTGCAGCCGATCTCGGCGAGTTACGCGATACGCTCACCGATGCAGGGTTTGACGACTTTACCGTCCAGACTTTCGGCACCGCGCGCGATATTGTTGTCCGCATCCCGGCTGATCAGGACGATGAGTCCGGAGCCGATCTGTCGACCCAGGTGCTCAACGCCTTGTCTGCGGCCACGCCGGGAATCGACCTGCGGCGGGTTGAATTCGTCGGTCCGCAGGTCGGGCAGGAACTGGCCGAGCAGGGTGGGCTGGCGCTGTTATACGCCATCATCGGCATCCTGCTCTATATCTCCTTCCGTTTTCAGTGGCGTTTTGCCGTCGGCGCGGTCGCGGCCCTGGTGCATGACGTGCTGCTGGTGGTTGGCATTCTGTCGATCTTCCAGATCAACTTCGACCTGACCGTAGTGGCCGCCATCCTGGCCGTGATCGGCTATTCGCTCAACGACACCATCGTCCTCTACGACCGCCTTCGGGAGAATTTCCGGGTCAAGCGCAAGGGTACGCCGGTCGAGCTGTGCAATTTATCGATCAACCAGATGCTGGGCCGTACCTTGATGACCTCGCTGACCACGCTGCTGGTGCTGATCGCGTTGTTCTACTTTGGCGGCGAGATCATCCATGCTTTTGCCTTCACTCTGATTATCGGGGTGATTGTGGGTACCTATTCCTCGATTTATATCGCCGGCAGCGCCGCCATCCTGCTGGGCGTTTCCAAGCAGGACCTCATGCCGGTGGCCAAGGAAGGTGCAGACCAGCCAGACCAGGAAACCGAAGTGTTGCCCGAGCGCTTCCGCCGCGGCGGGGCTTGACCAGGATGCGGGGGCGCAGTCCATTGATCGTTCTGGCGCTCGTGCTGATGGCGCTCACGACGACAGCGTCGGGAGAAGAGCAGCGTTTCCTGGTGGAATTCGAGCTTCACATTGATGGCGTAGAGCGCGGTACGCCCAGCATGATGCTGCTGGCTGGCAGTCCGGCCAGCCTCGAAACCGGCTCCGATGACGATGGTTATCGCCTCGAGATCGAGGTCGAACCCGCTTCTGCCGCTCCGGTAAACAGTCTGTGGCTGCATGTGGCGGTATTCGAGCGGGTCGGTCAGGGTTGGGAGGAACTGGTTGATTCCATTCTCGGCGTGCCCGAAGGCGAGTTTGCGACGCTGAGCGTGGTCGACGGAGATGCGGCCCCGACGCCGGAAACCGCAGCAGTCTATCTGCGGGTTCGCACCACCCGCTCGGTCCCGGAACCCGTGGTCGAGGAGTCTTGATCAGGAATCGACTTGTTCCAGGATGGAGCTGACGATATCGTTCATGGTTAGAATGCCCTCCAGTTCATTGTTGCTGGAGACCAGTACGCGCTTGATGTCGAAATCCAGCATCATTTGTACGGCATGACGGACCTCGAGCTGGCGCGGTACGGTGAGCGCCGGTTTGGTCGCGATATCGTACACGTTGACCAGGTTCACGTCCCCTTCTTCGCGCACTACGGTACGCAAAATCGTGGTGTAGGTGACAATACCCCAGGCATCACCGGGGTGCCGTTTTTCGACGATCAGTGACTTCACGCGTGCCTTGCGCATGATGTCCATGGCTTCCCGCAGCGTGGACATGCACGAAACGGTGATCACATCGGTCACCATCAGGTCTTCAACAAGGGTGCGTGAATCCGAACTAGACATGAGCTGGTCCTCCTAGACTTGATCTTCAATATGTTTGGCGAACTGGTCGACATCCCGGGTATCGATACCCCCCAGGTGTTCGAGTGGACAGGTGAAGGCGATCCCGCGCGGGTTGTCATCCAGGTTCAGTTCGCGGGTTAACGCCTTGAGAGCCTGGAGCGAAAGCTTTTTCTCCAGCACGTACAGCAGCACCGACTGTGAGCCCTCGTAGGTCAGGCCGAAGAAGGTCTTTTTTTCCTCCGACGTGATCCCGCGGGCATCCAGCAGGGTGACGGTCCCGGCACCTGCTTCCTTGGCGATGTCAATCGCCTGCTGTTCCATTTCTTCGGCCACGATAACGGCCAGGACGGAAAATTTCATGTTGATGCACCTCGCTTCTTGGCTGCGATTTCGGCAATGATGGCGTACAGCATGACGCTGACGATCGGAAAGATCGAGGCAAAGGCGATCAGCCCAAAACCGTCGATCATGATGTTGCGCCCCTCGATCTGAGTGGCCAGGCCAATGCCCAGCGCGGTGATCAGCGGAACGGTCACCTCGGAAGTAGTAACCCCGCCCAGATCATAGGCCAGAGCCACGATATATTTCGGGGCCAGCCAGGTCAGGAAGATCACCAGTACGTAGCCGCAGATGATATACAAATGAATCGAGTCACCGGCAATGATCCGGTGAACGCCGATGGTGATGCCGACCGCCACGCCCAGTGCCACGACCAGACGGATCACGCTGCCGTTGATTTTTCCCCTGGCCGCCTCCTCGGCTTTCTTGCCTACCGCGATCAGGGCCGGTTCGGCCATGGTGGTGGCAAAGCCGATGGCGAACGCAAACACGTAGAGCCAGAATATTCGGCCATGGGCAATGAGCTGTTCGGCCATGCTTTCGCCGATCGGGAACAGTCCCAGTTTCAGCCCGACAACGAAGGCATACAGGCCGACAATGACCAGCAAAAAGCCGAAAACGACCGTCGGCATGCGCGGGATCCGCCTGCGGATCACCAGGAACTGGAAGAACAAAATGACCAGGATGATGGGCAGCACATCGCGCACCATCGACAGCAGGTCGCGCAACAGGCTGCTGGCCGAGCCGGGCAGGGCGGTATCCGCGTGTTCCTCCAGCGCCGAGACGACCTCGGAACCGTCGCCGGCCGGGTCCTCTCCAAAAGTGAATACGAGCACGCCGTACAACTGGACGGTAATCATTGGCACCATGACGGCCAGGGCGACCAGGCCAAAACCGTCGATCAGCGGATTGCGGCCGCGAATCGAGGCGGCCAGGCCCAGGCCCAGTGCGGCAATCAGCGGCACCGTGACGATGTTGGTGGTTACCCCGCCGGAGTCATAGGCCAGGCCCACGATTTCTTCGGGGGCGAAAAACGTCACCAGCACCACCGTCAGGTAGCCGCCGATCATCATCCAGTGCAGGGGCCAGCCAAGGATGATGCGCAGCACGCCCACCGCGACCACGGCCCCGACCGAACTGGCCACAAGCACACGCAGCACCCAGGGGTCGATCCGCCCTTCGCTGATCGTTTCGGCCTGCTCGGCCACGGCAATCAGTGCCGGCTCGGCGATCACCGCCGAAAACCCGATGAAGAAGCCGAATACCATGAGCCACACCAGTGAACCCTTTTCGGCCAGTTCATCGGACAGGCTCTTGCCGATCGGAAAGATCCCCATCTCCAGACCCTGGAGAAACAGGGCGACCCCCAGAACCACGATCAGCAGGCCAAGAACCATGGATCCCAGGCCCTCCGGCATTTGCTGCAGAACCGCAAACTGGAATACGCCGACCACCACGACAATCGGCAGCAGGTTGCGCGCCGCGTGCAGCAAGGTGTCGAAAAACTGGCGTAGCAGGGGATTCACCGGCGGCAGGCTCAAAGGATCAGGGTCGGCAGCGGGTTATTCTACTGGACAGGTCGCTGGTGGGCTACTGCTGTGACCTGGTTGTGGTTTTGGCCCAAACGAGTACCATAACCGCCCGAACCCGGCTCGACTTGGGCGGTCTGATGTCGCTTCACTGCGGAAATTCGAAACCTATGGAAACACTGCTGCGCGGTCGTGCTCCCTACATCCTGATTGTTCTGGCCTGTTCCGGACTGCTGGGCTTTGCCTACTACGCCGAGTTTGTCATGGGGCTGGAGCCGTGCCCGCTGTGCATGCTGCAACGTCTCGGTTTCATGATCATGGGCGGAGTTGCCTTGGCGGCCGCAGTCCACGGCCCGACCGGATGGGGGCGCTGGGCCTATGCCGTGCCGTTTCTGGCCGGATCCGGCTGGGGGCTGGCCACGGCCGGTCGTCATGTCTGGCTGCAAAGCCTGCCCGAAGACCAGGTGCCGGACTGCGGCCCGGGCCTGTATTTCATGCGTGAATTCGAGTTTCCGTGGAGCGAAATCGTGCGCGAGGCATTCACCGGCGCCGGCGAGTGTGCCGAAATCGACTGGACCTTTCTGGGCCTGTCGTTTCCGGCCTGGACATTGCTCTGGTATGTTGCGCTGACAGTGTTTATGCTGTGGGCTTCCACCACTCGGTTCGCAGCGCACAAATCAGCAAGGTGAAGGCATGACAGAAGCTCTCAAGACGATTACCCCGGCCAAGGACTGGGCCCCGGATTCCTGGCAGACCAAGAAAGCCGGCCAGCAGGCAAGCTATCCGGATCTCAAGGCGCTGGAAGGGGCGGTCTATCACCTCAGCCAGATGCCGCCGCTGGTGACTTCATGGGAAATCCTGGCGCTCAAAGACCAGATCGCCGAGGCGCAGGCCGGCAAGCGCTTCTTTTTACAAGGCGGAGACTGCGCCGAGGTCTTCTCGGAATGCGAGCCCTCGCTGATCGCCAATCGCCTGAAAGTACTGCTGCAGATGTCGCTGATACTGCTCAACGGCCTGGGGATGCCGGTCGTGCGCATTGGCCGTTTTGCCGGTCAGTACGCCAAGCCGCGCTCGGAAGATACCGAGACCCGGAACGGAGTGACCCTGCCGACCTACCGTGGTGACCTGGTCAACTCCCCGGAGTTCGACCCCGAGGCGCGTCGGCCAGATCCCTCGCGCCTGCTGACCGCACACTCGTGCTCGGCCATGACCATGAACTTCGTGCGCGCCCTGGTCGACGGCGGTTTCGCCGATCTGCACCACCCGGAGTACTGGGATCTGGGCTGGGTCGAGCATTCCCCGCTGGCCGAAGAGTTCCATCGAATTGCCGAGAGCATCGGTCACTCCGTGCGCTTCGTGGAGACCATCACCGGCCAGCAGCCCGGTGCGCTGCGTCGAGTCGATTTCTTCACCTCACACGAGGCCCTGCACCTGCATTACGAGCAGGCGCTGGCACGCCGGGTGCCGCGCCAGTGGGGGTACTTCAACATGTCCACGCATTTCCCCTGGATCGGGATGCGCACGGCAGAGTTGGGCGGAGCCCATGTCGAAATGTTCCGCGGTATTCGCAACCCGCTGGGTATCAAGATCGGGCCGGGGATGACGGCTGACTGGCTCAAGGGGCTGTTGCGTAGCCTGAATCCGGATAACGAGGCCGGTCGCATCGTGCTGATCCATCGCATGGGTGCTGAAAATGTTGCCGATCATCTGCCACGCCTGGTCGAGGCGGTCAAGGCAACAGGTTCGCCCGTGTTGTGGGTGTGCGACCCCATGCACGGCAACACCGAAAAAACCGCCAATGGCTACAAGACGCGGCGCTTCGCCAACATCCAGGCCGAGGTCGATCAGGCGTTTGATGTCCACGCCGCCTGCGGTACGCGCCTGGGTGGTGTCCATCTGGAGTTGACCGGGGAAAATGTGACCGAGTGCATCGGCGGCGCGCGCGAACTGGCAGAGCAGGATCTGCAGCGATGCTACAAGACCACGGTTGACCCGCGCCTGAACTACGAACAGGCGCTGGAAATGGCCATGATGGTGGTGCGCAAGCGCCGCAGCCTGGGACAATAGGATTGAGTCGCGCGATCCGGAAACCGGGAAGCATGATCCGACTGGGCGCCGGGCTCGCTGTTGCCGGCGTCCTGGTTGCCCCGGCCGACGCCGCGGGGGATCTACGGACGTTCTGGAATGCCCTGGCCTCGCATTGCGGCCAGGCTTTCGAGGGCGTGCGGGTGGTGGCGCGCGATGATCGACCCGATCTGCTCCAGGGCGACGAGACCCTGATCGTTCATTTCCGCGAGTGCAGCGACGAGTTGCTCGGTCTTCCGTTCCATATTGGCCCGCCGGACAGCGACTGGGACCGCTCGCGGACCTGGCGTTTTACCTGGGCCGAGGAACAACAGCGCCTGGAGTTGCGCCACGACCACCGTCTGGCGGACGGATCCCCTGATCTGGAAAACACGATGTACGGGGGCTTGTCGATTGGCGGTGACGCCGCGGTCCAGCGTTTCCTCTACACCGAGCGCGCCGCCGAAGATGGCAGCGCACTGGGCTGGCAAATCGAAATTGTGCCCGGCAAGCGTTACACCTACGGCACCTTCAGCGGCGAGGAGTGGACCTGGCGGCTGGACTTCGATCTGACGACGCCTTTGGACGAAACTCCGCCGGCGCCCTGGGGGTTTGATTAAGACTCGATCAAGATTTTCCTGCACCCTGAAACCGGATATCGGAACCCCGTCAAAGCAAGGGTTCGACCGCCGTCCGCTCTTCCCGCAACTCCTTGTCAGTCGCCGCCATGCGCGCGCGCGAGAACTCGTTGATCTGCAGTCCCTGCACGATCTTCCACTGGCCGTCGGCGCAAGTGCAGGGGAAGGAGTAGATTACGCCCGGCTCGATGCCGTAGCTGCCGTCGGATGGCACGGCCATGGAGACCCAGTTATCGCCGTCGGTGCCCAGGGCCCAGTCGCGGATATGGTCGATCGCGGCCGAAGCTGCCGAGGCGGCACTGGAAGCGCCGCGGGCCTTGATGATGGCGGCGCCGCGCTGCTGCACGGTCGGAATGAACTCGCCCTCGTACCAGGCCTGATCGACCAGGTCCAGGGCCGCCTTGCCGCCCACCAGGGCCTGGTGGAGGTCCGGATACTGGGTCGATGAATGATTGCCCCAGATGGTCATCTGGCGAATGCTGGTGTGATGGATGCCGGTTTTTTCGGCCAGTTGGGCCAGCGCACGGTTGTGGTCCAGCCGGGTCATGGCGGTGAAGTTTTCCGCCGGCAGGTCGGGTGCGTTGGCCTGGGCGATCAGTGCGTTGGTGTTGGCCGGGTTGCCGACCACCAGAACTTTCACGTCGCGGCTGGCGACGGCGTTCAGGGCCTTGCCCTGCGGGCCAAAAATCTTGCCGTTCTCGCTGAGCAGATCGGCCCGCTCCATACCCGGCCCCCTGGGCTTGGAGCCGACCAGGATGGCATAGTCGGCATCCTGGAAACCTTCCTCGATCTCCGTGGTGGTAACGACGTCCTGCAGCAGCGGAAAAGCGGCATCCTGGAGTTCCATGGCCACTCCGCGGAGCATGTCCAGCGCCGGTGGTATCTCGATCAGCTGCAAAATTACCGGCTGGTTGGGGCCTAGCAGATCGCCCGAGGCGATGCGGAAGCAGAGCTGATAACCGATCTGGCCGGCGGCACCGGTGATGGCAATGCGCTTGGGGTGGGTGGACATAAGGGTTCTCCAATGTTGATTCAGGATCTCTCCCCATTCTAGCGCGATTGGGACAGGCGTCGGGCTCAGGAAATGGTGGCCTGGTCGGGCATACTGGGTGCGGGGCGATGGCGGGGTACACTACGGTTCGATTGATACTGGAGATGAAAGGATGCTGAAGAAACTGGTTGCACCGACGTTATTGCTGTTGGCGCTTGGGGTCCAGGCCGGACCGCTGGATGAGTACTGGGCCAACCTGGAATCGCTGTGTGGGCAGGCTTTCGAGGGGACGCTGATCACTCATCCCGAGGGCGAGACCGGGTTCGTGGATCAGCGCCTGGTCATGCACGTGCGCGACTGTGGCGAGGAGCGAATTCGCATTCCGTTTGTGGTCGGCGAGAACTACTCGCGTACCTGGGTGCTGACCCGGAAGAACGACCGACTGGAACTCAAGCACGATCATCGCTATCCCGATGGCAGCTCGGAGGAACAAACCATGTATGGCGGCACGAGCACCAATCAAGGTCGCTCCTTCGAACAATATTTCCCTGCCGGTGAGCAGACCCGGGGGGTGATCGAGGAGGCGTTTTCCAACGTCTGGGTCATGCGCGTACATACCGGCGAGACGTTTACCTATGGGTTGTGGCGTCTCGGCACGCCGCGCGTATTCCAGATTGATTTTGATCTGACCCAGCCGGTCGATGCGCCCGATGCCCCCTGGGGCTGGGAAGACTGAAACCTTCGCTCTACTTCATCGGTTCCAGCCAGTGCATGCTGAACAACCCGTCCGGGTCTTTCCAGACCCGGACGGGTTCCAGGCCTGCGCGTGTTGCGAGTTCTCGAAAGGCCTTGACCGAGTACTTGTAACTGTTTTCGGTATGAATGGTTTCGCCGGGCTCAAACACGAACTGCCGTCCATCGACTTCGATGACGGTCGGCCGGGTCGCCTGCAGATGCATTTCCACCCGGCAGTAATCACGGTTGAACCGGACCTCGTGGACAAATGCGTCCAGGTCAATGCGCGCGTCAAGCTCGCGCTGCATGCGCGCCAGCAGGTTGAGGTTGAACTCAGCGGTAATGCCCTCGGCATCATCGTAGGCGGCCAGTAGCTGCTGCTCGGTCTTCATCAGATCAACGCCGATCAGCACCGCCCCGTGGCTGCGGGCGATTCGACCCATGCGAGCAAGAAAATCACCTGCTTGTTCGTGGTCAAAATTGCCGATGGTTGAGCCCGGGAAATAAATCACCCGGCGCCGTGAAGGCGGGTCGAGGTCGAGCAGGCTGGAATCGATGTCGAGGGGGTAGTCCGCCTTGAGCGGGCGAATCTCGATATCGGGGAAGGCCTGCTCGAGGTCTTTGGCCGCTGCCGCGAGCGCCGAGGCCGAGATTTCGATCGGGGTATAGGCCCTGACCTGGTCGAGGCTGGCCAGAAGCTTGCGCGTTTTGATTCCGGCGCCGGAACCGAACTCGATAATGTGCGCATCCGGCCCCACCATTTCGCTGATCGCGCCGATATGCTCTTCATGCAGGGCCAGGTCGGCCCGGGTGACATAGTACTCCGGGCAAGTGCAAATGGCCTCGAACAGCTCTGAGCCGCGCGCATCGTAAAAATATTTGCACGGCAGCGATCTGGGGCTGACCTCCAGCCCGCTGAGTACATCGGAACGAAAACGCTCGCGCGCCCGGTTTTCCGGGGCCATCAGGCCAGGTCCCGGGCCAGCCGCAGGCCGGAGAACTGCCAGCGGTCGCCGGGATAAAAGAAGTTCCGGTAGCTGCTTCGCAGGTGTCCCGGAGACGTGGCGCAACTGCCTCCGCGCAACACCATCTGGTTGGCCATGAACTTACCGTTGTATTCGCCAACCGCCCCGGCAGCCGCCTTGAAACCCGGATACGGGGCGTAGCTCGACCCGGTCCATTCCCACACGTCTCCATACATCTGGATCAGTTGAGCGTCGCCGGAGGCGCTGGCCGGGTGATAGCGTTCGCTGTCGGCGAAATGACCTTCGGGGGGCTGCCCCCGGGCCGCAACTTCCCATTCGAATTCCGTGGGCAGGCGGGCTCCGGCCCACTGGGCGTAGGCGAGGGCTTCGTAAAAGCTGACATGACACAGCGGTTCGTTTGGATCCATCTCGCGCCAGCACCCCAGGGTATGCAGCATCCAGCGGTCTTCCGTGCGCTGCCAGTACAGCGGCGATTCGATGGCATTTTCCTGCACCCAGCTCCAGCCGTCCGACAACCACAGTTCGGGCCGCCGGTAGCCGTTATCGGCAATGAACTCGGCAAACTCGCCGCAGGTCACCGGGCGTCGGGCCAGCTGGAAATCACGCAGCAGCACTTCGTGCCTGGGTGTTTCGTTGTCGAAGGCAAAACCGGGGCCGCTGTGGCCGATGGCTACCACGCCGCCGGAAAAATCGACCCAGCCCTGCGGTGCGGCTGGCCCGCGGGGTTCGGGTGAGCGGGTCCAGGCCGGGGCGAGCGGGTTGAAGCTCAGGGCATGCTTGAGATCGGTCACCATCAGCTCCTGATGTTGCTGTTCATGATTCAGCCCGAGGATGACAACGGCGGCAATTTCTGCCAGGCGCTCTTCGGGCGCTTGCTCCAGCAGCCGGAGGGCCGCGTCATCGACCTGGGCCCGATACTGGCCGACCTCGTCGCTGTCGGGCCGGGACATCAGGCCGCGTCGGGTGCGGGGGAACTGCTTGCCAACCCCGTTGTAATAGGAATTGAACAGGTAGCCGTAATGTTCGTTGACCGGCTGGTGGTCGGGCTGGTAAGGCTTGAGCAGGAAGGTTTCGAAAAACCAGGTGGTGTGGGCCCGGTGCCACTTCAGTGGGCTGGCATCGGGCATGGACTGAAGATTCTGATCTTCCGGGCTCAAGCCAGCGACCATGCGCTCGGTGGTCTGGCGAACCAGTCCGAACTGCCGAGCCAGCTGCTCCCGGCTGATCTGGTCGGGAGCGGTGGAGTTGAAGTCGAGGCGAATATTGCCGGCCGATTCGAAAAGCGGGTGGACGGTACTCATGGGGAAACTCCAGGGTGGGAGTGTCAAAGATTTCAGCAAGTTCGGATTTTTCCATAGCTGCATGAAGTTTGCGCGACCAGGCGCGAAATCAGTCGATTCCGTGTTTCTTGAGCTTGTAGCGCAGGGACCGGAAGGTGATTCCGAGCTGGCGAGCGGCTTCGGTCTTGTTGTAGCGTGCCTCGCGCAGGGCATTTTCCAGCACTTGCCGCTCGATATCGCCGATGTAGTCGTCGAGATTGCGGTCTTTCGGGCGTGCCGGCTGCGCGGCGGTGTCGTGATCGGTTTGATCCATGCTCAGGTCGGCAGCGCCAATGCTCGGAGCCTCGGTCAGGGTAATTGCCCGCTGCAGGATGTTGATCAGTTCGCGCACGTTGCCGGCAAAACGATGGGCGGTCAGTGCGGCCAGGGCGTCGGGCTCGAGCGGACGCGGACTTTCGTTCCACTGCTCGGCGATGCTGTTGAGGAAGTGTTCGGCAAGAAGCCGGATGTCTTCGGCGCGTTCGCTGAGCGCCGGCATGTGCAGTTCGATGACGTTGAGTCGGTAGTACAGGTCGTGACGGAAATCGCCGGCCTCGACCAGCGGCTTGAGCGGTTTGTGGCTGGCCGATACGATGCGCACGTCGATCCGCGTTTCGCTGTTCGCGCCGATCGGACGCAGCTGCTTTTCCTGAATGACGCGCAACAGCTTGACCTGCATGGCCAGGGGCAGGTCGGCCACCTCATCCAGGAACAGCGTGCCACCGTTGGCGGCGGCGAACAGTCCGGATTTGTCGCTGTCGGCGCCGGTAAAGCTGCCCCGAAGATGTCCGAAGAACTCGCTTTCCATCAGTTCCGGCGGGATGGCGCCACAGTTGACGGCCACAAAGGGCTCTTCGGCCCGCGGTCCAAGATCATGGATCAGGCGGGCAGCCAGTTCCTTGCCGGTTCCGGAAGCACCGGTGATCATGACCGGCGCCTGCGAGCGGGCCAGTTTGCTGATCGTGCGGCGGACTTTCCGGATGGCCTCCGAGGTACCGATCAGCCGTTCGGTCAGGAGACGGTTTTCGCGCTCGCTGATGGGAGCGCGCCCGCCTTCCGGCCGCCGGTCCTGGGTCGGTTCCAGCGCCTCGGACGGGGTGGTTTCGGCGCGCTCCCGGTCATCTTCGTGCATTTTCAGCGCGGTGCGAACCAGGTTGCGCAATACGGCCAGGTCCACCGGCTTGGAGACAAAATCGAAAGCGCCGTGCTTGAGCGCGTTGACCGCATCTTCGACCTTGCCGTAGGCGGTGATCATGGCGACCGGCAAATCCGGGTGATCGCGGCTGATTTCCTTGATCAGGTTCAGTCCGTTGCCGTCGGGCAGGCGCATGTCGGTCAGGCACAGCGCGTAGCTGGTTCCGGCGGCCAGCAGGCGCCGGGCCACGGCAAGATTCTCAGCGCTATCCACCGTCAGCCCCATCCGGCTGAGCGTGATGTCGAGCAGTTCGCGCAGATCGGGCTCGTCGTCAACGACGAGGACGCGCGGTGCAGGGTTGGTGCTGGTCATGGCAGTTCCGGGGCAGTTTCAAGCAGGGATGACGGCGCAGGCAGGCGGGTTTCGGGGCGGCGGAGAAGAATGCGAAAGCAGGCGCCGGTGCCGGAAATCTGAACGTATTCCAGCGGGGCCTGGTTGGCATCGCACAATTGTCTGGCCAGGTACAGACCCAGGCCTGAGCCCTGGTTGTGGGTGGTGAAGAAGGGTTCGAACACCTGGCTGCGTTCCTCCAGCGCAATGCCGGGTCCGTCGTCGACGATGTCGAGGGCCACCTCGCGGTGACCGCGGATCGGGCTGACGCGCACGGTGAGAATCGGCAGCTGTTCGCCTCTGCGCGCATGGGTAAGCGAATTGTCCATGAGATTCCAAACCGCCTGGCGCAGCTGGCCGGGATCGATCAGCACCATGATCGAGGCCGAAGGCAGTTCCAGCTGCAGATGTTCTTCGGGAAATTCATGGTACTCGATGAAGTCTTTGGCGACCGCGCGCAGCCAGCGGGTGAGGTTGACCAATTCGATCCGGGCCCGCTCGCGCCGCGACAGTTTCAGGACGCTCTCGACGATATCGTTCATGCGCGCGCTGTGGTCGAGAATCATCCGCACCAGCCGGCGATCCATGTCGCCCAGATCCTCGGATTCGCCGAGCAGCTGGGCGGCGTGGCTGAGCGCCCCCAGGGGGTTGCGGATTTCGTGGGCGATGCTGGCCGACAACCGGGCCAGCGATTCCTGGGCAAGGTCGCGGGCGCGGCGGCTGACTACCGAGGTATCTTCCAGGAAAATCAGGGTCGCAGGCCGGTCGAGTCCCGGCATATCCATCATGCGCGGGACCACCGCCACCTGGGTGGATTGGAGGAGCAGGCCCTCGGCACTGGTCTGGCCCTCTTTGCGCCACTCCAGCAGGCGCGCATGGATCGATGGCGATACCGTTCGCAGACTGCGCTGACGCACCGGGGGATTGCCCAGCAGGTAGTGGGCGGCCTCGTTCATCTGGCGGATGCGGTCGTTCTCATCGACCACCAGGACCCCGGACCGCATGCGGTGAATGATCAGTTCATTGACCCGCTCCAGGTTGGCCAGGTCACTGCCGCGTCGCTCCGCCAGCAGCTGGTATTTCCGTCCCCAGTTGCCGAGCAGGGCCGAGCCCAGGGCGATGACGAAACTGGCGATGCCGTACAAGGCGGCCTGGATGCCCGGTGTCCCGGCGAAGCGTCCACCGGATGCCAGCAGGGTATCGATAATCAGGCCGATGGTGACCAGGGCGGCGAACAGCAGCGTCGTGCGCAGCGGCAGCAGCAGCCCGGCGATAGCGATGCTGAACAGCAGGAGCACTGCCAGTCCGCTTTCCAGTCCCCCGAAGCAGTGCAGGATCAGGCCGACCAGGAGGAGATCGGTCGCCAGCGAGAAGCTGGCCATCTCCGATGCCCGCACCCTGCGTTTGAGATGCATGAACAAGAACACCAGCGCCGCGCCGGCGTAGGTCAGGGCGGAGGCCTGGGCCAGAAACGTCTTGTAGCCGTCTGGTAATGCCTCGCTCAGGGGGCCGAAGACGATGATCGCCAAGGTCGGCGCCACCAGCAGGCGAAATGCGTTCAGGTAATGGAGCGCGCGCCGGATCAGATCCTCTTCGACTGCGGGGGCGTTTGCGACTGCCAATGATCCGTCTCCTCGACTAGCTCACCCGCCGGAGTATAGCGGGCTGTCGCGGTTGATAATCCCCGGGGCGGCATTACAATAGAAGGGTTATCTTGTTCACTTTCCGTCTTATTCCAAGGGACCTCAAATGAATTTTCACGAGTATCAGGCCAAAAACCTGTTTGCCGAGTATGGCATTCCGGTGCCGAAGGGTGAATTGGCAACCACGGCCGAGGAAGCGGTCGAAGCCGCCCGCCAGGTCGGCGGCGAGCAGTGGGTTGTCAAGGCCCAGGTTCACGCCGGCGGGCGCGGCAAAGCCGGCGGGGTCAAGCTGGCCGGTAGCCTCGATGAAGTGCGGGCGCAAGCCGAACGCATGCTGGGCATGAAAATCGAAACCTACCAAACCGCCGGACTGGCGCTGCCGGTCAACAGCGTACTGATTGCCGAGGCGACGGATATCGAGCAGGAACTCTACCTCGGCGCACTGGTGGATCGCGCCCACAAGGCTGTGGTCTTCATGGGCTCGGCTGCAGGCGGTGTCGACATCGAGCAGGTCGCCACCGATTCACCGGAGAAGATTCATACCGCAGTGGTGGATATTGCCGCCGGCTTCATGCCCTACCAGGCCCGGCAGATCGGATTTGCCATGGGCCTGAATCCGAAGCAGGTCGGTCAGCTGACGAAGATCATGGCCGGCCTGTACAAGCTGTTCATGGACAAAGACATCAGCCTGATCGAGGTCAACCCGCTGATCATTGACGGCAATGGAGACCTGAGCGCACTCGATGCAAAACTCAACGCAGACGACAACGCCCTGTTTCGCCACAAGGATCTGGCGGCCATGCGGGATGAGTCACAGGAAGACCCGACCGAGCTGGCCGCCAGCAAGCACGATCTGAACTACGTCACCCTGGACGGCAATATCGCTTGCATGGTCAACGGCGCCGGCCTGGCCATGGCGACCATGGACGTGGTCAAGCTGGCCGGCGGCGAGCCGGCCAATTTTCTGGACGTGGGCGGCGGCACCAATGCCGAGCGGGTCAAGGAAGCTTTCAAGCTGATTTTGTCCGACGACAAGGTCAAGGCCATTCTGGTCAATATCTTTGGCGGCATCGTGCGCTGTGACCTGATTGCCGAGGGCATCATCAACGCGGTGCAGGACATTGATGTCAAGGTGCCGGTGGTCGTGCGCCTGGAGGGCACCAACGTCGATGAAGGCAAGCAACTGCTGGCCGACAGCGGGTTTGCCATCATTCCGGCAGACGATCTCAA
Source organism: Gammaproteobacteria bacterium (assembly GCA_003565625.1). GTDB lineage: Bacteria > Pseudomonadota > Gammaproteobacteria > Xanthomonadales > Wenzhouxiangellaceae > Wenzhouxiangella. The sequence goes on from PXBD01000055.1 coordinate 28,878, forward strand.
CGACGGCGCGCGCAAGGCCGTTGAAGCGGCCGCGGCCTAAGCCAAGGAATTCATAGCAATGAGCGTATTAGTCAACAAGCAGACCAAGGTCATCACCCAGGGCTTCACCGGCGCCCAGGGGACTTTTCATTCCGAGCAGGCGATTGCCTACGGCACCGAGTTGGTCGGCGGCGTGACCCCGGGCAAGGGCGGGCAATCACACCTTGACCGGCCGGTGTTCGACACCGTCGAGCAAGCCGTCGACGAGACCGGGGCCGATGCCTCGATGATCTTCGTCCCGCCGCCGTTCGCCGCCGACGCGATCCTCGAGGCCGCCGATGCCGGCATTCGGGTCATCGTTTGCATCACCGAGGGCATTCCGGTGCTTGACATGATGCGGGTCAAGGCCGCACTGGCAGCCTACGACGATGTGACCCTGATTGGTCCAAACTGTCCTGGCATCATCACCCCGGGCGAGTGCAAGATCGGCATCATGCCGGGCCGCATCCACAAGCCGGGCCGGGTCGGCATCGTTTCCCGTTCGGGCACGCTGACCTATGAAGCGGTGTTCCAGACCACCAACGCCGGTCTGGGCCAGACCACCTGTATCGGCATTGGCGGCGACCCGATCCACGGGATGAGCTTCGTCGACTGCCTGTCGCTGTTCCAGGAAGATGAGGCTACCGAAGGGGTCATCATGGTGGGCGAAATCGGCGGATCGGCCGAAGAAGACGCGGCTGAGTTCATCGCCGAGAACGTCACCAAGCCGGTGGTGGGCTATATCGCCGGTGTCACTGCACCGCCGGGCAAGCGCATGGGTCATGCCGGGGCCATCATTTCAGGCGGCAAGGGCACGGCCGAAGCCAAGTACGCCGCGCTGGAAGAAGCCGGCGTAACCACGGTCCGCTCACCGGTCGAACTCGGTGCGGCGATTGCTGATCGCTTGAAGTAAAAGCGGGGTTCAGGTTTCAGGGTTCAGGTGTGGCTCCGATCTGCTTTTCCTGAACCCTGAACCCTTTATCCGATGCTAAAAATCGCCCTCGCCCAAACCGACTTCCAGGTCGGCCACATCACCGCCAACCAGGACCGGATCCTCGAGCTGATCCGGCAGGCGCGCGATGAGCAGGGCGCGGATTTGCTCGTGTTGCCCGAGCTGGCCCTGACCGGCTACCCGCCGGAAGACTTGGTCTTGCGTTCGGGCTTCATGCGCCGAACCGAGCAGGCCCTGGCTGAAATCACCGACCAGGTGCACGGCATTGATGTGCTGATTGGCTATCCGCGCGGGATGGGGGGCAAGCGCTACAACTCGGCCTCCTGGCTGCGCGAGGGCCGGATCCTGGGCACCTACGACAAGTGGGATCTGCCCAACTACGCCGTGTTCGACGAGCGAAGATATTTCGTTCCCGGCTCCGAGCCGCTGGTCATCGAGTTGGCCGGAGTCCGGGTCGGCGTGCTGATCTGCGAAGACACCTGGACGCCGGAAGCGGCGCGCGCGGCCCGCCAGGCCGGTGCCCAGATCCTGATTTCGGCCAACGCCTCTCCCTATTACCAGCGCAAGCATCTGGATCGGGCGGAAGTCCTCAAGGCCCGCCATGCAGAAACCGGCCTGCCGCTGATCTACCTCAACTGCGTCGGTGGACAGGATGAACTGGTCTTTGATGGTCACTCCCTGGCCATTGACGGCGAGGGTCAGCTGTCCGATCCGGCGCCGCTGTGTCATGAGGCGCTCCTGCGGGTGGATTTCCATTCCGAATCGGGGCGCTTCGACTATCGTGACTGGCCGGCCGGCGAGACCGCCGATTTACCGGTGGTCTATGCCGTATTGCGGCGGGGTTTGCATGATTACGTGCGCAAAAACAAGTTTTCGTCGGTTGTTCTTGGCCTGTCCGGCGGCATTGACTCGGCCCTGACCGCCGCGCTGGCGGCCGATGCTTTGGGCCCGGACAATGTGTTGGCGGTCATGCTGCCCTCGCGCCATACCTCGGAGCTGTCGCTGATCCTGGCCAGCGAGCAGATTGATCTGCTCGGGCTGAAGTACGACAATCTTTCGATCGAGCCGATTTACCAGGCCATGACCAGCCAGCTGGCGGAGGCCTTTGCCGGCACGCGCGAGAATTTCACCGAGGAGAATCTGCAGGCGCGCGCGCGCGGCAACCTCATCATGGCGCTGTCGAACAAGTTCGGTCACCTGCCGCTGGCGACCAGCAACAAAAGTGAACTGGCCACTGGTTACTCGACCATCTACGGCGACATGTGCGGTGGCTTTTCTCCCATCAAGGACGTGCTCAAAACCCTGGTCTACGAACTGTCGGACTGGCGCAATGTCCAGGGCCCGGCCATCCCGCAGGGCGTGATTGACCGTCCTCCTTCGGCCGAGCTGGCCCCGAACCAGTTCGACCAGGACAAGTTGCCGCCGTACCACGTGCTGGATGAAATCATTGCCCGCTACGTGGAACGAGATGAGCCGATTTCGGAAATCGTGGCCAGCGGCATTGACGAGGCCACCGTTCGTCGCGTCGCCGGCATGGTTCTGGCTGCCGAATACAAGCGCCGCCAGGGCGCACCGGGGCCGCGCATCACCCGCCGGGCTTTCGGGCGCGACCGGCGCTACCCGATCACCTCGGGCTGGCGCGACAGCGGGGTGGGTGTCTGATTCCGATGAGGATGACCGGCTGCCACCTTTTGTTGTCCGCCGCGTGAGCCCCGGCGGTCGTCACGCTCGCCTGATCGAGACGACCAGTTCGCTGCTGGTTGCCGCGTTCGAAGACTACAACGCCAGTTTTGCCGACATCACCCGCAGGGCCAAGCGGCGCTTCGAGCGCGGCGAGCGGGCCGGCATGCGGCGCGATTCCATCGCCCGACTGAATCTCTACGACCGTGCCGTCAACGAGACCATTTCGCGCCTGGAGCAGCATCTTGACGAGCGCCTGTTCTCGCGCACCCTGTGGGTCGATATCCGCACCGAATTCGGTACCCGGATCGAGGGCCAGCTCGACGCCGAGCTCTACAAGACCTTTTTCAACACCATCAGTCGTCGCCTGCACAAAACCCGGGGCGTGGATTCGGGGATCGAGTTCGTTGCCCTCGACATCCAGCCCACCGACCGGATCACTCATCCGGTATCGCGCCATACCTACTCGGCCAGCAGTAACCTCGCCCGCGCTTTCGGGCGCATTCTGAAAGATCACAGTTTCCGCCTGCCGTTTGTTGATGTGCGCGCCGACGCCGAAGCGCTGGCGCTGGCGCTGGCGCGCGTGTTCGAAAACGATCCGGTGCCAGGCGTGCTGGCCATCGAGTTGCTCGAGACCGTGTTCTATCGGGAGGGCCGGGCCTACCTTCTAGGACGTGCTTTTGGCACCGACCGCTATGTCCCTTGCGTGATTGCGTTGTGTCGCGGTGATCAGGGCGTGTATGCCGATGCCTTGCTGACCACCCGCCGCCAGGTCAGCATTCTGTTCGGCTATACCTTCAGTTATTTCATGGCCGACCTGCCGACCGTGGGCGATGCGGTGGTGTTCCTGCACACTTTGCTGCCCGACAAGCCGGTGGAGGAACTCTACACCGTGCTCGGTCGAGCCAAGCAGGGCAAGACCGAGCGCTATCGTGCGTTTTTTGGTCAGTTGCAGGCTCGGCCGGAGGAAAAGCTGGTCGAGGCCGACGGCCAGCGCGGGCTGGTGATGCTGGTCTTTACCCTGCCGTCGTGTCCGCTGGTGTTCAAGCTGATCCGGGACCATTTCGCGCCGGTCAAGAAGTTCGGCCGGCGCCAGGTCATCGAGCGTTACCACCTGGTGTTTCGGCATGACCGGGTAGGGCGCCTGATCGATGCCCAGGAATTCAAGGACCTGCGCTTCCCCCGTGATCGGTTCGCGCCGGAACTGCTGACCGAATTGCAGGCAGAGTGCGGACGCAGCCTCCAGGTGGATGACCACGGCATTACCATTCGCCACTGTTACGTGGAGCGGCGCCTGCGACCGCTGGATCTGTACCTGCAGGAAGCAGATCCGAAAGCAGCAGCGGCAGCCGTTCTGGACTACGCCCAGTCCGTCAAGGACCTGGCCCGGTCCAACATCTTTGCCGGTGACCTGCTACCGAAGAACTTTGGCGTGACCCGCTCCGGCCGGGTGATTTTCTACGACTACGACGAGTTGCGCCTGATGACCGAGTGCCGGTTCCGCCGCCTGCCGCCCTCCAGAGACGACATCATGGAGTTGAACGACGAGCCCTGGTTCAACGTAGACGATAACGATGTCTTCCCCGAGCAGTTTCCGCGTTTCATGGGCCTGAGCAAGGAACACCTGGCGCTGCTGGAAAAACATCACGCCGATCTGTTTGATCCAGGCTGGTGGCAGACCATCCACGCCCGCCTCAAGGCCGGCCAGTCCCTGGATGTGCCGCCGTATTCGGCCGCCGCGCGGCTGCATGCCGCGGAGGCTGAATGATCCGGCGCCCGATCGACCACCTGCCCCTGTTTTTCAAGGGCGCGGCGATGGGCGTAGCCGATACCGTACCCGGCGTCTCGGGCGGGACCGTGGCCTTCATCACCGGCATTTACGAGGAGCTGATCCAGAGCCTGGCCCGGCTCGGTCCGGAGCGCATGGACGATCTGCGCGAGCACGGCCTGCGCGGGC
>PXBD01000007.1 GCA_003565625.1 Gammaproteobacteria bacterium
CCGGGGTCGGCTCAGGCTCATCGGCCTGCTGCAGTGCAATACCGCCAATACCGCCCTCGGGTTCGTCGACCGCTCCGGCGGCACTCAGGCTGGGGGCAAAGTTATATTCCAGCGGGTCGGTCAGTTCGGCAATGCGTCCAAGTACAACGAAACCGAAGCCGTCGTCGCCGGCTCCGCCGCCGTCGAGACCAGCTGCAGCGGCTTCGAGTTCTTCAAGCAGATCGCCCTCGCCCAGCAGGGCCAGGATGTCGGATACGCTGGTTGCGGTAACGAGGCCTTCGGGGACGGTTTCGGGCTCGTTGTCTTCAATGCTTTCGCTCAACTCGAGGATCTGATTGGACAGCAGAGACAGGGGGCCGCCTTCGAAATTCTCGAAGACCAAGTCTACGCTACCGTCCTCGCCGGTGATAATGACCTCTCCAGCCTGGAGCTGGTCGCCATTCTGCAACTGTCGAAGCGTACCGTCTTCGGCACGGGCCCAGACTTCACCTGTCACGTTTTGAACGATTGCTGCTGTCATCTCTACTTTCCCTTTGCCTTAAATGATTGTTTTGGCGGAATTGGACATTCTGCACCCAAATTAGTACATTTCTCGCTGGGAGTACATTGGACTTCGGTACGGTTTTTCAATCTTTGTTGAAATTAAACGGAATCCAAAGTAAAATCTGCGATCTTCATCACATTATCGGCTATTCCATTCAGGGGATTTCGCAACATGAGCAAGCATGATCTGCCTCAAGAGTCCAATACCGTTTACCGCAGCCTGATGCTGGGGTGTTTTTTGCTGCTGGCTTCAGCCACGCCGCTGCAGGCACAGACCGGCGTCGATGAGGCCGTTGTCCGGGCCCTGGAAACCAACCCGGATGTACAAGTACGCTGGCACGATTTCCGCTCGGCCGGATATGCAACCGATGCCGCACGCGGCGGGTTCCGGCCGCAAGTGGGGGTCAGCGCCGCCTACGGTCGCCAGCGCGATAATTTCATTACCGGCAACCCGATGAACACCGGATTTGCCGAAATCGGGCTCACCCAGTTACTGTGGGACGGCGGGCGCACCAGCGCCAACGTGGCCGAGTTCGGCAGCGCTGAACTGGTTCGCTACTTCGAGCTTCTGGGCACCGCCGAAGACACCGCCCGCGAAGCCATGCGCGCCTACCTCGACGTGCTGCGCTTTCGCGAACTGGTTCGCCTGGCCGAGGAAAACCTGCAAACCCACCAGGAAGTGTACGACCAGATTGCCGAGAGCGCCCGCGCCGGCGTTGCCCGCACCGCGGATCTGGAGCAGATTAACGGCCGTCTGGCCCTGGCCGAAGCCAACCTGATTAACGAAGAGTCCAACCTGCATGATGTGACGGCTCGCTACCTGCGCGTCATCGGCGATCTGCCGGCCGGCCAGTTGGCCGAAGTGGAGCTGGACCCGGACCTGCCCGACAACATCCAGGATGTGCTGATGCAGGCCTACCAGCACAGCCCCCGCTACCATGCCGCGCTGCGCAATATCTCGGCGGCGGAGTCTGCCACCCGCGGCCAGCAGGCTGAAAGAATGCCGCGCCTGAACCTGACCGCCAATTATGGCGTCCAGACTCGCGATGAGTTCGGCTTCCGCCAGAGCCATACCGACGGCCGGATTGGCCTGGAACTGACCTACGACCTGTATACCGGTGGACGCAATACCGCCAACATCCGCCGCGCCGTGGCCCTGGAAAGCAGCGCCATGTCGCTGCGCGACCGGGCCTGCGTGGATATCCGGCAGGATGTGCAGATTGCGTTCAACGACCTGCAGCAGATTTCGCGCAGGCTGCCCGTGCTGAACCAGCATCGCCTGTCTTCAGACCGGGTGCGCACGGCCTACCGCCAGCAGTTCGAAATCGGCCAACGCACGCTGCTCGACGTGCTCGACTCGGAAAACGAGTTCTTCGAGGCCAGCCGCGCCTGGACCAATTCCAATTTTGACGAAACGCTGGCCGCAGCCCGCACCCTGGCCGCCATGGGTCTGCTGCTGGAAACCCTGAACCTGCGCCGGGCCGACATCCCCACGCTGGATGAACTGGGTGCCGAACCAATGGAGGTTGATCCGGCCACCGCCTGCCCGCTGCCGAATGGTGATCGCATGATGGCGCTGACCCGCGCTTCCGTGCCGGAGCCACGCGCAGCCGAGCCGATGGTAGCCACCCAGCTCACCATGTCAGATCGAGCCACGTTTGCGCTGGACAGCGCCGACTTGCTGCCGGCCGCCCGCGAGACCCTCTCGGAACTGGTGGTTGCCATCCGCGAAGGCCGTCTGGTCGGACGTATCCAGGTGGTCGGCCATACCTGCGACCTCGGGCCGGCGGAGTACAACCAGGCATTGAGCGAGCGGCGAGCCCAGGCGGTAGTCGACTACCTGCGCTCGGCCGGCATCGGGGCCGACGAGATTGTCTCTGAAGGTCGCGGCGAAAACGAGCCGCGCTTCCCCAACGATGGCGAGGCAAACCGCAGCCGTAACCGCCGGGTCGAAATCAACTTCGTCACCGAACAGGCCAGCATGCAGGGCATTCCGGTCAGTCCGGAGGGACCGGTTACGCAACTGCGCCAGACCGATGTGGTCTCCGATGACGCCACCACGGTGCGCCCGGCACCTGCCCTGACCCAGGCTCAGCCTGAGAACAGTGACTTGTTCGTCCAGATCGCGTCGTTTTCGGTCGAGGCCAATGCGCATCGACTGGCCAAAGACCTGAAGGAACTGGACTACGATGTGTCTGTTGCTGCGTCCGAGAGCCAGTCGCAAACCCTGTGGCTAGTTCGGGTTCGTGCGCCCGAGGGCAACCGGGAGTCGGCCGCTGCCCTGCAGCAGGAGCTGCGCGAGCAAACCGGCCTGAACGGAATGATTGTTCGCCGCCAGGCCTGAACTACTTGCATAAACCCGCGCCGCCACCGGCGGGCAGGCGTACCATAGGGCGGGCATTGGGGAATCGGCAATATCACAATAAGAGAGGTCCCTGTTGACTGACCCACGCCCGACCGAAACCGGTGGCCCTCTGCTGACAGCCTTGATGACGCTGTGCGCCTATCACGGCAGGGCAGCCCATCGGGATACCTTGGTCAGCGGCCTGCCGCTGACCGCCGGCAAGCTCACCCCTTCTGTTTTCGACCGGGCCGCCAAGCGGGCGCAATTCAGCAGCCGGCTTCTGCAGCGCGGGCTGCGCGAGATCAACACCGCCCTACTGCCGGCCATCCTGTTGCTGAAAGAGGAAAAGGTCTGCGTGCTCACGCGCCTGGATCCGGGCCAGGGCCTGGCCGAGGTGATTTACCCCGAACTGGATGACGCGGCGGTTGAGGTGCCGCTGGAGCAACTGGCAGCGCAATATGCCGGGCACCTGATCTACTGCCGCCCGGACTTCAAGATTGACCGCCGCCACGCTGATTTCGGTGCGGACAAGAAGCAGCACTGGTTCTGGGGCATCATCGGGCAGAACCGGCGCCTGTACCGCGACATCATCCTGGCCGCCATTCTCATCAACCTGTTCGCGGTGGCCATGCCGCTGTTCGTGCTCAACGTCTACGACCGGGTAGTACCCAACGCCGCAACCGAAACCCTGTGGGCCCTGGCTGCCGGGCTGGTGACGGTGCTGGTGGCCGACCTGATCCTGAAATCGCTGCGCGCCTGGTTCGTCGACCTCGCCGCCAGCCGCGCCGACATCCGCCTGTCCTCGCGCATCATGGAGCGGGTGCTGGCAATGAAGATGCAGGACCGCCCCCAGGCCAGCGGCGCGTTTGCGGCCAACGTGCAGTCGTTCGAGTCCGTGCGCAGCTTCATCGGCTCGCTGACCCTGATCGCGATAGTGGATTTTCCTTTCGTGCTGCTGTTTGCCGGCATCATTGCCTGGATCAACCCGATCCTGGTCATTCCGATTGCCATCGGCGCGGTGATCGTGCTCATTTACGCGCTGATTTCGCAATACAACATGCACAAGATGACCGAGGTGGCGATGCAGGCCGGCGCCCAGCGCAACGCCACCCTGATCGAAAGCCTGGGCAACCTGGAGGCGGTCAAGAGTTTCAATGTCCAGGGCGATGTCCAGTCCAAGTGGGAAGACAGCACCATTTTCTTGAGCCGTAACTCGGCCAAGATGCGGTTGCTGTCGTCTTCGGTCACCAATGGCGCCGCGTTCGTGCAGCAGTTTGTCGGCATGAGCATGATCATTGTTGGCGTCTACCTGCTGATTGACGGCCAGCTCAGCCAGGGCGGGCTGATTGCCGCCTACCTGCTGTCCTCGCGCGCCATGGCGCCGGTCAGCCAGGCCGCGGGGCTGCTGTCGCACTACCACCAGGCGGCAACCTCGATGGAGTTGCTGGAAAACATCATGCAGCGACCGGTGGAGTACCAGGAGGCCGACGAGAAAATCGACCGCCCGGTGGTGCGCGGCGACATCGAGTTCCGCAATGTCAGCTTCGCCTACCCTGATGCCCAGCAACAGGCTCTGAGCGACATCAACCTGAAAATCAAGGCCGGCGAACACGTCGCCATCCTGGGCAAGAACGGCTCCGGCAAGACCACTCTGGAAAAGCTGATCATGGGCCTGTACCAGCCCAGCCAGGGCAGCGTGCTGGTCGACGGTATCGACATGCGCCAGCTCGACATCACCCAGCTGCGCCGCAATGTCGGTTACGTGCCGCAGGAAGTCAGCCTGTTCAGCGGTTCGCTCAAGCACAACATCCTGCTGACCTCGCCGAATGAAGACAGCGATCGCCTGCTACGGGTGATCCGTCTGGCCGGGCTGGAGTCCATGATCAGCCAGCATCCGGAGGGCATCAACATGCCGGTGGGCGAGCGCGGCCAGCAGCTTTCCGGCGGCCAGCGCCAGTCGGTGGGCATTGCCCGGGCGCTGATCAACGACCCGCCCATCCTGCTGCTGGATGAACCCACCGCCTCACTGGATCACACCAGCGAGGAGCAGATCAAGAAGCACCTGGCCGCCGAGTCCAGGGGTAAAACGCTGATCCTGGTTACCCATCGCAGCTCGCTGCTGCAACTTGCCGAGCGGCTGGTGGTCATTGATCGTGGCAAGATCGTGGCGGATGGTCCGAAGGAGACCGTGATGGAAGCCCTGCGACAGGGCCGGGTCAGCGGAGCACGCTGATGGCTACTACGCGCAAACAAGACTCAAAATCCTTTGAGCAGAAACAGTTCGAACGCCTGGGCAGTCTCCAGCAAGCCACCCAGAAACGCGCCGGGCTGATCGACCGCCTGTTTGGGCGTTGGGTACAGAGTGGCGGGCGCAGCGATTGGGTCTCGGATACCGAGTGGGCGCGCATCATGCAGGAGCCGCTGCGCGCCCGCACGCTCTTGTATGGAGTGTTTCTGAGCCTGGTGGCGCTGATTGTCTGGGCCTCGTTTGCCGAAATCGACGAGGTGGTGCGCGGCGACGGGCGCGTCATCCCCTCGCGCCAGCTCCAGACCTTGCAGTCGATGGATGGCGGCATTGTTGAAGACATTCGGGTGCGCGAAGGCCAGGTGGTCGAGCCGGGCGACTTGCTGCTGCGGGTCGACCCGGTGCGCTTTGCCGCCTCGCTGGGTGAAAGCCGGGCTCAGTTCCTGGCCCTGACCGGCGAGGTCACCCGGCTGGCCGCGCTGGTAGCCGGTATCGAGCCGGTATTCCCGCCGGTACTGGCCGAAGAAGCCCCCGGACTGCTCGAACACGAACAGCGCCTGTATGAATCCAGCCGGGCCGAGCTTGAAGAGCAGCAGGCGGTGTTTGAAAACCAGCTCGAGCAGCGCCAGCAGGAACTGGCCGAAGCCCGCGCCGCGGTCGAGCAATACACCAACACCCTGCGCCTGACCCAGCGCGAGCTGGACGTCACCCGGCCGCTGCTGGAAAGCGGCGCGGTGTCGGATGTCGACGTCCTGCGCCTGGAACGCCAGGTGGCCACCACCGAGGGTGAACTGAGCCGGGCGCGCTCGGCCGTGGCCCGCAGCGAAGCCGCGGTCAGCGAGGCGCGCAACCGCAAGCGCGAGGTGGAGCTGTCCATGCTCAACCGCTGGCAGAACCAGCTGTCGGAGACGCGCAGCCGGCTCGACGCCTTGACGCAGGCCGGCCAGGGGCTGGAAGACATGGTCCGCCAGGCCGAGATCCGCTCCCCCATTCGCGGCACCGTGCAGCGCCTGCACGTCAACACCGTTGGCGGTGTGCTGACGCCCGGCAGGGATGTAGTGGACATCGTTCCGCTCGACGACCAGCTGATGATCGAGGCCCGCATCCAGCCGCGCGACATCGCCTTCATCCGGCCCGAGCAGGAAGCCACCATTCGCCTGACGGCCTATGACTTCACCATCTTCGGCGGCCTCCGGGCCCACGTCGATCACATCAGTGCCGACACGATCACCGATGACCGGGACAACACGTTTTACCTGGTCCGCCTGGTTACCGAACCGGGCGGTTACGAAGACGATCTGCTGATCATTCCCGGCATGACCACCCAGGTGGACATTCTCACCGGCAAGCGAACGGTCATGCAGTTTCTCCTGAAACCCCTGCTGCGCGCCGGTTCCATGGCGTTTACGGAACGCTGACATCATGAAACTCAATCACCTGATCCTGACCGAACCGAACTTCCGTGCCCCGAACTGGCAACAGGGGTTGACCAATGCCTCCATCGTCCAGTTCAGCGGCGGTGAGCCGCCCAACCTGCCCGGTGATGCCAGTGCCTTCATGGTCTGGGTATTGAGCAGCACGCCGGACTGGGAGGGCCTGGTGCGCCACTTCAGCGCCCGCTGCCCGGTGGTTGTGCTGAGCAAACTGACCAGCCTGCCCGAAATGCAGAAAGCGCTGGAGGCCGGCGCGCGCGGCTATCTCGAGGCCGTGACCCATCCGGTGCAGCTGAGCCAGGCCGCCAGCACGGTCTCGCAGGGTGCGCTGTGGATTGCCCCGCCCATGATGAACCGGCTGCTGGGCATCCTTTCCAGGGGCCTGCCGGAACCGCGCACGCCGCAACAATGGCAGGACAAGCTCTCGAAGCGCGAACTGGAAGTCGCCGAGGTGGTGGCGACCGGGGTCAGCAATCGCGAGGTGGCCGAGCAGTTGCACATTACGGTGCGCACGGTCAAGGAACACCTGAGCTCGATTTTCAGCAAGCTGGAAGTCCACGACCGCCTCCAGCTGATTCTGATGGCGCGCGGAGCGCGACCGTCCAACGACCAGTAAAGGAGCCGGGCCAATGTATGTGAAACGGGATGAAAACGATCGGATCGTGGCGGTCAGCGCCGATCAGCAACCGGGTTTCGACGAATGGACCGACCCCGACGGTGCCGAACTGCGGGCTTTTTTCAACCAGCTCAACGATGAGTCCGTCGAGAGTAGTAAAGAAGCACAACGCCTGCGCTCATCCGACGTGGAACTGGCTCGCGTGGTCGAGGACATCATCAACCTGCTCACCGACAAGGGCGTGATCCAGTTCACCGAGTTGCCCGAAGCGGCCCAGGAGAAGCTGCTGCAGCGCAAACGCCTGCGCCGGGTGATGATGCAGCACCTGGACCTGGTGGCCGACGACGATACCGATCAGCTGATGCCGTAGCGGCGGCCGTAGCGGCTGAAATCAGTCGCCGCGCACCCCCGGCCCGGTGAGCGCATCGAAACCAATATCGGCCAGCGCGGCCTGATCGGTGCTCTCCAGGCAACCCTCGGCAATCACGTTCAGCCCCAGCGAGTGGCCCAGCTTGCACAGACCGCGCAGCAGGCTGAGAACGTCTTCATCCTGGTGCTGGATCAGCGCGCCATCGACTTTCATGTAATCCAGGCCCAGGGTTTCCAGGCAAGGCACGGCGGCGATGTTCCTGCCCGCCGCCTGCAGGCCCACGATTACGCCGTGCTGTTTGACCGCGGCGGTGAATGCGGCCAGTGATTCGGCATGCTGGACGGCGATCTGCTCGTTGATTTCCAGCGACAGGCGCTCGCTGACCGCCCTGCCGTGGCGACGGATGTGTTCGATAATGGCCAGGTGGCTGGCCACATCACGCAGGCTTTCCTCTGACAGGTTGACTGCGACCTGGCGCTCGGGCTGTTCGGCGAGCGTGCTCAGCACGCTGTCGAGCACCTGCAGATCAATCCGTGGCAACAGGTTCAGGCGTCTTGCCCAACCAATCACCGCACCGGCCGGCAGCTCCAAGCCGTCCAGCCGAATGCGCAACATTGCCTCCTCGTGAACCAGTTTCCCGTCGGTAGTGAGGACCGGGTAGCAGGCATGGCCGATGGCGCCCTGCTCCAGGGCTCGTTCCAGGCCTCGGTGCCAGCTTTCGGCATCCGGGTACAAGGGTTCATCGGCGTGTTCGTCGGCCAGCAACAGGCCCTGGCCCGGCGCCTGTTCCGCGCGTGCCAACAGGTCATCGAGGCGCACCATCAGGCCGGCGCGTGCCTCGCCCGGCTGGCAGGCACTACCAACCAGGGCCAGCGGGTACTCTTCTTCCAGCTTGTATTCATGGATTACCTCCTCGACCGCCGCCCAGACTGCTTGCGCGACATCGGGGAGAAATTGCGTGTCGGTGATCAATACGACGAAATCACTGCCGTTGAGCCGGCCCATGGTGCATGCGGAGTAGCGGTCGGCCCGGGCGTCCAGCGCTACCCCGATGCGTTCCAGCACAGCGCTTATCCACTGGTCGGCAACGGAACGCCCCAGCCTGGTGTTGAGGGACTGCAGGTCGGTAACGCGCAGCAGCAGTACGCCATCGCGCACGCTTTGATCGGCCAGGTGCAGGCGGGCATCGAGCAGACGGAAAAACTGCTCGCGGTTGGCCACGCCGGTGGCCGGGTCGAGCTGGCTCTGACGCCGGATTTCATCCAGGCGGCGGGCTTCGCTTTCCAGCATGGCCCGGACCCGATTGGTGAGCGTGTTCATGGCCCGGACCACGCGCTTGAACTCCAGCGTGCGCGGTTCCTTGCTGGTGATGAAACGGCGCTCGCCAATCGCCTCGGCCTGTTCGACCACGGCCTGCAGCGGCCGGCTGATACGGCGCAGCACCAGGCTGCCGATCCCGCCACAGATCAGGGCAATGGCCAGGAACCAGCCGAGCAGTTGATACGAAACCCGCCACAGGGCGGCCAGCGCGTAGGCGCTCTCGCTTTCCACGAACAGGGTACCGTATTGGCGCCAGCCGTCCTGGACCTGGGCCACACCGGGCGGGATATCAAAAGCCATCAGGCGGGCAAACCAGCCCGGTGCTTCCGGGGCGAGCTCGGGGCGCTGGCGCTGGTGCACCACCTCACCGTTCGGATCGACCAGCCGGATGCGCTTGTAGTGCCCGGTATCGAACTGGGCCGAAATCATCAGCTCGACGGTCACCGGGTCTTTTTCCATCTGCGACAGCGACAGGGCCAGGCCGGTAGCGTTATCGATGTTCTTGACCGTGAGCTGCTCGTCGTAATAGTTGCGGGCGCTGTAGCCGCTGACCAAAAAGCCGCTCAGAAAGGTCAGTGTGATGAGTACCGCTATGACGATCCATAGCTGTCTGGTCAAGGTCATAAGCCGGCAAGCTCCCGCTGGTTGACTGGGCTGGTGGCCAGATTCATTGTATCTGTATCCCTTCGCGCTGCATGCGCTCGAGCACCTCGCGCCACAGCGACAGCCTGGCCGTCGGGCTGCCTGGCGCCGGGGTCGAGCTCTGGCCCATCCACAGGCCGTCGGCGTTGAAGCTGAATACGGGGGACAGGTCCGTGCGCTCGGAGGCCGGCAACACGGTATTGATGAGGCTGTCGAGAATGATCGGCTCGGCGTCCGGGGTCGCGTAGTAACCCAGGACCATGTGGGCCTGGCTGATCGGGCTGCGCGGCCCGCCGATCTGGGCGCGAACATAGATCAGGCGCAGCTTGCTGTCGGGGATCCCGAGATGGCGCAGGCTGACATACTTGGCAATGGCCCAGTCCTCGCAGTCGCCAAGGCCGTGGCCCAGGGTCTCGAGCGGGGTGGCCCAGTAGTCCTCGACACCGTAGAGCCGCTCGTCGATCTCGTAGCGCACGTTGCGATGGAAGAATTCGTTGACCTGCAGCAGTTGCTCGCGCTCGGATTCGGCGCTGATTTCCTGCAGCAGGTCCTGCCAGCGCTCCACCACGGCGACGCGATCCTCCGAAAACTGCCTGCGCATCTGCTCGCTGAGCTGATGGAAGTTGATGTGAAAGCTGACCCCGGGCTCGGGTGCGAGCCGCATCGACGAGCACGCCACGGTGATGGCAATGCCGGCGGCCAGCAGGGTTCGGGTCAGTGCGGGGCGCATAACAACAGGGTCCGGCCGCTGTCTGGACTGAAATTTCATTATACGCACGCAATTGCTGCGACCACGCTTACGCTGGGTCTGCTACCGTTAACGCTGTTAAAAAACACGCGCATGAAGACAGGCGCATGGAGTGGTCATGAAGATTCTCATCACCGGCGGCAGCGGATTCATCGGCCAGGCGCTGTGCGCCAGCCTGGCCCAGGACGGGCACGTGCCGCTGGTGGTGTCGCGCTCGCCGGAACGGGCGGCAAAACAGCTGCCGGAAACCGCCGTGGTGCGTTCTGCGGTGATGGATTTCGTCGATGAGGCACCCGAAGCGGTCGTCAACCTGGCCGGTGAGCCGATTGCCGAGGGGCGCTGGACGGCAGCGAAGAAAAAAGCCCTGCTGGATTCGCGCCTCGAGGCCACGCGCGCGGTGGTCGAGCTGTGCCGCCAGGCCAGTCCGGCCCCGCAGGTGCTGGTATCGGCCTCGGCGGTGGGCTACTACGGCGACCAGGGTGCGCGCGAGGTCACCGAAGGCACCAGCCCGCACGATGAGTTCGCCCACCAGCTGTGCCGGCAGTGGGAAGCCGCAGCCGAGCCCGCGGTCGAAGCAGGGGTGCGGGTGGCGCGCATGCGCATCGGCCTGGTGCTGGATGCCGGCGGCGGCATGTTGACCAAGACCACGCCGATGTTCAAGCTGGGCCTGGGCGGCAAACTGGGCAGTGGCAAGCAGTACATGCCGTGGATACACCGCGCAGACATGGTTCGCATCATCCGCTTCCTGATCGAGCGCGACGATCTGGACGGCGCTTTCAACGCCTCGGCACCCAAGCCGGTAACCAACGCCGAATTCACCCGCTCGCTGGGCCGGGCGCTGAATCGGCCGGCGGTGCTGCCGGCCCCTGCCGTGGCCCTGAAACTGGCCTTTGGCGAAATGTCGCGACTACTGCTGACCGGCGTGCGCATGGTGCCGCAGCGCCTGGAACAGGCCGGTTTCGAGTTCCGTTTTCGTGAACTCGACGCCGCGCTGGCCGATATTTTCAGGCGCTGAAGTCCGACCGATGCTCACCCGCGAGGAACTGGCCCTGGGGTTGGCCATTCTGATGCCGTTTGCGCTCATTCCCACGGCGATTGGCTGGTGGCGCGGCCATCCACGCCTGGGCGCGCTGTTCGCCCTCAACAGCCTGGGTCTGCTGGTGTTCGGGATTGGCTGGATCCTGGCCCTGATCTGGGCCGTGACCGTACCCGATCAATCGGCCCGGCAGCGCCGGTAGCCCATCGGGCGGACCCCTGGGCGCTGCCGGTTTGATATGGATCAGGAATCGGTCCGGCGTTCGCGCTAGACTTGCAGCATCCTAACCGGAGTCCGTCGCATGCCGATCCAGTGGCGCAAGCAGATGAGCGTGGGCAACCTCATCATTGATCTCGACCATCGCTACCTGCTCAGCCTGATCAACCAGGTGGAATACGCCCTGCGTCATCCCGATGAATTCGACAATCTGAAGATGGCTCTGGAGCAACTGGCCGAATATGCACGCGAGCATTTTGCCCGCGAAGAGCAGCTGCAGCTGCGCATCCAGCATCGCGCTTACATGAAGCACAAGATGGCCCATCAGTCCCTGCTGGACCGTCTCGATGAAATCAGCGCCGAAATCCTCTCCAGCGAAGACCCCGAAGCCCTCAAGGCCCGGCGCGAGGAGATTGTCCCGCTGCTGCGCGACTGGTTGCTCGACCACGTCCTCAAAGAAGACATGAAAATGAAGCCGGACCTGGAACAACTGCCGCCCAACGCCATCGGCTAGCGCATGGACATTGCCACCCTCGCCGGCCTGATTTTCGGGGTCGTCGTGATTCTCACGGCGATCATGGCCTCTTCGGGCATCGGGATCTTCATCAACGTGCCCGGGCTGTTGATGGTCTGCGGCGGTACCTTTGGCGCCACCCTGATCAAGTTCCCCTTCGAGCAGGTGCGCGGTGCCTTCCGGGTCGCCGGACAGGCGTTTACCAAGCGCGAAGAGCAGCTCGAAACGCTGATCGAGCAAGCCACAACGCTGTGCACCACGGTCCGCAAGGGCGGTCTGCTGGCGCTGGAAGACGCACCGGTCGACAACCCGTTTTTCAAGAAGGGTCTGCAGCTGTGCGCCGACGGCAACCCGGGCGATTTCATTCGCGACGTACTCAACCGCGAGATGGAACAGTCCTACGAGCGCCACCAGGTTGGTCAGGACATCTGGCGCGCCATCGGGGAATCCGCGCCCGCCTTCGGCATGATCGGCACCCTGGTCGGGCTGGTGCAGATGCTGGTCAATCTCGATGACCCTTCGCAGCTCGGCCCGGGCATGGCGCTGGCGCTGCTGACCACACTCTACGGGGCGCTTTTTGCCAACCTGATTGCCCTGCCCATCGCCGACAAGCTGGCCATCCGCTCGACCCAGGAGCAGATGGCCAACTCGCTGATCGTCGAGGCCGTGGTGGGCATTCAGCAGGGCGCCAACCCGCGCGTTCTGCACGAGATGCTCGAAGCCTATCTGCCCAGCCGCGAGCGCTCGGAATACCAGGCCCAGCGCGCGCCGGCACCGGGTGAGGGCTCGTAAACCGTGCCGCGCCCGCGCAAGCAGGAAAAAGGCGCGCCGGCCTGGATGGTGACCTTTGCCGACATGATGACGCTGCTGGTCACGTTTTTCGTGCTGCTGATGTCGTTTGTCATTTTCGACCAGCAGCGCTACCGAACCCAGGCCGAATACATTCGCGCCGGCTTTACCGCCAGCGTATTTGAACAGCTCACCGGGCGGGTCCGCGACATCACCATTGCCGAAGAGCGCGGCTCCATCATTCCCTCCTTTCCGACCCTGCCCTCGGCCCCGGACCTGCAGGACGAGCAGGTGATCGAGCCGCAGGACCAGGCCGAACTGGCCGACCGCGGCGAGCCCAGCCCGGCCGAGCAGGTCGAAGCCACCCTGACCGATGCCTTGAGCGAGATGATCGACCTGGGTGATGTGGCCGTCGAGCGCATAGAAGACGAGGTCATCATCCGCCTGCAGGATCAGTTCGCCTTCGAGCTCGGCAGCGAGCAGATCCAGCCCCAGTTCCGTGCCATGCTGCTGGAAATCAAGCGCCTGCTGCGCGATATCCGCGGTGAATTCCTGGTTTCCGGCCACACCGACAACCTGCCCATCTCGACCCTGCGCTTCCGCTCGAACTGGGAGTTGTCGGCCGCCCGGGCCGCTTCGGTGGTCCATGAACTGACCGAGGACGGCACCATCCCGGCCGACCGGTTCCGCGTCGAAGGCTATGCCGACACCAGGCCGATCGCGAGCAACGAAACCGAGGAGGGTCGCGCCCGCAACCGGCGCGTCGAAATCCTGATTCGCCCGCGCGAGGTTGTCGAGCCACCGCCGGAAGACGCCATCATTGACCTCGACCGCTTGCCGGAGCTGATCGATGTGCCCGGCTGACGGCGCCGAACGGCGCGAACATCACCGGCTGGAGTTTGCCGCCGGGGTCACCCTGCAGCGCCTGGATGACCGCCTGCTGGAGCAACCCGAAGCGCTGCGCTCGCAGCTGCGTCTGGAACTGCGGATGCTCCAGTGGCTGGCCCTGGACAACCAGTACGCGTTTGTGCGTGACTCGGCCCAGCGCACCCAGCCGGCGCTGGCACCGCTGATTCGCCTGATGGACGCAAAGCTGAATTTCCTGGCCGGCGAAATCCTGGTCGATACGCCGTTGCAGGAGCGCTACGACCAGGTGCAAATGAGCGCAACCGGGATCGATTTCGAGTGGCCCGAAGCGCTCGAGTCCGGCGCGCTGTACCTCGTGCGCATCGACCCGGAGGGCACGGATCCGGCGCTGGCGGTCCCGGCCGTGATCCAGCGCATCGAGGATGAGCATGGCCAGGCGACCGGACGGGTTGGCGCGCGCTTTGTCGCCCTGAGCGGCGAGGAAACCGATGCCCTGGCCTCCTGGATCGTGACCCGCGAGGCCCGCTACCTCCAAAAGCGCGAGCGCCAATAAAATCCCTAGACCACCGCTCTGAGGCTGTGCTCGCGCAGCTGGCCGATCTGGTCACGCAAAGCAGCCGCCTGTTCAAACTCCAGGTTTTCGGCGGCCCGGAACATTTCCTTTTCAAGCCGGGCGATTTCGCGCGCGGCCTGCTCGGGGGAAACCACTTCGGGCGCGTAGGCGGCCTTCTGCTCGGCCGCCTTGCGGCTCGATTTCCTGCGGCCCGGTGTCTGATGGGCGTCGGCCATGATGTCGGCCACGTTCTTGATGATGGTCTGCGGGGTAATCCCGTGGGCCTGATTGTGGGCGACCTGGCGCGCCCGGCGGCGTTCGGTCTCGTCGATGGCCCGGCGCATGGAGTCGGTGATGCGATCAGCATAGAGTATGGCGCGGCCACGCACGTTGCGCGCCGCCCGGCCAATGGTCTGGATCAGCGAGCCCTCCGAACGCAGGAAACCCTCCTTGTCGGCATCCAGGATTGCGACCAATGAAACTTCTGGAAGATCAAGCCCTTCACGCAACAAGTTAATCCCAACCAGCACATCAAAAGTACCCAGGCGCAGGTCGCGGATGATCTCCACCCGCTCGACGGTGTCGATGTCGGAATGCAGGTACCGCACCCGCACGTCGTGCTCGGCCAGGTACTCGGTCAGGTTCTCGGCCATGCGCTTGGTCAGCGTGGTGACCAGGACGCGGTCACCCTGGCCGGCCCGCTCGCGAATCTCCGACAGCAGGTCGTCGACCTGGCTGCCGACCGGGCGCACCAGCACCTCCGGGTCAACCAGCCCGGTTGGACGCACGACCTGCTCGGCGACCACCGGCGAGCGCGCCAGCTCCCACGGTCTGGGCGTGGCCGAAACCAGGATCATCTGCGGAGCGCGCTGCTCGAACTCTTCAAACTTCAGTGGCCGGTTATCCAGCGCCGAGGGCAGCCGGAAGCCGAACTCGACCAGGGTTTCCTTTCTGGCCCGGTCACCCCGGTACATGCCGCCGATCTGCGGAATCGTGACGTGCGATTCGTCGGCGATGAGGATGGCGTCGCGCGGCAGGTAGTCAAACAGGGTTGGCGGGGCCTCACCCGGCTGGCGCCCGGTCAGGTGGCGTGAGTAATTCTCGATGCCCTGGCAATAGCCCAGTTCCAGCATCATTTCGATGTCGAACTGGGTGCGCTGCTTGATGCGCTGGGCCTCGAGCAGCTTGCCGGCACCCTCCAGCTGGGGCAGACGCTCGGCCAGTTCGGCCTTGATCGCCTCGACCGCGTCGAGCACCACCTGGCGCGGGGTGACGTAATGGGTCTTGGGAAATACGGTCAGCTCGTCGAGTTTGGAGCGGATTTCTCCGGTCAGCGGGTCGAAATAACTAATCCGCTCGATCTCGTCGTCGAACAGTTCCAGCCGGACCGCCTCGATCTCGGAGTCGCCCGGGAAGATGTCGATGACCTCACCGCGCACCCGGTAGGTGCCGCGCCGCAGCTCGAAATCGTTGCGCGCGTACTGCATTTCGGCCAGGCGTCGCAGTACCTCGCGCTGGCGCATGCGCTCGCCAACGGCCAGCGGCAGGGTCATTTTCAAAAACGCGCTCGGATCACCCAGGCCGTAGATGGCCGACACGGTGGCCACGATCAGCACGTCGCGGCGCTCGAGCAGGGCCTTGGTCGCCGACAGGCGCATCTGCTCGATATGCTCGTTGATGGAGGCGTCTTTTTCGATGAAGGTGTCGGTGGACGGGACGTAGGCCTCCGGCTGGTAGTAATCGTAGTAGGAGACGAAATACTCCACTGCGTTGTCGGGGAAAAAGGCCTTGAACTCCCCGTACAACTGCGCGGCCAGGGTCTTGTTGGGCGCCATCACCAGGGCCGGCCGCTGGACCCGCTCGACCAGGTTGGCCATGGTGAAGGTCTTGCCCGAGCCGGTCACGCCCAGCAGGGTCTGGTGGGAGTGCCCGGCGCCAAGGCCGTTCACCAGCTGGCGAATGGCCTCGGGCTGGTCGCCGGCCGGCTCGTAGCCGGACGCCATGCGAAATCGTCGTTTCATGTGGGGATCGGGGCAGCGCGAAACTGAAGCCCAAGTATACTAGGCCGCAGTCGACGCCCCGGCTTGCGGCGGCCGCGACCACCACGTCCACCTCGGAGAGCACCAGTGACCATACGACTGTCGAAACGCGTAGCCCAGGTCAAGCCCTCGGCAACCATCGCCATGAGCATGAAGGCGGCCGAATTGCGCGCCCAGGGCCGCGACATCATCTCGCTGAGCATGGGCGAGCCGGATTTCGACACCCCGGAGCACATCCGCACTGCCGCCATAGAGGCCATCCAGCAAGGCCAGACCCGCTACACCGCGGTCGACGGCACCGCGACGCTCAAAGAAGCCATCATCGACAAGCTGCAGCGCGACAACCACCTGGCCTACGAGGCCGGCGAAATCCTGGTCTCCAACGGCGCCAAGCAGGCCATCTACAACCTGCTGCAGGCCACCATCGACCCCGGCGATGAAGTCATCATCCCGGCCCCGTACTGGGTCTCCTACCCCGACATGGTGCGCCTGGCCGACGGCGAGCCGGTGATCCTCAAGACCACACCGGACAGTCAGTACCTGATCAGCCCCGCCCAGCTGGCCGCCTCAATCACCGAGCACACCCGCATGCTGATGCTCAATTCGCCCAGCAACCCGACCGGCCAGGCCTACAGCCGGAAACAGCTGGCCGAACTGGGTGAAGTGCTGCTCGAGCATCCGCGCGTTTTGATCTGCTCGGACGACATTTACGAGCACATCTGGTGGGCCGGGGAGGACTTTGCCAGCATTGGCGAGGTAGTGCCGGCGCTCAAGGAACGCCTGGTGGTGATCAACGGGGTCTCCAAGGCCTATGCCATGACCGGCTGGCGGATCGGCTATGCCGCCGGCCCGGCCAAGGTCATCAAGGAAATGCGCAAGGTCCAGGGCCAGAGCACGTCCAACCCCTGCTCGGTCAGCCAGGCTGCCGCCGTGGCCGCGCTGGCCGGCGACCAGGCCTGCGTGCGCGATATGTGCACTGCCTTCCGCGCCCGCCACGACTGGCTGCAGCCCGCCCTGGACGCCTTGCCCGGCGTATCCTGCACCCCCGGCAAGGGCGCTTTCTACCTGTTTGCCGACTGCAGCGGAGCAATCGCCGCACTCGGCCTGGCCGACGATCTCGCCCTGGCCGAGCATCTGCTCGAACACGCCGGTGTGGCCTCGGTGCCGGGCAGCGCTTTCGGTGCGCCGGGTCACCTGCGGCTGTCGTTCGCCTGCGCCCTGGAAACCCTGGAGCAGGCGGTCGAGCGCATCGAGCAGGCGCTGTGCACCTGATTCCTACCGCCTGCGTCTGAATTTTCCTACCGCCCGTCGGGCCGGGCACTGACCGGCCCCGACGCATCCTTGCCATTCCGGGACAACCGCCCCGGCTTGAACAATATCGCTGAACCCGAACCTGTGGAGACAGCGATATGCCCCGCAAGCAAAGCGGCCTGACTTTGATCGAACTGCTGGTGGTCGTTACCATCGGCGCCATCCTGATGACCATCGGCGTGCCGGCGATGGCCAACTTCGTGGCCGAAAACCGGGTCACGGCCAAGACCAATCTGATGATGGCGCACATCCAGTACGCCCGCCACTCGGCCGTCACCCTGCGCAGCAACGTCGTCGCCTGCCCCAGCGCAGATCAGCAAAAATGCAGCGGCGATAACCGTTGGGACCAGGGCTGGATCATTTTCATCGACCGCAGCAACAACCGTCATCACCCCGACCGGCCGGAAGATATCCTGCGCGTAGTCCCGCCCGAACCACGCCTGTTGCTGCATTCGGCCGGGCGCACCCGCGTCCGTTTTCAGCCCATGGGTGGCGCTTTAGGCACCAACCTGACCATCCGGGTCTGCGATGCGCACGGCCAGGCGCAGGCCCGCGCCATCGTGGTGTCCAACCCCGGCCGGGTACGCGTGCGGCGCGATGTTGGCGAGGTCGAATGCAGCGTGTAAAACGAGTACGTTCTCATGTGCTAGAATTCAAACAGTCGTTTCAATCGAACGTTTGAAAGTGCCCGAAGCCACGACCTGTGACCGCATTCTGGACGCCGCCGAAGCCCTGTTCGCCGAACAGGGCTTTCACCTGGCGAGTCTGCGCCAGATCACCCAGGCCGCGGGCGTCAACCTGGCAGCCGTCCATTACCATTTCGGCTCCAAGCAGGCCCTGCTGCTGGCCGTGTTCCGGCGCCGTCTGGACGCCCTCAACCGGGCCAGGCTGGCGCGCCTTGACGAGGCCCTGAATCGCGCCGGCGGGCCGCAGCTTGAAGATGTGCTCGATGCCTTCGTCTACCCGGCGCTGGCGTTCTCGCGCGGCTCGGACGCCGACGGGCATCGTTTCATGCAGCTGTTGATGCGTGCCTTCGCCGACCGCGACGAAGACCTGCACGCCGCCATCAGCAGCGAATATGCCTTTGTCATGCGGCGCTTTGCCGACGCCATTGCCCAGACCCTGCCCGGGCGCAAGCCCGAGCTGCTGCGCCGCCAGCTCGACTTCATCGTCGGCGCCCTGACCTACACCATGGCCGAAAGCAGCCTGTCCGACACCCGGTCGATTGCCTCTGACCTGGTCCGGTTTGCCGCCGCCGGCCTGCGTGGCCCATCGCGCAGCGCTTCTGCATCCGACTCAACCGCTCAAACCGGTGCCGACGGCACCATGGAGACCTCACCATGACCCTGAGCTTTCTGTTTGTGTTTTTCGCCGGCCTGCTGGCCCTGGCCTACCTGCGCGCCCCGGCCTGGGCCGCGGCCGGATTGGCCGCCGCCGGCCTGGTGGTGTCGGCGCTGGCCGCCGTGGCGTGGCCGGTGACGGCGCTGCTGGCGCTGGCCACCGTCGGCTTTGGCCTGATGGCGCTGCATCCGCTGCGCCGGGCGCTGGTTTCCAAACCACTGTTTGCGTGGTTCCAGACGGTGCTGCCGGCGATGTCGGCCACCGAAAAGGAAGCACTGGACGCCGGTACCGTGTGGTGGGACGCAGAACTGTTTTCCGGCAAGCCGGAGTGGAAGCGCCTGTTTGACCTGCCGCCACCGCGCCTGAGCAAGGAAGAACAGGATTTCGTCGATGGGCCGGTCGAGGAGTTGTGCGCCATGCTCGACGACTGGCAAATCAATCGCGAGCTCAAGGATTTGCCGCCGGAAGTATGGCAGTTCATCCGCGAGCAGCGCTTCCTGAGCATGATCATCCCCAAGGAATACGGTGGCCTGGAGTTCACCGCCCAGGGCAATGCCGCTGTGGTCACCAAGATTTCGACCCGCAGCCTGACCGCAGCGGTCAGCGTGATGGTGCCCAACTCTCTCGGCCCGGGCGAGTTGCTGATGCACTTCGGTACCGAGGAGCAGAAGAATCACTACCTGCCGCGCCTGGCCCGGGGTGAAGATATTCCCTGTTTCGCCCTGACCTCTCCGCAGGCCGGCTCCGATGCCGCCTCCATGCCCGACGAGGGCGTGGTCTGCAAGAAAACCATCGACGGCAAGGAAGTGCTGGGACTTTCGGTCAGCTGGGACAAGCGTTACATCACCCTGGCGCCGGTGGCCACGGTGCTGGGCCTGGCCTTCAAGACCCGCGACCCCGACGGCTTGCTGGGCGGCAAGGAACACCTGGGCATCAGCTGCGCGCTGATCCCGACCAGCACACCCGGCGTGGAAATCGGCAATCGTCACCTGCCCGGCGGCAGCCTGTTCATGAACGGGCCCACCCGCGGCAAGAACGTGTTCATCCCGATGGACTGGCTGATTGGCGGCCAGGATCGCATCGGCCAGGGCTGGCGCATGCTGATGCATTGCCTGGCGGCCGGACGCGCCATCTCTCTGCCCGCCCAGGGCGTGGCCGGGGGCAAGGTGGCGAGCATGCTGACCGGCGCCTATGCCCGGATTCGCTATCAGTTCAAGCAGCCGATCGGCCACTTCGAGGGCATCGAAGAACCGCTGGCGCGGATCGCCGCCGAAGCCTACCGGATGGAGGCCGCGCACAAGATGACGCTGAGCGCGCTCGACCGCGGCGACAAGCCGGTGGTGCTGTCGGCCATTCTCAAGGCCTACCACACCGAGGCCAACCGCCGGGTGGTCAACGACGCCATGGACGTACACGGCGGCAAGGCCGTGGTCGAAGGCCCGGGCAACTACCTGTCGATGGGCTACCAGGCGCTGCCGGTCTCGATCACGGTCGAGGGCGCCAATATCCTGACCCGCTCGATGATCGTGTTCGGCCAGGGCGCCATTCGCTGCCACCCCTACCTGCTCAAGGAAATGACGGCGGCCGCCGACAATGACCTGGCAGGCTTTGACAAGGCGCTGTGGGCCCACGTTGGCTTCCTGCTCTCGAATGCGGTGCGCTCACCGGTGCTGGCCCTGACCGGGGCGCGCCTGAGCGCCAGCCCGGTCAGCGGCCCGACCGCGCGCTACTATCGCCAGATCAACCGCCTGAGCGCGGCGTTTACCTTTACCGCCGACCTCAGCCTGCTCATCCTCGGCGGCAAGTTCAAGTTTGCCGAGAAGCTGTCCGGCCGCTTTGCCGACGCCCTGGCCTATCTCTACCTGGCCTCGGCCGCACTGCGACGCTTTGAAGACGATGGACGCCCGGAAGAAGACCTGCCGGTGCTGCGCTTTGCCGTGCAGGACAGCCTGGACAAGGTCGAGGACGCGCTCTATGGGGTCTACCGCAACTTCCCGATCCCGGCGCTTGGTCCGATCCTGCGCCTGCTCAACTTTCCGCTGGGCCGCCGCAACACGCCGGTGGATGATCGCACCGGCAAGACCATCGCCCGCCAGCTGCTGGAAAAAAGCCCAACCCGCGAGCGCCTGATCCATGGCGCCTTCATTTCCAGGGAAGAAGACGGCGCCGGCATTGTTCTCAAGGCGTTTGACGCCGTGCTCAAGGCCGAACCCGCCGAGCACGCGCTGCGCAATGCCCTGAAGCTGGTGCCCAGCCCGTCCAACGTCCATGAAGTCACGGCGCGGGCCGTCGAGGCCGGGGTCATTACCGAAGAACAGGCAGCCGACCTGATCGTCGCCCAGGAGCTCTCCGCGCGCGTGATTGCGGTTGACGAGTTCACGCCCGAGCAGCTTGGCACCGCACGCCCCGAGGAGCCGAAGCTGGCCGCGGCCAGCTGACCACCCGATCTTGTTGAAACAAACGAACTGCAGAAACAGACAATAGGACACGACATGACTGAACACAAACTCCTGGTCCGCCGCGCCGCCGTGCTCGGCTCGGGCGTGATGGGCGCGCAGATTGCCGCCCACTTGACCGCGGCCGGCATTCCGGTCGACCTGTATGACCTGCCATCGGAAGACAAGCAGCGCTCGAAGATCGCTGCCGGCGCAATCCAGAATCTGACCAGGCTCAAGCCGGCGCCGTTCGCCAGCAAGGACCTGGCCCAGTTCATCACCCCGCGCAACTTCGAAGATGACCTGGAGCAGCTGGGCCAGTGCGACTTCATCATCGAGGCCATCGTCGAGCGCATGGACATCAAGAAGTCGCTGTATGAAAAAATCGGCCCGCATATCCACGCCGATGCGTTTTTTGTCACCAACACCTCGGGGCTGTCGATCACCGAGCTGGCCGGCGTTGTTCCGGAAGCACTCAAGAGCCGTTTCTGCGGCGTGCATTTCTTCAACCCGCCGCGCTACATGCACCTGGTCGAACTGATTCCGCACCCGGGCACCGACGGCCAGGTCATGGACCTGCTGGAGGATTTCCTGACCCGCAACCTGGGCAAGGGCGTGGTCCGCTGCCGCGATACCGCCAACTTCATCGCCAACCGGGTTGGCGTGTTCACCATGTGGTCCACCATGTATCACGCCCAACGCCTGGGGCTGGGTTTCGATACCGTCGATGCCCTCACCGGCCCGGCCATCGGCCGACCCAAGAGCGCAACCTTCCGCCTGGCCGACGTGGTTGGTCTGGACACCATGGCCAACGTCATCCGGACCATGGATGCCAAGCTGGCCAACGACCCCTGGCATTTTCTGTTCCAGGCACCCGAGTGGCTGGGCGGGCTGATCGAGGCCGGCGCCCTCGGCCAGAAATCCGGGGCCGGCGTGTTTCGCAAGCAGGGCAAGGAAATCAAGGTATTCGATCCGGCAAGCGGCGACTACCGGGCGACCGACTACAGCGTGCGTGACGAAGTCAAGGCCATCCTGGCCATCCGCAACCCGGGCGAGAAACTGGCCGAGCTGGCCAAGTGCGAGTACCCGGAGACCGAGTTCCTGTGGGCCATCCATCGCGACCTGTTCCACTACTGTGCCTACCATCTCGGCGAAATCGCCGAGTCGGCGCGCGAGATCGACCTGGCCATGCGCTGGGGTTACGGCTGGAAGCTCGGCCCTTTCGAGCAGTGGCAGGCCGCCGGCTGGAAAGCCGTGGCCGACCTGATCCAGGCCGATATCGACGCCGAACGCACCGGGGTCGAGGCCCATTTGCCCAAGTGGGTGGCGGAAGTCGAGGGCGCCCATGGACCGGGCGGGTCCTGGTCGGCTGCCGATGGCGCGGTCAGCGCACGCCCGGATCTGCCGGTCTACCAGCGCCAGTACCAGCCGGTGCGATTGATCGGCGAGGCCTCGCATGACCGCCAGACCGTGGAGGAAACCGACGGCATCCGGCTGTGGACCCTGCACGATGATGTTCTGATTGCCAGCCTGAAAACCAAGATGGGCGTGATCGATATTGGTGCCGTCGAAGGGCTGAATGCCGCCCTCGATCGGGCCGAGGCTGATTTCGAAGGCCTGGTGCTGTGGCAGCCGAACGGCCCGTTCTCGGCCGGCGCCAACCTGAAGGCCGCCGCCGAGGCGATCCAACGCGGCGATTACGACAGCGTCCGCGCCCTGGTCAAGGGCTTCCAGGAAGTCAACCTGCGCATGCGCTACTCGGGTATTCCCTCGGTAGCAGCCGTGCGCGGACTGGCCCTGGGCGGCGGCCTGGAACTGGCCATGCACGCCAGCCGCCGGGTCGCTCACCTGGAAAGCTACATGGGCCTGGTCGAGGCCGGGGTTGGCCTGCTGCCGGCTGGCGGCGGACTGGCGACCCTGGCGCTGCAGATCAATGCCGATGTCGCCGCCGGTGATACCTGGCCGCTGCTGGAGAAACGCTACAAGCAGGTCGCCATGGGCCAGGTCGCAGGATCGGCCATGGAGGCCCGCGAAATGGGCTACCTGCGGCCCGAAGATCTGATCGTGCTGCACGAGCAGGAACTGCTGCATGCCGCCCACGGACTGGTGCGCTCGCTATCAGCAGCCGGCTACCGGCCGCCGCTGGCCGGACGAACCTTCCCGGCCGCCGGTGACGTCGGCGTAGCCACCTTGAAGATGCTGCTGGTCAACATGCTCGAAGGCCATTTCATTTCCGAACATGACTTCGAAATCGGCAGCCGCATTGCCACGGTCATCTCCGGCGGCGAGATCGACCGCGGCACCCCGGTCAACGAAGAATGGCTGCACCACCTCGAGCGCGAGCATTTCCTCGAGCTGTGCGCCATGCCGAAGACGCGGGAGCGGATCGGACATATGTTGAAGACCGGCAAGCCGTTGAGGAATTGACTGAGGGTTCAGGTTTAAGAATGCCGAAACCTAGAGACCGAATATCAAAGTTATCCAAGGACCTATACCCATGAGTGACGCCTATATCGTTTCCGCCGTCCGCACCCCGGTTGCCCGGGCGTTCAAGGGCGGTTTTCGCAACGTTCGCCCGGACGACCTGCTGGCCCATGCCCTGCGCCACGCCGTGGCCGAAGTGCCGGGGCTGGACCCGGCCCGGGTCGAGGACGTGATTGTCGGCTGCGCCATGCCTGAAGCAGAACAAGGCATGAACGTCGCCCGCATCGGCGCCCTGCTGGCCGGCCTGCCCGACAACGTGCCCGGTGTGACCGTCAACCGGTTCTGCTCATCGGGCCTGCAGACCATTGCCATGGCCGCCGACCGCATCCGCCTGGGCGAGGCCGACGTGATGATCGCGGCCGGTACCGAAACCATGACCATGGTGCCGATGATGGGCCACAAGGTGGCCATGAACCCGAAGGTGTTTGACGATGACAATGTCGCCATCGCCTACGGCATGGGCATCACGGCAGAGAAGGTCGCGCAGCAGTGGGACGTCAGCCGCGCAGACCAGGACCAGTTTGCCTATCGCTCACACCAGAAGGCGATTGCGGCCATCGACGGCGGCCAATTTACCGAAATCCGCCCCTATACCGTGACCAGCCGCGTGCCGGATCCCGCCACCGGGCAGGTGCGCGAAATCGAAACCGTGATCGATACCGACGAAGGCCCGCGGCGTGATACCTCGGCCGAGACCCTGGGCAAGCTGCGCACCGTGTTCGACGCCAAGGGCTCGGTTACGGCCGCCACCAGTTCGCAAATGTCGGACGGAGCCGGGGCGCTGGTTCTGGTCTCTGAACGCGTTGTCAAGGAGTTGAACCTGAACCCGCTGGCCGTCTTCCGCGGCTTCTCGGTGGCCGGCGTCCCGGCCGAGGTCATGGGCATCGGGCCGATCAAGGCCATCCCCAAGGTCCTCCAGCAAACCGGGATCGCGAAAGACGACATCGACTGGATCGAACTCAACGAGGCGTTTGCAGCCCAGGCGCTCGCGGTGATGCGCACGGTCGAGCTGGATCCGGACAAGGTCAACCCACTGGGCGGGGCCATTGCCCTGGGCCACCCGCTGGGTGCCACCGGCGCCATCCTGGCCGCCAAGCTGGTCCATGGCCTGCAGCGCCGGGAGCAGCGCTACGGGATGGTGACGATGTGCATCGGCACCGGCATGGGTGCGGCCGGCATTTTCGAGCGGGTCTAGCTGGCTACGCTCGCAGGCCGGGCTTTTACCTGAGTTCGCGAACCTCGGCCCCGCCGGAATCCCAGCGGGGATCGTGGGCGGCCTCGACCCGGTCATTGGCCCGATCCCACATCACGCCGTGCATGTTGCCCCAGGTGCGAGCCCGCACGGTCACCTCGTGGCCCAGGGCCTCGAGTTCGGCAATTTCCTCGTCACTCAGAAAACCCCGCTCCAGGGAGATTTCGTCGGGCTGGTACTGGTGGTGGAAACGCGGCAGCGAGACCCAGGATTCCGGGTCGTTGCCTTCAATGAAGTCAAGAATTCCCAACAGCACCATGGTGATGATGCGCGCCCCGCCCGGGGTGCCAAGAACCGCCACGCGGTCTTCGGATTTCACGATAGTCGGGCTCATGGAAGAGAGCATGCGCTTGTCCGGCTCGATGGCGTTGGCCTCGAAACCGATCAGGCCGTACTCGTTGGGCACGCCCGGGGCGGCCGAGAAATCATCCATCTCATTGTTCAGCAGCACGCCGGTACCCGGCGGCACAAAAGCCGCGCCATAGGGCAAGTTGATGGTCAGCGTGCCCGAGACCAGGTTGCCTTCGGCGTCCATCAGGGAAAAATGCGTGGTGTTGTCGCTTTCCGGCAGCAGCGAGGGATCGGCCGCCAGCGCCGCCGAAGGCGTGGCCCGATCCATGCGCATTCCGGCGCGCAGGCCGGCGGCGTAATCAGAACTCAACAGCATGGCGACAGGAATGTCGACAAAGTCCGGATCGCCCAGGTACAGGGCCCGGTCGCGATAGGCCCGGCGCATGGCCTCGGCCAGCAGATGCACCCGCCCTACCCGATCCAGCGCTTCGAGATCATACGGCTCGATCAGGTTGAGAATCTGGGCGATGGCGATGCCCCCGGACGAAGGCGGTGAAGCGGTCAGCAATTCGTACCCCCGGTAGCCGGTGCGAATGACCTCGCGCTCGACCACCTCGTAGGCGGCCAGATCCTCCAGCGACCAGATGCCGCCTGCGGCGTTGGTACCTGCGACCAGTTTTTCCGCCACCGGCCCGCGGTAAAAACCGTCGAATCCCTGTTCGGCCAGCAAGCGCAGCGTGTTGGCCAGATCCGGCTGACGGATGCGCGTGCCCACATCAGGCACCTCGCCGCCGGGCATGAAAATCTCGGCTGTTTCCGGCCAGCGCAGCATGACATGGGCGCGGAAGTTCAGCAGGGTCTGGTACTTTGCATCGACCGTGAAACCGTCTTCGGCCAGGCGAATGGCCGGGGCCAGCACATCAGCCAGCGGAAGTTGGCCGTAGTTACCGGCCAGGTGCACCCAGGCTGCCGGGGCGCCGGGAATGCCGGCCGCCAGCGGTCCGTTGATGGCCAGGTCACGAACCACCTCCCCGTCTTCGTCCAGATACATGTCGCGACTGGCGGCGGACGGCGCGGTTTCGCGCCCGTCGACCATGACGGAAAAATCATCTTCGGCCCGATGCAGCAGCCAGAATCCGCCGCCGCCGATACCCGAAGAGGCCGGCTCGACCACGGCCAGCGCCGCCGAGACCGCGACCGCGGCATCAAACGCGTTGCCACCCGCAGCCAGGATTTCCAGGCCGGCGGCGGTGGCTTCTTCATGGGCGCTGGAAACCGCAACCCGTCCAGGG
Source organism: Gammaproteobacteria bacterium (assembly GCA_003565625.1). Lineage (GTDB taxonomy): Bacteria > Pseudomonadota > Gammaproteobacteria > Xanthomonadales > Wenzhouxiangellaceae > Wenzhouxiangella. The sequence goes on from PXBD01000007.1 coordinate 26,682, forward strand.
CCGGCCAGCGCTGGCAGGCTGAAAAAACTGAGCACGGAAACCAGGGCAATGGCGCGCAGCACCGGCCGACGGCATGAGAGCATCATGAATCCTCTTGGGGTCAGGGGTTGTAGCGGTCGCGCAGGGCTTCGGCCACGCGCGGATGGACAAATTTGCGCACGTCACCGTTCAAACGCGCGATTTCCTTGACCAGGGTCGAGGAAATGAAGCTGTGCTTTTCGTCCGGGGTCAGGAACATGGTTTCCACGTCGATGGCCAGGTGCCGGTTCATCGAGGCCAGCTGGAACTCGTACTCGAAGTCCGATACCGCGCGCAAACCACGCAGGATCACCCCGGCCCGGCGTTCGGCTACAAAATCGGCCAACAGGCAGTCAAAACCGACCACTTCAACGTTGTTGATTCCGGCCTCGTCCAGCACCAGGCGGGCCAGATCAATGCGCTGCTGGAGCGGGAAGGCAGGCTGCTTGTGCGGGCTTTCGGCAATTGCCAGAACCACCAGGCTGAACACCCGCGATGCTCGGGCCACCAGATCGGTATGGCCGTTGGTCAGGGGGTCGAAAGTGCCCGGATAGACGGCAATGCGGTAATCGATGGCGCTGTCGGTGACGGAGGCGTTCATGGCCAGGCCCGGTTGGGAAAGCGCAGCGATTATACCGCCGGCTGCGCGACGCGTTCCTCCGGGCAATATTCGAGCAAGGTCATCAGCACCTGGCCCAGGCGTTTTTCCCGGCAACGCACCAGGTTATCCGGCCAGCGCTCGGGAAGCCGATCCGGCGCGCACTCGACATAGACCAGCGCGCGATCGGCCAGGCGACGGGTCGGCCCGGCCAGGAGCGCAAGGGCTTGTTCATGCAGATCGCCGGCAAACGGCGGGTCGATCAGGACCAGGTCGAAGACCTCCGGACACTCCTTCAGCCAGGCCAGCGCATCGGCCTGAATCAGCTCTACTGCCTCGCTGCCGGGCCAGCCCAGCGCGCCCTGGCGCAGGCTGGCCGCGGCTGCGGCGTCCCGCTCCACCAACACCACCCGGGCGGCACCGCGCGAGGCAGCTTCCAGGCCCAGCGCGCCGCTGCCGGCAAACAGGTCGAGAACGCGCGCGCCAACAAGGCGCGGCCCGATCCAGTTGAACAGGGTTTCGCGGGCCCGGTCGCCGGTGGGGCGCAGCCCGGGGCGGTCCGGGACGGTCAGTTTCCGGCCGCGCCACTGGCCGGCGATGATGCGTATTTTTCCGGTCATGGTGATAGCATACCGGAGCCATGTTTTCGATCTTCCGTCGCAAGAAATCCGGCCACGGGGTGGAGTCCACTCCGGTGCGCCCGGCTGCCGCCACCGGCGTCGATCCGCTCGAAGCCCGGCTGGCGCGCACCCGTTCCAGCCTGTCGGGGTTGTTCGGGCTGATTCGCGGTGCCGGCAGCATCGACGAAGACCTGATCGAAGAGATCGAGACCACCTTGCTGACCGCCGACATGGGCGTCGGTGCCACCACCCGCATCATGGACCGTCTGCGCGAAGGGATTCGCCAGGGGGTGGTGGCCGAACCATCGCAGGTACTGCCTGCCGTCCAGGCCGAGCTGTATGACCTGATCGAACCGGTCGAGCAGTTCCTGGCCGTTGATCCGAGCAAGAAACCCTTCGTCATTCTGACCGTGGGCGTCAACGGCGTAGGCAAGACCACCACGATTGGCAAACTGGCCCGTCGCTACATGGACGAGGGCCTTTCGGTAATGCTGGCGGCCGGCGATACCTTCCGTGCCGCCGCCGTCGAGCAGTTGAGCGCCTGGGGCGAGCGCAACGGGGTTCCGGTGGTGTCCCAGAAGACCGGCGCCGACACCGCCGCGGTGATCTACGACGCCCTGCATTCGGCCCAGGCGCGCGGCATTGATGTACTGATTGCCGATACCGCCGGGCGCCTGCACACCCAGGGCCACTTGATGGACGAGTTGGCCAAGGTCCGCCGGGTGATGAAAAAGATCAACCCCGAAGCGCCGCACGAGACCATGCTGGTGGTCGATGCCGGCACCGGCCAGAATGCGCTGGCCCAGGCGCGCCAGTTCAATGAAGCCGTGGAGCTGACCGGCATCACGGTAACAAAACTCGACGGTACCGCCCGTGGCGGCGTGCTGTTTGCCATTGCCCACGAACTCAACATCCCGATCCGCTTCATTGGCGTAGGCGAAACTGCGGCTGATCTGCGTCCGTTTGATGCCGGCACCTTTGTCCACGCCATTTTGCCGGTGGAGGAAGCAGCGGCCACCGCCGGGTAGGCGCGCCGGCACTGTCCGTGCAGGACCACACCACCGCCCATCGCCCTTTCGCCGAGCGCCTGCTCGCCTGGTGGCGACATCACGGTCGGCACGATCTGCCCTGGCAGACCGAACGCACGCCCTACCGGGTCTGGGTTTCGGAAATCATGCTCCAGCAGACCCGGGTAGCAACCGTCATCGACTACTTCCAGCGCTTCATGACCCGATTCCCGAGCCTTGCCGACCTGGCTCGGGCGCCGCTGGATGACGTGCTCGCCTTGTGGTCCGGGCTGGGTTACTACGCCCGGGCGCGCAACCTGCACCGGGCCGCCATCCAGTGCCTGGAAGAACATGACGGTCAACTCCCGGCCAGCGCCAGGGCGCTGCGCGCCCTGCCCGGCATCGGGGCGTCCACCGCCAACGCCATTCTGGCCCAGGCGCATGACCAGCGTGCCCCGATTCTGGACGGCAACGTCAAGCGCGTGCTGGCCCGGCATGCAGGCATCGCCGGCTGGCCCGGCAAGGCCGCGGTCTCGGCTCGACTCTGGGCCGAGGCGGACACGCGCACGCCGCCGGATCGGGCGGCTGATTACACCCAGGCCATCATGGACCTTGGCGCCACGGTCTGCAGCGCCCGCAAACCGGCCTGCATGCTCTGCCCCGTGCAAGCCGACTGTCGGGCGCGCATCGAGGGCCGTATCGGCGAACTGCCGGGCAAAAAGCCCGCGCGCACGCGCAGGCACCGCGCTTCGACCTGGTTGATCCAGCGTGACCAGGCCGGGCGCATAGCCCTGGTCCGACGCCCGCCTTCGGGCATCTGGGGCGGGCTGTGGTGCCTGCCTGAAGTGGGCGACCAGCCTGATCAAGCTGATCAAACCGAGTGTCTGGCGCCGATCGAGCACGAGTTCACCCATTTCCGGCTGCACATGCGCTTCGTAGCCGCCGCTGAAGAAAAAACCGTGCCCATGGTGGATGATGCGCCTGCGCGCTGGTTCGAACTCAACGAAGCGCTGCAGGCCGGCCTGCCCCGGCCGATTCGCCAGGTGATCGAGACGCTGGCTGATAGAATGCAGACCGACTCCCGCACCCAGAGCTGAACATGACCGATACCGTCCATTGCCAGCACCTCGGCCGCGAAGGCGAAGCCCTGCCGCGCCCGCCCCTGCCCGGCGAACTCGGGCAACGCATCCAGCAAAACATCTGCCGCGAAGCCTGGCAGAAATGGCTGGCCCACCAGACCATGCTGATCAACGAAAAGCGCCTGAGCCCGATCGACCCCGAGCACCGGAAATACCTGGTCGAACAGGCCGAGGCGTTTTTGTTCGGCGGTGACTACGACCGCGCCGACGGCTACGTCCCGCCCGAATCCTCGGCCTGATTGGTCTCAACCGCCTCGCGCGCCGGCGCCGGCTGCGCACGCAGGGCGTCAAGCTCGGCCCGCGCGGCCTCGAAATCCACCTCCCGGATGGCCAGAATGCGGCAGGTTCGATCGCCAACACGAATGCGGTCGAATTGATCAACGCGCTGGCGTGTGGATGTAACCAGCGCAATCGAGCGGGCAAACTGGATCTCGGTAGAGCACGGCGCGCCCAGCTCGAACAGGTAATAGCGATTGCGGTTGAACTCGATCAGCACCGCGTCGTCCCCGGCCGGCCGCCAGCCGCGGATGGACCCGTAGAGCACGCTACTGGTGCTCTCTTCGCTGGCGTGGCGCAGGTAGATTTCGCCGCTGCGGCCCTCGCGTGTCGCGCTGCCGGCACAGCCAACCAACACAAAAGCGATAAGGAAAATCAGGACATTACGCATACCAGGCTCCGGAATTGCTATTGTTCTCAAGCTTGATAGTAGCCCGGTCGTGGCAAGCAAACCTGAACGAAAATCCTTGAAAAACCCGGTACCCAACGGATAGGGAAACTGCTATAGTACGCGCTTGTTCAAAATCGCTGCGGCCGCATCCGGCAGCGACAAGAACCCCCGCAAAAGACAAATCGGCCAGGTAGCTCAGTTGGTAGAGCAGCGGACTGAAAATCCGCGTGTCGGCAGTTCGATTCTGCCCCTGGCCACCATCTCAAAACCCAGTAACAACAGGCGCTCCAGATTGTTTTTTGCCGTGTAGGCACAGTGTAGGCAGCAGGCGGGATTTCGCCTACATGGCGTCAGGGCGATTTCCTACAGACAGCAGCCACCAACTCCGCCAGAATGCCTCCGCAGCGACGGGACACGCAAGGCTCCGGCCGTCCAGGGCGATACCAGCTGGCTTATTGCAGGCATGGCGTCAGCCGGCAATTGCAGACTCAGGCTCGGAGGGGCGGCCATGCGCCAGCCCTACCTTTTCCGGGCGGAGCTTTGCTAGGCTCAAAATCCGTGACAGCAACTTGGTTACGGCGGTCGGCAACCGCCCGGAACATTCGCTAACCACCAAGGGCGCAGGGGGCGCGGTTGCGGCGCAGCGGTGGCGACGAGCGCAAGGACAGCCACCCATAAAGTCCAAACCAAGACCTGCAAGCTGGTCGATTCGATTGGTGGGCAACAGTTTGCAGAAGTCTGGGTGCGCGAGGAGAAGGGTTCAGACGTCAACCTGGCCGTCAACCTGGTCAACGATGCCTGGGCTGATCGCTTTGATGTAGCGCTTGTGATTTCCAACGACTCCGACCTCGCAGAGGCGCTGCACCTGGCCCAGGCGCGCGGAAAAACAGTCGGCGTGGCGTCGGTGGCCAGCCGACCCACTCGCGAGTTGAACCTGAACTGTGATTTCTTCAATCATATTCGCCCTTACCATCTCAGGAACAGCCAGTTGCCTGATCCGGTGGTGACGGCAGATGGACATGAAATCAGAAAACCTGATCACTGGCGCTAGCCGAAACGCCAGGGGGAGCGTTCCCGGGCGCCGGTGCATTGAGCCGTCGAATCCCTGCACCATGGACGCCGCCGTCTGAGGCTGCGGGCGTTTCGGGTTAAGCTGACCACCATCGGCATCAGTCAGGGGTCGACTTAATGACCAACTTTGCCTTCCTCCCCAACCGCTTCAGCGGCATCGCCGTCGCTGCGACGCAGGCGGAAGGCCATATCCACGGCGATCCGCGGGCCGTCTGCCAGCATACGCACATCGCCGATCTCGACGGTCCGGGCTGATGCGGCACCAGGGCTTTAAAATGTTGCTAAAAAAGGGTAGAATTAGCAACATTATGGCCAGAAAGAAAATCGGAAAAAGCATTGAGGAGTCGATACTTAAGCGATTCAGAGCGCGCGGCCGTGGCGCAGCCATGACGCCAAGCGATTTTGTCGACCTTGCAGACCGCCGGGTGATTGCAGTCGCGCTGTCACGGCTGGTCAAGACGGAGCGGCTTAGGCGCCCTAGCCGGGGAGTGTATGTGTATCCCAAACACAGCGAGCTACTCGGCGAATTGGCACCGAACCCGGAGGAGGTCGTAAAGGCCGTCAGCCGGGCCGGCGGGGAACGAATTCAACCGGCTGGCGCCTATGCGGCAAACCTGCTCGGCTTGAGCGACCAGGTGCCGGCCAAGGTGGTCTACCTGACGGATGGCAATAGCCGTAAGCTTAAAGTCCGAAATTTGTCGATCGAACTGCGCCAGGCTTCGGCCCGGCGATTGGCTACCGCCGGCCGCATCAGCGGAACCGTGGCGGAAGCCCTGCGATACCTGCGAAAGGCTCAGGTGGATGACGAGGTGGTCGAGAAGCTTCGCCGCCGCTTGAGCGAACTCGACAAACAGCGGCTTCTAAAAGATATCAAGCTGGTTCCAGCCTGGATTGGCGAGATATTCCGCTCGCTTGCCCATGAGAAAAATAACGACAACGCAGGCGCAGATTACCCATGAATGCAGTCCTCCAGCTTTCGGTCGAAGAGCGCGTCGAGTTTTTCACTCAAGCAGGAGCTGAGCTTGGCTTGCCCGCTTTCTATGTCGAGAAAGATTTCTGGGTTTGCTGGACGCTTGAAGTACTTTTCAATTCCGAGCTGATCGGCCCACATCTGAGCTTCCGCGGTGGCACTTCGCTTTCCAAAGGCTGGGGTTTGATTGATCGTTTTTCAGAGGATATCGACCTCAGCATTTCGCGTGACTGGATTGATCCCGAGTTGCCGGACCCTACCGATGAATCCATTAGCCTGAAGTTCTCGGCTGATCCAGCAGTAACTCTAACCAATTCAGTGGGATAGCCAAATCTGGCCATGTTCTGTCTGGCTACACCCGGATTTGGTTGGCCAGATCAAGAGCGCGTTGCTGGA
>PXBD01000085.1 GCA_003565625.1 Gammaproteobacteria bacterium
TCAAGCTCATTACCAACGCCCATGTCTTTGCGCCGCAGGACCTGGGCATCCAGCACCTGCTGATCGCCGGCGACCGCATCGCCTGGATGGGCGCCGACCTGAACGACCTCGGCATACTCAAAGCGGCTGAAGTCCTTGACCTGGATGGCCAGCGCCTGATCCCCGGCCTGATTGACGGCCACGCCCATCTGACCGGCGGCGGCGGTGAAGCGGGCTTCGGCAGCCGCGTGCCGCCGGTGCCGCAGGAGCAGTTCCTGGCCGCCGGCATCACCACCGTGGTGGGTGTGCTCGGCACCGATGACACCACCCGCGACACGCGCTCGCTGGTCGCCCAGGCGCTGTACCTGCGAGAGCACGGGGTCAACGCCTGGTGCCACACCGGCGGCTACCACGTGCCGCCCGTGACTTTCACCGGCAGCGTGCGCGAGGACATCGTGTTTCTCGATCCGGTGATCGGCGTGGGTGAAGTCGCGATCTCCGACCACCGTTCCAGCCAGCCCACGTTCGAAGAAATCCTGCGCATTGCCAGTGACGCCCACGTGGCCGGGCTGATCACGGGCAAGGCCGGAATCCTGCACTTGCACCTGGGCGACGGCGAGCGCGGCCTGGACCTCGTCCGGCGCGCGCTGGCCGAGACCGAGCTGCCCGCGCGGACCTTCAATCCCACCCACATCAACCGCAAGAAAGCCCTGTTCGAAGAGGCCCTGGACGTCGCCCGGGCCGGCTGCTGGGTCGACATCACCGCCTTCCCGGCCGAGGAGACCTGCAGCGAGGATGAACTGGCCGCCGACGAGGCCCTGCTGCGCTACCTCGATTCGGATGCCCCGCCCGAGCGCATCACCATGAGCTCCGACGGCGGCGGCTGCCTGCCGGTGTTCAACGCCCAGGGCGAAATGCAGCACTTCGACATCGGCCAGCCGGCGACGCTGACCGACACACTCACCCGCTTGCTGAGCGGCGGCCAGCCAATGGAGCGGGTGTTGCCGGCCTTCACCCTCAACCCGGCGAGGCTTCTGCGTTTCCATGACCGCGGCCGCATCACAACTGGAGCCGCGGCCGACCTGGTCGTGCTCGACGAACACCATCGTATCCAGCAAGTCATGTCCCAAGGAACCTGGAGGATTACCCCCTGATGAGCCCTTCCGGCGAACGCAAAAACAAAAATCGCGGCTACATCATCCCCATAGGCGGGGCCGAGGACAAATTCCACAATCCGGAAATCCTCGACCGCTTTATCAGCGAGTGCGGCGGCAAGGATGCCCGTATCGCGATCATTCCCACCGCCTCGGAACTGCCGGATACCGGCCCGGCCTACGAAAAACTGTTCCGCAAGATCGGTATCAAGCACGCCGCCGTGCTCCCAATCGTTACCCGCAGTGACGCCAACGACCCGGAGCACATCGACTACATCAACAAATCTGACGGTGTGTTCATGACCGGCGGCAACCAGCTGCGCCTGTCGACCACCCTGGGCGGCACCGAAACGGCGATTGCCATTCGCCGCCGCAACGCCGCCGGCATGCACGTAGCCGGCACTTCGGCCGGGGCGGCCTTCATGCCCGAACACATGATTGCCGGCGGGCGCGAGGGCTCAACGCCCACGCCCGACAAGGTCACCCTGGCCCCTGGTCTGGGCCTGACCAACAGCTTCATCATCGACCAGCACTTCCGCCAGCGCGATCGCCTGGGGCGCCTGCTGACCGCGCTGGCCTACAACCCGTTCGCGGTCGGTATCGGTCTGGACGAGGACACCGCGGCCTTCATCCGGCCCGGCGATGATCTTGAGGTCGTCGGCAGCGGCGGTATCACCCTGGTCGATCCGGGCGAGCTCAGCTATTCTTCGATGGACCGGGCGCGCGAGGGCGAGCCGGTCAGCCTGGTCGGCATCAAGCTGCATATCCTGATCGCCGGCGGACGCTTCGAAATTCTCAGTCGAACAGCGCACGCGGAGTAGAGCAATGCAGATCCTCAGCACCAATGTCTATGTTGGCCCCAACCTGTACGCCCACTTCCCGGTCATCCGCTACATCCTCGACCTCGGCGAACTCGAGCAATGGCCGTCGGCGCGTCTCGGCGAGGCCTTCATTCAGTCCCTGCTGGACTGCCTGCCCGGCCTCGACGAACACGGCTGCTCCTACCGCGAGCCCGGCGGCTTCGTTCGTCGCCTGCGCGAAGATGAAGGCACCTGGCTGGGACACGTCATGGAACACGTGGTGCTGGAGTTGCAGAACATCGCCGGCTCGAACGTGAGCTTTGGCAGGACCCGGTCGATTGAAGGCAAACCCGGTCACTACACCATGGTGTTCGAATACGAGGACGACGCGGTCGGGCGTCGGGCCGGGCAGCTGGCGCTGGATCTGCTCCACAGCCTGCTGCCTGACCCGCTCCGGCCGGACAACGCACCGGCCGCGGACTGGGACTTCGAGACCGAGCGCGACCGCTTCATCCTGTACGCACAGCGCCGCGCCTTCGGCCCGAGCACCGCCTCGCTGGTGCGGGCCGCCGAGGAACGAGGAATTCCCTGGATCCGGCTGAACCGGCAAAGCCTGGTCCAGTTCGGCCATGGCCGCTTCCAGAAGCGCATCCAGGCCACCACCACCAGCCTGACCAGCAACATCGCCGTCGAGCTGGCCTCGGACAAGGAGGAAACCAACCAGATCCTGCGCGACCTCGGCCTGCCGGTGCCCGACCAGCGCCTGGTCCAGACCACCCGCGACGCGGTGCGTGCCGGCCGCCGCATCGGCCTGCCGGTGGTCACCAAGCCGCTGGCCGGTAACCATGGTCGCGGCGTGTCGATCAACCTGACCACGGATGAGGAAGTCGAAGCGGGCTTTGCCAAGGCGGCCGAATATGGCCGCAACGTGGTCGTGGAAAGCTATCTCGAAGGCTTTGACCACCGCCTGCTGGTGGTCGACGGTGAGCTGGTTGCAGCGGCCAAACGCATTCCCGGACACATCACGGGTGATGGCAGGCACACCGTGGCCGAGCTGGTTGAACTGATCAATCAGGATCCGCGCCGCGGCATTGGTCACGAAAAGGTGCTGACCCGAATCGAAATCGACCCCCAGGCCGAGCGCCTGCTGACCCGCCTGGGATACGACCGCGACACCATCCCGTCTGCCGGTGAAATCGTCTACCTGCGCTCGACCGCCAACCTGTCGACCGGCGGCACGGCCATCGACGTGACCGACGAAATTCATCCCGACAATCGCGACATGGCCATCCGCGCCATTCAGGCCATCGGCCTGGATATCGGCGGGGTCGATTTCCTCACCGCTGACATCAGCCGCTCCTACCGGGAAGTGGGCGGCGGCATCTGCGAGATCAACGCAGGTCCGGGCTTTCGCATGCACGTCGCCCCCAGCGAGGGCAAGTCACGCGACGTCGCCGGGCCGGTCCTGGACATGCTGTTTCCGGAAGGCGAGCCCGGCACCATCCCGATCGCGGCCATCACCGGGACCAACGGCAAGACCACGACCGCACGCATGCTGGCGCATATTCTCAAGATGCGCGGCTACACCGTCGGCCTGACCTCGACCGACGGCATTCATATCGACGGTCAGCTGACCGTGGCCGGAGACATGACCGGACCGACCTCCGCGCGCATGATTCTGCGCGACCCGGAGGTGGATGCGGCCGTACTGGAAACCGCCCGCGGCGGCATGGTGCGCAGCGGTATGGGCCTGCGCTCGTGCAACGTGGCTTGCTGCCTGAATGTCTCCGGCGATCACCTGGGTCTGGGCGGCATCGACACCATCGAACAACTGGCTGAAATCAAGCGGATCCCGATTGAAGTCGCCACGGACGCCGCCGTGCTCAACGCCGACGATCGCCTGTGCCTGGGGATGGCCGACTACACCGAGGCGGCCCGGTTGTGCTACGTCACCATGAAACCCGGTCACCCCCTGGTCAAAAAGCACGTACAAGCCGGCGGCCAGGCACTGGTGCTCGAAGAAGGCATGAACGGCCACATGATCACGATCTACGATCAGGGCAAACACATGCCGCTGCTGTGGACCCACCTGGTCCCGGCCACTCTCCAGGGGCGCGCCCTGCACAACGTCCAGAACGCCATGTTCGCCGCCGCCCTGGCCTACAACATGGACTTGAGCCTGGACGACATCCGCCAGGGCCTGCGCACCTTCGATGCCACCTTCTTCCAGACCCCGGGGCGCATGAACATTTTCGACGACCACCCCTTTCGGGTCATCATGGACTACGCCCACAACCCGGCCGCGGTGCGCGCGATGTGCAGCGTGGTCGATCATTTCGAGGTCGAAGGTCGACGCCTGGTGGTCCTGAGTGCACCCGGCGACCGGCGCGACCAGGATATCGAGGAAATCGCCGACATCGCGGCCGGCCACTTCGATCACTTCATCTGCCGCTGCGACGACCACCGTCGCGGCCGCGGCGAGGACGAGGTCGCCCGGATGCTCAAGGCACGTCTCGTGCACCAGGGCGTGAGCGAGGATCGGATCGACATCGTCACCGACGAGCAGGCCGCGGTCGAACACGCTCTGGGCCTGGCGGTCGCCGGTGATCTGGTGCTGATCCTGGCCGACAAGATCAAGCGCGGCTGGAAACAGATCGTCCAGTTCCAACCCGGCCTGAGCGCGGCACCCGCGGCTGCTCGAACCGAGCCGATCCCGATGCCGGATCTGGAGAGCTTCAGCCTCGATGAGGATCTGGACCTGATCAGCGACGAGCGCGGCGTGCGCATCGCCCGCGAGGAGGCCGATTAGTGGGCCGCGCGCTTGCCGTGTCTCTCTAGCCAGGCCTGCCACCCATGGAATTGCTCGACTGCCGACGCCTGCCCGGCCCCAACCTGCTCTGGGATCGTCCTTCGGTGGTGCTGGATATCGCCTGCACTGCCGAAGAGGCTTCGACCATCCGGGCCGGCCTGCAGGATCGAATCCTGCAACTGCATCAGCGCCTGGGCTGGCCGGCGCCCGAATTTGCTGCAAGGGCGCGGGCGGGCGGTCTCAGCCTGGCCTTTGATGGCCCGATTGACCGGCTCTATGCCGGAATCGCCCTGGCCGAACTGGCCTGGCAATACGGTCTCGACGAAGCACCCGACCTCGAGGTCGCGCTGGCCGCAATCGTCGACCGCGCCGCCGAAGAAGCCAACCCGGCATTGCTGGCCCTGCAGTCTGCGGCCACCCGGTCGGGTGCGCCATTCCTGTGGGACGACGACGAGGTCTCGGTTGGCTTCGGTGCCGGCAGCCGGTGCTGGCCGACCGAAACCGCACCCAACCCCGGGGATGTCGACTGGACGCAGCCGCCTCGGATTCCGATTGCCCTGATTACCGGCACCAACGGCAAGACCACCACCGCCCGAATGTGCGCGCGCATTCTCCGCGCAGCCGGCCACAGCGTGGGCTTGAGCTCTACCGAAGGCCTCTGGATCAACGACCGGCTGCTGGACGAGGGCGACTATGCCGGGCCCGGCGGCGCGCGCGCGGTCCTGCGTCACCAGGACGCCAGCGCGGCCGTGCTCGAGACAGCCCGCGGCGGCCTGCTGCGCCGAGGCCTGGGCGTGGATCAAGCCGAGGCGGCCCTGATCACCAACATCGCCGCTGATCACCTCGGTGACTTCGGCTCCAGAACCCTGCAGGAGTTGCTGGAGATCAAGTGGGTCATCAGCCGTGCCGTGCGCTCCGCCGGCACCCTGGTGCTGAATGCCGACGACCCGTTACTGGTAGGGCAGGCCCGAGAATACAACGGGCGCATCACCTGGTTCAGTCTCGACCCGGCCCGGACTGAGGCCGAGTTCAGGACCTGCGATGGCTGGCTGATTCGCGACAGCGCCCACCACGTGCAGCGCCTGAGCCGAATCAACGACATCCCGCTGACTCTGAACGGCGCGGCGCGCCACAACATCGCCAACGCGCTGGCAGCCGCCGCGGTGTGCTCCTGCCTGGGCGCCCCACCGGAAGCCATCGCGACCGGCCTGGGCAGCATGCAGCAACAACACAACCCGGGGCGAGGCAACCTGTACCGGGTCAAAGGGGTCAGCGTCTTTGTTGATTTCGCCCACAACCCCCACGCCATGGCGGCAATCGCAAGCCTGACCGCCGCACTGCCCGCCAAACGGCGCCTGCTCGCTTTCGCCCAGGCCGGCGACCGCACCGACGAGTTATTGCGCGAGTGCGCCCGCGGTGGCTGGACGCTGGCACCGGACCGGGTGCTGATCGCCGAACTCGCCCGCTACGCACGCGGCCGGGCACGCGGCGAGGTGTTCGGCATCCTGCGCGACGAACTGCTGCGCTGCGGTTGTCCGTCGGCGGAAATCCTGCACGTGGAGACCGAGATGGAGGCTTTGGACCAGGCGCTTGCGTGGGCCAAACCCGGCGATTTACTGATCCTGCTGGTACTGGGCGAAGCGGACTCGGTGCGCGCCCGGCTGGCTGAGCTTGAGCGCTAGCGGACAAGCACATTTGGTCGAGCGCCGAGCCTGGACCGCAAGCCACAAAACCCAATGCAAGCAAAATGCCTGGGCTGGCCTCCAGCGGGAGCATTCGCTGAAGGCCTCGCCACCGCGTCGAACTGAAGCGAATGCTCCCGCTGGAGGCCGGCTTCGAAGCCACAAACCGCGGGGGACCAAGCCCCGGACCCTCTCAGCAAATGGGCTTGAACACTATCGCGCCGTCGCCCCGCCCAGCGCCGCGGCATAAGCAGCCGGTGCATAGCCGGCAATACGCTGATCTCCCACCAGCACCAGCGGCACGCCGCGTCCGCCGGCCTCGCGCCACATCCGGTGCGCCTCGGTTGAGCTTTCGATATTGATTTCGAGATAGTCGACGGCCGTAGCATCGAACCAGTCACGGGCCCGGTCGCAATAGCCGCACCAGGGTGCGGAGAAAAACACCAGCTCATGCTCATCGCTGATATCGGCAGCAACGACCTGGTTGCGGCCGCTGTGCCACAAGACCACGACGCTGAGCGCAAGCAGTACGGCAACCACGATCAGCATCAAGCCGCGCATCAGCCCGCGTTCTCCGGCTCGAGTTCCAGATCGAAGCGCAAATCAACCCGGTTGCGGATGAATTCCGGGTCGTCGAACTCACCGGTGCCGACATTGAACTCCAGGCGCAGGATCTCCGCGTCTCCGCTCAGCCACCAGGCATCGCCGTCCTGCTCCAGGCGCAGATTCACCGCCTGGTCCGCGCTCACCTCGCGCAGGCGCAAACGGCCTTCGGCCTGGTAGCCGTCGCCGCCGGCCTCGACGCTCTCGCTAACCCAGGTCGCCTCGGGAAACTGCTCCACGGCCAGCAGATCGCTGCCGCGCAAGGCTTCGTCGCCCTGGCGGTTGCCGACCGTAACCGAGCCTGTCGCCACGCGGACCTCGATCGCGGCGCCGGCCAGGCCGCCGTCGACCGTACACAGGCGCACCTCGAAGTCGTCGAAAAAGCCGCTGAACGGCGTGCCTTCGGCCTCGCCGCGGAAATTCAGCTCGCCGCTGTCGCCGTCGGCGCGGTAGCACTCGTCCGCGGCGACCGCCGCCAGCGGCCACCATGTCGCAACCAGCAGCGCGGCGAATATTGTGGCGCCAATCGCATCGGAAAAGCCGACGCGATTCAGGGTTCGTTTTTCGGCCATATCGGCAGCATCCTTTTCAGAACCGAGTCTTTGAGCATGAAGTGATGGCGGAGTGCCGCCAGGGTGTGCAGGCCGGCCACCGCCGCCAGCGCCAGGCCCAGTGCACGGTGCAGCACGCCAAAGCGATCTTCCAGCAGCTCGGACGACTCGACCAGGCTGGGAAAGCTGACCGGCCCCCACCAGAAATCGCCCAGCCCGGCCGCCGAGGAGTACAGCCAGCCGCTCAAGGGAATGGCAAAAATCAGTCCGTACAACAGCGCATGGCCCGTTTTTGCCGCCCACCTCTCCCAACGCACCATGGCGGCCGGCAGCGGCGGCGGCTGGTTGATCAGGCGCCACAGCAGCCGCAGCACCGCCAGCGCGAGCACGACCATGCCGATGGTCTTGTGCTGGGTGACCAGCTCCAGCCTGGCCCGAAAGCCTTCGACGTTGTCGATGCGCCAGGCCCAGAAATACTGGGCCATGATCAGCCCGACGATCAGCCAGTGAAACAGCTGGCTGATCAGTCCATAACGGCTTGCTGTATTGCGCAGCGGTATGCTCATGGGCCTCATCATCAGGTTTCTGGCATGCACCAGAGTGCGCACGATAGTTCGTTTGCGGTCAAGACCGGATCAGCGCTGGCCTTGATCCTGGGCCTGACCCTGACCGGCTGCCAGACCCTGCAGCCGAGCGCGGCCCCGGATACCATCCGGCCGGCCGAGGCCACCGTGCCGGACTGGCCCGAGGGACGCGTTTTCACCGTCGACCCACAGGCCTCGGAGCTTCGCATCGTGGTCCGGAGCGCTGGCCGTCTGGCCCGCTTCGGCCATCCGCATGTCCTCGGCGGACCGGCGTTGTCGGGCCGGGTCGTGCTGGCCGCGGACTGGGGAGACTCGGGATTCGAGCTCGGCATCCGCGTCGAAGACCTGGTGCTGGACGAGCCTGAATGGCGGATCGCCGAAGGCTTTCCGCCCGAACTCCCCGCAGACGCCATCGAGGCCACGCGCGAAAACCTGCTGTCAGCCGCTGTGCTGGACGCAGAGCATCACCCGACGATCGGGATCCGCTCGCTGGGCCTGACCGGGCCGCAGTTTCAGCCCGATCTGGAAGTGCGCATCACCTTGCGCGGCGTGCGCCGTGATCTGAGCGTGCCGGTCAGCCTCGAGCTTTCGCAAAACACCCTGATCAGCACCGGTCGCTTTGCCATCCGGCAAAGCGACTTCGGCATCGAGCCGTTCAGCGCGCTCGGCGGCGCGCTGGCCGTAGGCGACGAGTTGCTGATCCGATTCCGCATCGTCGCGCACGCCGGCGACTGAGCCATCAGCACTCAGGGCAATTCGATCGGCGCGCTGGCGCCCATGCCGGGCCCCAGGATCATCGCGTTTTCCAGCACCCGCATGGCGCCGAGCTGTGCGGCCCGGAAGGCGGGTGCGTGGGCAAACAGAATCACCTGGCCGCGGCCTACCGACTCGCGCGTGACCCAGGCAGACGAGGCAATGCGCTCGCGCGCTTCCGGCCACAGCAGGCCGCCGGCACGCACGCGCAGTTCCTGGCCTTCGGGCACCGGCGCCCAGCCCACCAGGTCGGCCGAGGTTTCGGCAGCACTGTAGACGCCGACCCGCAGCGGCGACTCCACCGGCGGCTGAGCCATCAAAATGGGCGAATTCGAAAACAGCACGGTCAGGAATTCGTTACCGCCGGCGTTCAGCCAGTGACGGGTATCTGCTCGCGTGGCCACCAGCGCTCCGGACGGCATGAACCGGGACTGCCAGCTATCCCGCCGCTTGCGTTCATCGGCCGAGGGCAGATCCGGCATGTCCGTCCACGGGACGGCGCTGGTGGCGGCCGTGTGAACCCAGATCTGCTCCGGTAACGGCTGGTGATCGGCCAGCCACTCGCGGTGGAGCGCATCCTGGTAGGGGCCAAGATCATCTTCAATCAACTGTTCGAGGCTGCGCACCCGCACCAGCGGATTCTCGCCGGCCATCAGCGATCGAGCCGAATTACCGACGGCAATCAAGGTGCCACCGGACCGCACCCATTCGTGCAGCCGCTCGACCAGCGCCGGGGAAAGCGGGCCACCGCCGCCCCAGGCCCAGCGCTCCGGCAGGTAGATGACGTTGTAGCGGCGCAGGTCCATATTGGCGGCCCGGTCCTCGTCGAGGTGGCTGTGACGCAGACCCAGCCGGTGGTCAAGCAGGTACCAGACCGCGCCAAAATCAAGCATATTGTTGCTGCCACGGGCCAGCAACGCCACCCGGGGACGCTGCAGCACGCGCCATTCGCGCCCGCCCAGGTCGGCCAGGTCACCGGGAGCGCGCCCGTGTCCTACCGCATGGACGGCCACGCCCAGGTCGGAAGCAACTTCCAAGACGTGGTCAGCCCAGTCGGACTGATCACGATTGTCGTCCACGGTAATAGCTATGGAACCCACCGGCAGGTCGACCCCATCCAGGCCCGAAGCCGAGCGCGCCGCGCGCACCGCCAGACCGCGCTGGAGCAAACGCCCGGCCAGTGCATTGGCGCGGTCATCCGCTCCGGAAACGACCAGTGCCACCGCAGAGTCGCGATCCGGTTCGGCCACGGAGGCGCGCGTGGGTGCGCCCTCGACCGGTTCCAGATGCGAATCCAGGTATTCCGGCACGGTCAGGGCCTCGAGCCCGAACATCATGCTGATATTCCAGCCGGTGGTGTCGTAGATGGTGCTGCGGCCCTCGCGCAGAATGCGCTCGCGCTCGGCGGTCAGGGCCGAGGCGGAAATCCGGGGATCGAACTCGAACATGGCGGCCAGCAAGCGTGCCTCGGGCTGACGATTGCGCAGCACCAGGCTGCCGGCTGGCAGCGTGCGGTTGGATAACTCGCGCCCGAGCTGATCGGTAGCACGTGCCACCCGCACGTCACGGGCCAGGCGATGCACCTCGAACTGCTGGATGGCCAGCAGATCCAGCAAATCCTGCATGCGACCCTCGTTGGCCGTCGGCAGCATCACGAAACTGCGATCGGCATAGGGCCCTCGCGCCGACACCACCGCGGCCCGATCGGCGGCGAACTGCTCGAGCATGCTGGCGCGCTCGCGCCGGAGCGTCTCCAGGTTGGCAAAACTCGACAGCACCTGGTGATGCACCGACTGCAGGTAGCTGATGAGCTGGGTCGGCCGCTGGACACCGTCCTCGGCCAGCCGGGCCTGCTCATACAGAATGCCCTGGGCACCGCGCAGGCTCGCCCAGGCATCGGTGTAGCCGGGATACCAGTCCTCGTGCCACTCGCCGGAGTAGTAGGGGTAGCCGTAACGGTCAAAGGCCGCGGCCTGATCGTCGGCGAAGACCTCGCCCATCGACCGTCGATACGGCGGCAGATGCGGGTTATGCGGCTCACGCGCCGGAGAAAACAGGTAGGTGTCCTGGGCGCCCATTTCGTGAGCGTCGACAAACAGCATCGGCCGCCAGTCGATGACATGCGGGATGCGTCCCCGGGTTTCGGGATGGCGGGCATAAATCCAGTCACGGTTCAGGTCAAACAGGTAGTGGTTGCCGCGTCCGTAGGGCCAGTAGCCGGCATGCAATAACGACTGGTCATCGACGTTGGGATGACGTCCGCGATGCTGGTCGAGCGCGTTCATGAAGCGCTCGCGCCCGTCCGGGTTCATGTTCGGGTCGATGATCACGACCAGTTCGTCCAGCAGCCGCGCGGTGGTCTCGGAGCGGTCGGCAGCCAGGTGATACATCACCGCCAGGGCGGCATCCGAGCCCGAACTCTCGTTGCCGTGAATGGAATAGGCCAACCACGCCACCGCCGGCAGTTCATTAGTCAGACGGTCGCGCTCGGCCGACCCCAGCCCTCGCGGATCGGCCAGCCGCGCCATACCCGCCTGGATCTCGGCCCGGTTTTCAAGATTGGCTGGACTGGTAACGACCAGATACAGCAGCGGCCGGCCCTCGAAGGTTTGCCCATACTCAACCAGTTCGACCCGCTCCGAAGCCTCGGCCAGGCGCCGGGCATAGGCGTCGATCTGAGCCGAACTGGCCGTGCGCTGACCCACCGGGAAGCCCAGAAACTCCCCCGGTTCAGGCACCGCCGGGTCATGATCGGCAGCGGCCGGATACAGTGATTCGGCATAGATCAGGCCGGGCAGTTCGGCCTCGGCGACAGGCTCATAAGAGGTTTGGGCCATCACCGCCAGCGGCAGCCAGGCCAGCATCAGAATTCGGATCATGCAGGTCTCCACGCTCGGTTCGAGGCCACAGAGTCTACCGCGCGCAGGAAGGATCGGTGGGGCTCAGCCTACTTTTGCCGTACCCGCGACGCGGAAAGCCGGCATTTCCCGGGGAATTTGGCGCGCCGCATCATGCGTTGATATAGTCGTGGTATTTTTCGCGTTCAGTTCACCACCATGGGGTGCCCGATGAATACTGCAGTCAAAACCTTGCATCACCCTGATTTCGAGCGGGATTCCTGTGGATTCGGGCTGGTTGCCCGACTGGATCGCAAGGCCAGTCGCGAGGTGGTTGAGGACGCGCTGGCGGCGCTCAATCGCCTGACCCACCGCGGGGCCGTGGCCCCGGACGGCAAGACCGGTGACGGCTGCGGCGTACTCATCCGCAGACCATCCGAGTTTCTCGCCCAGGCAGCCAAAGCCGCCGGGATCGAGGTTTCGTCGCGGTTTGCGGTGGGCGCGGTGTTTCTGCAGGCTGATGAGACCGCGACAGCGCAGCGTCAACGGCTGGAAAGTGAACTGCAGGCTGCGGGCCTGACAACCGCCGGCTGGCGGGTCGTACCAACCCGAAGTGAGGCCTGCGGTGAGCCGGCCCTGCGGACCCAGCCGCGCATCGAGCAGGTGTTCGTCAACGCCCCGCCAGGGATGGACGACGCCGATTTCGAACGACGTCTGTACCTGGCCCGTCGACGCTGCGAGCTGGCCACGCCGAGCGAAGAGCGGTTTTATGTTGCCAGCCTGTCCGGCCAGACCCTGTCATACAAGGGCATGGTGATGCCAGAATACCTGGCCGAGTTCTACCCGGACCTGCAGCATCCGCTGATGAAGTCCTCGGCCGTAGTCTTCCACCAGCGCTTCTCCACCAATACCCTGCCGCGCTGGGAACTGGCCCAGCCGTTCCGGCTGCTCGCCCACAACGGCGAGATCAATACCATTCGCGGCAACCGCAACTGGACCCGGGCGCGGCGTGAACTCCTGGCCTCGCCGCTGCTGCCGCAACTGGCCGATATCGACCCGCCGGTGGCCATGCACGGCTCTGATTCGAGCTCGCTGGACAACATGCTGGAATTGTTGATGGTCGGCGGCATGCCGCTGCCCCAGGCTGTGCGCATCCTCGTGCCGCCGGCCTGGCAGACCGCCGACAACCTCGATGCCGACCTGCGCGCCTTTTATGAAGTGTTCAGTTTCCACCAGGAAGCCTGGGACGGTCCGGCCGGGCTGGTCATGTGCGACGGCCGCTTTGCCGTGTGCGCCCTCGACCGCAACGGCCTGCGCCCGGCTCGCTGGACCCTGACCGACGACCACAAGCTGATCGTCGCCTCCGAGACCGGGGTGGTCGACATTGCCCCGGAACGGGTGCTGCGTCGGGGGCGCCTGGGTCCCGGCCAGATCCTGGTCGCCGACCTTGACCAGGGCCAGTTGCTTGAAAGCGCTGACGTCGACAGTCAACTGAAGAATGCGCGGCCCTGGCAGGACTGGCTGAAATCCGGCATCCAGTATCTGGACTCGGAACTGATCGACGTCCATATGGCCGCCGAGCCCTTCGACGACGACACCCTCGCGACCTACCAGAAGATGTTCAACCTCTCGCGCGAGGAGCGGCGCGAAGTGATTCAGGTGCTCGCCCAGACCCAGGCCGAAGCAGTTGGCTCGATGGGTGACGACACGCCCATGCCGGTGCTTTCGACCAAGGTCCGCCCACTCTACGACTGCTTTCGCCAGCAGTTCGCCCAGGTCACCAACCCGCCGATTGACTCCCTGCGCGAGCGCATCGTGATGTCGCTGGAAACCGGCATTGGCCGCAAGGGCAACGTCTTTACGCCCGGCCCCGAACTGGCCGAAAGGGTGGTACTGAACTCGCCGGTCCTCTCGCAGCGCAAGCTTCGGCAGTTAATCAATGCCCCGCAGCTCGGAATCCCTTCAGGCTTCATTGATCTGAACGTACCCGAAGACCAGCCACTGGCCGAGGCCATTCAGGCCATGTGCCGGCAGGCCGAGCGCGAGGTCGCCGACGGCAAGCTGGTGCTGCTGATCTCGGATCGGTATTTGCAGGAAGGCCATCTGCCGGTGCATGCCCTGCTGGCCACCAGCGCCATCCACCACCACCTGGTCGAGACCGGCCAGCGCCCGCTGTGCAGCCTGATCGTCGAGACCGGCACCGCGCGCGACCCGCACCACTTTGCCGCCCTGATCGGCTTTGGCGCCACCGCCGTGTATCCCTATCTGGTCTACCAGACCCTGCTCGCGATGGTCAACACCGGCGAGATCGACGAAACCCGCCATCGTTCGCTGGAACTGGGGCGGGCCTACCGGCGCGGCATCCGTAAGGGCCTGTTCAAGATCCTGTCGAAGATGGGAATTTCCACCATCGGTGCCTACCGAGGTGCGCAGTTGTTTGAAATCGTCGGCCTGGCCGACGAGGTGGTGGATCTGTGTTTCCCCGGTGCGGTCAGTCGCGTCCAGGGCTCGGATTTCGGCGATCTGCACGGCGACCAGAAATCACTGGCGCGCTGGGCCTGGGACGTGCGCGTACCGATCGAACACGGCGGCCTGTATCGCTACGTCCACGGCGGCGAATACCACGCCTACAACCCCGACGTGGTCAAGGCCCTGCAGGCCGCGACCCAGCGCGGCAGCTACAAGCTGTACCAGGACTTCGCGCGCCTGGTCAACGAGCGATCACCGGCCTTTCTGCGCGATCTGCTGGAACTGACATCAACCCACGAGCCCATCGAGGTCGAGCAAGTCGAGCCCATCGAGGACATCCTGCCGCGCTTTGACTCCGCCGGGATGTCGCTCGGCGCCCTGTCCCCGGAAGCGCACGAGGCCCTGGCCATTGCCATGAACCGGCTGGGAGGACGCTCGAACTCCGGCGAAGGCGGCGAAGACCCGGTTCGCTACGGCACGGAGAAGACCTCCAGGATCAAGCAGGTCGCTTCCGGCCGCTTTGGCGTAACGCCCGAGTACCTGGTCAATGCCGAGGTCATCCAGATCAAGATTGCCCAGGGTGCCAAGCCCGGCGAGGGCGGCCAGCTACCCGGACACAAGGTCAACGAACTGATCGCGCGCCTGCGCTACGCCTCACCGGGCGTCGGCCTGATCTCACCGCCGCCACACCACGACATCTACTCGATCGAAGATCTCGCCCAGCTGATCTATGACCTGAAACAGGTCAATCCGAAGGCGCTGATCTCGGTCAAGCTGGTGGCCGAGCCGGGCATCGGCACGATCGCCGCCGGCGTGGTCAAGGCCTACGCCGACCTGATCACGGTGTCGGGCTACGACGGCGGCACCGGCGCCTCTCCGCTGACCTCGGTCAAGTACGCCGGCGCGCCCTGGGAGCTGGGCATCAGCGAAGTCCGCCAGGTACTGATGGAAAACGACCTGCGCGACCGCGTCCGCCTGCAGGCCGACGGCGGCCTGAAAACCGGCCGCGACGTGGTCAAGGCAGCCATCCTTGGCGCCGAGAGCTTCGGCTTCGGTACCGCACCCATGATCGCGCTGGGCTGCAAGTACCTGCGCATCTGTCACTTGAACAACTGCGCGACCGGTGTGGCCACCCAGAACGAAACGCTCAGAAGCAAGCACTTTATCGGTCTGCCGGAAATGGTCGTGCATTACTTCCAGTTCGTCGCCCGCGAGGTACGCGAGATTCTTGCCGAACTGGGCGTCCAGCGCCTGGAAGACATCATCGGCCGCACCGAGTACCTCAAGCGCATCGAGGGCCTGACCGCACGCCAGAACAAGCTCGACCTGGCGCCATTGCTGGCAACCACGGGTCTGGCGCCGGACGCGGACCGGCAGTGCATGGTCGAGCGCAATCCGCCGCATGATCAGGGGGTACTGGCCGAACGCATTTGCAAAGAGGCCGCCGATGCCGTCGAGCACGGCACGGGCGGTGAGTTCAGCTACAGCGTGCGCAACTCCGATCGCTCCATCGGCACGCGCCTGTCCGGCGACATCGCCCGGCGCTGGGGTGATCGCGCCATGGAAGACCATCCCATCCGGCTCGACCTCGAGGGCACTGCCGGTCAGAGTTTCGGTGCGTTCAATGCCGGCGGGCTCCATCTGCGGCTGATCGGCGAGGCCAACGACTATGTCGGCAAGGGCATGGCCGGCGGCAGCCTGGTGCTGCGCCCGCCCGAATCGATTCGCTACGAGGCCGCGACCACCCCGATCATGGGCAACACCTGCCTGTACGGGGCCACCGGCGGTGAATTGTTTGCCGCCGGCATGGCCGGGGAACGCTTTGCCGTGCGCAACTCCGGCGCGGTAGCGGTCATCGAAGGCGCCGGAGATCACTGCTGCGAATACATGACCGGTGGCGCGGTCGTGGTGCTTGGTCGCACCGGCATCAACTTCGGCGCCGGCATGACCGGTGGCTTTGCCTACGTGCTGGATGCCGAACGCCTGTTCGTCGACCGCTACAATCATGAACTGATCGACATCCACCACATCTCGCCTGACGTGATGGAGCACCACGTTCATCACCTGCGCGGGCTGATCGAGCGCCATCGGGAACTCACCGGCAGCGTGCGCGCAAGCGAAGTGCTGGACAACTTCCGTCGCCTGCTGCCCAAGTTCTGGCTGGTCAAGCCCAAGGCGGCCGACCTCGACACCCTGATCACCGCTTTGCGCGAAGCGGCTTGATCAATCATTTCATGGGACCGCAGATGAACGCAGATGAACGCAGATTGCTTCCGGGAAACCGCGACATCGGAGCCGGCGGGGTACGCAGTGCCGGGACTTTTGACTCTGTTGCCGGCAGCATCTCAGACCCCATCCGCGTTTATCTGCGTTCATCGGCGGTTACAAACAGGATTTCGCAATGACCCAATTCAGTGACCTGCATTTCCTCAAGTCTCCGCGGCGCGACCCGGAAGTCCTCTCGATTCCCATCCGCGTGCGTAACTGGGAGGAAATCTACGGCCAGTACGACGCCGAGGGCGCCGCCGACCAGTCAGCGCGCTGTATCAACTGCGGCAATCCCTACTGCGAATGGGACTGTCCGGTGCATAACTTCATCCCGGACTGGCTGCGCCTGGTCAAGCAGGGTCGCCTGTTCGAGGCCGCCGAGTTGTCTCACCAGACCAACTCGCTGCCCGAAGTCTGCGGCCGCATCTGCCCCCAGGATCGCCTGTGCGAAGGCGCCTGCACCCTCAACGACGGCCTTGGTGCGGTCAGCATCGGCTCGATCGAGAAATACATCACCGACGAGGCCGTACGCCAGGGCTGGCGCCCCGACATGAGCAAGGTGGTGCCCACGGACAAGCGCGTGGCCGTGATCGGCGCCGGCCCGGCCGGACTGGGCGCGGCCGATATTTTGGTCCGGCACGGGGTCGAGGCGCATGTGTTTGACCGCTATCCGCGCATCGGCGGCCTGCTGACCTACGGCATTCCGCCGTTCAAGCTCGACAAGGACATCATCGAAACCCGGCGCGAAATCATGGAAGGGATGGGGGTGCAGTTCCATCTCGGTCGTGAAATCGGTCGTGACATTACTCTCGACGGTCTGCTCGACGAATATGATGCCGTCTTTGCCGGCATGGGCACCTACCGCTACGTCAAGGGCAACCTGCCCGGTGAAGATCTCGACGGGGTTATCGAATCACTGCCCTTTCTGATCGGCAACGTCAACCGCGTCCTCAAGGAACCAGGCTCGCAATTTCCTTACCGCGATGTGAGCGGCAAACGCGTGGTGGTGCTCGGCGGCGGCGACACGGCCATGGACTGCGTGCGCACCTCCATCCGCCAGGGCGCCCATTCGGTCACGTGTGCCTACCGACGCGACGAGGAGAACATGCCCGGCAGCCGGCGCGAGGTCAAGAACGCGCGCGAAGAAGGCGTGGAGTTCCTGTTCAACCGCCAGCCGGTGGAAATCCTGGGCAATGGCGCGGTCGAAGGCGTGCGCGTGGTCCGCACCCAGCTCGGCCCACCCGACGAGCGCGGCCGGCGCAGCCCGGAAATCATCGAGGGCAGCGAGGAAGTACTACCGGCCGATGCCGTGATCATCGCCTTCGGCTTCCGCCCCGACCCGCCGGCGTGGCTGCTGTCGGCCGGCGTCGAAACCCACCCGGACGGTCGCCTGCAAGTCGGCGACGGCACGGCACGGGCCCGGTTCCAGACCTCCCATCCGCGGATCTTTGCCGGCGGCGACATGGTGCGCGGGTCCGACCTGGTCGTCCGGGCCGTATTTGAAGGTCGAGAAGCGGCCAAAAGCCTGCTGGAGAGCATCGGCGTGCGCACCCTGGAGCCAGCACGCGCGGCCTGAAAAAGGCCTTTTCGACCCGGCGGCGCCAAGCTCAATGGCCAGCAACCACGTGTTGGTGCCGGATGCCGGCGGGCTCTACTGCCCTGCCGGCGACTTCTGGATCGACCCCTTGAGAGCCGTGCCGCGAGCAGTCGTGACCCACGCCCATGCCGACCACGCCCGTTCCGGCGCCGGCCAGTACTTCAGCGCCCGCGAAGGCCTGCCCGTGTTGACGCATCGCGTAGGCACCACCGGGGAGTTCAATCCGGTGGAATACGGCGAGCCCTTCAGGCTTGGGCAGACCCGCGTGACCCTGTTCCCGGCCGGCCATATCCTCGGATCCGCCACGGTACGGGTGGAGTCCGAGCACGGCACCTGGGGCGTGTCCGGCGATTTCAAGCGCGCGCCCGACCCGACCTGCACACCGTTTCAGCCCTTTACCTGCGATGTTTGGCTGAGTGAATGCACCTTCGGTTTGCCGGTCTACCGCTGGCCACCAACCGAACAGGTAGTCGGCGAAATTCTCGACTGGTGGCACGGCTGTATCGAAGCAAAGCGCCCGGCCGTGCTGTTCTGCTATGCCCTGGGCAAGGCCCAGCGTCTGCTGGCCGAACTGGCCGGGCGGGCCCCGGGGCCGATCTGGCTGCATGGCGCCATGCAGCCGCTGACCGATTGCTACCGCGAGCAGGGCCTGGTGCTGGCCGACACCCGGCCCGTCAGCGCGGCCGCAAAGGGCTACCGCTTTGGCCAAGACCTGATCCTGGCCCCACCTTCCGCGGCCGGCTCGCCCTGGATGCGTCGCTTTCCGAAACACTCTTCGGGCTTTATCTCCGGCTGGATGCGCATCCGTGGTCATCGACGGCGGCGTGGCTACGACCGCGGCTTCGTGCTGTCCGATCACGCCGACTGGCCGGGGCTGATTGATACCGTTGCCGATATGCAGGCCCAGCGGGTGATCACCATTCACGGCAACGGTGAGGCGCTGGCCGGCTTTTTGCGCGAGCAGGGGCTGCAGGCCGAGTCGTGGAACCTGCGCACCAGCCTGCAGACCCCATCCTCGCCATGAAGGCCTTCGCGCACTTGTTCGATCGGCTGGACCGAACCACCGGCACCAACGCCAAGCTCGCCGCACTGGTGGACTATTTCCGATCAGCCCAGGCAATGGATGCCGCCTGGGCAGTGCAGTTTCTCACCGGCAAGCGCCTCAAGCGCCTGGTCAATACGCGCGAATTGCGCGCCTGGACGGCCATGGCAACCGGTCTGCCGGCCTGGCTGATCGAAGACAGCTACGAGCAGGTTGGCGACCTGGCCGAGACCATGCATCTGCTGCTGCCCCCGGGTCACAGCGACCGGGACACGCCCGGACTGGCCGACCTGGTCGAGGAGCAAATCCAGCCGCTGAAAACTCTCTCAGATGAGCAGCGGCGCGACGCGGTGATGAGCCTGTGGCAGACCCTGGACGGCAGTGAGCGATTTCTGTTCAACAAGCTGCTGACCGGTGGTTTTCGCGTCGGCGTTTCCAAGCGCCTGGTGACCCGCGCGCTGGCCGAGGTCGCCGGTGTTGACTCAACCCTGATTACCCATCGCTTGATGGGGCGCTGGCAACCGACCGCGGCAGCCTTCGAAGCACTGGTCGCCCCGGCCTCGGAGGCCGATCTGGACACGGCCACGCCTTACCCCTTTTTTCTGGCCTCGCCGCTGGAGGCCGAACCCGCCTCGCTGGGGCTTGCGCACGAATGGCAGGCCGAATGGAAATGGGACGGCATTCGCGCCCAGCTAATCCGGCGCGGCGGCGAAACCTACATCTGGTCGCGCGGCGAGGAATTGATGTCCGGCCGCTTCCCCGAGATCGAAGCGGCTGCCGAGTCCCTGCCTGATGGCGTCGTCCTCGACGGGGAAATCCTGGCCTGGCGCGATCGGCAACCGCTGCCATTTGCCGTGCTGCAAAAACGCATCGGTCGCAAAAAGCCGGGGCCGACCACGCTCAAAAACGCGCCGGTCTGCTTTCTCGCCTACGACTGCCTGGAGTGGCAAGGCAAGGATGTGCGCACCTTGCCGCTGGGCCAGCGGCTCCAGCACCTGGGTCACAGCATGAGCCAGTCCAGCGCGCTGCAGCACGCCCGCCCGATTGACTTCAGCCACTGGCGAGAACTGCCCGCCCTGCGCGACAGCGCCCGCGAGCGCGGGGTCGAAGGCCTGATGCTCAAACGCCTGGACTCGCCCTACCGCGTGGGTCGGACCCGCGGCGACTGGTGGAAGTGGAAGGTCGAACCCTACACATTCGATGGCGTACTGATCTACGCCCAGCCCGGCCACGGGCGGCGTTCGGGGCTGTTCACCGACTACACTTTTGCGGTCCACGACCAGGATGCACTGGTACCGGTGGCCAAGGCCTATTCGGGGCTCACTCAGAAAGAAATCGATCGCCTGGATCGCTGGATTCGCAACCACACCCGCGAGCGCTTCGGACCGGTGCGTTCGGTCGAGCCGGTGCACGTGTTCGAGCTGGCCTTCGAGGGTATCCAGGCCTCGCCGCGGCACAAGTCTGGTATTGCCCTGCGCTTTCCGCGCATCCAGCGCTGGCGCGAGGACCTGCAGGTGCGCGACGCCGACCATCTCGATGACCTGAAGCGACTCCTGAAAAGCGGCGGCAAGGCCATATGAACCGGATCGAGGAGTGGTTTGCCGCACGCGACTGGCCGGTATTCGACTTCCAGCGCCGCGCCTGGGCGGCCTATGCGGAAGGCAAATCCGGCCTGATCCACGCCCCGACCGGCTCGGGCAAGACCCTGGCGGCCTGGGGCGGCCCGCTGCTGGAATCACTGCAAGACCCGCCCGGCGCGCTCGCCTACCTGTGGATCACTCCCCTGCGCGCGCTCGCCGTGGACACCAGCGCCAACCTGAACCGTGCCGTTGCCGGTCTCGGCCTGGACTGGGAGGTGGGACTGCGGACCGGCGATACCAGCGCGGCGCGGCGTGCACGTCTGCACAAATCGCCGCCGCCGGCGCTGGTCACCACGCCGGAATCGCTGGCCCTGATGCTGTCTTATGCCGATAGTGCACGCCGCCTGGGGCGCGTGCGCGCCGTGGTCGTCGATGAATGGCACGAACTGCTCGGCTCGAAGCGCGGCGTGTTGCTGGAGCTGGGACTGGCCCGCCTGCGCGCGCTGAATCCAAAGATGAAAATCTGGGGCCTGTCGGCCACCCTGGGCAACGTCGATCACGCCCTGCAGGTGTTGCTGGGACCCAACCGAACGGGCGAGCAAATCGGCGGAGACATCGAGCGCAGGATCGAAATCGACACCCTGCTGCCGCCGGAAATCGAGCACTTCCCGCAGTCCGGCCGAACCGGTCTGAACCAGTTGCCCGGTGTACTGGCCGCCCTGAATCGAGCGCGGTCAACGCTGCTGTTTACCAACACCCGCTCGCAGGCCGAGCTGTGGTTTCGGGCCATCACAGCGGTGGTGGCGTGGCCCGATCAGGTGTATTTGCACCATGGCTCGATCAACCGCCAGCAACGCCTGGCCGCCGAAGAGGCAGTGCGTACTGGTCGGGCACGCTGCATCGTCGCCACTTCCAGTCTGGATCTGGGCGTTGACTTCTCACCGGTCGACCAGGTCATCCAGGTCGGCGGCCCCAAGGGCATCGCCCGCCTGATTCAGCGCGCCGGGCGCTCCGGACACCAGCCCGGCGCGGTCAGCCGCCTGCTGTGTGTGCCTACCCACGCGCTGGAGATCCTAGAGATCGCCGCCGCCCGGCGCCAGGTCGAGCGCCGCCGCGTCGAGAGTCGAACAGCGTTGTCAGGCAGTCTGGATGTGGCCGCTCAGCATCTGGTCAGCTGCGCCCTCGGCGGCGGGTTTGAACCCGACGCCATGCGATCCGAACTGCATGACACCCACGCCTATGCCGGGCTCGATGAGACACACTGGCAATGGCTGCTGGACTTCGTGACTCGCGGGGGCCCAACACTGCAGGCCTACCCCGGTTTCCGGCGAGTGGTCCTGGAGGATGGCCGCTACCGGGTCAGCGACCGCCGCATCGCGGCCCGACACCGCATGTCGGTGGGCACGATCAGCGCCGATGGTCATCTGCAGGTGCGGTTCGTCAAGGGCGGCTCGCTGGGCCAGATCGAGGAACGCTTCCTGACCCGCCTGCAACCGGGCGAGCACTTTCTGTTTGCCGGTCGCCTGCTCCGGCTGGAGCGCATCCGCGACATGGTCGCCTACGTCCGCCTGGGCAAGGCCCAGCGGCCCTCGGTGCCACGCTGGGCCGGCGGGCGGCTGCCGCTGTCGACCCTGCTGGCTGACGCCATGCTGGAACTGTTTGCCGCTTCCGAGACCCAGCTGCCGGCGGACTTGCAGGCAATCGCGCCGCTGCTGGCCCGGCAGGCCCGGCAATCGGCCCTGCCCGGACCGGAGCGGCTGCTGGTCGAACAGACCCAAAGCCGCGACGGTGCCCACCTGTTCGTCTACCCGTTTGCCGGTCGCCTGGTGCATGAGGGCCTGGCCGCACTGCTGGCCTGGCGCCTGGCCCAGGACTCGCCCCGCAGTTTTTCCATGACGGTCAATGACTACGGCATCGAACTGGTCTGCGACCAGCCGGTGAAGCTGGACGAAGCGCTGCTGCGTCGGGTGCTTCGCGCCGAAGACCTCGAACGCGACATCCTGGCCAGCCTCAACGCCGCGGAAATGGCGCGCCACCGTTTTCGCGATATCGCCCGGGTCGCCGGCCTGGTGTTCCAGGGCTTCCCGGGCCGGCAGAAGCGGGCCCGCCAGCTGCAGGCCTCCAGCGGCCTGATGTTCGATATGCTCAGCGAACACGACCCGGACAATCTGCTGCTGGACCAGGCCCGAACCGAGGTCCTGGAAGCGGAAATGGAGCTGACCCGACTGCGCGCCACGCTGGACCGCATCGCCCGCCAGAGCCTGATGGTGCAGCAAAACGAACGTCTGACCCCGCTCGCCTTCCCGCTCTGGGCTGACCGCCTGCGCAGCCAGCTCAGCACCGAGGACTTCCAGGCCCGGGTCGAGCGCATGCTGGCCGGAATGGAGCGCGAGGCCCCGCCCCGACGGCCTCAGCGCACAACCCTGAGAGCTGGTGCGCAATGAAAGTCATCCGTCTTGGCGGGCATAGTCTGCAGCTGCTGCCGGATCGGGCGGTGTTCTGGCCCAGGCAAAAGGCGCTGTTGCTGGCCGATGCTCACCTGGGCAAGGACCAGGTCTTTCGCGGCGCCGGGGTCGCGGTACCCGCCGGCGTGCTGGCGACCGACCTGGCCCGAATCGACGCGCTGCTGACCAACACGGGCGCTGAGCGCCTGATCGTGCTCGGCGACTGGGTGCACGCCCCGCCGCAGGGCGGCGATGACTGGCCGGCACAGATCAGCGCCTGGCGGGCATCACACCCGCACTTGGCCATCGACCTGGTGCTGGGCAACCACGACCGCGCGCTGGACGCCTGGCTGGCCGGCTGGAACATCCGGGCGCATTCGGTCGCGCTCGATCTGGACGGCCTGTGCCTGGTCCACGAATGGACCGACGCGGGCGGCCTGCCCGGGCTTTCCGGCCACCTGCATCCGGGTGCGGTGATCCGTCATCGCCGCGAACGGGTGCGCCTGCCGGCTTTCCTGCTCGGCGATGAACACCTGGTGCTGCCCGCTTTCGGGCGCTTTACCGGCCTGATGACCGCAACCGACTTCCCGGCCCGGTGCCGCATCGCCATCGCCGGTGAACGGCTGCACGAGCTGCCGGCCGGCTACCAGCCGCTCAAGCCCTCGACATCACGCGGAAAAACGGCCCGGTAGCCAAACCGGAAACGCCGGGTCTGGCCGGGCTGGTACTCATCGCGCCAGGCCACCACGCCGGCCTGGTCGTTGAAATCAAGCACGTCCGGCCTGCGACTGTCGGCGGTCATCTCGACCTCGATGCGCTCATCACCCGGCACCGGCAGCTGGTCGATGATCAGGATTTCGAGCGCACGCCCGTAGCGATTGCTGACCTCGAATTCGAACTCGCGCTCGAGCCGATTGGCGCGCCGCACCAGCCCTTCGCTGCCGCGGGTGTCGCGGACCAGGCGATGATCGATCTCGATCCGCTCGGCCACGCCGAAGCTTTCCGCCAGGGCACCGCCCGGGGCCAGCCCGGTAAAGCGCGTCTGGCCGACCACGGCACCGTCCTGGAACAACGCGACGCGACCCGGCGGCAGCCAGGCCTCGCCGTCGTATTGCGCTTCGAAAAACAGCCAGGCGCGGGTCTGCCGGCGCGGCACGGCGCGCGCACCCAGCTGGCCTTCCAGAACGTGCTCGGCCAGCAGAAAGCGGCGCGGTGCATTGTCGCCGGAAACGTGGTTGCGGCCCGGAATCCGGTACATCGCGGCCATCTCGCTGCCCTGCAGCATCGACTCGGGCGCGCCCGCCAGCGGCGCGGCGTCCATCGCCGCCGATTCCAGCATGCGCGCCCGCGGCGCGGGTCTGGCAATATCAATGGTCCAGGGCCGCAGCTGCGGTAACTGACCACCCAGGGCAGGCTGGCCCAAGGCCACCTGAATGCGGGCATCGGTCCAGTCTTCGCCGGTGTTCTGGCGCACCCGGGCCTGCTGCACCAGCACGAGGCGGGCAGCCTCGGTATCCAGGCGCCATTCGTAAAGGGATTCCCAGCCGGCGTCGCTCACCAGGTAGGTCATCTCGATCTCGGCCCGGCCGGGGCCTTCGGCACGCACCGGCACCAGTACCTCGCGAGTATCGCGCTGGGACTGGCCAAGATCGGCCAGTTGGCGCTTCAGACGCTCCATCTCACCGGCGATTTGATCGCGCTCGCTTTCGTGGACCAGGCGCTGGGCCAGGACTTCCTCGGCGCGTGAGCCGATCTCGGCCAGCGCTTCCAGACGGGCATCCCCGCCCTGCCCGGTATCTTCGTCAACGATGGATTCCAGCAGGCGAAGCTGCAGGTTACGCGCCTGGATGCGGTTGGCCAGACCCTGACGCTGAAGCTCGAGCGCGCGAATACGATTTTCGAGCTCGCGGGCGCGCGGCTGGACCCGCTCGGCGCCGCGCACGGTGCGCAGCTCCATGCCACCCAGGGCCACGCCCTCACCGGAGCGCACCGATAATCGTAGCGAATCCGGCACGGTTCGGGCCGGCAGATCGCTGATCCGCAGCTCCTCCTCGCCAGCGGCCAGGTCCACCTGAATCAAGCGCACGACCTCTGCCCGGTCAGGGTAGACGGTGACCTGCTCGATGCGTGGGTCCTGGGCCCAAAGCAGGCCATTGACGGGAACCATCAGGGCAGCGATCAGAAACAGCGGGAAACTTTTCATGGCAGAGCCTTGTGAGGGACTACCCGGCATTGTCGCACCAGCGCTGACCAGCGGCTATACTTCGCCGGCCGCATGCTGCGGCTCGCAGGCCAGGAGAGCCGCGCTTGGGCCAACCCTTTGATCTCGATCCACTCACCGCGCTGGATGAAAGCCTTCTCGACCAGGCTGCCGATGCCCTGGCCGGAGCCGGCTGGTGGTGCGGCGAAGATCTTGTTGCGCCCGCGCTGGTCCGCGACTTGCGCCTGGAACTGGAAGCACTGGTTGCGGCCGATGCCCTGACCAGGGCCGGCGTGGGACGCGAAGCCGATTTCCAGGTTGACCACAGCGTGCGGCGCGACCGGATCCGGTGGTTGACCCGACAGCAGCCGGTGCACGCGCGATTCCTGGGGCTGGCCGAGGACCTGCGCCACGCCCTCAACCGGCGGCTGTTCTTGGGCCTGTTCGAATTCGAGGCCCATTTTGCCCACTATCCGCCCGGCGCCTTCTACCGGCGCCACCTCGACAGCTTCCGCGGCGCGGCCAATCGAGTGTTGTCCACCGTGGCCTACCTGAACGACCACTGGCAGCCCGGTGACGGCGGCGAACTGGTGCTGTACGGCGCCAACGAGGAGGACGAACCGATCCGAATCGCTCCCCGGGGCGGTCGGCTGGTCATCTTCCTGAGCGAGGAGGTGCCTCACGAAGTCCTGCCGGCCCGACGGGATCGCTACAGCATTGCCGGATGGTATCGACTCAATAACTCGATCCAGGGCCAGATCGACCCGCCGCGGTAGCGCTCAAGAGCCCGGGGGCGAACTGTCCCCGTCATCCTGCTCTTCCTCGTTTTCGTCCTTGTTGTGATCGAGCACCGGATCGATCCCGGCTTCGCCCGGCGCTTCGACCGGAATCGGCTCCAGCAGCAGTTCCGGCATCGATTCGTCGGGATCTTCACCAAAATATTCCACCCGGCGGCTCGCGCGCGAGCGCTCATTCTCGAACTGGATTTCCAGGGTAAAGGTCAGGCGCCAGTCGGCACCGCGCTTGCCCGTATCGAGATCCAGCGGCCAGGCATGTTCAGGCTGGATCTCGTAGAACAGCCACGGACGAGCAAACTGGCGACGCAGACGCACGGCCACAAAGTACTCCTCGACATCGAAGCGCGGACTGGTGTAGCCAAACGCACCGACTTCACTGCGCAACGCCGTGCGCAGATCCAGCTGACGGAACGCGGTCACCGAAGTGCGCCAATCCACGCCGTCAGACCCTTCAGAGAACGTGCCTTCGCCCGTCCAGCGGATCAGTCGATCGCGATCGGGCAGCCACTCCCAGTCCAGGCGCGAGGTCGTACCGAAACCGTCGGCGCGCTCCCAGAATACGCTCTGGGTGGCACGCGCCAGGGTGTTTTCGGTCAGACCGTAGACCTGCCGATAGCGTGCCCGAACCCTGGGGTTGAGAGCGCCACTGCTGATTCGGATAGTGCCGTCCACATCCAGCTGCGACCGGGCCCGCTCGCTGGCGATGAACCGCAAGCCCAG
This sequence comes from Gammaproteobacteria bacterium, assembly GCA_003565625.1. Classification (GTDB taxonomy): domain Bacteria; phylum Pseudomonadota; class Gammaproteobacteria; order Xanthomonadales; family Wenzhouxiangellaceae; genus Wenzhouxiangella. The sequence continues at coordinate 26,870 of PXBD01000085.1, forward strand.
CCGGGTGCGGTCATCGCCTTCGGTTGCGGCCGGCCCATCGCGCAATTCACCGCTCAAGTCTTCATCGCGCGAAACCAGCAGGCGCACCCGGTCCGAGATCCGCGGCAGCTCGATGTTGGCGCGCACGCGCAAACCGTAGCTCCAGCCTTCCGACTGGTCCCACTCCAGCGCATTGCGCATGCGAATAAAAGTGCCCACGGGGGTCTCTTCCAACGCGCGCGGGTCGCCAAAAAAGCCGTCGAACCAGGCCGCCGGCTCGCACAGGCGTTGGCTCATGTAGGCATGGCTGCGATCGAGCCAGCTTTCGGGTCGATCGAGGTCATCGCGACAGTGCAGTTCCATCAGCCGTTCCTGACGCTCTTCGCGGTCGCCAAGCTGCGCTTCTTCCTCGTTACCCTCAGCCCAAGCGCTACCGGCAGCCAAAGCGCTGGCCGCCAACACGAGCAGCAATCGATTCATTAAAGCGTGTTCACTCCTCATCGAGCCGAGTTGCCTGACCCGAACTCAGCTTACATCAACCGATTGCCCAGCGGAGCCGGCAACCTGACGGTCGTCTTCCTGGCGACGTCCCACGAACAAGGCCATCAGCCGCTCGCTGGCGTTCTGGACGATCACATACAGACACGGAATCAGGAACAGGGTCAATACCATGGCCGTGAGCAGGCCACCAATGACGGCAATGGCCAGCGGCTGCATCAGGTTGGCACCCGAGCCCATGCCCACGGCCAGTGGCACCATGCCGGCAACCGTGGTCAGGGTCGTCATCAGGATGGGCCGCAGGCGGATGCCGCCGGCTTCCACCACCGCATCGGCAGTGGTCAAGCCGCGCCGGCGGCCGCGCTCGATGTACTCGACCAGCAAGATCGCATTGTTGACGACAATCCCGATCAACAAGATCACGCCGAGGAAGGCCGGCGCCGACAGCGGGGTGCCGGTGGCCCAGAGCATGGCGACCACGCCAATCACCGACAACGGTGCTGCGGACATGATCACCAGCGGATTGGACAGGCGCTCGTACTGCACCGCGAGGACCACAAACACCAGGAATGCGGCCAGCAGAATCACGCTGAGCATTTCACGGTCGGTTTCCTCCACGGTCTCGAATTGACCGCCGAAAATCAGGCCGTAGCCGTCGGGCACGCCCACTCCTTCGATGCGGGCGCGAATCTCGTCCATGATGGAGCCGGCGTCATTGAGCTCGGTGTTGAAGTTGCCGGTAATGCGCTGGATACGAACCTGATTTTCGCGCTCGATGTGGGCCGGGCCATCACCGAGATGCAGCGAGGCCACATCGCCCAACTGGACGACACGTCCGTTGACCGCGGCCACGATCAACTGGCTGAGCGCCTCGGGGTCTCCGGTTGCCGCGCGCGGCAGGCGAACCCGCACATCGTATTCCTCTGATCCGGTCGAAAAGCGCGTTGGCACGGCCCCGGAGACGGCATCGCGCAACGCCCGGCCGACCTCGCCAACGTTCAGCCCCAGGGCGGCCGCGCGCTCCCGGTCCACGTCCACGCTCAGCAGCGGGGTGCGATCCTCGCGGGCAATCTCCAGATCTTCCAGGCCGGCGATGGCTTCGAGTTCATCGACCATTTCTCGCGCCAGGATCTGCAGCACGGACAAATCCTCACCGACGATCATGACGTCCATGTCGCTGCCGCTGGCGCCGAAATTCAGCCCCGGAATGCGCGGCGGCCGCACCCAGATGCGCGCATTGGGAATATCCAGCCGTTCCAGGCGCTCGCGCGCCTCGACCACCCACAGGCCGGCCGGCCATTCCGGGCGCTCGGCGGCATCGGCCAGGACCACGCTCATGCGCGCCGTGCCGGGCCGTTCCGAGACCACGCCGCCCTGCAGGTGTCCGCCGGATATCGCAAACACACTTTCAACGTAAGGCAGGGTGGCCAACTCCTGTTCGATCAATCGGGATGCGCGGTCGGTCTGCTCCGGCGTGGTACCCGGCGGCAGGCTCATGCGAACCCAGATCTGACCATCATCGAGCTGGGGCAGAAACTCGTTGCCCAGGCGATCCGCGCTCACGACCGCGCCTGCAAACAGCGCCACCGAAAACCCAACCACCGGCCAGCGCAAGCGCAGGATGCCGGCCAGAATGCGACGGTAAATCACGACCAGGCGCTCGATGCCGCGGTTGAACCATCGATAGGGCAAGCTGCGGTCGAGACCGGAACGGAAGCGAACCTTGCCGAACTGTGCCGACAGCATGGGAACCAGGGTCAGGGCTACGGCCAGCGAGGCGACGACGGCAAAAGAGATGGTCAGGATCAGCTCGCGGAAGACCAGCGATGCCATGCCGGTGATGAGCAGAAATGGTGCCACCGCGGCCAGGTTGGTCAAGGTCCCGGCAGTAATAGCCGAAATGACCTCCTCGGCGCCGTCATGGGCGGCCTGCTCAGAGTCCTTACCCAGCTTTTCCTGATGCCGGGCCACGTTTTCGAGCATGACGATGGAGTTGTCCAGCAGCAGCCCCACGCCCAGGGCCAGACCGCCCAGGCTGATCACGTTCAGGGTCAGGCCACCCATGCCGAGCAGCACAAAGGTAAACAGGATGGCCAGCGGGATCGACAGCCCGATGACGAAACTCTTGCGCAGCGAACCGAGGAAGGCCAGCACCACCAGCATGGCTAGCACCGCACCCAGAATGGCCGCGGCCGAAACCGCCTGAACCGACCCGCGCACAAAATACGCGCCGTCGCGCGTGGCCTGCCACTGGATATCGGGCGGCATGAAACCGGAACGGTCGAGCTGGCTCATCCGCTGGTTGATGGCATCCACCACCTGGACCACGTTGGCATCCGGCAGCTTGAAGATCGACAGCTGGGTCGAAGGGACACCGTCAAGGCGCACGAACAGGCGCTGTTCACGGTACCCATCGGACACGCTGGCGACTTCACTCAAACGAATACGCCGCGAGCTGCCCGGAACCGACAGCAGGACATCACGGATTTCTTCCGGTGAGGCGAAACGCCCATCCGTGCGCGCCATGACGTCGAACTGTGCCGAGGTAATGTTGCCGGCGGCGACGTTGAGATTTTCCGAGGCCAGCTGGTCGGCCACGTCGCGCAGGGTCAGGCCATAGGAGCGCAGCCGGTCCTGGTCGAGCACCACTTCGATCTCGCGCACCTGGCCCCCTGCCGCCTCGACCGAGGCCACGCCTTCGATCGACTGCAACTGCGGAACAAGACGCTGCTCGACCCAGTCGCGCACATCGCGCGGCGGGCGGGTTGGCGAGGAGAACCCGGCCCGCCAGATCGACCACTCACCGGGATCCCACTTGCGCAGGCGCGGCGGCTGAATGTCGGACGGCAAGCGCTGGCGGGCGGTCTCGAGCTGGCGGGCGGCGTTCTGCAGGGCCACGTCCAGGTCCACACCGTGCTCGAAGATCAGGTTGACGTTGGTCCGGCCCTCCGATGCGCGACTGGAAATCCGGCTCAGATTTTCGACCGAAGACAACGAGCGCTCGAGCACCCGGGTGACCTGCTCCTCCATCACTTCCGGCGCCACGCCGGGGTAGTTGACCGTAACCCGAACCAGCGGAAACTCGACCTCGGGCAGCAGGTTGACCGGTAGCCGATCGACAAAGAACAGGCCCAGCACCAGCACCACCGAGGCAATCGCCAGGGTACCGACAGGACGGCGAATGGAGGCATGCGTCAGGCCGCTGTAGTAGCGAGTGCCGCGCGCGGGGTCGAGTTCGCGGGGATCGGAACGCTCAGACTCAGCCATGGTTTTTCATCCTCGATCAGCGGGCTAGGTCAGCAGCTCGACGACCCGCACCCGGTCGCCGGCGTTCATTTCAAGGGGGTTGGCTGAAACCACTCGATCACCGGCGGCCAGGCCGGTCACCACTTCCCGCCAGGCGCCGCGGATCACCCCGGGCTCGATCACCCGGCGTTCCAGGCGATCCTCACCGTTGACCACCATCACGAAGTGCTGGCCATCGGATTCAGCCACCGAACCGGCCGGCACGGCCAGGACGTTCTCGCGCTGCTCGACCAGCAGCCGGGCGCGGGCCAGAAAACCCGGCCGGACGCCGTGGGCAAGGGCATCGGGCAGTTCCACTTCCACCGTGACCAGGCGGCTGTCGGCCTCGGCAGCGGGGAAGATCCGGCGGATCGCCCCGGCGACGGGGTTGCGCTCACCGACCGCATCCACATTCACCACCACGGCATCACCAACCCGCAGGTTTCCTACGTCCAGCTCGGAGATACCCAGCCGCACGACCAGGCTGGACAGATCCGCGATCGAAAACAACTCGCCGTGGCGCGACACCGCCTCGCCCGGCTCGACGTAGCGCGCCACCACGGTGCCGTCAATGCTCGAGGCCACGGTGCCGAAAGCAACCCGCGTTTCCCACAGATCGACGTCCGTTGAAGCCACTTCCAGCTCGGCCCGGGACTCTTCGAAGCTGGCCAGATCGACAAAGTTGCGATCGCGCAGCTGCTCATAGCGAGCAAAAGTGGCTTCCTTCTGGTGCAACCGGGCGCGGGCACGAGCCAGTTCAGCCCGCTGTTCACGCACATCGATGCGCGCAATCACTTCTCCGGCGCCTACCTGGTCTCCCTCTTCGACCAATACCTCGATCAGCACGCCCTCGGTGCGCGCTGCCAGCCGGATGATGCGCATGGGCTCGACCGAGTTCGATACCGTCACCACCCGCGACAAATCCCGGGGCGTGACTTCCAGTGCCTGCACCGGCAGCGCCCGGGGCCCGGAGCCTCCCGAAGTCGCTTGGCGTTCAGGTTCGGAACAAGCTGCCAGGACCAGCAGCAGCCAACCGGCAAAAAAGAATCTAGTCGTAGTGGTCACGCCGAAATTCGATCAGTTCATTTGGAAAACGTTCCATCTTATCGACTCTGGAATGGTGATCGGATGAAAACACGGCAGCGAGAAAGTCAGCCAGCCCCGCGCGGTAGGCCTGGCGCGACCGCAGGAAACCGGTGTTGTGGGAACCCTCGATGACAAGCAGTTTGGCACGACCCGGGGCAGCTTCGAGCAGGCGCCCGGCATGCGCGAACGGGACAATTTCATCGTCGCGGCTGTGCACGATCAGGGTGGGCTGATCGGCAACGGCCAGTGCTGCGCGCGCGTCCAGCTGGATGCGCGCGAGTCTTCTTGCCGGCAGCCACCAGTACAACTCTGCTGCCAGATCGGGCACGGAGGTGAAAGTCGACTCCAGAATCAAGGCCCCGGGCTGGGCTGCCGGGGCGAGTTCAGCGGCCAGGCGAGCGGCCACGGCACCCCCCAGCGAACGGCCGAACAACACGACCTGCGCGGGCGCAACACCGGCCTGGTCGATCAGCCACGACCAGGCCGTAAGCGCATCGATTTCAATGCCCGCCTCGTCGGGTCTACCGCTGCTGCGACCATAGCCGCGGTAGTCATAGAGTAAAACGCTCAGACCAAGATCATGGAACATCTCCACGCTGTCGAGGCGGTGAGAGAGATTGCCGGCGTTGCCGTGGCTGAAATGCAGCACGGCCAACGGCTGCGGATGCGGAACCCACCAGGCGTGCAGACGTTCACCGTCTTCGGTCTCAAGCCAGACGGTTTCGTAGTGCAGGCCCCGATCCGCTGGAGAAGAGATGAGTTCCCGGCCACCCATTTCCGGCAAAAACAACAGCCGCTCCTGGCCGAAATACAGCAAGCCGACCAGGCCCGCATAGACCAGCAACACCATCAGCACCACGCGCCTGAAACCCATAGCGATGCCTTAACCCTCGCGATTGCCAGCCACTCGATTTCACCGTATGATACGCAGTCCAGATGATTCAGACGGGCGATTAGCTCAGCGGGAGAGCACTGTCTTCACACGGCAGGGGTCGCTGGTTCGAACCCAGCATCGCCCACCACCATCTCGCATCTTCGTAACACCCTCTAAAGATTACCATTTTTGCCGATCCTGCAGGGCGAAAATGCACCCAA